>JAFQNC010000033.1 GCA_017396085.1 Tidjanibacter sp. | reverse complement strand
AGGTGGTTATAGCAGCGAGGTTCCACCTCTTCCCATTCCGAACAGAGAAGTTAAGCTCGCTTACGCCGATGGTACTGCATTTAGTTGTGGGAGAGTAGGTAGCCGCCTCTTCAAGCCAAGTCGAAAGACTTGGCTTTTTTTGTGCTTTCACTAAGGGTAGGCCTTGCATAGAACTATGGTCTTACCAATGGTCTTGAAGAGCCGGCTATTGCCGCCACTTTTGTGTTACCCACCCCCTAAATCCCCCTCCTGTGAGGGGGGGACTTTTTTGTTTGGGGCATAGTTAGGAAACACTCGGAGTGCCCGTTGGCACTAAACAAAACCGAGGAACACTATGCAGTGTTCCTCGGTTTTGTGGTTGTTTGATTGTGTGTGCCCTTGAGTATGGTGGTTTTGTCCTTGAGTGGAGTGTATCCTAGAATAGGTTTTGTCCTTGAGTAGGTAGGAAGTTGTCCTTGAGTAGGGTGGGGTGGGTACGTCTAATTGACAATCTTCCAAGTGTGGCCTTTTTTGGTGAGGGTGTAGGTGGCGGGGATAGATTGGCCATTGGCGAGCACCACGGTGGCCTCCACGCGGGCCTCGGTTTTGCCCTCATCGTAGGAGTAGATGTCCACTCGCTCCACACCGCCGACCTCTTGTAGTTTGGCAGCCCTCTCGGAGAACATCTCAACATAGAGGTGTTCTTCGCCCACAGGCACGTCAATAAGTTCCACAGCCGCCTTCACGTTGCCCGCAGCAAGTTCGGTCCAACATTTTGCCACAACAACATCGGGCCTCTTACCGCCCTCACATCCGACAAGCATCATAGCCGCCAATGCAGCCATCACAGCGCACAAAGTTCTTTTCATATAGCAATTTCTCTATTATCCTCTCTCTCTTATATATAAATATAGGTATCAATCCAGCACCACATACTCTCCGCAGGTGTGCAGGTAGCCGTGGTGTCCGTCCATCGTGCAGGGGGCGTAGCGGCCCACGAACTCTCCGATTTCGTCCATCACGCAGGGCAGCACCTCTCGGCCATCCACCCCAACAAGGCCCCATTTGCCATCCAATTTAACTTTGGCAACGCCACCGGAGAAGTTTTCGACTTCTTCGTAGATGCAGCCGATTTCCTCACGGCCATCCACTCCTGCGAAGCCCCAGCGTCCTGCGTGGCGCACCTTGGCGTAGCCCTCCACGAAGGGTTCAACCTGTTCGTAGAGGCAGGGGATGAGTTCCTTGCCGAGCCTATCCACAAGGCCCTTGCGGGAGCCATTGTTCACCACCACCGAGCCATTTATACACTCCTCTGCGCCATCGTAGCGGCACACAAATTCAAGGCGGCCTTCGGTGTTGATGTAGCCGATATTGTCTCTTGTATGCACTTGTGCCAAGCCTTCGGAGAACTTCTCGGCCTTATCGTAGCGGCAGATGATAACCTCACGTCCGAAGGTGTCGATGTAGCCCCACTTGCCATTGAGCGACACGGGAGCGAGGCCATCGGCGAAGGTGCCGATGTGGTCGTACTTACACGATATGAGTTCCACTCCGCCGCTACCCACGAGGCCATATCGGCCTTTGTAGCCCACCACAGCGCAGCCATATTGTGCCATTGGTGTGAGGTCGCAGAAGTCGTAGAGGCAGTTGCCGGAGCGGTCTATGTAGTATTCCACGCCATTGAGTCGTGCTTTGGCCAGTCCACCCACGAAGGCGGTGGCGGTGTCAAATCGGGGTGAGATGACACTACGACCGGTGGTGTCGATGTAGCCCCACTTGCCATTGCCGTTGCGTACTGCGGCGAGTCCATCGGCAAAGGGGCTAATGTCATTGTAGGTGGGTGCGACCACGAGGGTACCTTCCCTATTGACATATCCCCACTTGCCCCTCTGCTTCACGGCAGCGAGTCCGCCCACGAAGCCCTGCGCTTGTTCATATTTGCACACCACGATTTCGTGTCCGAGTTCGTCTACGAAGCCATAGCGACCATTGTTTACCACCATAGCCACACCCTCCGAGAAGTTTTCGATGTGGTCATACTTGCAGGGGATAATCTCCTGACCGCTGCCATTCATCAGGCCCCATTTGCTACCCGTGCGCACTTGTGCCACATCGCCCACGAAGCCCCACGTCTTGTCGTAGCGACACTCCACAACCTCTCGGCCGGTGTCGTCTACAAAGCCCCACAAACCGCCTTTGCACACGGCGTGCAACACGTTGCCGGGGGCATATATCACATCATCCCACTTGGGTTGGATAATCATCGCACCATCGGTATCCATCACGCCCACACCATCGGGGCTCTCCACAACATAGTGCAGCACCCTGCCGAGGTTGTCCTTCTCGGGGCGCACGCCGTTGAACGATAGTACCTTGTGTCGGGCTATGTCAATCACCGAGTTACCGAGCACCAAAATGCCGCTACCCTCCTCGTCAAGGTGGGGGGATATGGCCAGTGTGAGGTCATCCCTCATCACACCCCACTTGTCGTTGGAGCGCACCCAAGCGTAGCCATCACGGAATGTCGGGCGGAGGTCGTAGACGGGCTTCACGAGCACTTTGCCGCCTTTGGACACCACGCCCCAGCCACCGTTCCACTCAAACCATCCCCTGCCCGAGGGGCCGAAGGTGGGTTTGTCGTCCAACACTGCTCCAAAGAGGATTTCGCCCTTGCGGGACACCACGCCCCACTTACCGTTCCACTTGCACCAAGCACTCTTTGCGGAGCCAAAGGCGGGCTTTTCTTCCAACATCGGAGCCAGTGCCACCTTGCCCTCAAAGGTAATCACGCCCCATAGGCCATTCCAGCGGCCCCAAGCGTAACCCTCGGAGTCGAATTCGGGCTTGTTGTAGAGGAGAGCACCGAGCACAATCTCGCCATTTTGGCGCACAATGCCCCACGCATCGTTCCAACTCACCCAAGCAATATCCTTGTCGCCGAACATCGGCCTTGTGTCAATCATTGCATCGAGCACCACGCTACCATCGGTGGCCACCACACCCCACTTGCCGTGCCAACTTGCCCAAGCGTGGGTGACACCCTCAGGGAATATGGGCCTTGAATCAATCATAGCATCGAGCACCACGGTACCATTTTCGGCCACCACGCCCCACTTACCATTCCAACTCACCCACGCTCTGTCGCTGGTGGCAAAGGATGGTTTGTTGGCTATGGCGGCATCCAAGAGCACCTTGCCATCGTAGCTGACCACGCCCCAGTGGGAGTTCCAACTTACCCAAGCGTAGTCCTTCTCGGCAAAGGTCGGTTTGGTGTCCACGAGTGCTTGCAGGAGAATTTCGCCACGGGTGGTTACCACGCCCCATTTGCTGTTCCAATTCACCCACGCCACACCTCGGTCGTTGAAGATGGGTTTGTCATCGGTGGTCGGTGGCAACAGCACGGTGCCATCTCTGCGCACCACGCCCCAGTGGGAGTTCCAGTAGGCCCACGCAATATCTTCGTTGTCGAATATGGGTCTCTCCTCTATTATGGCATCAAAGGCCACCGTGGCATCGCGCCTGATGGCACCCCAACGGCCATTCCACCTTGTCCAAGCCACACCGCCGGTCATAAATATGGGCCTCTCCTCAACCACGAAGTCAAAGGCGAGCGAGCCATCGGTGCGCACAGCACCCCAAAAGCCCTGATTGTTCACCCACGCTATGTTGTTCTCGTCAAAGATTGGTCTATCGTCAAGCAGAGCCTCAAAGGCCACGCTACCATCACGCCTGACAGCACCCCAACGGCCGTTCCACTGCACCCACGACACCATACCCTCAAAGGCGGGTTTCTCGGCAAGCACGGGTTGGAACAACACCTTGCCATCGTAGCCGACAGCCCCCCACACGCCCCCGAGCCTTACCCAAGCCACAGAGTTTTCAAATGTGGGCTCATCCTCAATGGTGGGCTCAAAGAGCACTCGGCCATCTTCGGCCACAGCACCCCAACCGCCCAGCCATTGGCACCAGCACACTCCTCCTATGAATTCGGGCTCCTGCTCCAACACAGCATCGAAGAGCACTTCGCCTGTGTGGTCAATAAGTCCCCAACGGCCATTCCATTTGGTCCAACTGCGGCCCTGCTCAAAGTGTGGTTTCTGCTCCACAGCGAAGTCGAAGAGCACAAGTCCCTCTCGGGCAACAAGTCCCCACGCACCGCCTCGCTCTACCCAAGCGAGCCCCTCTTGGTCAAACTCGCCCATTGCGGCAAATTGGGGCTCAAAAACGACTTCTCCATTGCGGTCCACAACACCCCACAACTGCTCCTGCTGCACCCACGCAGCACCTTTCACAAAGGGGGTGATTGTGTCGTATTGGGGAGTGAAGAGGTAGGTAGCATCTCTGCGCAACACACCCCACTTACCCTCGTAGCGCACCATAGCGAGCGAGTCCTCAAAGGGTCTTACTGCGTCAAAGATGTTTTTGATGACCATACGTTCCTTCTCATCGGCAAAGCCCCAGCGGTCGCGTTTTTGTGCGGGAGTGAGTTCGCCTTGGAGGTACTTACCTTTGAGTTGTCGCAAGTTCCACCCTTGTGCTTCGGCAGTGTGGGGCACCACCAGCACAAGGCACAAGCAAAGGGCGCACACACGCAAGCGTGCGCGCGATATGTTGCGAATGGTTGTGGCTCTGTGTTTCAACTCTGTCATCACTCAGTTTGGGCTTGGTCGGAAGTGGCTTGTGTACAAAGTACACAATAAATCAAACAAAGGTAGTAATTTGCTCTGCAAAAAGCAAATTACTACCTCTGCTTGTTCCAATTTTTCACACTTTGTGGAGAAATAGTAAGATTTTGTGGGTGTGTGGTCCGAGTATAGAGGGGGTGTAGTCCGAGCCGTCAGAGCGCACCGAGCACCCTTTCAAGGCCCACACCACGGGAGCCTTTGATGAGCACAAAGGCCCTGCGCAGGGGTTGCTCCGAGAGCAGCCACACCACGTCTTCGGCTGTGGCACAACGCACAATGCGACCATCCTTGCTGGTGGTGGCTCCGAAGTTTTTGCCCACCAAAATTATCCTGTCGGCCGGTCCCTCCACGGCAGCCTGCACAATCTTCTCGTGCTCCTCGTGGCTCCACTCTCCGAGTTCAAGCATATCGCCGAGGATTAGTACCTTACGATGATAGCCACTATGCTCCGTGGCGTTGTGTACAGCCACCGCTGCGGCCATACTCGAGGGGTTGGCATTGTAGCAATCTACAGTGAGCAGATTGGCCTCTGTGCGCACCTGCTGGGAGCGATTGTTGGAGGGCACATACTCCGCAATGGCCGCCCCGATTTGGGCCTCCTCCACGCCAAAATGTCTGCCCACCGCCACGGCGGCCGCAATGTTGAAACGATTGTAATCGCCCACAAGGTTACTCTGCAAACCCTCGGCCAACTGCTCCGAGTAGCCCACAGCCCTCAGCCCGCACCTTTCGGCCACCATTTCCGCAAGTGTGTTGTCCTCCTTGCGGTAGAGTGCAGTGCCACCGTTAAGTGCAAGGTAGTCATAGAGTTCGCCCTTGCCCTTGCGTATGCCTTCCACACCGCCAAAGCCTTCCAAGTGGGCTCGGCCGATGTTGGTAATAAGTCCGAGGTCGGGTGCGGCAATCTCCGCCAAGCGGGCAATTTCGCCCTGCGCACTCGCCCCCATCTCAACCACAGCAACCTCATCCTCGGCCCCAATGGAGAGGAGCGTCAGAGGTACGCCAATGTGGTTATTGAGGTTGCCCACCGTGCAGGCGGTCTTGAACTTGCGGTTGAGCACCGCCGACACCAACTCCTTGGTGGTGGTCTTACCATTTGTGCCCGTTATGGCCAACACTGTTGTGTTCAGTTGCTTACGGTGATAGTGGGCCAACTCTTGCAGAGCCGTGAGCACATCCTCCACGACCACATACCTTTCGGCCCTCTCAGGCTCAACAACCTCCTCCCTATCAACCACAGCCGCCACAGCACCGGCCTCAATGGCTGCCGCTGCGTAGCGATTGCCGTCAAAATTATCTCCGCGCAGGGCAAAAAAGAGTTCTCCGTGGCGAACTTTGCGAGAGTCGGTTTGCACCCCCTCAGATTGCACAAAGAGGCCGTAAAGCCTCTCTGTTATGGTGTTGTTTATTATCATCTTGTTGTTCTATGTCCGTACCCTGTGGGGCTGTTTAGTTGAACTTGTCGCCTTTTGTGAAATTGACCGTTTCGATGTAGCGTTTGATGTTCTGTTCGGCACTCTTGGGGCATACCATCAGCACATCGGGCGTATCGACCACAATGTAGTCTTTGAGGCCCTCAATAACCGCCACTTTCTCTTCGGGGGTGCGAATTACACAGCCCTCGGTGTCGAATGTGAAGGTGTTGGTGCTGAAGGTGTTGCCGTTGTCGTCTTTGGCCGAGTACTCATAGATTGAGCCCCACGTGCCCACATCGCTCCAGCCGAGGTCGCTGCACCTTACCCACACGTTGTCGTAGCGTTCCATAATGCCGTAGTCCACCGAAATACCCTTACATTCGGGGTAGACAATGTCGATTTGCTCCTGCTCGGTTGGCTTGCCATAGTGCTCCCTGATGGAGTTTAGTGGCTCGTAGATTTCGGGCTGCAATTGCTCAAAGGCGGAGAGAATGGTGGCAACCCTCCACACGAAGATACCCGAATTCCAGTAGTATTCGCCACTGTCCACAAAGATTTTGGCCAACTCAGGGTTGGGTTTTTCGGTGAAGGTCTTGGCTTTGTTGAACTTACCGGAGGATTTGTGCTTATTGACCTGAATGTAGCCATAGCCGGTTTCGGGCCTTGTGGGTTGCAGTCCGATGGTGAGCAGAGCGTTCTCCTCGCCCACAAAGTCAAGGCATTGCTGAATGACCTCGCAGAAGTGTATTTCGTTGATTATGAGGTGGTCAGAGGGAGTTACAACCATCCTTGCATCGGGATTGATACTGCGGATGCGCATTGCGGCATAGGCCACACAGGGGGCTGTGTTACGCCCCACGGGCTCACAAAGCACCCTCTCGGCCGAAATCTCCGGAATTTCGGCCAGCACCATATCGCGATAGGCGGTATTGGTGGCCACAAAGATGTTCTCCACGGGAATTATGTTGGCAAACCTCTCAAATGTGGTGCGGATGAAACTCTTGCCCGTACCGAGCACATCAAGAAACTGTTTTGGCTTGCTGCGGCGACTGATGGGCCAAAAGCGAGAGCCCACGCCACCGGCCATAATAACGCAATAGTTGTTTTCGTTCATTTGTAAAAATAGTGTAATTTTGTGGTTACTCTGGGCAAAAGTACGAAAATTTACTACCTTTGCCAATATTTATGCGTGAATAATTAACGACAAGGTATGAAAGTAAAGTATTTCACACTGCCAAATATCATCACTTTGGGCAACTTGGCCTGCGGTACTATGGCCGCACTGTGTGCTGTGAGCAGCATTTGGTCGCCCGAGACGGTGAGCCTCAAAGTACCCCTGCTGCTGATTTTGCTCTCTGCATTGCTCGATTTTTGCGATGGGCTGGCTGCACGACTCACAGGACAATACTCTGCGCTCGGAGTGCAACTTGACTCGCTGGCCGATATGGTCAGCTTCGGACTCACCCCCTCGTTGGTGCTCGTGGCGATGTTTGAGAAGGCCGGTGGTGTTGGTGCTTGGTGGCTCGTTGCGCTGGCTGTGGTGCTCTGCTCGGCCCTGCGCCTTGCGAGGTTCAACATTGACGAGGAGCAGAAAGAGGAGTTCATCGGCCTGCCCACACCCGCCTGTGCCATAGCCATAGGCTCGTTGGCTTGGGCGGTGGAGGAGGGTGTTTTCGCGCTCTCGCCGAGTGTGATTTTGGCCGTAGCCATTGTGTTTGCGTGGTTGCTCATCAGCCCCATCAGGATGTTCTCGCTCAAATTCAAGGGTTTTAGTCTCAAAACTCCTGCCAACAGGTTGCGCTACGTATTTTTGTTGGTTGCTGCGGTGGTGATTATCATCGGTGGCCTCAGTGCCGCTTGGGCAGTTATCGCACTTTACATTCTCATTTCACTCATCCGAACTCTCACCGCAGGCTGCCACTGTTGCTGCCACCGCAGGGAGAAATAGACACACACAATACGATTTTTGATTAGGTGAACAAGCGAACACTCTACATATCAATCCTTCTCGGTCTGCTCTGCCTTGGGGCACCCACACTTGCCCACGCTCAGATTATGGGCGCACAGGACTTTGGGCGCGACCCCCGTGCCCTCACGCAGGCAATGCAGAGTATGCAGAATAACCCCTATGCGGGTGAGGTTGAACTTGACGAAAACGGCAACCCCATCAACCCTGAGGAGGGCCAAACCGACTCGGTGAAGGTCAAGGAGATTATGCCCTTGGAGTCCTTCTTCTTTGGCGACTCCATCCGCAAGCAAAAACACTTCGTGTGGAACGTGGATACCTACGCCAACCACGTGAAGATGAGGGATATTGACACCCTGCTTGGGTCGTTCAACTACGACTATCCCTTCCAGCGTGAGGATGTTGGCGATGCCAATGTGGGCATTGTGGGTGGTGTCTCCACTCCGCTCAACTTCTTCCGCCGTCCGCAGGGCAACGACTTCACCTTCGTAGACGGATACTACTCCTATCTCTACACCCCCGAAAACGCACCCTTCTACAACAACAAACGCCCCTATACCATCTTGGGCTACCTCACTGGTGGACAAAAGAGGTATGCAGAGGAGGTGCTGAGGGTGGTACACGCCCAAAACGTAACCCCCTCCACGGGCTTCAATGTGTCATACGACAGCAACCACTCCCGTGGTATCTACACTTGGCAGCGTGGTAAGGTTACCGACTTCTCGGCGGCTGTTTCCCACACCGGAAAACGCTACTCGCTCCACGCAGGAGCCATCAGCAACACCATTTCCAACCGTGAGAATGGTGGTCTGACGGAGGCTTGGCACGTGGTGGACACCCTCTATGAGTCGGCTCAAGGACTCCCGATGCGAATGAGCGATGCGCTCAACAAGGCCAACAACACGGCCCTCTATGCGGTGCAGACCTATGGTATCCCCTTTGTGCCGATGACCGACTCGGTCTTCACAATGGCCGACCGCACTGCCATCTACATTGGCCACTCCATCACCTACAACCGCTGGAATCGCAACTACTCCGACACCAAAAACGGCACCACCTATAAAATCACCGACCGCACGGGCAAGGTGCTCGAAACTCGCAACTACTACGACCATTGGCTCATCAGCCCCGATGCCACCAACGACTCCCTATCGGAGTCGGTGCTCACCAACCGCCTCTTTGTGCAACTCCAGCCCTATGACCGCAACGGAGTACTCGGCACGGTAGACGGAGGTATCGGTTGGGACCACCGCCGCTATTGGCAATTCCACCCCGACAACTACCTCAAAGGTACCGCCTTCGACAAACGCAACACCTACTATGCCTATGCCGATGCAAGGGGTGCGCTGGGCAGGTGGCTCGATTGGCACGGCTTTGCACGCTTCAATGTGGGTGGTTATAGGGCCGGCGACATTGATGTGGATGCCGATGCCCGCTTGTACCTATTTATTAAAGAGAGGCCCATAACCCTCTCCGGTCGTTTCGGATTTGAACTCGAAGAGCCCTCCTATTGGGCCCAAAACTACTTCTCCAACCACTTCGTGTGGAGCAACAATTTCGGCAAACAAAACCGCACCGACCTTGATGTAACCCTCCACGTGCCACACATTGGGGCCGAGGTGGGCTTCAAACAAACGGTGTTGGGCAATGCGGTCTACTACAACGAACTTGGCGTGCCCTCCCAGATGAAGGGTGCCGTGAGCGTTACGGGGCTCTACTTGCAGGAGAACCTCAAACTCGGAATTCTCAACCTCTACCACCGATTGCTGTTGCAGTACAGTAGCGACCAGACGGTGGTACCCGTGCCCACCGTGGCGGCCAACATCTCCTACTTCCTCAAATTTCAGCCCGTGAGGAACGTGCTCACCGTGAAGGCAGGTGTGGATGTGTGGTGGAACTCGCCCTACTACGCACAGGCCTACAACCCCGCAACGATGATGTTCTACAATCAGAGGGAGGCCGAGATTGGCAACTATCCCTACGCCAATGTATTCCTCGTGGCCAAGTGGAAAACTATGCGCATCTTTGTGCAGTATCAACACGCCAGCGAAAACCTCTTTGAGAAACTCAAAGCATCGTTCAGCGTGCCCTACTATCCCTACAATCGCGCCCTGCTTAAATATGGCATTTCGTGGTATTTCGACAACTAATCGACTCCTCTCGGTGCTGACTCGCTCGGTGCTGCTCTGCGCCCTTGTGCTCGTGGCCTATGGCTGCGGTGGGGGCCGAAAGAGTGGGGGAGAGGGTGTGCCCGCAGAGGGCGGAGTGCTCACCGTGGCTCTTGGCGATGACGTTGGGGGCTACTTTGTGGTGGGTGGCGAAAGGTATGGCTTTGTTGCCTCCGTTACGGATGCCGTGGCGGCCACAATGGGAATGACTACCGATGTGGTAAACTCGTTGTCCATCAAAGAGTTGAACGCAGGCCTACGTAGCGGAGATATAGACATCGCTGCCATCCCCTCGCACCACCGTGTGGAACTTCACGACTTCCCCTCCACAAGGCTCTATGCCACCGACTATGTGCTCCTTATGCCCTCGTGGACAAAGGCTGATACCACCCTCACGGCTGCTCAACTTTGCCGTGGCAGACGTGTGGCCACCGACCGAGGTTTCCGCTGCCACACTCAGTCAATCAAGGAGTTGCAGCAGAGTGGTGCTCTCATTGACACCACCGTTAATGATGGCCACTCGCTCGCACTGCACCTGCTGCAAGGCCGCTGCGATGCGATTGTGTGTGAGCGTAGCGAGGCAAAACTTGTGCGCTACCTCTACCGCAACATTCGCGAGGTGGGCACCTTTGACGAGCAGGTTGATATAAGGCTCATCTTTGCCAATCGCCACCTCAAGGAGGCCTTCACTCACCAGCTCCAACTCTATGCTGCCACGGAGGACTATGCCGCCTCCACCGACCTCTACTTTGGGCAGGCTTCCATTGCGGGTAACTTTGTGCAACTGACCTATCGCCCCACCCGCATTGTGGGCGGTATCTCGGTGTGGGACAACAAGTTGCAAACCATTGGCGAGAGGGTGGGTGTCGATTGGCGACTGCTCTCGGCAATGGCTCGCTATGAGTCGGGATTTCGCAACGACCAAGTGAGCAATATGGGTGCCGTGGGGCTTATGCAGGTTACGCCCATTGTGGCCGAGGAGTTCAAGATGGAGGAGTATGACCTCACCGACCCCGATACAAACATCTTGCTGGCAGCCAAGTTGTTGCGTAAGAACAGCCGCTCGCTTGGGTTGGGTAACTTCCCCTCCACTGACGATGGCGTGGCTATGATGGTGGCGAGTTACCACTGTGGCATTACCCGAATGATGGAGGCCCAAAGGCTTGCGAGGGCCACGGGTGGTAGTGGCGAGAGTTGGGCCGATGTGTCGGCGGTGCTGACCAATATGGGCGATGTGGAGTGGCTGCACGCCCACGAGTGCCGTATGGGCCGCTTCAACGACCACCGCATCACCATTGCCTACACCAACCGTGTGGTGGCCGCCTACACCACCTACCGCCAAACCCTGCGATATTAGGGAGTAAGGGCTTTAGGCTTTTGCCTTCTGCCGACTATCGTGTTCATTAAGGGCATTAAGGGCATTAAGGGCTTTAAGGACCTTAATGGCTACTATGGCTTCTAAGCCATCTAATCCATCTAAGGCAACTAAGCCTTCTAAGCCTTCTAAGCCTTCTAATAGTGATGGCCCTCCTCTATTCTTCTTATCCTTCCCAGTACTCCCAATAGTCCCAGTAGTCCCAATAGTCCCAGCTGGCCTAGTCGCCCTCTTTTTTGAAAAATTATCGCAAAACGATAAATATTTTCCGTTTTTCGTTTGGAGGTTTGAAAATTTGCACTACCTTTGCATCGAAAAACAATAAATATTTACCTCAAAACAATCTAAAATTATGAGTAAGTTCACAAAAATTCTGGCCTCCGTGTTGGCCGTAGTGATTTTGGCTTTCGTGCTGTTGCACGTGGTTGGCGTTGCCATTCAGACTTGGCACATCGCAAATGGTAGTTGGGAGCCCGCAGTGGATTGGAGCGTGGCAGGGTGGCTGAAAGTTACGGTGGTGGCTCTGCGTGCGGCTATGACCTTGGTGCTTGTGGGTATGTTGGTTAAGTTTGTGGCCAACATTTTGTGGGGCCACTCGGCTCTCTTTGTGCGCCCCAATGTGAGGTTGCTGTTTTGGGCCGTGGTGCCAATGTTTCTCTATGCCCTGTGCGACTGCAATATGCACATACTGAGCGGTGAACGCTACTTTGCAATCACCACCGAGGCACTCATCGCACCCCTTGTGATGCTGATTGTGGCCATCATCTACCGCAGGGGTGTGCTGCTGACCGAGGAGAACGATTTGACAATCTAACCAAACGAGGGAGGAACGAACGATGATAGTTGTAAATTTGGACGTAGTGCTTGCCAAGCGCAAGATGTCGCTCAGCGAACTCTCCGAGCGTGTGGGCATAACCATTGCCAACCTCTCCATCCTCAAAACGGGCAAGGCAAAGGCTGTGCGCTTTTCCACCCTTGATGCCATTTGCCGTGAACTATCCTGCACTCCTGCCGACCTGCTGGAGTACCGAGTAGAGGAGTAGAGCGTGGTGTGCGAAAACAAACCGAGCGACAAGGCCCTTCAGCCCTGTCGCTCGGTTGTTTGTTAGCCTGTGTGTGGCCGTGAAAATATTAGTAGCCGATGCGGTTGAAGAAATCCAACAGCAGGTCGCCCACACGGGTGGAGTGGTAGATGTAGGAACCGTGGTCGGCATTGGGCACAATCACCACCTCGCCCTGCGGTATATTGTTGCCAATCAGGGCGGTATGCTCGGGCCTGATGAGGTCGGCATCGCCCGCCATAATGAGCGCAGGGCAGTCAATGAGTTGCATATCGTCTACCGTCATCGTGGGCTCGTTCATCATCATAATGTTGAGCGGGTTGGGGTTTTCTTGGGCCAAAAAGTGGGCCTCAAATTCGGGCATAAGCGCACCCTTCACAAAGATGTTGGCCCCGCCCGTGGCTATAGCCGAAAAGGTGCCGGGGTACATCACTTCAAGTTGCAGAGCGATGATGCCGCCATCGCTAAAACCGAACACTGCGGGCTTGGTAAGCCCCTTTGCTGCAATGAATTGGCGTACATCCTCGGCCATATCCTTGTAGTGATACTCGGCCAGCGGAGGGTTGGCACCTTGACCACGTGAGTCGAGCGCATAGACCGTGTAGCCCGCTTGGGCGAGTTGGCGAGTGGTTGTTTCAAGGTCGTTGTGGCTGCCACCGTTGCCGTGGAGCAAAATCACAGCCTTGCCGGCACCCTCGGCAGCGTAGAAGAGTTCGGTGCCATTCACACCGATGGTGTCGGTGTAACTCACATAGTTTCCGCCTCCACACCCTCCGAGCAGGAGTAGCGAAGTGAGCACGGTGGCGTGCAAAAAGTGTTTCATAGTCCTTTGATTTTTTTGACGTTAGGCACCCTATTTGAGCAACTCCTCAAGCCTTGCCACGGGTGCTACATCCAGTTCGCTCTGTTCACCATTGAGGTAGTGGTAGTAGCCGGCCACGGCAATCATAGCGGCGTTGTCGGTGGTGAACTTCAATGGAGGGAGATATGTTTTCCAGTGGCGGCGGCGCCCCTCCTCCTCAATAGCCTCCCTAAGGCCCGAGTTGGCCGACACTCCGCCAGCAATGGCAATCTCCCTGATGTTGAGAGCCTTTGAGGCCTTGATGAGTTTTTTCAGAAGGATTTCTATAATTGTCTTTTGGAGCGAGGCGCAGAGGTCGGCTTTGTTCTCCTCAATGAAGTTGGGGTTGTCGGCCACGTGGTCGCGCAGGAAGTAGAGGAACGAGGTTTTCAGTCCGCTGAACGAGTAGTCGAACCCATCCACCGAGGGCTTTGCAAAGCGGAATTTGTCGGGGTCGCCCTCGTGTGCCAAGCGGTCAATCACGGGGCCACCCGGGTAGGGCAGGCCCATCACCTTGGCACACTTGTCGAAGGCTTCGCCTGCGGCATCGTCAATGGTGGTGCCGACAATCTCAAAATCGAGGGGCGAGTTTACCTTGACAATTTGTGTGTGTCCGCCCGACACGAGCAGACAGAGGAATGGGAAGGCGGGGTGTGGTACCTCCGCATCGGGCAGGTCAATAAAGTGGGAAAGAATGTGCCCTTGAAGGTGATTTACCTCCACCATCGGAATATTTTTTGCAAGCGAAAGACCTTTGGCAAAAGATACTCCAACGAGCAACGAGCCGAGCAACCCGGGGCCACGAGTGAAGGCGATGGCATCCACTTGGTCGGCACTGATGCCTGCATCTTTGAGTGCCGTATCTATCACAGGCACAATGTTTTGCTGGTGGGCTCGGGAGGCCAGTTCGGGAATTACGCCGCCATATTTCACGTGCACAGCTTGGCTTGCAATCACATTGGAAAGCATTGTTGTTCCGCGCAATACGGCTGCCGAAGTATCATCACACGATGATTCAATTCCTAAAATAATAACTTCCATATTTGTTTTTCGATGTAAAAATTCGTAAAATTGTAGGTTAAAACCGAACCAATAATGAGCAAAGGTATAAAAAAACTGACAAATATAGCACTCCACTCCCTATGTGCGGTGGTTTTAGTGCTAATTTTGTTGATACTTGCGGTTGCGTTGGCCTTTTCGCTTCCGCGAGTGCAGACCTTTGTTGCCCACCGCGCGGTGGATTGGGTTGGCGAACACTATGGGCTTAACCTCTCGGTGGAGGGGCTGACCATCTCGGGTCTTTCCAATGTCGTTGCAGAGGAACTCTATGTTGAGGACTTGATGGGCGACACGCTGCTCTATGCGCCCCGCCTGTCGGCCACCATCGACCGCAACGCACTTCTCAGCCGTGGGGAACTGTTGCCGAGCCGTGTGCGTATGAAGGGGGGCTGGCTGAACCTCTACACCGAGAAGAACGGTAGAACCAACTTGGATATGCTCGTCAGGAGTGTGGAGGCCCAACTGCCACCCAAGAAAGAGGGCGGTGCTCCGCTGACCATTGAGGATATATCGGTGGAGAATGTTCGTTTTACGCTCTACAATCAAATGTCCTATAAACAGCAGAAAAGCGGTATAAACTACTCCGATATGGACCTCCACATTGACCGCCTTGACGTGAACTCGCTCACCGTGAGGGGCGAGGATGTGGAGATGGATATTGCTCACCTGACTGCCACCGACAAGAGCGGGGCCGCAATGCAGGGGAGCAGCATCGGGAAGATGATTATTGCGAGTGCCGACCTGCTTTTCTACGATGTGCAGTTCTGCGTGGGCGAGGCCCGAATGAACCTGCCGAAGGTGGAACTTACCGCCGAGAGTTGGGATGACTACCAAAAGTACAACAGCAGCGTGAATATGTCCATTGAGGCCACTCGCTCCTACCTCACAGCCTCCTCGCTGGAACAATTTGTTCCCGATTTGGGCAATGTGGGCGTGGCGGTGGAGGAGTTTGAGTGTCGCTTTGACGGCCTTGTAGACGATTTCACGGTGGACCTCGGAGGCGCCACGGTAGAGGGCGCCGAGGTTAGCGGTAGGGTGCGCATTGAGAATGTTATGCACCTTGCAGAGGCAACCATTACGGCCGACTCGGTGAGGGTGCAGGCCACCACGGAGGAGGCCCGTCAGGTGTATGCCCACATCGTGGGTAAACCTATGGAGAGGGAGATTGAGAGGTGGGTGGAGCGCTTTGAGAGCGTGGACCTGCTCTTCTCCGGAAGAGGAGCGGATAATAGGGCTAATCTTGTGGCCGATGTGAGGACCGACTTGGGCCGTGCCGGAGTGCGTGGAGCAGTGGACTTCGCCCACGAGGGCGAGGTGGGCTTCGATGGCGAGGTGTGGACACGTGGCCTTAATGTGGGGCGTGTGGCCGAGGTGCCACAACTTGGCAGGACCACACTCACGGCCGAACTTGCGGGCCGCGTGGGTAAGGACTACGTGGATGGCTCGGGTGAGATTGTTGTGGATAGGTTGGCCTATGGGGGCTACACCTTCAACGACATAAGCATTGAGGGCGGATATGAGAACGATGTGGCGAGGATTACGCTACGCAGTCAGGACAAAAACCTGTTGTGTGCCCTCGAAGCAGAGTGCGACTTGTCGTGGTTGGAGCCCCAATTCAATGTGAATTTGAGTGTTGAGGGTGTGGACTTTGCGGCCATAGGGTTGGCTTCGAGTGAGAGCCGCTCGTGGTTGGCGTGCAACTTGGAGGCTACCGCCGAGGGAGGCTCGCTTGACGAGTTGGAAGGCAGGGCTATGATTAACGACCTTGTCTACATCTCCTCGGCCGACACTCTCTCCACCGAACTTGTCAATGTGGTGGTAGGTAGCAATGGGGCCGAACACTCTGTGTCGCTCTACTCGCCGCTGGCCGATGTGGAGTACCGCAGTAGGGCCTCCTATGAGGATGTGTTTGCCTACTTGGGCAAGACGCTGACCGCACCTCTGCCACTGAATAGGGGCACGGAGGGGAAGAAGGGAGGAGTGGATGCACCTTTGGTAGATGCGACTGAGAGCACCGTAGGTGTGGCCTCGCAACTCTATCGCGCAGATGACTACTCCACTGTGCAGGTCAGCATCAACTCCGATGAAAACTTTGTGGCGGCCTTTGTGCCGGGTGTGAACATTGCGGCCGACAGTTCGCTGCTGATAGAGTTCTCGCCCGAGATGGGAGAGTTTACCCTTGCGCTGGATAGCGACTATGTGGAGTGGAACGAATGGCTTGCGTCAAGAGTACACGTTGGGGCCGAAGGTACGGCCGAGCGCATAGGGGTGGGTGTGGATGCCCACGAGGTGCTGGCTTTGGGTACCACCATTCCGGATGTGGTGCTGGAGGCCTATGCCGAGGGTGGAGGTAGGCTTGGGGCCACGTTGCTTTTTAGCGACAACACCTCGGCTGTGAGCGGAAGGGTGCAGGCCGATGGCGAATTGTGGTACAACCAGAGGGGTGGTGTGTTGGCGAGGGCTTCGCTGGCCGACTCCTTTGTGATGCTCTACGACAACCGTTGGGACCTCTCGGCTGAGGATATTTTCTACAACTCGGAGAGCCTTGCTATCGACAACTTTGCTCTCGCTTCGGGCGACCAACGCATCTTCCTTGACGGCGAAGTTGCGAGGGACGATAAGAAGCCTTTGAGATTGGAACTTGATAATATCGGCCTTGCTGTGCCCTTTGAACTACTGCTTGGAATGCAGGAGGTTGAGGGAGTGGTCAATGGCCGTGTGGAGATAACTTCGGCTATGGGGGCCCCCTATGGCGAGGGTACCCTCTCTTGCGACAATATGTCGGTGGGAGGTGTTGAGGTGTCGCCATTGGAACTTAGTGTGTCGCTGCCCCAAGGCGAGGGCGAGGTGCTGGTGAGCCTGAAAAATAGCGAACTTGGCTCCACGCTCGTGGGAGGCTCCTACGACTTGGAGAACGAAACCTACGAGGCCGCACTCACAGTGAGGGAACTTGACTTGGCAGTCTTTGGCTCGCTGTTGGAGGGAACGGTTGCCAACCTCGGTGGCGATGCTGTTGCCAACTTGCAGGTGTCGGGTAGGGGTGCCAACCCACAGATTGACGGCTCGCTGGTGCTGGAGAATGTAGATGCTACGGTGGCGATGACGGGTGTGAACTACCACGTTGGGGCTGTGCGTCTGGACTTTGCCGACAATGTGGGCACTCTGAACGCTACACAAGTGAGGGATGACTTTGGGGGTGTGGCTACGCTCTCGGGCGGAGTGGACCTCTCGGACCTCAATGACGTGAAATTCAACATCCAACTGCTCCCCACGGCACTCGCTGTGATAGACTTGCAGGCCGATAAGTCGTTGCCTTTCTATGGTAAGGTTACGGCCTCGGGTGCCGCTTCGTTGGTGGCCTCGGGTGCTAATATGGCTATTGATGCGGCACTCAACACGGGCGGAGGCTCGGTGTTCAGCCTGCCGCTTAGTGGCTCAAGCGACTTTGCGGGCGTGGACTTTGTGCAGTTTGTGGATGCCGACAGCGCAATGGCTCCCGACACTACCGATGTGGTGGTGCGCAAGAAATTGCAGATGGAGAGCCGCAAGCGTAGGAGCGATGCGAAGGGTAACGTGGTGATTGACGCGCAGATAGGCGTGGGTAGGGATACGGAGTTGAGGCTCATTATTGACGAGGCAACCAACAATGTGCTGGTGGCCAATGGAGAGGCAGACCTCAATGTTACGATTGACTCGGCCGAGGGCGACCTCCAAATCAGGGGCGACTACCAAATTGCCGAGGGTGTCTACAACTTCAACTTCCAGAACATCATCGCCAAACAGTTTACCATCAACCCCGATAGTTACATCCGCTGGAATGGTAGTCCGTTGGATGCCAACATAGATGTGGATGCGGTCTACAAGGTCAAAACCTCGCTTGCTCCGCTGATTGGTACCGATGTGTCGGCTTCAAGGGGCTCCACACCTGTGGAGTGTATTGTGAACTTGGGCGGCTCGCTGGCCGACATTGACCTGAGTTTCGACATCAACGTGCCCACAGCCAATGCCGAGTACCAGAGCATACTTTCGAGCTACTTCTCCTCGCAGGAGATGATGGCAACCCAGTTTGTCTACCTGCTTGCAATGGGTGGTTTCTACTCCGATGGTAGTGGCTCCTCGCAGGGTACGGCTCAGGGAGGAGGTGCCACGGGTACGGCCATAGGTTTGGGCCTGCTGGTGGACCAAGTGTCGAGGCTTGTTTCAAACGATGCCTACAAGTTCAACGTGAAGTACAAGATGTTTGACGAGACGGCCAGCACCTATGGTGTGGACTTTGAGACGGAGATTATTGACGACCGCCTGCTGTTGGAGTTGGAGGCCAATGTGGACACCGGTGGCTATTACCAAAGCGGCCCCAATGGCGATGGCAACAACCAACTCACCGGTGGCGGTGCGCTCACTCTGCTGCTTGATAAGGCGGGTAACTTCATCCTCAAAGGCTTCTCGCGCACCATCGACCGCTTTGACGAGAACCAAGGCTTGCAGGAGAATGGTGTGGGTGTCTACTACCGCCGTAGTTTTGACCGCCTGAGCGACCTGTGGCGTAAAAAAGATAACAAAAAGACCGAGATACAGGAAAAAAGTAATACCTTTGTGGGACCGCAAAACGGAAACGAGGGCGGGGCCGAAAAATAGACGAAAAGAAACAAAAAATAAACGTACAAAACTATGATTACTCTACTTCAAGCAGTGGCCGAGCAACCGGCCGAAACACTCTCCTTTGGCGAACTTTTTATGAAGGGCGGCTGGCTTATGTGGCCTCTGTTGCTGCTGGGCGGCCTTGCAATCTACATCTTTGTTGAGAGGTTTGTGGCCATCCGTAAGGCTACCAAGATTGACCCTAACTTTATGAACCGCCTGCGCGATTTGATTTGCGATGGTAAGGTTGAGGCCGCTTTGAGGTTGTGCAAAAAGACCGACAGCCCTGTGGCAAGGATGATGGAGAAGGGTATCAGCCGCATCGGCCGTCCTATGGGCGACATCCAGACCTCCATTGAGAACGAGGCTACGCTTGAGGTGTCCAAGTTGGAGAATGGTTTGCCCATCTTGGCAACCATCGCCAGTGGTGCCCCTATGTTGGGTTTCTTGGGTACGGTGCTCGGTATGGTAAAGGCCTTTATGAGTATGTCGCAGGCAGGTGGTGTCGTGGATATGAGCATCTTGGCCGGCGGTATGTATGTGGCAATGATTACCACCGTGGCAGGCCTTATCGTTGGTATTCCTGCCCACTTCGGCTACAACTACCTCGTGGCCCGCATCGAGAAACTCATCTTCCATATGGAGGCCAACTCCATTGCTTTTATGGACATCCTCAACCAACCCGTTGAGAAAAAATAGGCACAAGAGCTATGGCAATCAAACGAGGAACAAAAATCATCAAGGAGGCAGGCTCTTCGGCACAAACCGACCTGATATTCCTGCTGTTGATGTTTATGATGATGGCCACCACCCTCATCAATCCCAATGCGCTCAAACTTACCCTCCCGAAGAGTAGCAACCAACTCAAAGAGAGGCCATACGTTACGGTGAGCATCACCAAGGAACTCCAATTCTATGTGGATGGCGAGAAGGTGCCCTTCGCACAGGTTGAGGCTGCGCTGGCCGCCAAGATGGCCGAGAAGGAGGAGCCCACGGTGTCGCTGCACTGCGATGAGGGCGTGCCCATTGGCGAGGTGGTGAAGGTGATGAACATTGCAAATAATAATAAGTATAGGCTCATACTCGCCACCCAACCGGAGTAAGGTGTAATTTTCTCAATTCTCAATGAACTACTACAATACAGACAACACGATAGGTAAGGCGTTGGGCTACATTTTTGTGGCCCTCTATGCGGTGCTGTTCGTGGGTCTGTATGTGTGGGGTACAATCTCGGTTGAGGGCGAGGACCAACAGCAGGGTATGCTGGTGGATTTTGGCACGGTGGAGGATAGCGGTAGCGGGGTGGAGGACACCAAACTTGCTGACGACTACGTGGTGCCCGAACCACAGAATGTGCCCAAGACCGAGGCTGTGCAGACGCAGGAGGTGGAACCCACGCCCGAAATGGAGGAGGGTAACCTCATTGCCGATGCCGATGTGAAGGAGGCCGAGCAGACCGATAGCGAGCCCGAACAGCCCGAGGAGGAACTCAAACCAAGGGAGGTCAATCGCAGGGCCTTGTTCCCCGGCAATACCCCCGAGTCGCCCTCGGCATCGCAGGGCATCACAGATACCCTCTCCGGCAACCAAGGCTACATCGGTGGCACCGTGGCCGACAACTATGAAGGTACGGGCGGAACGGACGGCTTTGAGCCCGATTGGGACCTTGAAGGCCGCCGCCCAAGGGGTGCCTTCCCGAGGCCGAAGTATGCTGATAATGAGCAGGGTATTGTTGTGGTTGAGATTTGGGTTAATAGCGCAGGTGATGTTACGGGTGCCACATTCAAGGCCAAGGGCTCCACAGTGTCGCCCAAGTCGCCACTGATTGCCGAGGCCATCAAAGCCGCCAAAGGGGTTAAGTTCGACCAGAGCGAGCAGGACCTCCAAGTGGGTACCATAACCTACACGTTCCGATTGAGGACCGGTAAAAAATAAGGGGCACTATGAAGAGGACCATTGTGTTGATACTCACGCTGTTTGCACTCTCCGTTGGGGGTGCTTTCGGGCAAGCAGATGTGCCCACCAAAGAGGGCCCGCAGATGACCTTTGTGGGGCCTATGAGCCACGACTTTGGCGAATTTCGGAAAGGGGGTGAGAGCCGTAGCCATACCTTTGAATTTGTCAATGACGGCACCGCACCGCTGGTGGTTGTGAAGGCGAGTTCCTCGTGTAGGTGTATATCGGTGAAATACCCCCGCAGACCCGTGAAGTCGGGCGAGAAGGGGAGTGTGGTGATAACCTACGACCCCAAGGATGAGGGCGTATTTAATAAGGGTGTCCACATCCAATCCAACATCGCAGGCGGCACACTCACACTCTTTGTCAAAGGAGTGGTCAAATGACCTATGAAAGGCGCGAAAAATAGTTGGTGGAATTGAAAAAGAGGGCTGAATTGAACATTTCAGCCTTTTTTGTGTGCAAAAATGAGATATAAAGAGTACAACTTCACGGAAAAAAGATTATATTTGTGAATTGAATAACAATAGAAGAGATAAGTTGAACCAAATAAAACCTAAAACTAAAGTAAGAATTATGGCAAGAGAACTGAAAATTAGGGATTTGACCCTTCGTGATGGCCAACAATCGGCCTTTGCAACTCGTCTGAACCAGAGCCAAGTTGAGCGCGTGCTGCCCTTCTACAAGGATGCCGGCTTCTATGCAATGGAGGTGTGGGGCGGTGCAGTGCCCGACAGTGTTATGCGTTTCTTGGGCGAGAACCCTTGGTATCGCTTGGAGAGCATCAAGAAGGCAGTGGGCGATGTTTCCTATCTGACCGCACTCTCGCGTGGTAGGAACCTCTTTGGCTATGCACCCTATGGCGATGATGTTATTGAGGGCTTCTCGCGCAACGCCATTGAGAGCGGTCTGGGCATTATGCGTATCTTTGACGCCCTGAACGATGTGGACAATGTGAAATCGACCATCAAATATATCAAGAAGTATGGCGGCTTGGCCGACTGCGCTGTGTGCTACACCGTGGACCCCAAGTATCCCAAACTCTCGCTGATGGATAAACTCAAAGGTAAGAAGAACCCCAAACCTGTCTTTACTGACGACTACTTTGTGGGTAAGGCCAAGCAGCTCGCTGCACTGGGTGCCGATATGATTACCATCAAGGATATGAGTGGTCTGATTCCTCCCAAGAGGGTCTACAACCTCATCAAGCAACTCAAAGCGGCTGTGAACATCCCCGTGGATTTCCACACCCACTGCACCCCCGGCTACGGCCTCGCATCGGTGGTGGCAGCCATCGCCGCAGGCGTGGACATCGTGGACACCAACATTTGGAACTTCGCAGGTGGCCCCGCTGCTCCCGCATTGGAGTTGGTTTACATCTTCAGCAAGAAGATGGATGTGGAGATTAAGGTTAATATGGAGGCTGTGGCCAAGATTAACGCAGAGTTGCTCGGCATCCGCAAGGAACTTGACGCCTACGATGCAGTGAAGAAATTCCCCAACCCCTTCAATCCCCTTGTGGACACTCTGCCCGCCGAGATTGAGGCACAGTTTGATAGGGCTGTGAAGGCTGCCTACGCTGTGGATGAGGATACTCTCATTGACGCTTGCCACAAGATTGAGGACTACTTCGGCTTCCCCAAACCCAACGAACTCGTGCAGAAGGCCGAGATTCCCGGTGGTATGTACACCAATATGGTTGCCCAACTTAAGGCCCTCAAGAGCGAGCACCTGCTGGAGCCCGCAATGAAACTTATCCCCTCGGTGAGGTTGGATGCAGGTCTGCCCCCGTTGGTAACCCCAACCAGTCAGATTGTTGGCTCACAGGCTGTTAGTTGCGCCATTTCGTTGGCCGCAGGTAAGCCCAAATATACCACCACCTCCAACCAGTTTGTGAACTTGGTGAAGGGTGAGTATGGCCACACTCCCGTGGAGATTGACCCCGAATTCCGCTTGCAGATTGCAGGCACAAGGGAGCCCATCCCCTATGATACCTCCAAGAACCAGCGTCAGCCCAACCCCGTGTTGGAGGATGCAGGTGGCGTGCTCCTCGCCGAGAACGAGAAAGAGGAGTTGTTGCTCGAACTCTTCCCCGCAGTGGCCAAGGACTACCTCACCAAGGTGAAGAAGGAGCGCTGGGCTGCAACCAAACCCGCTGAGGAGAAACCCGCCGAGGAGAAGAAGGCCGAGGAGGTTAAGCCCGTGGAGAAAGTTGCCGGTAAGAGCGTGGTTGCACCCCTGCCCGGTAAGGTTGTGGAGGTGTGCGTGAAGGTTGGCGACAGCGTGAAGGCAGGCCAGAAGATTGCCGTGCTGGAGGCGATGAAGATGGAGAACGACATCGTGTCGGACTACGCAGGCGTGGTTAGGCAGATTGTTGTCAGCGAGGGCGACACCTTGCAGGAGGGACAGGCTATCCTCGTTGTGGAGGAGGTTAAGGCCGAGGTTAAGGCTGTGGCTCCCAAAGCCGCTGCTGCTCCCGCCGGTAAGAAGGTGGAGGCACCCCTGCCCGGCAAGGTGCTGGAGGTGTGCGTGAAGGTTGGCGACAGCGTGAAGTCGGGCCAGAAGGTTGCCGTGCTGGAGGCGATGAAGATGGAGAACGACATCGTGTCGGAGCACACCGGTGTTGTGAAGGAGATTGTTGTCAGCGAGGGCGACACCTTACAGGAAGGCCAGCTGATGATGATTGTTGAATAAGAACTCCCTCTTTTTGAGGATATAACCTTAGGGGCATACGGCATACTCTCTCAAGGGTTTGCCGTATGCTTGAAAGTATAAGTAAGTATAAGCAAAGATTGCACTATGGCAAAGGAAATGGTATTGGTAAGCGGTGGAGCCGGCTACATTGGCTCCCACACCACCGTGGCACTCATTGAGGCGGGCTACGATGTGGTTGTGATTGACAACCTCTCCAACTCCGACCTCGGAGCAGTTGAGGGCGTGAGGAAAATTACGGGCGTGGATGTTCCCTTTGAGCAGGTGGACTGCTGCGACAAGGAGGCACTGAGGGCTATTTTCAAGAAATATCCCTTCAATTCGGTCATCCACTTTGCGGCCTACAAGGCTGTGGGTGAGAGCGTTGAGCAGCCGCTGAAGTACTATTCCAACAACCTCGGCTCATTCCTTAACATCTTGGAACTGATGCAGGAGGAGGGTAGGAGCAATGTGCTATTCTCGTCATCGGCCACCGTCTATGGCGAGCCCGATGAGTTGCCCGTAACGGAGGCTTCGCCACGCAAGCCCGCCACCTCGCCCTATGGTAACACCAAGCAGATGTGTGAGGACATATTGAGGGACACCGTGGCCGCAGGTGCAGGTGTGAAGGGTATCGCCCTGCGCTATTTCAACCCTATGGGTGCCCACCCCTCGGCTCTCATTGGCGAGTTGCCCCGAGGTGTGCCCAACAACCTTGTGCCCTTCATCACCCAGACAGCAGCAGGCGTGAGGGAGTGCTTGTCCATCTTCGGAAATGATTATAACACCCCCGATGGTACCTGCATCCGCGACTACATTGATGTTGTGGACCTTGCCGCAGCCCACGTGGCCGCCATTGGCCGCTTGGTGGAGGGATGTAACAAAAAAGATTACGAGGTGTTCAACGTTGGCACAGGACGTGGAGTATCCGTTATGGAACTCGTGGAGGCCTTTGAGAGGGTGAACGGACTGAAACTCAACTACCGCATCGTGGGCCGTAGGAGTGGCGATGTGGAGTCGGTGTGGGCCGAGACCTCGCTGGCAAACAACGAACTCGGCTGGAAGGCTGTGCGCACCTTGGATGAAACTCTGGCTGCCGCTTGGGCGTGGGAGAAACACGTCAGGGGCATAGAGTAGTGGCAATAATGAGGGGTGGGGAGATTTGCCCAACTCTCAGGTCCACAAATGTTTGCTACGCAATGAACAACAACCAACACCAACTATATATTGATTGAAAGATGAAAAGAGTAGTATTGTTTTTGGCAATGGTGCTGCTGGGTACCCGATTGTTGAGTGCCCAGAGTTGTGATGCACCAAACATTTGTGGCACTTGGCTCGGACAAGAAAAGACCACTAAGGTGGAAATCTACCGCACGGATAACCTTTGGGAAGGTAAGGCTGTGTGGAGCAGCGAGTATGGCGATGTGAGCGGACAGAACATTATGGTGCTGCGCAACCTCGCCTACGATGCTGACGACCACGAATGGAAGGGTAAAATCTATGACCCCTTCCACGACAAGGTTTTCAACGTGGTGGTGAGCCTCCAGAAGAATGGCCGCCTGAAGGTGGTCGGCAAGGCGGGCATTGTGAGCAAGACGATGATTTGGACCCGCATCCCTGCACCGAAGGAGTCGTAAGATAGATTAAAACAACAAGGGTGTGTCTAAAAATTCGTTAGACACACCCTTGTTGTTTTTAATTCAAAATTCAAAATTCAAAATTTTCCCTCTCCTAAGTTAGGAAATGGTGCCGTAGGCGGGAGAGGTCTGTCGGACCAAAGAGAGCCACAAACAAACCCCTCAGTCGCTTTGCGCCAGCTCCTGCTCAGCGAGGCCGCCGAGCGCAATTTCGACCACCCCTCCCAGCCTCCCCTATCGTAGGGGAGGGGTACTTGGTGGGGCTACCCAACGCTTGTGGTTATCCCTTCTTTTTCTCAGGTATCTTTTTTAATACCTGTAAAAAAACGCGCCGCAGGCACCTTAATTTTCCATTGTCAATTTTAATTTTTCAATTTTCAATTCAATCACAGACGCCCCCGCCCT
>JAFQNC010000032.1 GCA_017396085.1 Tidjanibacter sp. | reverse complement strand
TGCTCCCGCCTTCAAGTATGTTACCGTAACCGGTACCTACTCCACCAGCCAGAATACAGACGGCACCAAGACTTACCACAACTTGACCGTTGAGGGCACCTCGAAGCAGGTAAGTTTCAACGCTCCCGACAAGGACTACTCGAGCCTCGTTGGCAAGAAGGTGGTTGCTAACGGCTATGCTACCGGTGGCTACAAAGACTATGCTTACATCACCCTCACCAGCCTCTCTGAGGATGGTGGCACCACCGAGCCCGACCCCACTCCCGACCCCGACCCCACTCCCAGTGAGGGCGATACCACCGATGGAACTACCATTTCCCAAGATATTTTTGCAAACACAGGTGCATTAGATGGTACAACTATCACTTGGGACTTTGATGAGTTCACAGTTTCCAACAATCAACACAATTCCTCTAACGCCATTCGCACTACTGATACTGACCACTTCCGTGCATATCAGGGCTCGCTGTTGACCTTTACTGCCAAAGGTGGCAAAAAGTTCAGCAAAATCGTGGTTACCTGCACCGATAGCAGTTATGCAACCGAGTTGGTAAATAGTTTTGGCACCTCCGTTGCTACCGCCAATGGAGCAGAGGTTACCATCACTTGCGATAGCGCAGAGGTTAGCGCAGAAATGGTTAAGCAGGTTCGCTTCAAAAAAGTAGCCGTAACCCTCAACTAATGGGTTAGACGACACACCGTCCGCCAAGCGGACACATACGAAAAACTCACGGGTAACGAAATTGTTACCCGTGAGTTTTTTTTGTTGCCGATGGGGAGTAGGTCCCCCTCTAAGTTAGAGGGGGTGCTGCGGAGCAGCGGGGGCGTCTGTTTTGGAATTC
Source organism: Tidjanibacter sp. (assembly GCA_017396085.1). GTDB lineage: Bacteria > Bacteroidota > Bacteroidia > Bacteroidales > Rikenellaceae > Tidjanibacter. Next base: position 9,117 of record JAFQNC010000032.1, on the reverse strand, counting down.
AAAATTCAAAATTGACAAAACGTTGTTTTGTCTAAATGCTCCCGCTCGGCAGAGTCTGCAAGCAGCCTTTGCGCTCGCTTACTCGCATTTGCCAAAATTCAAAATTGACAAACCCCTCCGCCTACGGCACCTCCCCTAACTTAGGGGAGGAGCGGCCACAGGCCGTTTTGTGCAGTGGGCAGGTCGGTGCGCTCCCCAACCTTGCAATGCCTTCCAACCACCGCTCCCCTAAGTTAGGGGAGCTGGCGCAAAGCGACTGAGGGGTTTGTGAAAGGGCAGGAAGGGCAGAAAGAGCAGAAAAGAGCAGAAAGGGACTTTAAGGACCTTAATGTCTTTAAGGGCTTTAAGGGCTCTAAGGCCCTTAAAAAAGACGTTGGACGCTAAAAAAACGCAAAGTGCGGTGCAAATGCAAGGGCGTCAGAATGACGCTTTCCCTATTTGGTTGTGGTGCTATCGGGCGTTTGAAAGCGGTAAAAAACGCAAAGTGCGGTGCAAATGCAAGGCGCACAAGAAAGCGGGCCCGCAGTTTGCTCTCGCAAATGAGGAGCCCGCTTATCGCAGTGCAACGCAGCAGTTGCCCGCAATCTGCGTTTTTTATGCGCGTGTGCGCACGTATTTCAAATAAATATCGTAACTTTACGCCCTAATGGGCCCCTATGGGAAACGTGAGGCCGCAAACGTGAATATTTTTGGACTATGAAAACAACAAACAAACGCTTCGGTAGGATGGTGGCAATGGTGTGGGGTGCGCTCCTCGGCGTGGTCTGCATCGTGGCTTGCACTCCCGTGCAGACCGTGCCCAATGTGGTTACGCTCAACGTGGGCGAAACCGTAAGCCACTCCACCACACAGCAGTTTGTATCCATCGCCTCCGAGGTCGCTTGGACTATCGAGGTGGAATACCTCGCACCCGAAGGAGTGGAGGGGTGGTGCTCGTTCAGCCAAACCGAGGGCGAGGGTAACGCCAACGTTGTGATGACCTTCGGCAAGAACACCCTTGAGGAGAGCCGCTCGCTGTTGTTGCGTGTAGCCTTCAGCCGTGGGCTCTTTGCGCAGGAGAGCGTGGAGATAACTTTCACCCAGCTCTCCGCAGGCGAGATATTGGAGCAGCCCACACCCAAGTGGCTCGAACTCCCCGCCTTCACTGCCGACCAGCAGAGGTACTACTTCTCCAAGCATATGCTCCCCTCATCGGGCTACACTGAACGCAGTTTCTCGCTCCTCTACGACAGCGACATCTACCACTCACTGTGGGTGGCCTACCCCATCTCCAAGTTGCACACCCCGGGTGGTTCTCGCTCCGATGATTGGGGCCGTATGGACCCCAACATCCCCTCCTCCAAGCAGGTCTACCTGAAGAGTTCGTTCAGTGGCAACTACGACCGTGGGCACCTCTGCCCCGCAGCCACTCGTTTCCACCCAAGCAACACCGAAAACTGCAAGCAGCTCAGCGTGCCTACCAATATGAGCCCCCAACTCTCGGGCCTCAATCAGGAAAAGTGGGCACAAATTGAGGGACAAGTGCGCGGTTGGGGAAGCGGTTGCGACACCCTCTACGTGGTTACGGGTGCCGTGTTCCGCACGGTGGGAGGCAACGAGAGTATCTCCTATGCCTATGGCAAGAGCGACAGCAGCAAGCAGGTGGCCGTGCCCAACTACTACTACAAGGCACTCCTGCAACGCAGGGGTACGGAGGGAAACAGCACCTATCAGGCTATGGCCCTCTGGGTGCCCCACAAGGCAACCAGCAGCGAGGTTTCCACAAGCCAATTTGTGATTACCATAGACGAACTTGAGAAGCGCACGGGCATCGACTTCTTCCACAACCTCGATGACGCCACCGAGCAAGCCGTGGAGCAGAAAGTGGACTACAACTTCTGGAGAATGTAGGGAGAGAATTGAGAATTGAGAATTTAGAATTGAGAATTGAGAATTGAGAATTTTCCCCAACTCCCTAACGCCCCTAAAGCCCTTAAGGACCTTAAGGACCATAAGGGAAAGCCACGGAAGCCCCAAAAAACGAAAAAACATTCGGCCGATGTGTGGCCGACAAAAAAATACAAAAGTTATGAAAAGACTTGGTTACATTGTAGCATTGGTAGTGTCGCTCATCTTCGCATCGTGCGAGGGTTTGGAGCAGGGACAGATTGGTGGCGAGGAGAAGTTCCTCACCGTCAAGGCTGAGCCTATGATGACTCTCGAGGCCGGTGCGGATGGATTCAAACTCCAAGTGGAGAGCAACACCACGTGGACCATCGCCTCCTCGGCCGAGTGGCTCACCATTTTGGGCCCCACCGAGGTGCAGAACTCCGGTGATGTGATGTTCTCCCACACGGCCAACACCACAGGCAAAAGTCGCGGTGCAATAATTAGCATCGCCCCCAAGGTGGCCGGCGAGACTGCTTCCTACACCATTATGGTGTCGCAGAATGCTGCGAGTGGCAACACCGGTGGCAGTGGCGACAATACCGGCGGTGATGACAACACGGGTGGCGATGACAATACCGGTGGCGACAACACCGGTGGCGATGACAATACCGGCGGTGATGACAACACTGGTGGTGGCAATACGGGCACTATGGCCGGCAGCGGCAATGGTACGGCCGAGTCGCCCTACGATGTAATTCGTGCGCTGGCCATCATCAATGGCGGCACAGCCACCGAGTCAAACGTCTATGTGCAGGGCGTCATCTCAAGCATTGAGGAAGTGTCCCCCTCCTATGGCAACGCCTCCTACTACATCTCCAACAACGGAGCCACCTACAACTCGCAACTCTACATCTACCGTGGCAAGTATCTCAACAACGAGAAATTCACCTCCTCCAGTCAGATTAAAGTGGGTGACGAGGTGGTCATCTGCGGACAGCTGAAACTCTGGAACGGCAACAGCCCTCAGATTATCGGTGGCAACTACCTCGTGTCCATCAATGGCAGCACCACGGGTGGCGATGACAACACCGGTGGCGACAACACGGGCGGTGACAACACGGGCGGTGGTGGCCTTGTAACCGATGGTGGCACTCCCCACGCAGGTTGGGCCGAGTTGCCCGCCGAGGAGGACAACTCCGACTACTACTACGCCTACCATATGCGTGCCGACAAGGGCACACAGCGCAATTTCTCGGTTTGTTATAGTGCCGAGATGGGTTGCCCCGTGTGGGTTGCAGCCCCCATCCACAAGTGCTACTGCGGTAGTGGTAGGAACGAAAAGTACGCACCCGACCCCGTAATCCCATCAAGTGTGCAGAAGAATGCCGACAAGGCTGGCGACACCAACAAGGGCAACTGGATGAACCGAGGACATATGCTCGCATCCAATATGCGCAATGTCTCCGCCGCAACCAACGTGCAGGCCTTCTACTACTCCAACATCGCGCCACAAGATGGCGATGGCTTCAACACGGGCGGTGGCTGGTGGAACGACCTCGAAGCTATTGAGAAGAATCAGTATATGTGTAGCGACACTCTCTACACCGTTAATGGTTGCCACTGGGCCAACAAGAACGAGACCTTCGGCAACCGAGTGGTACCCACCCACTTCTACAAAGTGTTCCTGCGTACCAAGAAGGGTAGCAGCGGTAAATGGGTGGTGAACTGCTCGGAGAGCGAGTTGCAGTGCGTGGCATTCTATGCTCCCCACTATCACGGCTCCGGCGGAAAAACAGCCCCCACACGCAGCCATATGATGAGCGTAGCCGAACTGGAGCGCATCACGGGCCACACCTTCTTCCCCAACGTACCCAACGCACCCAAGGATACCTTCAACCCGAGCGACTGGGGAATGTAAGGGGGAGTCAATTGAAAATTGAAAAATTATATGAAACGTAACCTTTTTGTAATCAGTGTGGTGGTGGCATTGTTCGTGTCGCTCACCAGCGCCTCGGCCCAGAGCAAGCGCTACACCGTGTTGTTCTACAACGTGGAGAACCTCTTTGACACCATTCAAGACCCCACCATCTACGACACCGAGTTCATCCCCAGTGGTGTGAAGCAGTGGAACTCGGCCAAGTACTACAAGAAACTCGACAACCTCGAGAAGGTCTTCTACTCCATCACCGAGCAAAACCGCTCCTACCCCACCGTTATCGGTGTGAGCGAGGTGGAGAACCGCAACGTGTTGGAGGACATCGCCTCGTTGCCCAAACTCCAGAGGGCCAACTACCAAATCTGCCACTACGATGGCCCCGATGCACGTGGTGTGGATGTGGCTTTCTTCTACCGCCCCGACCAATTCAAGTATGAGGGTAGCGAGAGCATCAAAGCCAACATCCCCGGTGCAAGGCCCAACTTCCGCACCCGCGACCTGCTCGGTATGTGGGGCACCATTGATGGCGAGCCCTTCTACTTTATGGTAAGCCACTGGCCCAGCCGTAGGGGTGGTCAGGCTCAATCGGCCTTCCTGCGTGAGGGCTTGGCTGCCCAAATCAAGGGCATTGCCGACTCGGTGATGAGGGCCAACCCCAAGACCAAGTTTGTGGTTATGGGCGACTTCAACGATGACCCCGGCGACAAGAGCGTGTCGGAGTGCTTGGGCGCAAAACTCAAAAAGGATAAGCTCAAAAAGGGCGACCTCTACAACCCCTACTGGCAGATGCACCGCGATGGCTATGGCACACTGGTCTACAACGACCTGTGGAACCTCTTCGACAACATCGTGGTGAGCGAAAACATCGCCAACCCCGACCGTGGCACCCTCGGCATTTGGAAACCCAAAAAGGCGGAGTACTATGGCAATGTTTTCAGGGGCGAATTCCTCTTCCAAAAGGAGGGACAATACAAAGGCTACCCGCTGCGTACCTACGTGGGTAACAACTTCCAAGGCGGTTTCAGCGACCACCTTCCCGTCTACATCTTCCTTGTGAAATAGGCCGGCACGGCACAAGAGTGCTTACCGATAATGTTTGGAGAAACAACAAGCAAAACGTATAGATAATAACACCAAGTAAGTTTATGAAAAAAATTCTGACTACTCTGCTTCTCACCGTAGGTGTGGCCCTCACAGTGATGGGTCAGTCGAAGGTGGGAGCAATCACCGGTAAGGTTGTATCTCGTCAGGGCCGCCAGCCCATCGAGATGGCCACCGTGAGCCTTGGAGACCAGAGCGTGAAGACCGCCGCAGACGGCTCGTTCACCTTTGATAACCTCCCCTATGGCATTGTTACCATTGAGATTGAGGCCCTCGGCCACCAGCCTTCGAGCGTAAATGTGAAGGTGGATAGGCCCCTGAAAGACCTCAACTACATCACCCTCGCAGTGGTGGTGGAGGCTATGACCAGCGATTTCCTTGACGATAGTTCGTTTGTGGAGTTCGACAGCGAATTGGAGGGCGAGTCGCAATCCACCCCCGTGTCGCTCAGCGCATCGAAGGATGTGTTCAACAACATCGCCGGCTACAAGTTCAGCCCCCTGCGCTTCCGCACCCGTGGCTACGACCAAAACACCGAGGTTATCTACCTCAACGGTGTGGAGATGACCGATGCCAATAGTGGTAACGGTACGTGGTCGCTGTGGAGTGGTCTGAATGAGGCTACCCGCAACCAAGAGGCAACCTATGCCACCTCGGTGGGCACAAGCGGTGTGGGCGGTATCAACGGTACCACCAACATCCTCGCAAGGGCTTCGCAGATGAGGCAGGGCTTCCGCGCAAGTGCCGTAACTTCCAGTGGTTCCTACCGCTACCGTCTGATGACCACCTACACAAGTGGTATGCAGGACAACGGTTGGGCCTATGCAGCCAGCCTTTCGGCAAGGCTCGGTGGTAACGACTTCGTGGAGGGCGTAACCTACAACGCTTGGGCCTATTTCCTCTCGGCCGAGAAGCGCATTAACAGTATGCACCAAGTGGCCCTCACCTTCTTTGGCGTTCCCACCGAGAGGGGCGCACAGATGGCAGCCACCGATGAGGCTATCGGTTTGGCAGGCTCCTACTGGTACAACCCCAACGTGGGTATGCAGAACGGCAAGTTGCGCAACGCACGTATGAGGTCCTACCACGAGCCCGTGGCTATGGTGAACTACTTCTTCACCCCCGATGACAAGACCAAAATCACCGCAGCAGCCTCGTTCCGCTTTGGTCAGAACGGCTACTCGGCTCTTGACTGGAATAGTGCAGCCGACCCCCGTGCCGACTACTACCGCAACCTGCCCAGCTACTGGGACAAGAAGGGCGACCCCGCACACCGCGACCAACTGCTCAAGGCGTGGATTAACAACAGGGAGAAGATGATGTATGTGGACTTCGACAAACTCTACAACGTGAACTACAACTCCAACCCCGCCAATGGCGACCGTCCCACAATGCAGCACCCGCTGGTGGGCGATGGCGTGGAGCAGAGCGTGGCAGGCCTCAACCGCTCACGCTACATCATCTCCGAGCGACACACCGACCAGAGGGACTTCCGCCTCAAATTGCAGGCTGAGCGCACCATCAGCAACCGCCAAAACGTGGTGGGTGGTATCGACTTCCGCCGCAACCGCACCGAGTACTACACCTCCATCAAGGACCTCCTTGGTGGCGACTACTGGGTGAATATGGACAACTTCGCCGAGAGGGACATCCACGCAGCCGAGGAGCGCAAGATTGCCATCAACGACCTCACCCGCACCGACAACTACATCGTTGGCGAGGGCGACAAGTATGGCTACGACTACTATGCACACTCCACCGTGGGTAAACTCTGGGGTGCCTACAACCTCCGCCTCGGCCACTACCAGTTGGCTCTGGCAGGTGAGGCCTCCTACACCACCTTCTGGCGCGAGGGCCTCTATCAGAAGGGCCTCTTTGAGGACAACTCCTTCGGCGACAGCGAGCACCTCGATTTCTTCGGCTACACCGCCAAGGCCAACTTCACCTACGAGCCCAACGGCTCCAACAGCGTGCAACTCTCGGCTGTGGCACAGCAGAACGCCCCCTACTTCCAAGACGCTTTTGTATCGCCCCGCACACGCAACACCGTGGCCCCCGGCCTCACCACCGAGAAGGTGTTGAGTTTTGATGTGGCCTACTCCTACAAGGCTCCTTGGATTAACCTCCGCGCAAGTGCCTACTACACCACCTTCAAGGACCAGTCGAAGCTCATCAGTTTCTATGATGATGTGTGGTCGGCCTTCTCGAATATGTCGCTCACCGGCATCGACAGCCGCTACTACGGCGTTGAGTTGGGCTTCCGTATGCCCATCGTGGCAGACTTGTCCCTCTCGGGTGCCGCCAGCATTGGCGACTACACCTACACCTCCAACCCCTATTTCACCCAGACCCGCGACAACACCGCCGCCACTCTGGTTGATAACGCAAGGGTATATTGGAAGGGTATGAAGGTTGAGAGCACTCCTCAGGTGGCCCTCAACCTCGGTCTGAACTACAAGACCTCCAACAACATCTACCTCTCGGTGGACGCAGAGTATTTCGACAAGATGTACCTCTCGATGAACCCCCTCTACCGTACCGAGGGCGCAATGAGTGGCTACATCGACACCAAAAAGGTTGATGCCATCTTTGATGGTACCATCGACAACATCATCGCAGACGCAGCCCTTGACAAAGTGGCAGCAGAGAGCATCCGCACTCTTACCGCACAGGAGAAGTTCAAACCCGCATTCATCGTGAATGCCAGCATTGGTAAGACTTGGTACATCGGTGGCAAGCAACTCGGCTTCAGCCTCGAAATCAAGAACCTCACCAACACCATCACCAAGACAGGCGGTTTTGAGCAGATGAGGCTCTTCTCTAACGATGAGTATGAGACCACAACCGGTACTCGCTACACTCGTTTCGACTCCAAGTATTTCTACCTCTACGGTACGAACTACTACCTCAACGTCTACTTCCGTTTCTAATCCACCCTGTGCTTATAGAAAATAGAGAGATATATTTGATATGAAAAAGTATATTATAGCAATGACGCTCGCACTTGTGGCCCTGACTGCCTGCGAGCAACAGTGGGACGATGTGCCCGCAAGGGTACCTGCCACCGATGAGAGTATGGGTGCAGAGTACCAGTATATGACCGTGAACGCCTTCAAGGACAAGTATTTCTATTCGGAGATGCCCGCCCCTGCCGGCAACGTGAAGTCGGTAACCATTCCCGACAAGGTCTACCTCAAAACCAAAGTTATCAGTTCGGATGAGTTGGGCAACACCTACCGTTCCATCTACCTCCAAGACGCTACCGGTCCTCAGAATGGAGCCATTGAGATTAAGGTTGGCAAGGGCTCGATGTACACCCTCTACAAGCCCGGCCAGATTATCTACGTTAAGTGCGATGGTTTGGAGTTGGGCAACTATCGCTGGATGCTCTCGCTGGGCGGCAAGTCGTCCGAGTCGAAGTACTCCAACGGCTACATCGACATTCAGACCATCATTGACGAGAAGATTCTCCCCGGCGAACTCGCAGGTCTCAACGCTGCCGACACCCTCGTGGTGAACTCCTCCAATGTGGCAAGCATCATCAGCAACGACAAGCAGTACCTCGGTACCCTCTGCCGCTTTGAGGGCTTGGAGAGCATTTGGGGCACCATCAATGCCGATGGCTACTCGAGTGGCGACACCTTCCCTTCGTTCTTGGAGCAGATTATTGATGTCTACACCGACTACACTTGGACCGGTCAGCCCGATGAGCAGGGCCGCTATGCCCTCTCGCCCGCCCACAAGGACCACCCCGAGGGCCTGCCCGCAACTTGGGCCTACAGCTACTACAATGCCGAGGGCAAGAGCAACTCCTACTATGGCTCGGCCTTGTTTGCCTTTGGTAGTTCCTACCCCTTCCTCGTGCGCACGAGTGGCTACTCGAGGTTTGCTTTGGAGCCCATTCCTACCGATGGTGAGGTGGTGGATATGACAGCAATTTTGTGTAAGTACTGCTCAAGCAGCGGTGGCTTCACCAAATATCAACTGCTGCTCAACAGCGCCGATGACGTTGTTGTGAAATAGCGAGGGAGAAGAAAATTCAAAATTCAAAATTCAAAAATCAAAATTGTGAGCCTGTCTAACAAGTTTTTTGTTAGGCAGTTTTTTTAGTTATAATCGTAGTAAATAGTAAATAAGATTTGGAAAATAGCACCAAAAGATATATATTTGTGTAAATAAAGAAACGCAGTGATTTTGCGTTGAACTGTTTG
>JAFQNC010000031.1 GCA_017396085.1 Tidjanibacter sp. | reverse complement strand
TCAATTTAACGCAAGTCTGCATCGCTTAATGCTATTTTATCGAAACTTTTACGATTCCCGTCTATTGAATTTTTACCTCCATAAATCCACAACAACAAACAAGCCTGCCTAACAAAAAAACTTGTTAGACAGGCTCTTGTTCAATTTCACAGCACCCTAATGAGGTTGATGCCATCGCGCAGGGGGACAATCACGCTCTCCACCCTCTTGTCATCGTGCACCAGCTGGTTAAACTCCAATATGCCACGTGTTTGGCGGTCGGAATTTTTCACCACATCGGCCGTAACCTTGCCATACCACAAGATGTTATCCGCAAGAATATAACTCCCCGAGTGTACGTGTCCGCCATCAAGCAGCATACGGAAGTAGTCGGGGTACTCCCTCTTGTCGCCGTCAATAAAGACAAGGTCGTAGCACTCCCCCAACCTCGGCACCACCTCCAGCGCACTTCCCGTGTGGCGGCGAATCTTGTTTCCGTGGGGCGAGCGGGAGAAAAACTCGGTCTGAATTCCCTCCAATTCGTCCTCAATCTCCACCGTGTCAATCACTCCACCCTCGGGCAGAGCAGCTGCGAAGCAGAGGGTAGCATAGCCCGTGAAGGTACCTATCTCCAGCACCTTCCGTGGGGCAATCATCCTCGTGAGCATCTCCAAAAACTTGCCCTGCACGTGGCCCGACACCATCTTGTGTTGCACCACACGCAAGTTGCTCTCCGAGTCAAGTTCGGTCAGCAGTGGGTCCTCGGGCGAGGAGAGGTTGCGGATGTATCTTTCGAGTTCTTCGTTCATATCATCGTGTCGTTTATTTCACTCAAAAGTAGGTCAGCGAGGAGAGGTTGGCAAAGACCTCCTCGGCCACAGCCCTAATCTCCTCGGCCGTGATGGCCTCCACTCGGGCATAAATCTCGTCAAGGCTATCCACCGCCCCAAAGGCAAGATAACTCTTGCCCACGCCCAGCATATAGGCCTCGCTATTCTCGGCCGAAATAGCAAACTGACCGATAAATTGTTTCTTCGCCACAGCGAGTTGTCGGGGCGTGAGGGGCTCCTCCACAAGCCTTTGCAGTTCGGTCCGCACCACCGCCCTACACTGCTCCAACTTATCCTTCTCGCAGGAGAAGAAAATGGTGAAAATACCCGTATCGGAAAGTGGGGTGTAGAGTGCTTCGGTGCAGTAGGTCAGCGCATTGCGTTCCCTCAGGGCCACATTGAGCCTTGACGCAGCCGTGGGGCCACCCAGCAGATTGGTGAGCAAAATCAGCGGCACCCTCTTGGGGTTATCCAGCGCAAAAGCCCTTGTGCCCATCACCGAGCGCACTTGGTGCATACCACGTCCAATCTCCTTGTTGAACTGCTCCACCTCCATCGGCCGAGTGCGCTTTGATGTGCGCACCGTGGGTTTCTCCGCCCCTAACCAACGCTCCACCACCCTCACAAAACAGCCCTCGCTGATGGGGCCGCACACCGCAAAGACCATTCGGTCGGTGGTGTAGTTGCGCTCCACGAAGGAGGCGAGTTTGGGCGAGGTGTGTCGCCTTACGGTTGTGCGGGTGCCAAGTATGGGGTGGCCCAACTCCGAGCCCTCAAAGAGGAGTTCTTCAAACTCATCGTAGATGCGCTCATCGGGGGTGTCCTTATAGATACCAATCTCGTCATAGACAACCTCCTTTTCCTTGGCTACCTCCGCATCGGGGAAGGTGGAGTGAAAAATGATGTCGTCAATGAGTTCCACCGCCTTCTCAAAATCCCTGCGCAACACAGTGGCGTGTACAACGGTTTCCTCCTTGGTTGTGAAGGCGTTAATCTCCCCACCGAGGTTTTCGAGTCGGCAATTTACCTGCCAAGCCTTACGCTTGCGGGTACCCTTGAAGAGGGTATGTTCGAGCAAGTGGGCAATGCCATATTCGCCCTGCTCTTCATCGCGGCTACCCGCCCCAATGGTCATTGAGCAGTAGCACACGGCACTTGTAGGCACACGTTTGAGTATGCACCTAATGCCGTTGCCGAGTGTGTGGACAAAAAATTCCTCTCTCTTCCGTGTTCCGCTCATCGTCTTATCACCTATTATGCAGTGCGTTGTGCGCTTTGAGGAATTGGCCCGTGTGGCTCTCCAAGCACCGCACAATATCATCGGGAGTGCCCTCAAAGACCACCTTTCCACCACCCTCGCCCGCCTCGGGGCCGAGGTCCACAATCCAGTCGGCACACTTAATCACATCCATATTGTGTTCAATCACCACAATGGTGTGTCCACGCTTGAGCAGCGCATCAAAGGCTGCAAGTAGTTTGTTGATGTCGTGGAAGTGGAGTCCGGTGGTGGGCTCGTCAAAGATAAACATAGTTCTCTCGGTGGTATCCTCGCCCATCAGGAATGAGGCGAGTTTCACCCTCTGGATTTCGCCACCGGAGAGTGTGGAGGTCGATTGGCCGAGTTTTATGTACCCAAGGCCCACGTCCTGCAAGGTGCGCAGCGAGGCTACAATGCGCTGATTGATTGGTTGCTCGCCATCTTGGGCAAAAAACTCCACAGCCTCATCCACATTCATCTCCAGCACCTCGTGTATGTTCTTCCCACGGTAGCGCACCTCCAACACCTCCTCGTTGAAGCGTTTGCCACCGCAATGTTCGCACACAAGTTCCACATCGGCCATAAACTGCATTTCCACCCTGATTACGCCCTCGCCTTGGCACTCCTCACACCTACCACCCGGGCGGTTGAACGAAAAGTGCGACTGACTGATACCGTTGTGGCGTGCATAGGGTTGGGCCGCAAAGAGTTGGCGAATGTCGTTGTAGGCCTTGGTGTAGGTCACGGGGTTGGAACGCAGCGACTTACCGATGGGGCTTTGGTCCACCATCTCCACCGAGCGAACAAGGCCCACATCGCCCGCAAGGCACTCATAGCCACCGGGCTTGTTGCCCGTCTCGTATATCTCCCTGCGCAAGGCGGGATAGAGAATACCCTCCACAAGCGATGACTTACCACTACCGCTCACGCCAGTAACGCAGGTCATCACTCCAAGCGGAATTTTCACATCCACCCCTTTAAGGTTGTTCTCCCTTGCGCCCCTAATCTCCACATAGCTACTCCAACCTCGGCGGCTCTTGGGCATTGCAATGCTCTTGCGCCCAAAGAGATAGTCGGCCGTAAGGCTCCTCTTGCAGCCATCCATATCGGCCAAAGTGCCATTGTAGACCACCTCGCCACCATTCACACCCGCCTCGGGCCCAATGTCCACGATGCGGTCGGCTGCCCTGATGACCTCCTCTTCGTGTTCCACCACGATGACCGTGTTGCCCAAGTCGCGCAACTGTCGGAGCACCCCAATCAGTCGGTGGGTATCCCTCGGATGCAGGCCAATGCTCGGCTCGTCAAGGATGTAGAGCGAGCCTGTGAGGTTGCTACCGAGCGATGTGGAGAGATTAACCCTCTGACTCTCACCACCCGAAAGTGTAGACGAAAGCCTATCGAGCGACAAATAGCCCAAGCCCACATCGGACAGATAGCCAAGTCTTGTGCGCACCTCCGTGAGGAGTCTTTCGGCCGTGCGGGCCTCATAGTCAGTGAGGGTAAGCGAGGCGAAAAACTCCACAAGTTCATCCACCGACATTGCAACCAAATCGGCAATGCTCCGCCCTCCGACCTTCACCCACAAGGCCTCCTTGCGCAACCTTTTGCCCTCACATTCGGGGCAGAGTGTTTTGCCCGTGAAGCGGGATAGCATCACCCTATACTGCACCTTATATCTCTCTTTCTCAAGGAATTTGAAAAAGTCGTCAAGTCCGTGAAAATAGGCATTACCCGTCCACAACAGCCTGCGCTGTTCGGCTGTAAGTTTGTGGTATGGCACGTGCACGGGGAAGCCAAATCGGTGGGCATTTTGCACCAACTGGTCCCTCCACCAACTCATCGTGGCGCCACGCCAACAGGCAATGGCATTTTCATAGATGCTCTTGTTTTTGTCGGGCACCACAAGGTTTTCGTCAATGCCGACCACTTTGCCATAGCCCTCACACAGCGGGCAGGCACCAATGGGGTTGTTGAACGAAAAGAGGTGTTCGGTGGGCTCCTCAAAGGTTATCCCATCGGCCTCAAAGCGGGTGCTAAACTCCTCGCTGTGGCCCACATCCACGCTCACCACTCGGCACACTCCCTCGCCAACCTCCAAAGCCCTCGCCACAGAGTCGCCAATGCGCTCCACGGTCTCCTTCTCGGCAGTGGCTTTCAGTCGGTCCACCACAATTTCAATATCCTCGGCCCTTGTGTCGGTGGCAAGTTCGCCCAACACCTCCTCGGCCGAGAGCACCTCGCCACGGTAGCGGAACCTCTGCACGCCCTCGCCCATAAGCAGTGTGATTTTCTCCACAATCCCCTGCCCCTCGGAGAGCACCAGCGGAGCCACAATCAGCACCCTCTCACCCTCCGCAAGGGTTGTAACGTAGTCCACAACGTCTTGTGCCTGCACCTTCAACACCTCCTTGCCCGACACGGGAGAGTAGGTGCGCCCGATGCGTGCAAAGAGCAGTTTGAGGTAGTCGTAAATCTCGGTGGTGGTGCCAACGGTGGAGCGAGGGTTGCGAGTGTTCACCTTCTGCTCGATGGCAATGGCGGGTGCAATTCCCCTGATGATGTCCACATCGGGTTTGCCCACTCGGCCCAAGAATTGGCGTGCATAGGTCGAAAGGCTCTCCACATACCTCCTCTGCCCCTCGGCAAAGATGGTATCAAATGCGAGAGTCGATTTGCCCGAGCCCGATAGGCCCGTAACCACAACCAACTCTCCGTGGGGTATCTCAATCTCAACATCTTTGAGGTTGTGTACCCTTGCGCCTTTGATGTATATAGAATTATAACGCTTCTGTTTCATCGTCAATAGTGATTCCTTCCACCTTCTCCAAGCGACCCAATAGTTGGTCGGCCAGCGAGAGTCTAACCGCAATCCTCATCGTGCAAACATTGTCAAAAGTCTGCTCCAACACCTTGGGCCCCACTGCCTTAACCGCCCTCATCACTCCGTCCATACTCTCAAACGGATAGTGCAAGCGTAGCACCCTATCCACCGTGCGCTCCTCCACCCTGCACACATCCAACACTGCGGCCGTGGACTCCTTGTAGGCCTCAATCAGACCCGGAACGCCAAGTTTTGTGCCGCCAAACCAACGGACCACAACCACCAAACAATCGGTAATTTCACGCGAGAGGAGTTGTCCGAGGATGGGTTTGCCTGCCGTGCCGGAGGGCTCACCATCATCGTTTGCGCGGAAATCTTCGCCTTTGGGGCCAAGTCGGTAGGCATAGCAGTGGTGGGTGGCATCGTAGAACTTCTTGCGCAACCCATCCATAATCTCCTTGACCTGCTCGGCGGTGGTTACGTGATAGGCCAAGGCGAGAAACTTACTGCTTCGCTCCCTGATGGCTGCCTCATTTTGGCCCACAATGGTCTTGTATGTATCTTCCGTCTGCACTTTGAGTGTTGGTTTACTTGTGAGCCTTGAACATCCTGCTCCAGCGAATGTTAGACGGGAATGGTTTGTACTTATCCAGCGACAACCACACAAACGAGGGAGTGCCCACGATGTGGTCCTCGGGCACAAATCCCCAGTAGCGACTGTCGGCCGAGCAGTGGCGATTATCGCCCATCATAAAGTAGTAGTCCATCTCAAAGGTGTATTCGCTTGCGGGCTTGCCGTTGATGCGAATAACGCCATCGGTAACCTCCAACGAGTTACCCTCGTAGTTCTTTATGATGCGCTCATAGAGGGGTAAGTTATCCTCCGTCAGTGCAACGGTTGCCCCCTTCTGCGGTACCCACAGCGGGCCAAAATTATCCTCTGTCCAATTAAACTTGTCGCTGTTGGGGAATATGGCCGAGTAGGTCTCGGTGGTTTCGTTCTTCGTGATACTCTCCACATTCTTCATCCCTTTAAGCCTCTCCACGCTCTGCTCCGTCAGGGGCATAACATAGACACCCGTGGAGGGCGAATAGTGAACATCATCCTTCGACACCCCGAGTCTTTCAAGGCTCTTGGTGCTCAGCGGCGAGGTGGTCTGCACAAAGTGGATAAATTGGCGGCCCGCAATCTCGCGCTGGGGTTTGCCATTCACAATGAGTTGTCCGCCAACGATTTGGAGCGTATCGCCGGGCAGTGCCACGCACCTCTTCACATAGTGTTCCCTCTTGTCCACGGGCCTTGACACCACGGTATACTGCTTGTTCATCAACTCCCTACCCCTCTTTTCGCCATAGGCACCGGTGAATTGGCGCACGATGTCGTAGTAGGTTTCGGCCAAGCGCTCCATAATGACCGTGTCGCCCGCAGGAAAGTTGAACACCACAATATCATCCCTCTCCACACTCCTGCGGCCGGCCAAGCGTTTGTAGGGCCACTTCACAGCCTCACTATACGATTTTGTGCCCCAAGGCGTTACGTTGTGCATCAGGGGCAGCGAAAGGGGTGTGTTGGGCAGGCGAGGGCCATAGGTTGCCTTGCTCACATAGAGGTAGTCGCCCACCAGCAGTGTCTTCTCCATTGAAGAGGTGGGAATTTGGTACATCTGAAATGCGTAGGTGTTGATGAGTGTGGCGAAGATGAGCGCAAACACAATGGCGTCAATCCAACTCCACACCTCCTTGTAGACCTTGCTGGTCTGCTTGCGCTGGCGGTGCTTGTCAAGGCGCAGCAGTCGGGCGAGGAATTTTGTGATGTAGATGTCGAAGATAATCGGCAGGCCGAGCAACATCCAAAGACTCTCGGTCCAAACCACAAACCACAGCACATAAACGATTGCCACAATGGCAAACTTTACCCACTTATTCTTAAAAAACTCTTTCATTTTCAATATCTTATATTTTCAAAAAGTCATCCATTGAAAAAACTCCCTTGCGCCCGCCATCGGCCACCAGCCACTCGGCTGCCAACACTGCACCCAGAGCCAATCCTCGGCGCGACTTGGCACTGTGGCTCACCGTGAGGGTGTCCTCCTCGGAGTCGTAGGTGATGGTGTGAATACCCGGCACTTCACCCTCGCGCACAGACACAATATCCTCCCTCTTCACATCCAAGGCACCACCGCTTGCCACTCTCATCTCCTCGGCAAGGGTCGCTGCCGTACCACTCGGAGCGTCAAGTTTGTGAATGTGGTGAACCTCCTCAATACCAACCTCATACTGTGGCATCCTACCCATAACGGCGGCCAGCCAACGATTGAGCCTGAAAAGCACATTCACACCCACAGAGTAGTTGGAAGAGTAGAAAAATGCCCCACCCTTCTGTCGGCAGAGTTCGTCTAATTCGGCCTTACGCTCGGTCCACCCCGTGGAGCCACTCAACACTGCCACACCCGCCTCAATGCAGGTGCGGATGTTGTCGTAGGCAGTGGAGGGAGAGGTAAACTCAATGGCCACATCGGCCTGTGAGAGCACCTCGGGGGTCATCATCTCCTTGCGGTTGTCTACATCAATGGTCGCCACAACCTCGTGCCCCCTCTCTCGGAGCACCTTTTCAATCTCGTGGCCCATCTTGCCATAGCCTATGATTGCAACTTTCATACGGTGGGATGTTTTCACATTTTCACATAAACGTACAAAAATAGGGATTTTTTCCTTATTTTTGCCAAAGATAACAGCGATTTTTCAGTTTATGCGTTACTTTGCCGAACTATCCTACAAGGGCACAGCCTATTGTGGCTGGCAGCGACAGCCCAATGCACCCTCTGTGCAGCAGACCATTGAGGATGCCCTTTCGACCATTTTGCGCGAGAATGTGGAGGTTGTTGGTGCGGGGCGTACCGACACAGGGGTCCACGCCGCCTTCTATGTGGCCCACTTTGACACCTCCAGACCCATCGCACAGCCCGAAGATTTTGTCTACCACCTCAATGCGCTCCTGCCCGAAGACGTTGCCTTTGGGCGCATCTACACCGTGGCCGAGGGCGCACACGCACGCTTTGACGCCACCGAGAGGGAGTATCGCTACTACATTGAGCCCCGCAAAAACCCCTTCACACGAGCCACCTCGTGGCAACTCACCACGCCCCTTGACGTGGAGGCTATGAACAAGGCTGCAAAGGTACTGCTCACCACCGAGGACTTCACCACCTTTGCCAAACTCGGCAGTAACAACACCAACAACATTTGCCACATCTTCCGTGCCGAATGGATTGAGATTGAGTGCGGTATGCTGGTGTTTGTGTTCCGTGCCAACCGCTTTTTGAGGAATATGGTCAGGGCCGTTGTGGGCACTCTGGTGGATGTCGGCAGGGGGAAAATCAGCCCCGAAGAGTTTGCCGCCATTGTTGCCTCGCGCGACCTTTCGCGCAGTTCATCCTCGGCTCCCGCCGCAGGACTTTTTCTCACCGATGTACGCTACAAATAGCCCCTTCTGTCTATGACACGCAAACCAACCGCTCTACTCTCGGCTCTGCTTGCCGCCACTCTGCTTTTTGTGGCCGAGGCCGAGGGGCAGAACACCCAACACGTGGACACCTTCCTTGGGGTGGACAACACCGGCAACACTTTTCCGGGCGCATCTCTGCCATTTTCTATGGTTAAGCCCGGTGCCGACGTGCTGATGCCGACAAGGTGGACCAACAACAATTCGGGCTATGCCACCGGACGCCCCGTGTGTGGCTACAGCATAAACCACGTGAGCGGAACAGGCGGAGCCTCCAAGTATGGCAACTTCAGGGTTATGCCCACCACGGGGAGCGTGAACCTGCGTGACGTGAGTGCAAACGTGGTGGAAGAACACTCCCGCCCGGGCTACTACTCCACCACCCTCGACAATGGCGTGCGCACCGAACTCACACTCACACACAGCGTTGGATTCTACCGCTTTAGCGCCACCAATGGGGCCGACTCATTGCGCCTGTTGCTCGATGTGTCGTCATTGCTCGACAAGGGCTCCACGCCCCAACACCTACTCACCTCGGGTGTGGAGATGGTGTCGGACACCGAGATTGTGGGCTACTGCAAGTCGGAGGGAGGTTGGAACACAGGTGAGTGTGAGGTATATTTCTATGCCACCATCAACCAAACGCCCTCCTCGTGGGGCACATTCCGCCAGGGGCGTATGTCGGTCGGTAACCGCACAGAGAAGTCCATCAATAGCAACGACCACACCGAGAAGGCACACTTTCTCTCCTTCCCGACCACCGCTACCGAGCCACTCGAAATGCGTATGGCTCTCTCCTATGTGAGCACCCAAAAGGCCAAAGAGAACTACCTCGCCGAGGCCTGCAACATTTCCTTTGAGGATGCGCTCCGGAGTGCCGAAGAGCAGTGGAACGCCCTTCTTGGTCGCATCGACATAGAGGGCCCACAGGAGGTTAAAACAATGTTCTACAGTGCTCTCTATCGTGCCCTGATGATGCCCACGTGCCGCACAGGCGAGATGAAGGGCTGGGGCTCGGAGGAGGTCTACTACGATGACTACTATGCCATTTGGGACACCTTTCGCACCGCCACCCCTCTGGTGGCTCTGGTGGCACCCGAGAAAGTGGCCGAGCAGATTACCTCGCTCATCAACATTGGCACCCACGAGGGGTGGATGCCCGATGCAAGGAGTGGCAACCGCAGTGGATTGGTGCAGGGTGGAACGAATTGTGATGTTATGATTGCCGATGCGTGTGTGAAGGGCATTGAGGGTGTGGACTACGAAAAAGCCCTCTCGCTGATGCTCCACGCAGCCAACACCGAGCCCGCCGAGCCACGCCTATACGGCCGTGGGGGCATATCGCAATACAACTCCCTCGGCTACATTCCCCACACCACCGAGCGTTCCGGCTCACGACAAGTGGAGTATGCCTACTGCGACTTTGCCATAGCAACCCTTGCCGAACACCTCGGACACCACGACATCGCTGCCGAGTACTTTGAGCGTAGCAACCGTTGGACAAACCTCTGGAACAGCGAGGCCGAGCACGATGGTTTCCGTGGTTTTGTGTGGCCCAAGGGAGAGGACGGAGTGTGGGTGCTTAACTACAGCCCGCTGAAGTTAAGCATCTGGAACGGAGTATTTTATGAGGGCAGTTCGTGGCAGTACTCGCTCTATGCGCCCCACGATGTGGCAAGGCTCATTGAGTTGTGTGGTGGCAGGGAGCGTTTCGTGGAGCGACTCGACCACTTCTTCGCCAAGGGGCTCAACGAGGAGGAGGTGCGCCGAGGGCTGAAGGGGTACTACAATGTGGGCAACGAACCCTCGTTCCTCACTCCAACTCTCTACACGTGGGCAGGCCGCTACGACCTTACGGCCAAGCGCACGAGGGAGATTATCAACACCTATTTTTCCACAGGGCGCAGTGGACTCCCTGGCAACGACGACTCGGCCGCCACGGGGTGTTGGTGTGCCTTCCACCTGCTGGGCCTCTACCCCAATGCAGGCCAAGACTACTATCTGCTCACCTCGCCCCAGGTGGAGAGTGCAACCCTGCACCTGACGGGTGGCAAGGAGTTCCGACTGATTGTCCGCAACGGCTCCAAAGAGAATATCTACATCCGCTCGGCCCGACTCAACGGCAAGCCATACCACAAGGCGTGGATTAGCCACAGCGACATCACAGCGGGCGGTGTGCTCGAACTCACAATGGGCCCCACGCCCTCACGCTGGGGCCAGAGGGAACTTCCGCCCTCGTTGAGCGACGACAGAAACAACCGATAAGAGAGAAAAGTGTGGTTATGCAAAAACGGCTTGTGATATTTGACCTTGACGGCACCCTGCTTGATACCATTGGCGACTTGGCAGGGGCCGTAAATCGTGCATTGGAGAGGTTGGGATACCCCACCCACCCAAGGGAGGCCTATCGTTTTATGGTGGGTAGTGGCATTATGGCACTCTTTGAGCGTGCGCTACCGGAGCAGGAGCGTAGCGAGGAGAACAAACTGCGCGTGAAGGAGTTGTTTGTACCGTGGTACGACCTCCACAATGCCGACCTCACGTGCCCCTATGAGGGTATTGTGGAGTTACTGAACACTCTCTCCGAAAGGGGTGTGAGCCTTGCCGTGGCGAGCAACAAATATCAGAGTGCCACCGAAAAACTTGTGGGCCACTACTTCCCCACCACCCCCTTTTGTGCCGTTTTGGGCCAAAGGGAGGGCGTTGCGGTCAAGCCCTCGCCCGCCATCGTGTGGGATGCAATGCGCTTGGCCGGCGTGGAGAACAAGAGCGAGGTGCTCTATGTGGGCGATTCGGACGTGGATATGCTCACGGGCCACAATGCAGGGGTGGATGTTGTGGGAGTGTCGTGGGGTTTCAGACCACGTGAGGAACTTGCCGCCCACGCCCCCAAGGCCATAATCGACTCCCCTGCCGAACTGCTTGGGCTGTTGGAGTAAATGATTTTTTACGTACCTTTGAGCAAACAATAGAGCAATACAGAGAGATGCTACG
Source organism: Tidjanibacter sp. (assembly GCA_017396085.1). Lineage (GTDB taxonomy): Bacteria > Bacteroidota > Bacteroidia > Bacteroidales > Rikenellaceae > Tidjanibacter. Next base: position 11,990 of record JAFQNC010000031.1, on the reverse strand, counting down.
ACTTACGTTTTTGGGCACAGGGACCTCCCAAGGCGTGCCGATGATTGGATGCGACTGCGAGGTTTGCACCTCCACCGACACAAGGGATAGGCGACTGCGCACCTCGGCAATGATTGAGAACGAGCACACAAGGCTCGTGATTGATGCGGGGCCCGACTTCCGCTACCAAATGTTGCGTGCAGGTGTGCGGGATATTGACGCCATACTGCTCACCCATCAACACACCGACCACATTATGGGCCTTGATGACGTGAGGGCGTTCAACTACTTCTGCCACAAGGCCATACCCGTGTGGGCAACCGAGGGAGTGCAGGCGGTGGTACGCAAAAATTTCGACTACGCTTTCACCGAGCCACTCTACCCGGGTGCGCCCCTGATTACGCTCCACACCATTGGCGAGGAGCCTTTCCACATTGGCACGTTGGAGATTGTGCCCATCCACGGCCACCATTTGAGCCTACCTGTGGTGGGTTTCAGAGTGGGCGATGTGGCCTACCTCACCGATTTTAACCGCATAAGCGACAGCGAGTTGGAAAAACTCAAAGGATTGAAGGTCTTTGTGGTGAATGCCCTGCGCCACCAACGCCATTTGAGCCACTTCTCGCTCCCCGCAGCACTCGAACTCGCAAAAAAGGTGGGGGCCGAGCGCACTTTCTTCACTCATATGTCCCACCAAATCGGACTCCACGCCGAGCAGGATGCACTCCTACCGGAGGGCATACACCTTGCCTACGATGGCCTTGTGGTGGAGATTTAGCCAAGCAATAGGAACAACACACAATAACATAGCGATGACCGACATACTACTACTCACACCCCCATTTGTGCAGCCAAACTGCCCCTATCCCGCCACGGCCTATCTGACGGGCTACCTGCGCCGCAAGGGCTATGCTGTGGCACAGGCCGACCTCTCGGTGGAGGTGCTTAACAAGGTTTTCAGCCGCGAGTTTTTGAGCAACCTTTTCGACTGCTACGATGGTGGCGGAGACGACAACTGCGACCGCATTGTGGCCCTGCGCAAGGACTATGAGGCAACCATCGAGAGCGTAATGCGCTTCTTGCAGGGCAAGGACAACACCATTGCGAGCCTCATTTGTTCGCCCGAATACCTACCCCAAGCAAGCCGCTTTGAGGGTGCTGCCTCGGTGGAAGAGCACTTCGGCACGCTCGGCAGCAAGGATTGCGCCCAATATTTGGCCACCCTCTACCTGCAAGATTTGAGCGACTTCATTCGTGCCACCGTGTGCGAGGAGTTTGAGATTGTCAAGTATGGCGAGCAGTTGGCTGTGGCCATTGCGGAGTTCTCCACGATGGAGCAGGAGTTGCAGAAGCCACGCAATGCGGTGGAAAACCTTATGTGCGACCTGCTGCGTGAGCACATTGAGCGCACCGCCCCCAAAGTGGTTGGCTTGGCTGTTCCCTTCCCCGGTAACTTGCTCGCTGCACTGCGCTGTGGGCAGTACATCAAGGCCAACTATGCCGATATTAAGGTTGTAATTGGCGGTGGCTACCCCACCACCGAACTGCGCACGATGAGCGACAGGGAGATTTTCCGCTATGTGGACTACATTGTGCTTGACGATGGCGAGGTTGCACTGGAGCGCATTTTGAGTGGTGGAGAACCCATCCACACCTACACACCCGAAGGTTACCACGAGGGCGAGAGTGTACACCTGAGCCACGCCGAGCGTGGGTGCCCCGACTTTGGCGACCTGCCCCACGGGCTCTACTTTTCGCTCACGGAGGTTACCAACCCTATGCACCGCCTATGGAGCGATGGCAGGTGGAATAAGATTGTGCTTGCCCACGGTTGCTACTGGGCCAAGTGCGCCTTCTGCGACACTTCGTTGGACTACATCGGGTGCTACAACCCACTGTCGGCCGGCCAGATTGTGGACTATATGGAGCAGGTGACTGCCCAAACAGGCTCCACAGGCTTCCACTTTGTAGACGAGGCCGCACCGCCTAAGTTGCTCAAAGAGATTTCATTGGAGATTTTGCGCAGGGGCAAGAGGTATAGTTGGTGGACCAACATACGCTTTGAGAAGAGTTACACGGGGGACTTGTGCGCTCTGATGGCAAGGGCAGGATGTATTGCCGTGGCGGGAGGCCTGGAGGTTGCCAGCGACCGCCTGCTGGAGATGATTGGCAAGGGTATCAGCATTGAGCAAGCCACCATTGCAATGCGTAATTTCTACTATGCAGGCATTATGGTCCACACCTATCTTATGTATGGCCTGCCCACGCAGACCTTGCAGGAGAGTGTGGATGCTGCCGAGGTGGTGAGGCAGATGTTCCGCGCCGACCTCATCGGCTCGGCCTTTTGGCACCGCTATGCGATGACGGTACACTCCCCCAGCGGCAGGGAGCCCGAGAGGTTTGGCGTAAGGCGCAAGGACCGACTTCCCAACCCGTTTGCCAACAACGAGGTGCCCTTTGCGGAGAATAGGGGCTACTCGCTTGATATGGTGGGCGAAGGACTCAACCTTTCGTTGGCTAATTGGCTGGTGGGCAGTGGATTGGAAAAACCTGTGCACAAGTGGTTTGGGGCAAAGGTGCCCGCCACCACGGTTATTCCCTCGCTCATTACCGACCACCTGATTAAGCCCGATGGGTGCCGCATCTACAACGACAAGGCCCGCATTGTGTGGATAGGTGGGACCACGATGCTCACAGAAGAAGGTATTGTGGTGCGCACACCTGCCAGCGAAAAGGAGGTGCGCCTACCGGAGATGGAGGCGGAATTTCTGCAAGCGGTCATCGAGCAGGTGAGCGACCTTGGCGAGATATACACATTTGAGGATATTCGCACGCTGTGGGAGGAGAATTTTGACCGCCCGTTTATTGAGTTCTACTCCTCAAAGAAGTGGGATGTGGTGCGCAAAATGGGGTTGTTGCAGATTTAAGCGATTTTTTTGCACGTAAAACGGAAAAAGTTTATATCTTTGCGTGCCCAAAAGGGATAGCGAGGAGTGTGGTACCCTTGTGAGTCTTGTGGGTTTCGGGATGTAGCGCAGTCCGGTTAGCGCGCCAGCTTCGGGAGTTGGAGGCCGAGAGTTCGAATCTCTTCATCCCGACAGAGTAACAAAAGAAAGACCACTCGCTTGCGAGTGGTCTTTTGCATAGATAAGGGGCTTTGAGTTTACTCAATAAGCCCCTTGTGTGCGCAAAAGAGTACCTGCGGAGCAGGTCTTTCTTTTACTACCTGCGGGACAAAGAGATCACCGAGTGAAGAGCCACCGTGTGTGGCTCGTAGCGAGGTAATCTCCAAAAAACAAAAACCAACACTGCGCACAGCGAGGTAATCTCTCATAAGCCTCAAAACCCGCACTGTAATCTCTCCGAAAAACCTCTCAAATCTCCACCGCCTGTTCCACCACCGCCATCGCTTGGGCGAGGTCATTGCGCTCTATCCAATGGATGCTCTCATCGCGGCGAAACCAAGTCATCTGCCGCTTGGCGTAGCGGCGAGAGTTGCGCTTGATGAGTTCCACGGCCTCCTCACAACTTATGGTGCCGTCAAACCACTCAAAGAGTTCCTTGTAGCCCACGGTTTGCAGCGCATTGAGGTGGCGCAAGGGATAGAGGGCTCGTGCTTCGGGCTCCAATCCTGCGGCCATCATCAGGTCCACTCGGCGGTTGATGCGCTCATAGAGTTCCTCGCGTGGCCACTGAAGGCCTATTTTTAGGATGTTGAAGGGGCGTTTGTGTTGGGGCGCAGTGCGCTGCTCGGAATAGGGGCGACCGCTGGCGATGCACACTTCAAGGGCTCTGACAACACGTGCGGGATTGTGGCGGTCCACCACCTGCCAATGGGCCTCATCCCTTGTGCGCAACTCCTCCACAAGCGCATCCAAGCCCTCCTCTTCAAGCCTACGCATAAGGGTTACTCTTACATCGGAGGTGTCGGAAGGCAGGTCGTCAAAACCTCGGCAGAGGGCGTCAATGTAGAGTCCCGAGCCACCCACGGCCACGGCGGTAGTGTGGGTGCGGAAAATCTCTTCCAAACGTTCCAACACCTCTCGCTCATAGGCTCCTGCACTCAAATCGGCCGAGGGGAGTCGGTCGGCCACAAAGTGGTGTCGCACAGCCACCAGATGGTGTTCCTCGGGCTGGGCAGTACCTATGGCCATACCACGGTAGAACTGCCGTGAGTCGGTGGAGATAATCTCCGTGCCGAGCCTGCGGGCAATCTCCACCGCAAGGTCGGTTTTGCCCGACCCTGTGGGTCCAACGATAACTATGAGTGTGGGGAGGTTAGTACTCATCATCGTAGGAGTCATCGCCACCAAAATCGCTAAAATCGTCCATCATCTCCTCGAATATGGACTTCTCACCGCCACCATCGCCATCGGCATCATACTGGTCAAGCGGCTTGCCGTGGGAAAACCTCACAAGAGGGCACCTGTCGTCTTTCTCAACATCCTCAGCATCAACAACCTCAATGAAATAAGCACGGTCGGCAAGCATATCAAACACCCAAATAAGTCGGTCATCGGTAGTGTGTATGACCTGCCAAAGGTGAGTCTTTTCCATAGGTTGCGGAGCGTTCTCATCGGCCTCATCACCATAGCCCATATCCACCGCAGTGTACTCCTTGAGTTTGCGCCAACGGTTGTCGGCAAGGAAGAAGGTGGTCATCTCTTCGGGGTCGTAGCCGAGGTCGGCACAAATAAAATCGTTGAGTTCAAGCAGGGTCATTGCAGCGTTCACTTCGTAGTCCCTCACGAAGTTTTCGTTCTCATCGCAGACCATTCGGAATTTAATTATCAAATCCATATCGTAGGTAGTTTTGTTGTCAAGTCTAACATATTACAAGGTGCAAAGGAATTGTAGCACATCCACCCCATCGGGCCAATCGTTGAGTGTGGGGCGTTGGGCCTGACCAAAGGTAACTCCTCTCGGGTGGGCAGCCACCACGGAGTTGCGACCGACCACACACTGAATGTGGCTGTCGTGGAGCACAAGCCACTCCTGCACCTGCTCGGCCGAGCGGTAGGTGGCGATGTTCACCTGCGCAAGGCGCATCGGGAAGGCATCCGAGTGGGCCAACACAAAGTACCCACCGTCCACAAGGCTCTCGCCTGTGAGCATTGCAGTGGCCTTGGCTTGGCGGTAGTTGTTGATGAACTTGGGCGACACAAGTGGGCGGAGCGGTTGCAAGGTGCGCACAAGGTGCTCAACATCGTAGCCCTCAGGCACCCACAGCAGGGTTACATTGCGGCACCCCTGCGAGTTGTAGCGAAACATATCCTCGCCCAAGGAGAGCAGCATCGCCCCACTCTCTCGCCCATCCAGCACAGCCACCGAAGTGCGGTGCCCACGCAACAGCAAGGGGGTATTACCCCAAGTGTCGGCAATGGCCGCAATGGTGGTGTCGCTACCCGAGGCGATGAGTGCATCGGGCGATTGTAGGTCGTGGAGAATTTCAAGGGGTGCACCACAAGAGCGCAGAAAACGACACAAGGCCATCATCAGCACCTCATCCTTGCTGGAGGGCTTAACCATACAGCGATGTCCCGCCGCCAGCACGCACATAACATCAAAAAAGCCCGCCAAGGGAATGTTACCTGCCGCTATCACACCCACCTTGCGAGGCTGCGCCACAGGTAGAGGAGCGTGGGCGTCCAACCACTCCACAAGGTTGTCAGCGTCAAGGTATTGCGCCCTAATGGCCTGCACAGCATAGGCCACATCATCTGCCGAAAACCACGGATTGCGCTCACACGCCTCGGCAACCACCCTCTCCGACAGCAGCCCGTCAAGGTTGTCGGCCAAGTGGGCCAAGAGTGGAACGATATGTGCATAGGTGCTCTTCATCACCACAAATGTAGTCATTATTTGCGGAAAGTTGCTCAAAGGGGTGTTGCATTTCCAAAAAAATGTATATCTTTGTGGTTGTAAACACAACGCCGCTTGTAGTGTGCTGTCGTTTCTGACCACACTTCTTCACACCAACATTGAAATATTTTTTACAAAGTTCTTATTTTTGATATTCAACTTTTTATGATTAAGCAAGAAGAATTGGATGCGCTCAAGAGTAAAAGCCTCTCGGAACTGAGGGAAATTGCTCGAGCATTGGGTCTTGATGTGCGCTCCGGAAGAGAGAAATTGGTGGCCAAAATCGTTGGCGCAACCAACTTTGAGGAGCAGGGCGGAGAGGCCATTGAGGAGGCTGTGGCTGTGCGCCGTCCCCGAAAAAGAATACAGGCAAGAGTGGAGTTTTCCACCCGCCAAACCACTGACTCCGAGGCTATTGAGCCTACAACAGAGGTGGAGTTAGGCGAACAGGTAAGTGGCGCCGAGCCCGAACTGCCCCTTGCAGTGGAGACTCCGCAGACCGAGGCCGAGGAGGTTAAGCCCAAACGCCGTGGTCGCCCACGCAAAAATCCCCTACCAGAGGAGGTGGCTGTAGATGAGCCTGCCGTGGCCGAGTCAGCACAAGAGTCGGTGGCTCCTACTGTTGAACAATCCGAGCCCGCCGTGGTGGTGGAAAAACCCAAACGTGGCCGTCCACGCAAGGTCGCCGTGGTGGCCGAGGAGAGCCTCGCAGAGCAACAGCCCACCGAGGAGGAGTTGGCCCAGCAGAGGGCACTCCAAGAACAACGTGATATTCAGCGCGAGGTTGAGAATGTTATCGTTGAGGGCGAGGGCGTGTTGGAGATTATGCCCGATGGGTATGGCTTCCTGCGCTCGGCCGACTACAACTACCTCAATTCGCCCGATGACATCTATGTTGCCCCCTCGCAGATTAAGAATTGGGGCTTGAAGGCCGGCGACACCGTGAAGGGTATCATCCGTCCCCCGAAGGAGGGCGAAAAGTACTTCCCCTTGGTGAGGGCCATAGAGGTGAACGGAATGGCTCCCGAGCACTTGCGCGACCGTATGCAGTTTGAATATATGACTCCCCTCTTCCCGCAGGAGAAGTTCACTCTCACCGGCAATGGACACAACAACCTCACCACCCGCACCATCGACCTCTTTGCCCCCATCGGTAAGGGCCAAAGGGGTATGATTGTGGCACAGCCAAAGACCGGTAAGACAATGATTTTGCAGGAGATAGCCAATGCCATTGCCGACAACCACCCCGAAGTGTACCTCATTGTGTTGCTCATTGACGAGCGCCCCGAGGAGGTTACCGAGATGGCCCGCCACGTGAAGGCCGAGGTTGTGGCTTCCACCTTCGATGAGCAGGCCTCGCGCCACGTGAAGGTTGCCGAGATGGTGCTTGAGAAGGCCAAGAGGATGGTTGAGTGTGGACACGATGTGGTCATCCTGCTCGACTCCATCACACGCCTTGCAAGGGCCTACAATACCGTGCAGCCCGCATCGGGTAAGGTGCTCTCCGGTGGTGTGGATGCCAACGCACTGCACAAACCCAAACGTTTCTTTGGTGCCGCCCGTAAGACCGAGGAGAGAGGCTCGCTCACCATCATCGCCACCGCCCTCATCGACACCGGCTCCAAGATGGACGAGGTTATCTTTGAGGAGTTCAAGGGTACGGGTAATATGGAGTTGCAACTCGACCGCAAGTTGGCCAACAAACGTGTCTACCCCGCTGTGGATGTGCTTGCAAGTGGTACCCGCAGGGAGGACCTCCTCACACCCAGAGAGGTTATGCAACGCACTTGGGTGCTGCGCCGCCACTTGGCCGATATGACCTCGGTGGAGGCTATGGAGTTTATGCAAGCCCAGTTGCAGAACACCGAGAGCAACGAGGAATTCCTCATTACGATGAACAAATAATTACACACAAAAAAAATACCCATACGATGAAGAAACTTTCAATATTTTTGGTATCGCTGCTGACTTTGCTCAACGTGCAGAGTCTGCTTGGCTGGGGTCCTGTGGGACACGATGTTGTGGCAGCCATTGCCGAGAAACACCTCACCGACAAGACCAAGGCCGAATTGGGTGCCATTCTGGATGGCCGCTCAATCATCTACTACTCCTCGTGGATGGACAATCTGCGCAACTCGCCCAACTGGGAGAGCAACTACAAGCAGACCAAAACTTGGCACTATGCCAACGTGGACAAAGGCTACACCTACCAAACTATGCCCAAAAACGAGAATGGCGATGTGGTTTCGGCTCTGACGATGCTCACCAACGAGCTCACCAACAACTACCGCAACCTAACCGATAGTATGAAGGCCGACTACGTGAAGATGATTGTCCATATGGTGGGCGATATGCACTGCCCGATGCACGCCGGAAGGCTCTCTGATGTGGGTGGCAATAGGACCAAAGTGAAGTGGTTTGGCCGCCAGACCAACCTTCACTCGGTGTGGGATAGCAAGATTGTGGAGTCGGCTCGCTCGTGGAGTTACAGCGAGTGGCGCGACCACCTCGACATTATCAACTACGGCACCACCACCGGCTACTACACCGGCACGTGGGTTGAGGAGGTAAGGTCGGGTATCATCTCCGATGACAGCGGCAAGCCGTTCTGCACCGACTTCTACGAGAAGTGGTTTGCCGAAACCGTTGCCAATGCAGCGCAGATTTATGACTACGTTGAGGCTTTGGGCGAGGAGAACCCTAACCTTTCCTATCAATTCGTTTACGATTTTTCGACTATGTTGGAGAATAGCCTTCAACACGGCGGCTACCGCTTGGCACACGTACTGAACTCAATTTTCGACCCCGAGGGTGCAAAACAAGTGCTGATAGAGTTTGCATTTTACTAATTAAGTGAGTATATTTGTGGTCGCAAGTGCGCACAATGCGGAATGATTGTTGCTCTCTTGCGCCACAAATAATGCGGAAATAGCTCAGTTGGTAGAGCATTGGCTTCCCAAGCCAAGGGCCGCGGGTTCGAGTCCCGTTTTCCGCTCAAAAACAAAAAAAACGGTTAGCAATGGAATTGCTAACCGTTTTTTGTTATATGTTTATTGGGGGGGGCAAAGAAAAAGCGAAACGCAGAGAGTAGCAGCATCGGCCCAAGGCCCGAATAGAACGCTGCCGTAAATGCTTGTGGTATCGCAGGAATGTGTTTCAACACAATACCCAAGCCCATCATAAAAACAATAATCAGCCAACCCCGCAAAGGAAATGTGCGAAGAGGCGAGGCCCTATCGGGTAGCGCAGAGATGTGGGCAATGTAGCGGCCTACTATGCGGCGGAACATAAAACCAAAAGCGGCAAGCACACCCATTGTCAGAAGCAGCAACCACCACAATTCCGCCCGTGGCAAGGCACAGTAGGCCCCAATACCCTTAGCGGTTATCATTACACCCGGGACACCCCACACCAAGCCTGCGACCACGTAGTGCAGACGTTTCCTGACCAACATAAAAGAAGGAGGCTAATATTTGGTAAAACCATATTTATCCCTAACAGTCTGTTGTTCGGTAGGTGTCAGAGAGTTGAAATAGCCCTTCCAACCAGGGCAGAAATTGATGTGCCAACGCCAAAAACGGCCAACGAGCGACTTGGGTTTCTGCTCATACTTTGCCCTCATCGGACACGAAGCACACTTGCATTCTTCATTCATAATGGGTTATGTATTAGCGAATTATCAAAATGTTTGCATCAACTTTTTCAGTAGGGTGTAGAGTTGCAGGGCCTCCCCGCTATCAAGTTTTACGCAACCGGCCATTTGAGTGGGCACCTCGGCCAACAGGGTTTGCAGAGCCTCACCACTCTCGGTAATGGACACCACCACCTTGCGCTCATCCTCGGTTGAGCGCACTCGGCTCACCCACCCCGCTTGTTCCATCTTTTTGAGTAGCGGAGTCAGCGTGCCGGAGTCCAGATAGAGCAGTTTGCCCATATCGCTCACCGTAATGCTCTTATGCTCCCACAGCACCATCATTGCAATGTACTGCGTGTAGGTGAGCCCAAAGGGCGCAAGCAGAGGCGTGTATCTGCGCACCACCTCTTTGGCACAAGCATAGAGTGGAAAGCAGAGTTGATTTTCGAGTTTCAGCCTTTCGTTCATAGCAACTTAAGTATATCTTTTTCGATTTTCTCGGGGTCGGTTGTGGGGGCATATCGGCCCACCACGCTCCCATCTCGTGCGACCAAAAACTTGGTGAAGTTCCACTTTATGTTGCTACCCATAAAACCACCTTTGCGGTTTTTCAGAAAGCGGAATAGAGGCTCCTGATTGTCGCCATTCACATCCACTTTGGCAAAACGAGGAAAGGTGGTTTTGTATTTCAACGTACAAAATGCTCCAATCTCCTCGTCAGTTCCGAGTGCTTGGTGGCCAAACTGATTGCACGGGAAATCGAGAATCTCCAATCCCCTACCCTTGTGGCGGTCATACAACTTCTGAAGTCCCTCATACTGAGGCGTAAAACCACAACCCGTGGCGGTGTTCACAATCAAGAGCACTTTGCCTTTGAACTGCTCCATCGGGACCTCTTCACCCTTCGTCCCTTTTACCTTAAAATCATACAAATTCATACCATTCCTTTTTTTGCTTTCGGTTGTATACAATTCAATCGCACACCACAAATGTAGTTTATATCAACTAAACTTACAAATATTTCACCTCATTTTTTCACGCACCCCACAAACATATTCACACAATCCAACTTTCATTCCGCTTTTTTTGCTAACTTTGTGGTACAATGCAAATATTATATGGGTATATTAAAGTTTTTAAGGTGGAACAAAGAGGCAAATAAGCTTCTACAACATACTGCTCAACAGCCGGCACAATATCAAAGAGCATTACAATTTAATGCCGAGTTCGCCGAGTTGTTGGGTGGCGACTCGTTTATTGCCCGTAGCGATTACAAGCATTTTATCTCGGAATACAAAGAGAATTACAAATTCTTTTGCTCCATTGTTGAGGCTAATATTTTGAGGGACTATGTTAGCAAAAATAATCTCGACCTCGCACAAATTGAGGCCTTCATAAATCATTACGAGGAGATTCAAGACCTAACCCAAGAGTCGGCAACTATCAAGAAACATAATGCTCAATTTGTTGCCAATCACATAAAGTCCGAAAAGGAGTATCTTGACAATATACTCAAAGCGTGCGACCCTGCCATATTGCTCGATAATGAGCAGAGAGAGGTTGTATTGTCGGAGGAGGACAACACTCTCGTCATTGCGGGTGCAGGTGCTGGCAAGACTACGACAGTGGCCGCAAAGGTGCGATACTTGGTGGAGAAGCGAGGGATTAAGCCCGAACAAATATTGGTTATTTCATTTACCAACAAGGCTGTTGAGGAGTTACGAGAGCGCATCAATCACAACCTGAAAATTCCGAGTATCATCACCACATTCCACTCTATCGGCTACTCTATTCTTCGACAGGGCGAAGAGGAGCAACGCAAGATTGTGGATAACGGCTTTATGTATAATGTTATCAACGAATACCTCAAAACGAAGGTATTGCGTAATCCTCAACTCGTTGATAAACTCATTTTGTTCTTTGGCTCTTATTTCTCTGCTCCATACGAGGGCGAGGATTTAGGCGAGTATTTCCAATTTGTTGCCGATGCCGATTATTCGACTCTGAAAAGCGATTTGCAAGACTATGTGCAGCAGGTTGTCGATAGGCGCACACGCCGCACTCAAACCCTCAATAATGAGGTGCTACGCTCAATGGAGGAGGTGCAGATTGCCAATTTCCTTTACCTAAATCAAATCGAGTACGAATACGAGCCAATGTATCAGTATCGCATTTTGAGTGCAAACAAACCATATACGCCTGACTTCCGTATAGTGCAGGGCGATAAGGTTACATATATTGAGCACTTTGGCATTACGGAAGATGGTCGCAGTAGTCGTTATACCCAAGAGCAACTCAACAAATACAAATCCATCATCAATGATAAGGTATCTTTGCATCGCAAGCATAAGACCGACCTTATCTATACTTTCTCGCAATACAAAGACGGACGAGAGATGTTGGAACACCTTCGAGAGATGCTGTTGGCTCACGGTTACGAACTTAAAGAGAGGCCTACGGCAGAGGTGTACAAGCGACTTGTTGATACCGAGGAGAACAAATACATCACTCGCCT
>JAFQNC010000030.1 GCA_017396085.1 Tidjanibacter sp. | reverse complement strand
TGTCCGGTACTGAGATTTCTACCGTAGGGTTATCCGGGTTTGAAGGCTCTTCACCATTATCAGCCGGAGTGACTTTTCCGCAGGAAATCATTGCGAATAGCGGCAGAAGGAATAGAATACGAGACGTCATAACTGATGTGGTAAATACCGATTTATCGGTGTAAATATAACAAATTTACAGCAAATTGTATCTATCCTCGAACTTTATCGCAAGCTGCTGTGAGATGATGCCCCAGTTCGGGACAGGCATCGTCCATTTTTTACGGGCATTACGATATGCCAGGTAGACAAGTTTAACCAAGGCTGTGTCATTCGGGAAAACACCCTTGTTCTTTGTAACCTTGCGGATCTGGCGATGTTTTGTCGCTATGCCTACGACTCTGCAACCACCCACACACGCACCCTCGCACAAATGGGAGCACTGCTTGCTACGGCAGGCTATCAGCACACCTTTGGTCGCTTTTTGGTTGATGGCTGGGTTGGCGGTGGCTACTGGCTTTGGCACACCGGCCGACACGGGCTACCACCACGGATTTCAGGTGTGGGATTGGTTTGGCACCCGCAACGACCACATAGCCCTCTCGTTCAGCATCCGACTCGGCTGGTGCTTCTGACGGCCTGCCTTCACACCCTATCACCAAATACAACGGGGCGTCAGCTGAACTGTGTAAGGGCTGTTAGATAAATACGAATTTTATTTAACTCTTTCTTTTCCGAACCGATTCTTGACAAAGGCTTTTCCATTGCCGGCAATCTCTTGAATCGGCTTACCTATACTGCGCAGGGTGAAGACCTCCATAGTGGCAAATCCTCCCACATAGAGTAGTGCCGCCCATAGCCATTGGATACCATCGTATTCAACACTGCGGTTGATCAGTACGAGCGCCCAGATACTGTATATTCCTTGAACCATAGCCGTGTACCAACCCGGGCTTACGCCCTTCAGACGGAACATAACGATACCCCAGTTGTGGATAAACATCTCAAAGATACCTAGGATAAGCACAGGGAAAACAAGCCACATCTGATTCGGGAACAAAAGGGCCAACGAAAATATCACGGCGATATATGTATCTGCTGCTACGTGGATGAGCCCGGGAACAGGGAGTTCTTCCGGCGTAATCCCCATAGCCTGTCCCATTACTCTAATGAACCTTTCCTTGTATGCCTCTTCGTACTCGTGTACAACCAACAGGAAGAAAAGTCCTAACACCAGTTTCTGTACCAAGCAAAGTGATGCCCAATGAAGGCAGGCCCAGATAGCCCAGCCTAGGAAATAAAGGCCCAGAATATGTGTCGTATTCTTGGCCAGGAAAAGTCCGAGTTTATTCATACCATTAAATTTTATAATCTGCATTCTGCCTGTTTGACAAGACAAAATTACCGCTTATGTGCTCATCTTGCCTATGCCTCATTTGTGGTGCTACCTAACTTGCCGGTAGTAGTGGAAAACTGCCACCGAAGTGTCGGGCGTTACTGCTCTCCCGAACCATCTCGGAAGTTGTTGCTTTCTCGCACTATTGGGTATCGGGAGAGAAGTTGCTTTCCCACACTATCGGGAGCCGTGGCTTCCCCGCACTATCGGGCAGAAGGAGCGGCCCTACTTGGCGTAGGCTACGGCGCGGGTCTCGCGGATAACCGTAATCTTCACCTGACCGGGGTAGGTCATCTCGTCCTGAATCTTCTTGGCAATGTCGCGGCTGAGTTGCTCGCTGTCGGCATCGCTAATCTTGTCGGCACCAACGATAACCCTCAACTCCCTACCGGCCTGAATGGCGTAGGTCTTCATCACACCGGGGTAGGATAGAGCAATGCTCTCCATCTCTTTGAGTCGCTTGATGTAGCTCTCCACAATCTCGCTCCTCGCACCGGGGCGGGCACCGGATATGGCATCACACACCTGCACGATGGGTGCAATCAGAGAGTTCATCTCCACCTCCTCGTGGTGGGAGCCCACAGCGTTGCAAACCTCGGGTTTCTCTTTGTACTTCTCGCAGAGCTTCATACCGATAATTGCGTGTGGCAATTCGGGCTCATCATCGGGCACCTTACCAATATCGTGCAGCAGACCTGCCCTACGTGCGTTCTTCACGTTGAGGCCGAGTTCGGCTGCCATAATACCGCACAAGTTGGCGGTTTCGCGTGCGTGTTGCAGCAGGTTCTGACCATAAGACGAGCGGTATTTCATCTTACCGATAAGCCTTACCAGTTCGGGGCTCATATTGTGGATACCGAGGTCGATGATGGTGCGTTTACCCACCTCTGCAATCTCCTCCTCAATCTGTTTCTTAACCTTGGTTACCACCTCCTCAATACGTGCGGGGTGGATGCGGCCATCGGTTACAAGCTGGTGGAGTGCCAAACGAGCAATCTCCCTGCGCACGGGGTCAAAGCCCGAGAGGATAATTGCATCGGGGGTGTCGTCTACGATAATCTCCACACCGGTTGCAGCCTCCAAAGCACGAATGTTGCGGCCCTCACGACCGATGATACGACCCTTGACCTCATCGCTGTCAATGTTGAACACCGTTACGGAGTTCTCAATGGCGGTCTCGGTTGCCACCCTCTGGATGGTCTGCACCACAATGCGTTTGGCCTCCTTGCTGGCGGTGAGTTTGGCCTCCTCAATGGTCTCGCTGATGTAGGTCTGCGCATCCCTCTCGGCCTCGGCCTTCATATTCTCAATGAGGATATTCTTGGCCTCCTCCGAACTGATGCCGCCAATCTGCTCAAGTTTGATGTTCTGCTCCTTGATGATGCGGTCGGCCTCCTCCTTGCGCTTCTCCAAGTGGGCGAGTTGTGCAGCCACCTGCTCTTTCTGCTTGTCAAGTTCGTTGTTTTTCTTGTCCAACTCGGAGCGTTGCTGGTTGAGATTGTTCTCGGTCTGTTTGATACCCTGCTCTCTCTGGTTGAGCTTCTGGTTGCGCTCGTTCACGGTGCGGTCGTGCTCACGTTTGAGTTCAAGGAAACGCTCTTTGGCCTGCAACTCTTTCTCTTTGCGAATCATCTCGCCCTCGCTCTTGGCGGCTGCAATGAGAGCCTCCCTTCGCTTGCGGACGGTTGTCTTGGTTACGGCATTGCTGACAACGATGTAGGTGCCAACGCCCACCGTTGCCGAAATTACCGCTGTTAATACTATTGTTATCATAATTATTCAGTTGTGTTTTGTTGTTAAAAAAGTGTTATTTCTGTTTTTTGTGTTTTTGGTTTTATGTGTGTGTTGTCCTAAAATAAAATCCTCTGCTGTGCCGAAACAAAAAAACCCACATAGGATTCCATTGAATTGTTTGACGAAACTACCATATCGTCACGAGTGAGGGCGCCGTATTTGCATCGCAAACGTCCAACGGCATCGGGAGGCGGAGCCACCGGACACTCCCCCTTGCGGGGTTACCTAGGCCTGTTTTTGACACTACGAGTCGCTGCTCAATTATTAAAGTGTTGAGTTTCGCAAATCTGAATGGAATCTATGCGGGCAGATTCTGTTTCGATTATATTTCCAATGAACTTTTTGTTCTTTCTTCCTTTCTTCCTTGTCCTTACCACCTTGGCCTTGCTTTCTTACGCTTGCCTCCTTGCATCCTTGCACCCTTGGTCTTTCCTCCCTGTTCTTGCCACCTTGCCACCTTGTATCGTAAGGGTGGTGTTCCCGAAGAGGCATCCCTCCTGTGCCGGCATCCACCTGACACAATATCCCTACTCCAATTTGGAGAGGTAGTCGTCAAGTGTGCGCTCGATGGCGGTTAGTTCGGCCAAGTCGTCATCAATATTGCGTGAGGTTGCGTGCTCCACATTTTGGAGGGCCACCTGCAAGGCAGCCATTGCCAAACAACCCTCCTTGTCCATACGGTATCTGGACTCGATGGTTGCCACCCAACGGTTTATCTCCTTCTCGGCTTTGCGATAGAGTTCCTCCTTTGCACGCTCAATCCTCAGGGGGTATTTCTTGCCTGCAATATCGAGGTTTATGTTCAAAAACTCCGCCATAGTGTGTTGCGCAATGTTCCTCTCTACAAATACAAACTGTGCCGAATAGCCTAAAAAACCTACTACTTGTTCACGAGGGCAATGCACCTGTCAATCTCCCGCATAAGCCTGTTGATTTGTGCCTTTGCTCTCTTCTTGGCAGCCTCGTTTTGCGTGCCACCAAAACCTTCGCCCAACTCAAGGAGCGAAATTCTCTGTTGCAGTTCACCCACCTGCTGTTGCAGTGCGCGGTTGTCGGAACGCAATTTGTCCCTCTCACCCACCAAGTCGGCGCACTCCTTGCGCAGACGAGTGTTGTCCTGAATCACCCGTCCTACCTTCTCTGCTAACGAATTAACGACTTGTTGTTTTGCCATACTGCTTCGGTCAGGCCTGCGCCTGCGATTATACACACACAAAGTTAGGGAATTTTTCCCACTCCTGCAAATATTTCTCCCACTAATGTCTTGAATGTGGACACTAACGTTGTGCTACCTGCCCTGTACATACTCGGCGTAGTAGTCCTTTTGGAAGGCTCCGAGTTGCTGGTAGTACTTCTCGATGTTGGAGGAGGCGAGCCAAGTGATGTAACCACCCGTGAGCCCTGCGGCATAGAGGCCCCTGATTTCCTTCTCCACATTCTCTGCATCGTAGGCGATGCCGTTGCGGTCCACGTGGCGCATCACATTGTAGGCTTGCACCCAAGTACGCACCACGGCGGGGGTGGGGGTTACGGCCTGTCGGCCCTGCACCCTCTGGCCCCACTGGTAGAGAATATCATAGGGGTTGTTCCACGGCTTTTGGATGCCATAGTAGCCGTTGGAGAAGTGGTCGGGGTAGGGCATACCGCTGATTACATCGGCCACGTTGCTGATGGCGGGCCAATACTGACCATAGGCGGTGGTGTAGCCCGGGTTGGCACTCTCGCCAAAGACATCTATCGACACGTAGGCACCCACCTTGTGGATTTCATCGCAAGCATACTGCACAAAACGCTGAATGGCCTGCACTTTGCTCTCGCCATAGCGGTTGTGGTAGTCCACGATGTCCTCCACCTTGGTCATACGGTCGGGGAAACGCACATAGTCGAAGTTAATCTCGTTGAAGCCGAACTTCTCCACAGCCTCCTTCGCCAGTGCCACATTGAACTCCCACACCCTGCGGTCGAACCCACTGGGCCAGTAGGCTTTGTTGTGCTTGAAGGGCTCGCCTGTGGCCCTCTCGGTGATGGCGCACTGTGGGTTGTCCTTCACGAAATAGCTGTCCTTGAAGCAGGTGATACGCCCCACAACATAAAATCCCTCCTCGTGCAGACGGCTCACCACGCGGCGATAGAGAGCCTCCTTGTCGCCCGCACGGCGGTAGTTGGTGGGCGAGTAGAGCTTCATTGCATCGGCCTTGTAGCCGGGGCTTTCGTTGTCCTTGATGTCGATTACGAAGGTGTTGATTTTGCTCTGCTTGGCGAGGGTGATGTAGGCCTCAATGTTTTTGAGCACGTTGGTGCCCGCATTGAGGTAGAGCGAGTAGCAGGCGTGGGGCATAGGGTTGTTCTCAAAGCGAGGCTTCTCCACGGGGTAGAAGTCGCACCCGATGGCGGCACCTCCTCCAAAGGAGTTTTTCACAGCCTTGTGCACCTTGTCATACTCCTCGGCCTTGTACCTCAGGGCTGCCTCCTCGGGGGTAAAGACGGTGTACTTACCATAGATGTAACCCTCGGTGCCTTCCTCGCCCAGACGCACTTTGTAGGTGGCCACGGAGCCATCGGTGCGCAACGAGTCGTATCCCACGACCTCCAATTCGGCCCCCTTGTCGGCAAAGCCGGCGATGGTGGAGGTGGCGGTGTCGGCAAGCAGGGTGGCGGGTGTGCGCACCCAAATGCTCTTCTCCCTCACCACATCCCTGTGCTCGGTAGCCAGTGCAGCCTGCTGGGCATAGAACTCACTACCCTCCAAGAGCACCTTCACATAGGGCACCTTCTCCACCTTCTCCACGCAGTTGGGGTAGGCGGTAACCTCGGTGCCACGCAGGAAGTGGCCTGCGCAGGAGAGGTTGCCCTCCTCGTCAATGGAGTAGAGGTCGGTGGTTGTGGTGGCCGAGGCGAGGTAGCGGGGCTCGGTGAGTTCTTTGTCGGCACAAGCGGTGGCCAATGTGGTGGCTGCGGTGAGCACAAGGGCTCGTGCAAGGTGTCTGAATATGGAGTTCTTCATCTTTCTATTCGTTGTGGTTTTGTGGTTACTAACAAAAAAAGTTGCACAAAGATACATTTTTTGTCTTACATTTGCTCTGCACAAAACAACAGAAGAATGAAAAAAGGCATTTTTATTTTGGGAGTCCTCGTTTTGACGTGGGCCATTTCGCTCTCTGCACAAACCAAAGTCGTTGCCCACCGTGGCTACTGGGACACCGAGGGGAGCGCACAAAACTCCCTCACAGCCTTGCGTAAGGCCGCAGAGGTGGGGTGCTGGGGTAGCGAATTTGACGTGTGGATGACTGCCGATGGAGAGGTTGTGGTGTTTCACGACAGCACTTTGGGCGAGGGCTACGACCGCCCCATTGTGGAGATGACCGCTGCGGAGGTGCGTGCCCACACTCTGCCCAATGGCGAGAGGGTCCCCACCCTTGCGGAGTATCTCTGCGAGGGACTAAAATACCCCGACCTGCACCTTGTGCTCGAACTTAAACCACACCCCTCGCAGGCCCAAGAGGCCGAGGCGGTGGCCAAATGTGTGAAGATGATTGAGCAGATGGGCCTTGCCGAGCGCACCGACTACATCAGTTTTTCGCTCGAAGCGTGCAGGGAATTTCATCGTTTGGCCCCCTCTGCCAAGGTTTTCTACCTCAATAACAACCTATCGCCCAAGGAGTTGAAGGCGGAGGGTTTTGCGGGCCCCGACTACCACTTTGCAATCTACCTGCTCCACCCCCGATGGCTGTCGCAGAGTCGCCGCTTGGGGCTTGAAACCAACGTGTGGACTGTCAATTCCGAGTCCATTATGCGTAAGTTTATCCGTAAGGGGGTGGACTATCTTACCACCAACCGCCCCGAAGAGGCCCTGCGGCTGACGCTTATTCGTTAAAGAGCGGTCAGCGGTCAGCGGTCAGCGGTCAGCAGTCAGCAAATTGCTCTTTCTGCTCTTTCTGCCTTTTCTTGCCCTCACTGACTTGCAACTTTGTTAATTTTCAATTTCCTTGCTGATTTCTTCGGCACGGGCAAGGGCTTTGTGGATGTGGTCAAGCACGTTCTCGCGGCCCACCATATCAACAATTCCAGCCTTGTCAATCTCGGCGTAGACATCCGCATTTACACCCGAAAGAATAACCTTGCGGCCCTCCTTCAAGGCCGAGCCGATGAAAATCTCAAGGTTGTGGATACCCGTGGCGTCAATGAAGGTAACCTTGCGCATACGAATTACACGTATGGGCAACTTTGAGTGCATAGACGACAACTCCTCAAACTTGTTGGCAATACCAAAGAAGAAGGGACCCTCAATCTCATAGACCTCCGTGAGGGCAGGGATGGTGAGAACCTCGTCTTGCTGCTCGCCATCGTGATGCACGGCCATCTCGTTCTGAACCACCGAGATGGAGGTGCTCTCCATCACACGTTTCATAAAGAGCACCACAGCCATAATGAGGCCCACCTCAATGGCAATGGTGAGGTCGAAGATGACGGTGAGCAGGAGGGTAACAAAGAGCACAGCGATGTCGCCCCTCGATTGGCGACACATTGAGCGTATGGTTCTCCAACCACTCATATTGTAGGCCACCACGATGAGCACACCCGCCAAGCAGGGCATAGGAATGAGCCCCACGAGGTCGCCCAGCAGCAGGAGCACCAGCAGGAGCACCACGGTGTGGGTGATACCTGCGATGGGGGTACGGCCACCGTTGTTAATGTTGGCCATAGTGCGTGCGATTGCGCCCGTGGCGGGAATACCGCCGAAGAAGGGGGTGATGATGTTGGCCACGCCATTACCGATGAGCTCGGTGTTGGAGTTGTGGCGGTCGCCCACCACACCATCGGCCACCATTGCCGAGAGAAGGCTCTCAATGGCACCGAGGATGGCTATGGTGAAGGCTACGGGCAACACTGCCTGTGCAGTGGAGAAGAATGTTTCGCCCTCGGCGAGTGCGGGCATTCGGAACGAGGGGAGTCCTTTGGGCAGGGTGTAGAGGTCGCCAATGGTCTTGATGGAGTCCACCCCTGCGAACTCACGCAGCAACCAGCACACCACCGTCATTACCACGATGGCCAACAGCGAGCCGGGCACCTTCTTGGAGATGCGGGGCGTGTAGGCGATGATTGCGATGCTCACAAGGCCCACGCCCAGTGCCCACCAATTTATGTTTCCGATGTTCTGGAAGTAGCAGGCCCACTTGTCAATGAAGTTGGCGGGCACGTTTTCGATGCCCAAACCGAAGAGGTCGTTCATCTGAGTGGAGAAGATGGTGATGGCGATACCGCCCGTGAAGCCCACGATGATGGGGTAGGGCATAAACTTGATGACACTGCCGAGGCGGAACACACCCATAGCCACCTGCATCAGACCAGCCATAACGGTGGCGATGGCGAGTCCGGCGAGTCCGAACTGCTGAATGATGCCGTAGATGATGACGATGAAGGCACCCGTGGGGCCACCGATTTGCACCTTGGTACCTCCGAGTGCGGAGATGATGAAGCCGGCGATGATGGCGGTAACAAGACCCTCGGTGGGGCCCACGCCCGAGGCGATACCGAAGGCGATAGCCAACGGAATGGCCACGATACCAACGATGATACCGGCCATCAGGTCTTTGGTGAAACGTTGCTTGTTGTAACCCTTGAGGGTGGAGAATAGGCGGGGCGAGAAATCAATCGTAAAGCCCTTTTTGCCTGCTTTGGTGGTGTTAGCCATTGGTGTAAAAGTTTGAGCGTCAGTGTGGTCGCCCTGTGCGACACGTAGTTATTAAAATTTCTTAAAAATTACGGGTGCAAATATATATCATTTTCCCTATCGTTATTCTCCCCGCCGTGTTTTTTCGCCCAAAAAAACGACCACCCGCACTTTTTGAGGGGTGGTCGTTGTGGGGCACAATCGTGCAAACGGTGTGTGTGGGGCCACTATTTGATGTTGGGCTCCTCCAAACCGAAGTTCTGCTTCTTGTTCTCGCGCTTGAGCCAGAGGCTGAAGAGCAGGGCCAGCACGCCAAACGAAGAGAAGATGACCATAGGCACGGTGTAGCCACCGGTCTTGTCGAGCACGTTGCCGATGAGCATAGGTACGGCAAAGAGGCCGATGTTCTGAATCCAGAAGATGATGCAGTAGGCCGAGCCGAGGATGCGGTTGTCGATAATCTTGGGCACGCTGGGCCACAAAGCCGCAGGCACGAGCGAGAACGACACACCCAAAGTTACCACCAAAGCCACAGCCAACCACTTGGTGGGGAAGGCGGGCAGCAGGAATGCAAACGAGAGGTGGCAGGCAATCATAATGAGCGAGCCGAGCATCAGCATAGAGGCAGCCTTACCCTTGCGGTCGATGAAACCACCCAAGAAGGGGGTGAGCACCATTGCGAGGATGGGGAAGCAGCTGAACAACTGGGCACCATTCTCCACACCGAGGGTGGTGTTGAGGAAGTCGGGTGCGTAGCGCTGGAAGGGGAAGATGGCCGAGTAGTAGAGCACACACAGCAGAGCCACCAGCCAGAACATCTTGCTCGAGAAAATCTTGCCGAGGTCTTTGAACTTGAACTCCTCCTCGTTCTCCTCGGTGGTGAGTTCGCCGGCAGCCTCAAGTTGCTTGTCGAACTTGCGGTCCATAACCACGAACACCGAGTAGAACAACAGGCCGATGATGAGCAGAATGGCACCGAAGGCCACGGGAGCCGACACATTGTGTCCGAACTTATCGTAGACCATAGGCGAGAGCCACATTGCGGCAAACACGCCCAAACGTGCGATGGACATCTCAAGACCCATAGCCATAGCCATCTCCTTGCCTTTGAACCACTTGGCGATAGCCTTGGATACGGTGGTGCCGGCCATTTCGCAGCCGCAGCCGAAAATCATAAAGCCCAAGCAGGAGAGTTTTGCCGTTGCGGGTAGAGCCACCCACCACGAGTTGAGCCAAGCCTCCAAACTGCTACCGATGAACCAGTCGCTCATACCGTAGAACTTGATGCAGGCACCGATAACCATCAGCGAGGCCGACAGCATACCCGTAAAGCGGATACCCATCTTGTCGAGAATCACGCCTGCAAAAATCAGGAAGAAGCAGAACACGTTGAGGAAGTATTCGCTTGAGGCGTAGGTACCGAAGGTGGTGCTATCCCAGCCGAGCCCGCTCTCAAGTTGGCTTTTCAGGGGCGAGAGCATATCCACAAACATATAGCCGAAGAACATCATCAGTGCGATGAGAATCAGCGCCGACCAGCGCACAAAGGCCGAGTCGTTGAGTTTACGTTGTAATTTTTCTACCATTGTTTTTCTTCTTTTTTTGTGTTTTTATTTGTTTGAGTATCTTTTCTAATTCCTAAGCCGACTGGGCCGACTGGGTTTTTTAAGGTCCTTAAAGCCCTTAAAGCCCTTAAGGACTTTAATTTTCAATTAACCCACCTTCGGTGGCTTTTAGTTGCTCTCGCTCGGCAAAGTGTGCAAGCACCCTCTGCCCTCGCTTACTCGCAACTTTCTCAATTTTCAATTTTCAATTTTCAATTCCCTCTATTGTAGCGTTTTAGCACCGTGTAGGCATCCTTTATGCCCAACTCGCCTGCCTTGCTCAGGTCAATGCAACCCTTGCGCGTATCCTTCATATAGAGTTGTACAAGTCCTCGGTTGAACCACGCCTCGGCCAACTCCGGAGCCAACTCAATGGCCCTCGTGAAGTCCTCATAGGCGGCAGGCATATCGCCCGAGAGTGCGTGTAGGTTGCCCCTATTGTAATATAGGTAGGCCACCTGCGGAGCCAACTCAATGGCTTTGTTGAGGTCGGCAATGGCATCGCCATAGTTGTAGTGCCTCTCCACCACGTGGCCGGGCTTCATCTCCGAGTCGATGGAGATGCGGTCGGTGCGGTTGATGGAGCTGATGAAGTCAATCATCTCACACCTTGCAGCGGCACGGTTGAGGTAGAGGAACGGGTTGTCGGGCAGCAGTGCTATGGCATCCGATAGTAGGCCCACAGCCGAGGTGTACTGCCTTACGCAGAGTTGGCTGATGCCATATTTGAAGGCTCCCTGCCAACTCTCGCCCAGCGACTCACGCTCGTAGGCTCCGTTGAGTACGGCTACCTCCTCCTCGGAGAGCGAGGTGTCGCCACAACTGAAAACAATGTTGCTGTCGCCCACCGAGGCCTCAAACTGCTCCAGTGGCTCCACATAGTAGCGGTGCGACTCCACGGTGGTGGGTGCGGTGAGGGTAAAGCGGAACATCGGGCGGAGTGTAATCTCCCCCTGCTCGCCCTCCTGCAACCTGCGCTCGGCCAACCTCGACTCAAACGACACGAGTTGGTTGAAGTGGCGCGAGGTGTCGGCATAGATTGAGAACTCATCGGGGTTTTCCTCCAATCGGGCCTCATACTCCTCAATTTTGCGTGCGGCAATGGCTCGGTCGTGGTTGGCACCCGCAAGGTCGTAGACTCGGTCCTTGACGAGCGCACGTGAGAGGTAGGCGTTGGCAAAGTCGGGGTAGAGTTCTATGGCCTTGGTGTAGTCGCCCAACGCCTCGGCATAACGCCCCAACTCGGCATAGATGCCCGCACGGTTGAAATAGCCCTTCACGTTGTCGGGTGCGTGGAGGATGACCTTGTCGTAGTTCTCCAACGCCTCGGCCCACTCGCCACGTATGGCGTAGACGATGGCCATATTGTAGTAGCCACCCACCACATACTCGTCCAACTCAACCACCCTCTGGTAGTCTTTGAGTGCCTCCTCGTAACGTTCCAGATTGCAGTACACGATGGCTCGGTTGAAGAGGGGTTGCAGGTAGGTGCTGTCGCACCGGATGGCCATATTGAAGTTCTCCAAGGCCTCCTCGTTCTTACCCTCGGACATCAGCAACATAGCCTTCTGATTGTAGCCCTCGGTGTACTCACGATTGGTGCGTATGGCCTTGTCGAAACAACTGTGTGCCCCAAGTGTGTCTTTGAGGTTGAGCAGGGCCACACCACGGTTGATGTGGGTTTGAGCATCCTTGTCCGTAAAGCGCAGGATGACATCGAAGTCCACCAGCGCCTTGACGTAGTTTTTGTTGCGCAGGTGGGTTACTCCCCTTGAGTAGTAGGAGTTGGGCAGGTCGGGCCTTAGGTCGATGGCTGCGGCGAAGTCGCCCACAGCGTCATCGTAGTTACCCAACTCGGAGCGTACAATGCCACGGTAGTGGAATGCTTCGGTGTAGACGGGGTTGAGGCGTAGGGCCTCGGTGAGGTCGGCCTCGGCGCCGAGCAGGTCGCCCAGCCCGAGTTTGGCATAACCACGCAGATAGTATGCCTCGTGCGACTCTTTGTTGGTGCGCAGGAGGATGTTGAGGATTTCGATGGCGTCCTTGTAGTTGTCGGCTGCAAGGAAGTTACGACTTGCCCACGATATGTAGCGCTGGTTGTACTGTGCGTTGGCAGAGCCTACACACAGTATGACCAATGTTGCTAATATGGTGAGTAGTCGTTTCATTATAACCTTTGGTTATTAAATTGAAAATTGAAAATTGAAAATGGAAAATTGTGGTGCGCCTTTGGGCGTAGTGTTTATTGTATTCCTTTGCTTGTTTTGATTATTGATGTTAACAGAGCAATAATCTCTTTGAGGTCGGCATTGAGCGAGTCGAATTGTTTTTGTGTAATATCCTCGGCTCCTACCAGCAACTCCAACCAATAGGCGGTTTCGTCAGCCTCCTTCAACGCAATTGATAATTTGTGTATGAAGTCGTCTTTACTCTGGGCATTGGAGCTTTCACGAGTGTTGGCTCCAATGCTTGTTCCGCTTTTGAGCAACTGACGCACAATGATAACATCCACACCTTCTTGGCGTAGGAATTTCGCAAATTTGACGATGCGAATTGCAAACTTTTTTGTCTTTTCGGCAATAATGTTTGTGCTATTCATTGCGCTTACATTGAGCCTTTGGCAAGTCTAAAATAGCGCCGCAGGCTCCTTAATTTTCAATTTTCAATTTTCCATTGTTAATTTTTCAACGCTGCCATTCGCTCCTTGAGGGCGGCGATTTTGGCTTCGGCATCACGCTGCTTGTTGCGCTCGTTCTCCACCACTGCGGCGGGAGCGTTGGCCACAAACCTCTCGTTGCCCAACTTGGCCAGCACGCCCTTGAGGAAGCCCTCGTAGTGGGCCAACTCCTTGGTCATCTTGGCCATCTCCTCCTCCACGTTGATGTTGGCACTCATCGGCACAAAGTACTCGGTGGTCTTCACAATGAAGGCAGCCGCCGTGGGGTTCTTCTCGCTCACCTCGGTGATTGCCGAGAGGTTGGCCATCTTGCTCACCACGCAGTTGTAGGCGGGGTGGTAGTTGGTGTCGGCAATAACCTCCAAAGCAACCTGCTCCTTATTGGGAACGTTCTGCTTGGCCCTGATATTGCGCACTGCGCTCACCACCTCCCTTGCGAGGTCAAACTCGGCGAGCATCTTCTCATCGTAGGGAAGTTCGGTGGGCTGCTCGGCAAACATAATGCTCTCGCCCTCCTTGCGCTCGGCAATGTTTTGCCACAACTCCTCCGTAACGAAGGGCATAAAGGGGTGCAGCAGTTCGAGCAGTCGCTCAAAGAAACGCTTGGTGGCACGGATGGTGGCCCCATCAATGGGCGAGCCCCACGTGGGCTTAACCATCTCCAAGTACCAACCGCTGAAGTCGTCCCAGAAAAGTTTGTAGGCGGCCATCATCGCATCCGAAATGCGGTAGGCGGCAAAGTGGTCGTTAATCTCGGCCGTGGCCTTGTTGAGCACCGACTCAAACCACTCAATGGCCTTGGCACTGTGGTCGGGCTGTGCGGCAGCCTCGTCTACACTCCAAGTACCCAACAGTCGGTAGGCATTCCAAATCTTGTTACAGAAGTTGCGGCCCTGCTCGCAGAGGCTCTCGTCAAACATCAGGTCGTTGCCTGCCGAAGTGCAGAGCATAAGTGCCACCCTCACACCATCGGCACCATACTGTGCGATGAGGTCCAGCGGGTCGGGCGAGTTGCCGAGCTGCTTGGACATCTTGCGACCGAGTTTATCCCTCACGATACCGGTGAAGTAGACGTGGTTGAAGGGCCTCTCGCCTCGCCACTCATAGCCGGCCATAATCATTCGGGCCACCCAGAAGAAGATGATGTCGGGACCGGTTACAAGGTCGTTGGTGGGGTAGTAGTATTTGATTTCCTCATTGTCGGGGTTGCGGATGCCGTCAAAGACACTGATGGGCCACAGCCACGAACTGAACCACGTGTCGAGCACATCCTCGTCTTGACGAAGGTCGGCCAGCGTGAGGGTGCTGTCGCCACTCTTTGCCTTTGCCAACTCCAGTGCCTCGGCCTCGTTCTCGGCCACCACAAAGCCACCCTTGGGCAGATACCACGCAGGTATCCTCTGGCCCCACCACAGCTGACGCGAGATGCACCAATCTTTGATGTTCTCCATCCAGTGGCGGTAGGTGTTTTTGTACTTCTCGGGCACAAACTTGATGATGTCCTCGGCCACGGCTGCGGTTGCGGGCTTGGCGAGTTCGTCCATCGAGAGGAACCACTGCATCGAGAGTTTGGGCTCAATGGCCACACCCGTGCGCTCCGAGTAGCCCACGTTGTTTGTGTAGGCCTCGGTTTTCTCCAGCAGTCCTGCTGCTTCGAGGTCGCCCTCAATGACCTTGCGGCACTCAAAGCGGTCCATACCCACGTAGAGCCCCACCTTGTCGTTGATGGTACCATCGGGGTTGAAGATATCGATGGTTTCAAGGCCATATTTCTCGCCGAGCATATAGTCGTTCACATCGTGTGCAGGGGTTACTTTCAGGGCACCCGTACCGAACTCAATGTCCACATACTCATCCCTGATTACGGGCACACTGCGACCCACGAGGGGTACAATCACCCTTGCATCCTCGGGTAGGTCGGCATAGCGGGGGTCGTTGGGGTTCACACACACTGCCGAGTCGCCCAAGATGGTCTCGGGGCGTGTGGTGGCCACAATCAGACTGCGGTCGGAGCCCTCCACCTTGTAGCGCAGGTAGTAGAACTTACCCTGCGACTCCTTGTAGATAACCTCCTCATCGGAGAGGGCGGTTTGTGCCGAGGGGTCCCAGTTTACCATCCTCACGCCACGGTAGATTTTCCCCTTGTTGTAGAGGTCCACAAAGACCTTGATTACACCCTCGGTGCGTGCATCGTCCATAGTGAAGCAGGTGCGCTCCCAGTCGCACGAAGCACCGAGTTTGCGGAGTTGCTTGAGGATGATGCCGCCGTGTTTCTCCTTCCACTCCCAAGCGTGGGCGAGGAATTGCTCCCTTGTGAGGTCGCTCTTCTCAATGCCCTCGGCTTTGAGTTTGGCCACCACCTTGGCCTCGGTTGCAATGGAGGCGTGGTCGGTGCCGGGTACCCAGCAGGCGTTGAGGCCCTGCATACGAGCCCTGCGGATGAGCACATCTTGGAGGGTGTTGTTGAGCATATGGCCCATATGGAGCATACCGGTTACGTTTGGTGGGGGGATAACGATGGTGTAGGGTGTGCGGTGGTCGGGCTCGGAGTGGAACATACGGTGCTCCATCCAGTAGTCATACCACTTGCTTTCAATGGTTTGGGGTGAGTATTTTTCTACGAGTTCCATAGTATATGTGTTTTTTGTTGTTTTCTTTCTGTGCCGAATAACCCACAAAGATACGGAATAGAATTGAAAATTGAAAATTGAGAATTGAGAATTAAGAGCAGAAAGAGCAGAAAGGGCAGAAAGGGAATTCAAAATTCAAAATTGTCCCCCTCTGAGTTAGAGGGGGTGCCACGGAGTGGCGGGGGCGTCTGTTGCCGACTGGGCCTTAGGGGCTTTAAGGGCATTAAAGGCATTAAAGGCTTTAGGGGCTTTAAGGGCCTTAAATCTCCTCCCTTCACCTTCCACCTGCTTTCGGTTATCTCCTTATATTTTGTTAATAACTTTTTGGGTGGGAAAGACGTTTTGGGCACGAAAGTCGTTATATTTGTGGCGATTTTCCTTATTGTGGCTATTTGTCGCAATGTGGTAGATGCAACGTTGCAACAAACAGTGAGTTGCAATCATACGAACACATACACCGGTTTTGAAAAACTAACATTAAAATATGAGAAAGAAAGATAACGTAGAAGTAGAAATCGTGGCCGGCATCGGCGATGTGGCCGAGGGCTATCATCAGGTCATTCCCATCGTGGGCGATGAAGACGAACTCGCCGAGGGTGTAACCATCCCCAACGTGCTCCCCATTCTATCGTTGCGCAGTTCGGTGCTCTTCCCGGGTGCCATCACCCCCATTACCGTGGGCAGGGAGAAGTCGATGAAACTCGTGCGCGACATTGAGGTGAGTTCGGGCGTGCTGGGTGCCGTGTTGCAGAAAGATGCCGATGTGGAGCAGCCCTCCACCAACGATATGTACCGTGTGGGTACCGCCGCACGCATCCTCAAGGTGCTTGAAATGCCCAATGGTAACCTCACGGTGATTCTCCACGGATTGGAGAAGATTGAGGTACTTGAGTATATGCAGACCGAGCCCTATTTTAAGGCCACGGTCAATATTCTCAAAGATGTGGCTCCCGAGCGTAACAACGTGGAGTTTGAGGCTTTGGTGGACACCATCAAGGATGTGGCCCTCAATGTGATAAGCATCTCGCCCAACATCCCCAAGGAGGCCTCTTTTGCCATTAAGAACATAGACTCCAAGCGAGGAATTATCAACTTCATCTGCTCCAACCTCGACTTCTCGGATGCCGACCGACAGAAATTGTTGGAGGCCCCGGGTCTGCTGGCCCGCAGTCGCAAGTTGTTGGAGATTCTTGTGAAGGAGCAACAACTTGTGGAACTCAAGAACAAAATTCAGGCGAAGGTTAAGCGCGATATTGACCAACAGCAGAAGGAGTACTACCTGCACCAGCAGATGCGCTCCATTCAGGAGGAGTTGGGTGAAACCGATGAGAGCGATATTGCCCGCCTGCGTGAGCGTGCCAAGGAGAAGAAGTGGACCGAGGAGATTGGCAAACAGTTTGAAAAAGAGGTGGCTAAGTTGGAGCGACTCAACCCCGCTGTGGCCGAGTATTCGGTGCAGATGAACTACCTCGAAACGATGTTGGAACTCCCTTGGGGCGAGTACACCGAGGACAATATGGACCTCGCTCGTGCCCGTGCAAGGCTTGATGAGGACCACTACGGCTTGGAGGAGGTCAAGGAGCGTATCTTGGAGCACCTTTCGGTCATCAAACTCAAAGGCGACCTCAAATCGCCCATCCTCTGCCTCTATGGCCCTCCGGGTGTGGGTAAGACCTCGCTGGGTAGGAGCGTGGCTGAGGCTTTGGGGCGCAAGTTCGGGCGCATTTCGCTCGGCGGTCTGCACGACGAGTCGGAGATTCGTGGCCACCGCCGCACCTACATCGGCTCAATGCCCGGACGTATCATTGAGACCATCAAACGCTGTGGCTCCTCTAATCCTGTGATTATCCTTGACGAGGTGGACAAGGTGAGCCGCAGCAACCACGGCGACCCCTCGAGCGCACTGCTTGAGGTGCTTGACCCCGAGCAGAACAGCACCTTCCACGACAACTATATTGATGTGGACTACGACCTCTCAAAGGTGCTCTTCATTGCCACCGCCAACAACGTGGGCAACATCAGCGCAGCCCTCAGGGACCGTATGGAGATGATTAACATCGCCGGCTACATTATGGACGAGAAACTCGAAATTGCCGAGCGACACCTCGTGGCCAAACAGTGTGAGGCCCACGGAGTTAAGCCCGAGCAGATGACCATTGGTCGTGAGGTGATGGCTACCATTGTGGAGGACTACACCCGCGAGAGTGGCGTGCGCTCGCTTGATAAGCAACTCGCCAAAATCGCCCGCCATAGGGCCAAGCAGATTGGCTTTGAGGAGGCATATGAGCCCGCAGTGAGCGTGGATGACGTGCGCAAGATTTTGGGTGTGCCCAAATTCCAAAAGGAACGCTACGATTTGGGCGGTATGGTTGGCGTGGTTACGGGTCTGGCGTGGACCGAGGTGGGGGGCGACATCCTCTACATCGAGTCGGTGCTCACCCCCGGCAAGGGCGTGCTCAACCTCACGGGTAACCTCGGTGATGTGATGAAGGAGTCGGCTACCATTGCTTGGGAGTGGACCAAAGCACACCACAAGGAACTCGGCATTGCGACAGAACTCTTTGAGAAGCAGGATATTAACATCCACGTGCCCGAGGGCGCAATCCCCAAGGATGGCCCCAGCGCAGGTATCACAATGGTTACGAGCATTGTGTCCACCTACACGGGCCGCAGGGTTACCGAACACCTTGCAATGACGGGCGAGACCACCCTGCGTGGGCGAGTGCTCCCCGTGGGAGGTATCAAGGAGAAGATTTTGGCTGCCAAGAGGGCCGGTATCAACCACTTGGTGCTGTGTGAGGACAACCGCAAGGACATCTCGGAGATTAAGGCCGACTACCTTGAGGGGCTCACATTCTCCTATGTCCGCACCGTGGACGAGGTGCTCGCTCTCGCCCTGCAATAGAATTCAAAATTGAGAATTGAGAATTGAGAATTGAGAATTGACAAAACAAAGTTTTGGCAGAAATAAGCAGAAAACCAATAATTTTCAATTTTCAATTTTACATTTTCAATTTTATTTGTATCTTTGCGCGCTTCTTTCCCGAAGACAACCGAGGGAAAGTCTACACATAAAGTCTAACTTTTTAACAAACAAAAACTTAACAAACAATGGAAAACAACAAACACATTGCCAACGAGAACTTCGACTGGAATGCTTACGAAACCGATGCCGACCTCTATGGTCAGATGGGTCGCGAGGGCGCAGCTGCTGCCTACGACCAGTCGCTCAACAACATCACCGCAGGTGAGGTAGTAGAGGGCGTGGTTACCTCAATCAACAAACGTGAGGTTATCGTAAACGTTGGTTACAAGTCGGACGGCGTAATCCCCGTAACCGAGTTCCGCTACAACCCCGAACTCGCAATCGGCGAGAAAGTTGAGGTTTACGTTGAGAATGCAGAGGACAAAAAAGGACAGCTCATTCTTTCGCACAAGAAGGCTCGTCAGCTCAAGAGCTGGGACCGTGTTAATCAGGCTCTGGAGAATGACGAGATTATCAAGGGCTTCATCAAGTGCCGCACTAAGGGCGGTATGATTGTAGACGTATTTGGCATTGAGGCCTTCTTGCCCGGTAGCCAGATTGACGTTAAGCCCATCCGCGACTACGATATTTACGTTGAGAAAACTATGGAGTTCAAGGTTGTTAAAATCAATCAGGAGTTCCGCAACGTTGTTGTTTCGCACAAGGCTCTCATTGAGGCCGAGCTTGAGCAGCAGAAGCAGGAGATTATGTCGCGTCTGGAGAAAGGTCAGATTCTCGAGGGTACCGTTAAGAACATCACTTCCTACGGTGTATTCGTTGACCTTGGTGGCGTAGACGGTCTGATTCACATCACCGACCTTTCGTGGGGCCGCGTAAACCACCCCGAGGAGGTTGTTGCTCTTGACCAGAAGATTAACGTTGTTATTCTCGACTTTGACGACCAGAAGAAGCGTATCGCTCTCGGTCTGAAACAGCTCACCGCTCATCCTTGGGAGGCTCTGGATGCAGACCTCAAGGTTGGCGACAAGGTTACCGGTAAGGTGGTTATGATGTACGACTACGGTGCATTCGTTGAGGTTGCTCCCGGTGTTGAGGGTCTTATCCACGTTTCGGAGATGTCGTGGAACCAGCACCTCCGCTCCGCACAGGAGTTTATGAAAGTTGGTGACGAGATTGAGGCAGTAGTTCTGACCCTCGACCGCGAGGAGAGGAAGATGTCGCTCGGTATCAAACAGCTCACCAGCGATCCTTGGGAGGCTATCGAGGAGCGTTACCCCATCGGTTCGAAGCACACCGCAAAGGTGCGTAACTTCACCAACTTCGGTATCTTCGTTGAGATTGCAGAGGGTATTGACGGCCTTGTTCACATCAGCGACCTCAGCTGGACCAAGAAAATCAAACACCCCGCAGAGCTCACCCAGCTTGGTGCCGACTTGGACGTTATCGTTCTCGGTATCGACAAGGAGAATCGCCGCTTGAGCCTTGGCCACAAGCAGTTGGAGGAGAATCCTTGGAACGAGTTTGAGGCACAGTATGCCGTAGACTCCGTACACGAGGGTAAGGTTATCGAGGTTAACGAGAAGGGTGCTGTTGTAGCACTTGGCGAGAATGTTGAGGGCTTTGCTTCCTCGAAGCAGATTGTTAAGGAGGACGGCACCACTGCCAAAGTTGGTGATGTACTTCCCTTCAAGGTTACCGAGTTCTCGAAGGTGACCAAACACATCAGCCTCTCGCACACCCGCGTATATGAGGAGGTTAAGCGTGCCGAGGAGAATGCTGCAAAGGCAGAGAAGCGTGCAGCAGCCGAGGCTACCAAATCGACCGTTAAGAAGATTAACGCATCGGTTGAGAAGACCACCCTTGGTGACATCGCCGGTTTGGCCGAGTTGAAAGCCAAGATGGAGGCAGCAGCCGAGGAGAAATAGTCGGACCGACAATTTCTGAATAAGTAGAGAGAGCCTTGCCACTGCGGCAAGGCTCTCTCTGTTTTTTTGCCTCTTCTGGACCTTCTCTTCTGGACCTTCTCTTGCACCTTCCTGCCGACTATTTCTCATAGTCGCCCCAATCGGCTTAGCTGCCCTTTCTGCCCTTTCTGCCCTTTCCAAAACAGACGCCCCCGCCCTTCGGGCTGCTCGGCGGGGCCGCCGAGCGCAATTTCGACCACCCCTCCCGACCTCCCCTATCGTAGGGGAGGGGTACTTGGTGGTGCTACCCAACGCTTGCGGTTATCCCTTCTTACTCTTGGGTATCTTTTTTAATACCCGTAATAAAATGCGCCGCAGGTACCGTAATTTTGAATTTTGAATTTTGAATTCCCTTTCTGCTCTTTCTGCCCATTCTGCTCTTTCTGCGGCGGAGCCGCTGATTATCATCTGCTTTAAGGGCTTTAAGGACTTTAAGGACCTTAAGGATTTAGTGGCCATAGTGGCCCAGTCGCCCTAATAGTCTTGCTTAGGGAAGTTCAACCCACTCGAACTCCACACCGTTGGGACCTACGTGGACCTTGAGGTACTCGGGCTCGGGGCAGGGGTCCTTGATGGTGCCAACCACGGTGTAGCGCACGCCCTCGTGAACGAGGTCCTCACGGTAGTGGTCGTGGCCCTGCAACACGAGCGTAACCTTGTGGCGGGCAAAGAGCGAGAGGAGCGGAAAACTCTCCTCAAAGGGCATATTGCCCGAGGTGGATTGTGAGTTGTCGGTGTAGAAGATGTTGGTGTGCTTGGAGATGATGCAGTGGCGGTAGAGGTGGCGATTGTTGGCCAAAAACTCCTTGAGCCACTTGGTCTGCTTGGTGCCAAGGGTGCCGTTGGCGGAGTCGAGCACGATGTAGAGGTCCTTGCCGCCCGCAAACTCCACCTCAAACCAGTAGACCGAGGGGCCTATGAGCGCAAGGTGCTCGGCCCAACCGTCAAAGAAGAGGTCGTGGTTGCCCAACACGTTGAACAGGGGCTGATTGTGGGTGTGCTTTGCGGGGTTGTGGGCCACGGCCTCCACATAGAACGGCCTCTTGCCGAGGCGGTCGATGAGGTCGCCCAACACAATACCGAAGGAGGCGTTGGGGTCGGTGCGGAGCGCATCGTTGAAGGTGGTCATATTGTCGTGTGTGTGGTCCACGTGGGGGTCGGTGCAGACGTAGAACATATACTCTTCCGCTGCCCCAACCACCTCCACGGCCTTACCTTCGGTGCGGGCTATGCTCTGCTCAAACCTTGTGTCCACACGGTCGCTGGTGGGTATGAACATACCCTTTATGTCGAACACATCGCAACCGCAGAGTGCGATGGCGGTGGTGGCAAGGGCCACCATCTTTTTTACCACTTGTAACATAGGCCTGCTTTGAGATAGAGTTGGTAGTAGTCGGCCGACATATTGAACATACCGGCCGATTTGTAGCAAAGGTCAATTACGAGCCCAACCCGATTGCTCGGCTCCCAGTCGCAACGCACAATCCACGAGGGCTGATAGTGTCGCTCAAGGTCGAACATTTCGCTGTTGGTGAAGACGAACTGAAGGTCCCACCTCTCCACTCGGGGTAGGAGGTGGAAGCCCAACTCGTAGAAGATGTTGAAGGGCTCGTTGAGCCACTCGCCGTGGCTGCCATAGAGGCGATAGTAGTAGCCGAGCGAGCAGAAGAGGTGCGGGTTGGAAAAACCTACACCCACGCCTGCGGCCACGTTGTGAAAGGAGGCTTGGGCGGTGTGGTGTAGTATGGTGCGGGCGTGCAGGGTGCCCCAAGAGGTTGGCAACGAGTAGGTTGGGCGCACCTCAATGGCTGTGCGGCCATAGGTGGCATATTGTGCTCCGCCACGCACGGAGATGTTGTCGGTCAGCCCACAGGTGCCCTCCACCGAGAGGGCCGAGAAGGCTCCGTGGACCACATTGTGGCCACCACGAAGGCCCACAGCCACCTCACGCTCCTGCGCCACGGTGATGCATAGGGAGCCGAGCAGGAGGAAAGCAATGGTTATGGATAAGTGTTTGAGTTTCATAGTAGTGTGGAATAAATGTCGTTTCTCGGGGGGCTACTTGCAGACCACGGCATCCACAAAGGGGAGGTAGATTGTGGCCACAAGGCCGAGCGAGTGCGCATACCTACCCCCTGCGATTGAGGGCCTCCAGTAGCCGCCCACCTTCATAAAGGGCGAAAGTTGGTAGCCGCCCGCAAAGGCCAACCCAAAGGAGCCCTTGCGCTGGGTGAAATCGGTGTCGCCATAGAGCGGGATGTTGGACAATTCCTCCGCTGTGGCCACCCTGTAGCGAAGCGAGGAGCGACCGAAGGTGAGGCCCGCACCTGCATACCAACGCCCGAAGTGTCGGTAGGCGAGTGCTCCGAGGGTGAAGGAGGATTGGGTTGTGTAGGCTGCACCGCTCATCTTGTCAAAGGTGGAGGCGGAGCCATTGTCGGTGTAGAACATCTCCACGGCGGCCCTCCAACCATCACGCACGAAGTAGCTGCCCTCCACGCCCACACCGAGTGAGCCCAATGCCGAGTGGGTGCCCCCATAGAGGTCGCCTGCGGGATGAACGAGGCTTGCGAGGGGCACGATGGAGAGCCCCACGCTCCACACCCCCTCGGAGTTCATCGTGTCGTAGCGAGCCGCATCACGGCGACTCTGCGCCTGTGCCGACAGCAGTGTGGCACAGAGGATAATCAGTGTTATGATGCTCTTTTTCATACTATTTTCCTGTTTCTCATAATTTTTCTCACTTCTGCTTTTTCTCCGCCACAATCTCAAAGGTGCGCCCCTCCTCGGCGAGATAGGTCTCGGCAAACTCGTTCCGACACTCCTCCAGCAACACCCGCTCGTCTTTGTAGCGGGAGGAGAAGTGGCCGATGATGAGCCTCTTGGCACCGCTCTCTTGCGCTGCCCTCACCGCTTGCAGGGTGGTGGCGTGGCCTCGTTGCTTGGCCTCCTTGCGCATATTGTCGGCATAGGTGGCCTCGTGGTAGAGCAGGTCCACACCTCGCACAAGGCTCACTGCCTTGCCGGAGTAGTTGGTGTCGCTCAGGTAGGCATAACTGCGGGGAGGGTAGGGCGTGTAGGTGATGTCCCCATTGGGCACCACCGTGCCATCGGCCAGCACCACATCCTCGCCACGCTTGGCGGCCGTAATCTGCGCCACCCCAAGCCCAAGTCGTTCAATCTGCTCCTTGCGCACGTTGAGTGGGGGGACCTTCTCCTTGAATAGGAAACCGGCCGTGGGCACCCTGTGGCGCAGGGGTACACTCCACACCTCCACCACATTGTTCTCGTAGAGCAGTGCGTGGGCGGTGGTGTCTACCTCGTGCCACATCACCTCAAAGGGCAACTCGGTGTCGAAGTAGCGGAAGTGCCACTCCATAATCTCCCCAAAGGGCCTTGGGGCAAAGACGTGCAGGGGTACCTTGCGCCCCATCAGTCCCATACTGGAGATGAGCGGGAAGAGCCCAAAGACGTGGTCGCCGTGGAGGTGTGAGATGAATATGGTGTTGATTTTCAAGGGACTCACCCCTGCCCTCAGGAGCCTGTTTTGTGTACCCTCGCCACAATCAATCAGGTAGTACTGCTCGTAGAGATTGACCACCTGTGCGGAGTGATGCTTGGTGAGCGAAGGCTTTGCGCTGCCCGAACCGAGTATGGTAACCTTGAAAGTCATCTTGTTGTGCTTGTTTGTTGTTTTGTGGGTCTACTGGGCCTACTGAGGGCCTTAAGGACCTTAACGGAAAATTATTTACTCTTTACTCTTTACTCTTTACTCTTTACTCTTTGCCCTACCACTCAATGGGCTGTTGGCCGTGGGCGATGAGGTAGGCATTGGCCTGCGAGAAATGGCGGCAACCGAAAAACCCGTTGTGGGCCGAGAGTGGCGAGGGATGGGCACACTTGAGCACAAGATTGTGGGCCGTATCAATGGCGGCACCCTTGCGCTGTGCGTAGGCCCCCCAAAGCATATAGACCACACCGCTACGCAACTCCGAGAGGGTGGCAACCACCGCATCCGTAAACCTCTCCCAGCCGTGTCCTGCGTGTGAGGCAGCCTCGTGGGCCCTCACGGTGAGGGTGGCATTGAGCAACAACACCCCCTGCTCGGCCCAACGGTCGAGGTTACCACTGGTGGGTATGGGTTTGCCGAGGTCGGCCTCAATCTCCTTGAAGATGTTGCGCAACGAGGGCGGAAATGGTACCCCATCGTTCACGGAGAAGCAGAGCCCATTGGCTTGTCCTTCGCCGTGGTAGGGGTCTTGGCCTATGATTACGACCTTCACATCATCGGGTCGGCACTTGTCGAGCGCACGGAATATGTTTGCGGCAGCGGGAAACACCGGGCCCTTGGCATACTCGGCCCTCACGAACTCCACGAGGTCGGCAAAATAGGGCTTGTCAAATTCGGGTTGGAGTAGTTCGGCCCACTCCGGAGCAATGCGCACGTTCATAGGAAAAATTGGGAATATTTTGTGAAAATCAAATCAGTGTAGAGAACATTTTTTTGTATTTGGGGCGGGGCTTCTTTAGGAGGGGCTTCTTTCGGGAGTGGGCTTCTTTAGCCTGCCAAGTAGCAGAGCACTTGGTTGCCCAGCAGAAGGTAGTGTACCTCCGGAATGGGTACCCCATAGAGTTCGGCTCGGAGGGTGTGCGCCTTCTTGTTGTGCCCCACAAGCAGGAGGTCGGCAGTGAAGTCCACACCCTGCGTGTTACCATATTTATATATGGCCTCCTTGGCGCTCCACACCACCGCCTCAAACACTCCCTCGGCAAAGTCGGCCCCTGCGGTGGCTCGCTCCTCGGGGGTAATGTAGCGACTTGCCACGCGGGCGAAGTTGCGGTCGATGGCCTCAATGTCCACCCCACACCTTGTGTGGCTGAACATCACCGCCACCCATTCGGCCGAGTGGGAGACGCTGATGTAGGCCACCTCGCCCACGGCTCGCTCCAACAGCGGAGCCCCTGCGGAGTTGTAGCGCAACAGGGCCTCGGCTCCCAACTCGCTCCTTGTGACGTGTCGCCACGTGGCCCATTGAGCCCTGCGAGTGGGGGAGGAGATGGTTTCCAAATGGGCGTGGTCGCTCTCGGTGAGCAGGGGCGAGTGCTCCGCCTCTGCGTTCACCGCTGCCACGATGATGTAACCCCCAGTGAACTCTATGCGCTCCAACCTATTTTCCTCCTTTTTTCTCCTTCTCTTTCTCCACCCTAATCTCCTCGGCGTGGTGTCCGCCCACGGTCAGCACCGTAAACCTCACTCCGTGTAGGGTGATTTTGTCGCCCTTACGAGGGAAGTCCCTCTTGATTTCGAGCAACATACCGGCAATGGTCTCGGCCTCGCCACGGCAGTCATCAAACGTACCCTCGCCTACCTCAAGCACCTCTTCGAGGTCGCCGATGTGTGCCTTGCCGTCAAAGATGTAGGCCCCATCGGGCAACACCTTGTAGGGCAACTCCTCGGGCACATCGCTCTCATCGCTAATCTCGCCCACAATCTCCTCCAAGATGTCCTCCAACGACACCAATCCGAGGGTGGAGCCATACTCGTCTACCACGATGGCGATGTGTACCTTCTGACTGCGGAACTCCTCCAGCAGTTCGTTGATTTTCTTGTGCTCGGGGGTGTAGAAGGCGGGGCGTAGGTGGCGCACCCAATCGAAGTCGCTACTCTCGCCAACGTAGGGCAACATATCCTTCACATAGAGCATACCGATGATGTGGTCCAAGTTCTCCTTGTAGACCGGTATGCGCGAGAATCCGCTCTCCATAATCACCCTGCGCACCTCATCAAAGTTCTCCTCCGAGTTGATGGCCTCAATGTCCACCCTCGGGTGCATAATCTCCTCCACCTCGGTGGATGCAAACTGCACAATGCCGGAGAGCATTTCCTTTTCCGTTTCGCTTGGGTTTTCGGTGATTTCCAGAGCGTTCTCCAACTCCTCCATCGAGATGTTTTCGGGCTGGATTATGCCCCTGTTTTGGATGCCATCGGAGTATTTTACCAACACAAACGAGAGGGGCTTGAAGACTTTGTTACACACTTTCAGTGGCACAGCCACCACACGGGCAAAACCCTCGGGGTTGTAACTTGCATAGACCTTCGGCATAATCTCGCCAAAGAGCAACAACACAAATGTTACGGCCACCGTCTTGATGGCAAACTCCCAGCCACCACTGTGGAACACCACCAGAGCGTCAATCAGATTGTTGCACAGCGAGATGATGAGGATGTTCACCAGATTGTTGGCAATGAGAATGGTGGCCAACAGTTGGTCCTGTGCGGAGAGTAGTTGCAGAATGGCCTCGTTGGTGGGCGTGAGGTGCTTTCGCATCTTCTCTATTTGAGCCGGCGAAAGCGAAAAAAGAGCCGTCTCGGAGCCTGACATAAGGGCCGAGCAGACGAGCAACACCACGATGAGTACGATGGTGCCGATGAGTCCCACCTCAAAGGGCTGAAACGTCAATATTGTATTGTAGTAAGTTCCCAACAAAAAGAAAATTTTGAAAATTGATAGTTAGATTTTTGAATTACCGATTTCTACCTAAAAAGTGTACCATCGGTGGCGATGGGCTCCTGCGATTGCTCCTTAACCTTCTCGCCCACTTGGCCCTCCACCTGCACCTTGGCACCCTTGATGTTGCTAATGTTGCCGTCTAAGTGCATACCGCGGCGGAAGAATGCGGGCAACTTGAGCAACTCGTCAATGTCGCCATAGTGCTCCTTGATGTCCCACTTAACACCCATCTCTTTGGGCTGCTCCTCCTCGGTGGCCGTGGCGGTTTGGAGTGTGGAGTCGGTTTCGGGAGTGGACTCCTTGGGTTGAAGGTCGTTTATTCTCCTGCGCGAACTCACACTCTCAACAACACCCAAACTCTCAAAACCTGTGGCCACAATGGTAACCTCAATCTCTCCATCGTTGAGTTCGGAATTGACACCCGCACCCCAAATGATGTTGGCATCGTAGCCACCCATACTCCTCGAAGCCCTCGTCTGCAAAATCTCCTGCGCACGGCTTGCCTCCTCGTAGGTGAGGTTGTCGCCGGCGGCATAGGAGATGTTGAGCAGGATGTTCTTCGCACCGAGGATGTCCTGATGGTTGAGCAGGGGCGAAGATATGGCCTTCTCCATAGCCTCATCAACCTTTCTCTCGCCGGTTGCTCTGCCCGAGCCCATCAAGGCCATACCGCTATCCTTCATCACCGTGCTCACATCCGCAAAGTCCACGTTCACAATGCCGTGCCTTGTTACCAGTTCGGCAATACCCTTGGCTGCGGTGGCCAACACATCATCGGCCTTGTGCAGGGCGTCTTCAAAAGGTATGGAGCCATAGATTTTGGTGATGTTGTCGTTGTTGATGACCACCAGCGAGTCGGTGTTGGCACGGAGTTCATCCAAGCCCTTGAGGGCCTGCTCCATACGGGTGCGCCCCTCAATGCGAGAGGGGAGTGTTACGATACCCACGGTGAGTATCCCCTTGCCTTTGGCGGCTTTGGCAATCACGGGTGCTGCACCCGTGCCGGTGCCACCACCCATACCTGCGGTGATGAATATCATCTTGGCACCACTATTCTCCAAGTGGACCATAATATCATCGAGGCTCTCAATGGCGGCTTGTCGTCCTCGGGCGGGAATATTGCCTGCACCGAGGCCCTCGCCCAGCACAATCTTGTTCTCCACGGGGCTATTGGCCAAGGCCTGCTTATCGGTGTTGCACACCATAAACGTTACGTCCTTAATTCCGAGGTCGAACATATGGTTTACGGCATTACCTCCCGCACCACCAACACCGAGTACCATAATGATGGACTCGCTCTTGGTGGGAGCCATAATCGAACTCAATATGTCGTAGTTGCTATCCATATACATCCTAAAACTTCAATCTTCTCTCTCTTGTGTGTGTCAATACTCCTCTTCTCTCTTCCTACATTCCCTCGTCATCATCATCCACCACGGGGCCGACAATGTTCTCCACCACATCGCAAATCTTCTTCCACAGGTTGTTACCCTTGGGAGCCTTTTTCTTCTTTTTGTTCTTGGTCTTATCGCCTTCCTCCTCGGTGCTATTCACCGTGGGCTGTGGTTTAATCACCCTGCGGGTGGCAGCCTCTTCGTTGGCGAGGCCCATAGCCAGCAGACCTATGGCGGTGGCAAGTGTGGGGTTGGAGGTGCCCTCAATGCTCTCGGCACCCACGCCCACCTCGGCATAGCCGAGCCTTACTTCCTGTCCTGTGTGCTCCCTGAAAAGGGTGTCCACACCCTTGAGTAGCGAGCCTCCACCCGTGAGGATAATGCCTGCACCGAGTTTGCTCTGGTAGCCGGAGGTGCGAATTTCATCCACCACAAAGTCCAGAATGTCGAGCAGGCGGGCGTTGATTATGGTCGAGAGGTCGCGGTAGGATATGGCCTTGTCTTTCTCATACTGGTTGCGACCATTGATGCGGATTACACTGTTGAGCTCGTTGAATGGTATGGAACTGACGGTGGCGTAGCCATAGGTGGTTTTGAGCTTCTCAATCAGACGCTCAGGTATGGCATTGGCGCGTATATCTTTGTTGATGATTTCCTGACCAATGGGGATAGACACCACGTGGCGCAATACACCCCCGTGGTAGATGGCCAAGTTGGTAACCCCTGCACCGAGGTCCACCACAGCCACACCCATCTCTTTCTCCTCCTCGGTGGCAACCACCTGTGCCGAAGCACTTGCGGCAGGGTAGTGGGTGCGCCCCTTGATGCCCACGCGGTCAAAGGCCTTGTTGATGCGCTCCAACACGCTCTTGCCGGCGAGCACAAAACTATATGTTGCCTCCAACTGCTTGCCATACATACCCACCGGGTTGCTGGTAATCTCTCTAGAGTCAATCTTGTAGTTCTGCTCAATGCGCTGAAGGATAACCTTGCCCTCGGGTGCCTGCACGTTGCTCATATTGTTGCGCAACTGCTTCACATTCTCTTCCAGAATTTCGCCATCGCTGCCGATGTAGACAAAGCCGGAGTTGTCGGCACACACGATGTGTCGGCCCTCCACCGACACAAACACATCGCTAACGATGATGCCGTTGCGACTCTCCAACTCGCTCACAGCGGCTTTCAGGCCCTGCGATACCGTCTCGATGTTGGCGATTTCTCCACGCATAAAACCATTCATCGGTTTGCTAACCAAGTCGGCCACAACCACATCTCTGTTGGGGCCGAGTGTGCCCAGTGCAGCAACCACCTTGCTGCAACCGAGGTCAATAGAAACGATGTAATCCTTCAAATCCATAGTGTATCGAGTCTCTTTTTTCTTATGCTACAATTTTGAATTGCGAGTTTTGGATTTTGCTTCCTCAACTCTCCACACGGCCTGACCTTCGTAGGCCACATTGAGTGTGCCCCCACCACCAAGGTCCACCACTCCGGCCTTCACGAAGCGCACCCAGCGGTCGAGTTTGGCCTCCACATCCTCCAGCGGGCCCAACTGCACCGAGTAGTTACCCCTGCGTGGGATGAGCTCCACGGTGGGCTCTGCGCCCTTTGTGTGGGCGGAGTCGGCTCCCTGAGTGGCCACGATTTGCACAATGTTGCCACCCACCTCGGGCCTACTCTCCGTCAATCTCACAAAGTTAATGAGTTTGAGTAGAAATATATAATTTTTGTCGCTATTTTTTTTCTCCTCCTTTGCCCACGCCCTTAGGTCGCCGTAGAAGCCACGGGGGAAGGGGAGCGAGAAGTCGCCCGTAACGAGGGGCAGATTGAGAGGTTCTCCGCCTTGGGTGGGCAACACGTGGGCCCCTGCGGTGATGTAGACATCGGTGCCGCTGTCGGTGATGATGCGCAACAGAGGGTGTCGTTGTGTGAGCCTAACGGTGAGCGTACCCTCGTAGTCCACAAATGTTTGGGCCTTGCGCACCAGACAGTTACTCTTCACAAAGTCGTTGATGGCCGTGAGGCTCACGCTGTCGAGCGACTGCCCCGTGGGCAAAAGCCCTGCGGCTACAATGTCGGCCCTCACTTGGTCGGCCGAGAGGAGCCTGTGGGTTGCGCTGTCGGTGATTTCCACCTTCAGACGCTCCACGGTGCGTGCCTGCTCGTTGTTCTGACGCAACAGTGCGGCCCCCACAAAAAAGGCCACCACCGCCATCCATACCAACGTGGTCCCTATGATTTGCCAAACTCGGCGTCTTCTCTCTTTGCTCATATTGCTTTTTTATTTGTGGTCCAACGTCTAACGTCTAACGTCTTTTTTGGGGACTTTAAAGCCCTTAAAGCCCTTAAAGCCCTCTTTCTACTCTTTACCCAAAATGGTGGCGATTTTGTCGCACTCGCGGTCAATGTCGCCCGCACCGAAGGTTACAATCACACCACCCCCAATGCGCCCCAACTCCTCCGCCAAGTCGCTCTTCTCCACAATGCGCCACGGCACCCTCACAAGCCTACCAA
This sequence comes from Tidjanibacter sp., assembly GCA_017396085.1. Taxonomy (GTDB): domain Bacteria; phylum Bacteroidota; class Bacteroidia; order Bacteroidales; family Rikenellaceae; genus Tidjanibacter. The sequence goes on along the minus strand of JAFQNC010000030.1, from coordinate 20,759 downwards.
TCATCTCGCTCTCCACACCCTCAATGGGCAACTCTCGGGCGGGGTAGATGGGCAACAGCAGCACCTCATCGGCCATAGAGAGCGCATCGGCAAACTCCTCATAGAAATCCTTCGTGCGGGTGTAGAGGTGGGGTTGGAAGGCAACCGTGAGCCTGCGCTCGGGGAACATACCCCTAATGGAGCCGATGGCGGCACGCAACTCTTCGGGGTGGTGGGCGTAGTCGTCAATGTAGACCACCTGTGGGGTGTTGATGTAGACCTCAAACCTGCGCTTCACGCCCCCAAAACTATCCATAGCCTGCCTTAAACCCTCCTCGCTGAACTCGCCTGCGGCCCAAATTGCAGCCACGGCGGCGAGTGAGTTCTCCACGTTCACCCTGCCGCCCACACCGAGCCTGCACCCACAGATGGTGCGGTCGGGGCAGATGATGTCGTAGCGGTAGGTGCCATCGCCGAGGGGTGTGAGCCCTGTGGTGTGGAAGTCGGCTTCGGGTGCATCCACCGAGTAGGTGTAGGTGGAGATACCCTTGTTGGAGTGGTCAATCCGGAGCCCGTGTTTCTTGATTAGCACACCGCCCTCCACTATGCGCTCCACGAACTGCCCAAAGGCGCGTTTCATCTCCTCGTGGGTGCCGTAGATGTCGAGGTGGTCGGCATCGGTGGAGGTTACCACCGCAATGGTGGGTGTGAGGCGTAGGAACGAGCGGTCGAACTCATCGGCCTCCACTGCCATTCTCTCGCCACCACCGAGGAGCAGGTTGCTCCCGAAGTTGCGACTGATGCCTCCGAGGAAGGCATTACCCTTGCCCGTGGCACCGAGTGTAAACCAAGCGGTCATTGTGGTCGTGGAGGTTTTGCCGTGGGTGCCGGCTATGGCCGTTACGACCTTGCCTGCGGTGAGGTGGCCGAGTATCTCGGAACGTTTGACCACCTCAAAGCCACCCTTGCGGAAGTGGTTGAGTTCGGAGTGGTCGGCGGGTATGGCGGGGGTGTAGACCACGAGTGTGTTGTCGGGGTTGCGCCAAGGCTCCCCGATGAGGGCGATGTTGTCCTCGTAGTGGATGTGTGCTCCCTCGGCTTCGAGTGCGTGTGTGAGGGGCGAGGGTGTGCGGTCGTAGCCGGCCACCTGTGCTCCTTCGTGCAGGAAGAAACGGGCGATTGCACTCATTCCAATTCCACCAATACCAACGAAATATATGTTTTTCATAGTTTTTAGTTATGGTCTAACGTCTTTTTTTTAAAAAGGGCCTTAAGGGCTTTAAGGGCTTTAAGGGCTTTAGGGAAAAATTCTTAATTTTGAATTTTGTACTCCCACCTCTGCCACTCGGTCGGCCGAGTCGGCAATGGCAAGGGCCTTGATGTTGGTGGCCAGCGATGCGAGCCTTGCGCTGTCGCCCACAAGGGCTTCCACCACCGCAAATCCCCTCTCTACTGCCTCGGAGTCCTTCACAATCTCCGCAGCACCCTTGCTGACCAGCGCCATAGCGTTGTGCGTCTGGTGGTCCTCAGCCACGTTGGGCGAGGGTACAAATACCGTGGGCTTACCCACAAGGCAGAGTTCGCTCACCGAGCAGGCTCCACTACGCGACACCACCACCGTGGCAGCCTCGTAGGCGTAGTCCATACGGTCGATGAAGGCACCCCTCCACACACCCGTAAGGCTCCTTTGGGCGCAGAACGTGGCCATCTCGCTGTCGTAGTATTTTCCGTTCTGCCAAATGAGTTGCACCTTGCCCTCGGACACGATGCGGTCGAGGTTGGCTTTGACCATCTCGTTGAGGGTGCGGCTCCCGAGCGAGCCACCCACCACCAGCACCACAGGTTTGCCCTCTTCCAGTCCGAAGTGGGCGAGTGCTGCGGCGTGGTCCACCGCCCCTCCGAAGGAGCCACGCAGGGGGTTGCCTGTGTGGATAATCTTCTCGGCGGGGAAGAAACGTTCCATACCATCGTAGGCCACACAAATCTTTGCGGCCCTCTTGGCGAGGAGTTTATTGGTTACTCCGGCGAAGGAGTTTTGCTCTTGTATGACGGTGGGGATACCTGCCTTTTGTGCCGCCTTGAGTATGGGGCCGCTGGCGTAGCCACCGAAGCCTATGGCCACATCGGGACGGAAGGAGCGCAGCAGACGCCTTGCTTTGAGGATGCTTGCCACCACCTTGAAGGGCACCGCCAAGTTGCGCAGTGTGAGCCTGCGCTGGAGTCCTACCACGGGTAGGCCCACGATGTTGTAGCCGAGTGCGGGCACCTTTTCCATCTCCATCTTACCCTCGGCGCCCACGAAGAGGATTTCCACCCCTTCGGCTCCGAGCCTTCGGGTGAGTGCCTCGGCGGTTGCCACGGCGGGGTAGATGTGTCCACCCGTACCTCCGCCACTGAGTATTACTTTCAGTTTTTCCATTAGTAAGTGTTTTTTCTGGTCTAACGTCTAACGTCTTTTTTTAAAAAAGGGCTTTAAGGGCTTTAAGGGCTTTAAGGGCTTTAGGGGAAATTCTTAATTCTTAATTTTGGCAAATGCGAGTAAGCGAGCGCAAAGGCTGCTTGCAGACTCTGCCGAGCGGGAGCATTTTAGACAAAACAACGTTTTGTCAATTTTGAATTCTCAACTCTTCTTGTCCAGCGTTCCGTTGTTGGCTCTGGCGCTGATACCCATCACAAGGCCCAGCGAAGCCAAAGTGAATACCAACGAGGAGCCTCCCTTGCTGATGATGGGCAGCTGTTGGCCCGTAACGGGCAGTAGCGACACCGACACCATCATATGCAGGAAGGCCTGCAACACAATGGCCGTAACCAAACCCAACACTGCAAGCCCCGGGAAGGCCGTACCGCACTTGCGGAATATCTCCATCCCTCGGTAGAACATAATCAGGAAGGCCAACAAAATTATTGCACCGCCAAACAGCAGTCCATACTCCTCAATCAGAAATGCGTAGGCCATATCCTTGTCGGCCTCTTGCAGGTAGCGGTTGGTGCTCTGCCCGGGTCCTTTGCCTGTGAGTCCGCCCGAGGCAATAGACATCTTGGCATACATCGTTTGGTCGAGTTCGTGGTCGGGCCTTACGTAGTACTCCTTGCCATCGCTCTCCACCTGCACGCTCTTGCGGAGCAGATTGGGGCTGTAGCCTGCAATGCGGCCACCTGCGGTGTCCAACCTACCACCCAGTATGAGTATGGCCGGTATGCCCACTACTATGGCAATGATGAACAACCTCCGAATATCCTCGCCCCTAATCCTGCCGATGAAGAGCATCAGCAGACACGAAATGGCGATGATGAAGGTGGTGGAGTTGCTGATGATTATGGTGATGCAGCAAGCCAACGCCACGGGGCCCAATACGGGCAGGGTGTGCTCGAGGATGGTGAGTTTCTGCTTTTGTGGGTTTTCCTTCCAATCTCGGATGCGCAGGCTGGGCAGCAGGTCAATCTTGTCGATGTTCTTCTGCCTGCGGGCCAAGCGGTCGGCAAGCAGTAGGATGACCGACACCTTCAGCAACTCAAAGGGCTGGAAGTCGAAGCCTGCAATCTCCAGCGAGCGGGCAGCATTGGAGCCGCTGTACATCACAATCATTATCACCGTGAGGGCTATGGAAGCCCAGTAGAGTAGTTTGATGAGTGGTCGGTAGGTGCGTGGGTGGAGCGACTGCATAAGGAAGAAGCCCGTCATACCTATGCCGATGAAGAGGAACTGCTTGGTGAGTTCCTGATTGGCATTGAGTGCGGGGTCGTAGGCAGTGGTGGAGTAGACTACAAAGAGCGAGTAGATGAGCAGGATGATAATCACCACCCACAGGGCCTTGTCGCCCGCAAAGACGCTCTCGGTCCAACTTCGCTTGGGTCCATAGTGGGCCCCGCCACCCGAGGCAGCACTGCTACTGCTGCGTGGGGGCCTTGTGCCCTGCCTGCGGTCGGCATAGTGTGCCCCAACGATGGGGGCATCGTGGTCGGTGTTGTGTCTATCGGTTTTCATCACTTTTGAGTTGCAAAACTTTCTCCTTGAAGAGGGTGCCCCTCTGCTCATAGTTCTTGAAGAGGTCGAAACTTGCACACGCAGGCGAGAGCAACACCGCATCGCCTCGGGTGGCCACTTGGTGGCACACCTTCACACACTCCTCCAGCGAGGAGGTGTTGTAGACGGGCACAATGCCTCGGAACTCTTCGAGTAGTTTTTCGTTGTTCACGCCCATACAGACGAGAGTCTTGACCTTGGTGCCCACAAACTCCTTCAGGGGCTCGTAGTCGTTGCCCTTGTCGGTGCCTCCTGCAATCCACACCGTGGGTCTTGTCATACTCTCCAGCGCATACCACACCGAGTCCACATTGGTGGCCTTGGAGTCGTTTATCCACTCCACACCCCCAATCTCGGCCACCCTCTCGAGCCTGTGCTCCACCCCCTCAAAGGCGTAGAGTGTGCGCTCAATCTGCTCGGGTGCCACCCCTGCGGCGAGTGCGGCGAGGGTTGCGGCCATAGCGTTGTAGGCATTGTGGAGCCCCTTGATGTGCAGTCGGTCGAGGTCGATGTCCACCCTCTGCGAGCCCAACTCCACCGTGGCCACCGAGCCACAGATGTTTGCCCTACCAAAGGGGTGGCGCACCGATGCGGGGTTGAGTTTTGCTATCTCGGAGGCTATGGTGTGGTCGTCTGCACAGTAGACGAAGTGGTTGGCGGAGGTGTGCCCACGCACTATGCGCATCTTGCTGTCCACGTAGTTTTGGAACACATAGTTGTAGCGGTCGAGGTGGTCGGGGGTGATGTTCATCAGCACGGCAATGTCGGCCACAAAGTCCACGCATCCGTCAAGTTGGAAACTGCTCAGCTCCAACACATACCACTCCTTGTCATCCCTCGCCACGCTCAGAGCGTAACTCTGACCGATGTTGCCACCCACGGCCACATCATAGCCCGCCTCGGCGAGTATGCGGTGGGTGAGGGTGGTGGTTGTGGTCTTGCCGTTGGAGCCTGTGATGCAGAGTGTGCGCCCCTTGCTGAATGGGCGTGCGAACTCAATCTCGCTCACTATGGGCACCCCCTTGTCGCGCAGGGCCTTGACCATTGGGGCCTTGTCGGGTATGCCGGGGCTCTTGACCACGAGGTCGGCGGCGAGTATGCGCTCCTCGGAGTGTCCTCCCTGCTCATACTCAATGCCCTCGCTTTCGAGTGCGAGTCGGTACTTTTCGGCGATGGTGCCCGCATCGGAGAGGAAGGTGTCGAAGCCCTTTGTCTTGGCCAACACCGCACTACCGTAGCCGCTCTCGCCACCACCGAGTATTACAATCTTCTTTGCCATATTTCAGTTATCAGTTATCAGTTATCAGTTTTTTTCTTAATGTTTGGGGCCTTAAGGTCCTTAAAGCCCTTAAAGCCCTTAAGGACTTTAATTCTCAATTCTCAATTCTCAATTCTCAATTTCCTTCTACCTGATTTTCAGGGTTACGAGGGTGAGGGCGGCGAGGAGGATTTGCACAATCCAAAACCTCACCACAATCTTGTTCTCGTGCAGGCCCACTTTTTGGTAGTGGTGGTGCAGGGGGGCCATACGGAATATGCGCCTGCCCTCGCCATACTTCTTCTTGGTGTACTTGAAGTAGCCCGTTTGCAACATCACGCTCACCACCTCCACGAGGTAGATGCCACACAGCAGGGGCAGCAACAACTCCTTGCGGATGGCGAGTGCAAACACCGCAATGATGCCACCAATGGCAAGACTACCCGTGTCGCCCATAAATACCTGCGCAGGGTGGCAGTTGTACCACAAGAAACCGATGAGCGCACCCACGAAGGCCGCACCAAACACCGTGAGTTCGCCCGCACCGGGGATATACATAATGTTGAGGTAGTCGGCATAGATGACGTGGCCCGAGAGGTAGGCCAACACCGAGAGCACCACGGCAATCACTGCACTCACACCTGTGTTGAGCCCGTCTAAACCATCGGTAAGGTTGGCTCCGTTGCTCACCGCTGTGATGACGAATATGGCCACCAACACGTAGAGCACCCACGTGAGCACATCGGCCCAATGGCCCTTGCCGGGTACGAGCCAATGGTAGTCGAACTCGTTGTTTTTCACAAAGGGGATGGTCGTCTTGGTGGTCTTTTCGCCCACCACTTCCGTAGCCACCCTCGTTGAGAGCACCTCTCCGTTGGGGGCCTCGATGCTCTCCACCACCTCGATGGTTGCGGGGTCGTTCTTGTCAATCACCACCACCTGTTCGCTGAAGCACATCACCGAGCCCACGATGATACCGAGGCCCACTTGGCCCACGATTTTGAACTTACCTTTGAGGCCCTCTTTGTGCCTGCGGAAGACCTTGATGTAGTCATCTGCGAAGCCGAGTAGCCCGAGCCACACGGTGCTGATAATCATCAGCCAAGTGTAGATGTTGCTGAGGTCGCCCAGCAGCAGTATGGGCACGAGTATGGAGATGAGGATGATGAGTCCGCCCATCGTGGGGGTCCCTTTTTTCTCCATCTGACCATCGAGTCCGAGGTTGCGGATGTCCTCGCCGATTTGTTTTTTGCGGAGCAGGCCGATGAGTTTACCACCGAACATCATACCGATGAGCAGTGCGAGGATGATTGCTCCCACGGAGCGGAACGAGAGGTACTGCCACATACCGAGGCCCGGAATGTCGTAGTGATTTTCAAGATATTTTACTAATGAGTAAAGCATTTTTAATTATTTTGTGTTTTGTTTCTTTCTTTTGCAAAAATATTTAATAACTGCAAAATCTCTCGCCCTTAGGCTGAAAAATCTGCGAGTGGTGTTTTTCAAATAAATTAAAAAATCTGTGCCTATTTCTTAAAATTACTTAATTTCTTGGTGGGCGGCTGTGCCGACTGTGCCGACTGTGCCGACTGTGCCACTGGGCCGACTGTGCCACTGGGGCCGACTGTGCTTTATAGGGCTTTAAGGACCTTAATGGCCTTAAGGCCTTAAGGCCTTTAGGGAGTTTGCCCTTTCTTGCCCTTTCTGCCTTTTCTTGCCCTCACAGACCCCTCAGTCGCTTTGCGCCAGCTCCCCTAAATTAGGGGAGCAGTGGTCGGAAGGCATCGCAAGGTTGGGCAGTGTGCTGACCTGCCAACTGCACAAAACAGGCAACGCCTGCAATTTTCAATTCTCAATTCCAAAATACTCCCTCACTTGTTCTTGGTCGGAGAAGTGGACCTTCTCCGTGCCAATCACCTGATAGTCCTCGTGTCCCTTGCCGGCCACAAGCACCACATCGCCACGCTCCGCCATACGCAGAGCCGCACGAATGGCTTGTGCTCGGTCGCTGATGAGGAGGTAGTTGTTGCGCCCCTGCACTCCCTGCTCCATATCGGCCAAGATGGCTTCGGGGTCCTCGGTGCGTGGGTTGTCGGAGGTGAAGATGGCGGTGTGGGACTTTTCGGCCGCAATGCGTGCCATCTCGGGGCGCTTGGTGCGGTCCCTGTCGCCACCACAGCCACACACGGTAATCAGCCTACGGGCCACACCGAGCGACAAGATGGTGTCAATCACGTTCTCCAACGCATCGGGCGTGTGGGCGTAGTCCACCACGGCCGTAACTCCACCCTTGGAGCGCAGCGTCTGGAACCTGCCGCACACGCTTTCAAGGCTGCTCAGTGCGGTGAGTACCTCATCGCTATCGTGCCCAAGCAGGGTGGCGGCCCTGTATACGGCCGTGAGGTTGTAGCCGTTGAACCTGCCCAGCAGGTGCGACCACATCTGCTTGCCCCCAATCTCCACGAGCATACCCTCAAGGGTTGTTTCGAGTATCTTGCAGTTCACCTCGCCCACTCCGCGCAGGGAGTAGGTGTGGTGGGCGGCGCGGCAGTTTTGCAACATCACTCGGCCGTTCTTGTCGTCCACGTTCACCAGAGCCCACGCACTCTTGTCGAGCCCATCGAAGAGTAACTTTTTGGCCTTGATGTACTCGGCAAAGGTGCCGTGGTAGTCGAGGTGGTCGTGTGTGAGGTTGCTGAAGATGGCTCCCTCAAACCTCAAGCCTGCGGTGCGGTGCTGCACAAGGCTGTGGGACGACACCTCCATAAAGCAGTAACCACAGCCTGCCTCCACCATTTGTGCCAGCAGACGGTTGAGGTTGATGGCATCGGGGGTGGTGTGGGTTGAGGGTTCCTCGTGGTCGCCCACTTTGTAGACCACGGTGGAGATGAGTCCGGCCTTGTAGCCGAGCCTTTGTGTGAGGTTGTAGAGCAGGGTGGCGGTTGTGGTCTTGCCGTTGGTGCCCGTAACTCCCACGAGTGCGAGTCTTTCGGAGGGGCGACCGTAGAAGTTGGAGGCTACCAGACCTATGGCCTTGCTGCTGTCGGCCACCACCACGTAGGTTGCGCCATTGTGTTGCTCCGCACCCTCGTTGCTCGGTTGCTCCACGCCCTCGGGCAGATGGTTGCACACCACCACGGCGGCACCATTCTCCACTGCGGCACCAATGAAACGGTGCCCATCCACTGCGGTGCCCTCAATGGCGGCAAAGAGCCCCCCGGGCTCCACGCTGCGTGAGTCCATAGTGAGCGAGCGGACCTCCACCTCCTCGGGGCCCACAATCTCTCTCACCTCCACGCCTTTGAGTATATCTTGTAGTTTCATAGTATCTACCTATTCTTGTCTAAATCTTCAATTAACTTTCCGGGTATCTTTTTTAATACCTGCGCCTTAAAGGCGCTGTCACCAATTACGACCACCCCTCCCGACCTCCTGCTCGGCGAGGCCGCCGAGCGCAATTACGACCACCCCTCCCGACCTCCCCTATCGTAGGGGAGGGGGACTTAGAGGGGAAATTTTCTCAATTCTCAAGTCTCAATTCTCAATTCTCCTCTGAGTATCTTTTTTAATACCTGCGCCTTCTGGGGCGGATAGGGCCTTTATGGACCTTAAGGTCTTTAAGGTCCTTAAGGACTTTAGTGAGTTTTCTCTTTCTTCCCTTAATTTTGAATTTTGAATTTTGGCAAATGCGAGTAAGCGAGCGCATAGGCTGCTTGCAGACTCTGCCGAGCGGGAGCATTTTAGACAAAACAACGTTTTGTCAATTTTGAATTCTCAACTCCACCTCTCCTTCTGCGTTGGTGGTTTGGCTCACCACGGTGCCACTGCCACTGAAGCGCACCTTGTGGCCCGCCCTCTCCAACACGTAGAGCGCATCCCTTAGGCCCATACCAACCACGTTGGGCACGCCACCCTCGGTGGTGTCCACAGCCTCTACATCGGCCACGCTCCTTGCTATGGGTTTACTTTTGAGCACGCCCGCACCCGCCACTCGCTCGGCACGTGTGGCCCATTGAAGGTCGTGGGTGTAGACATACTCGGCAATCTCGCCGAACACGGGCAACGACACACCCGCACCGGTGTAGTACTTCACCTCGCCACTCTTGCGCTCGGTCTTAATCGACACGATGCAGGTGTACTTTGGCGCATCGGCGGGGAAGTAGCCTACGAAGGTGGCCAAATACTGCCTTGTGCCATCTTTGGTAACATAGGCATTGCGGCCCCACATCTCCTTGGGGAGGATGACCTGTGCGGTGCCGGTCTTGCCTGCCACCTTGAAGGGCAACTTTGCAAGGGCCTTGCCCGTGCCCCTCTCGTGGCTCACCACTGCCTCCATACACTCCTGCAAGTCGGCCAACGCTGTGGGCGAACAAATCTGCTCATTGACAACCTCGGTGGTATACTCACGCACCACCTCGCCCTCGTTCATCACCTGCTTGACCAGCACGGGGGTGATGAGGCGGCCGTTGTTGGCCACGGCGTTGTAGAACATCAGCGTCTGCATTGGGGTCATATTGACCTCATAGCCATAGGCGGTTTGTGGGAGGGTGGTCTTGGACCATCCGCCCCTATCGTGGAACGTGGAGGGGTCTTTGATGTAGAAGCCCAAGCCACGGATGTTTTGAATGCTCGATACCTTGTCGAGCCCGATGCCGCGGATGTACTCCACCCACCTCTCGGGCCTATCCTCGTAGTTTTGGCACACCACCTTTGCGAAGCCCACGTTTGACGACTCCACAAACATACCCTTCACGGTGGTCTTGCCACTCTTGCCCGCACCCACCACGTGGGTGTCGGTGATGGTCAGCCCGTTGATAACGGTCTTGCCCGTCTTGCCACAATCCACCCACCTATCCTTCGACACGCCTGCATCGTCCAGCAGGGCCATCAGCGATATGCCCTTGAAGGTGGAACCGGGGGCTCCGTGCCAACGTATGGCGTAGTTGAAGTCATCGTTAATCTCGCCACTCTTGCGGTGGGTGAGGTTGGCCATAGCCCTAATCTCGCCCGTGGCGCACTCCACCACCACTGCCGTACCGCTGAGGGCCTTGTTGTCGGCGAGTTGCTTGCGCAGGGCACCCTCCACCACGTCTTGAAGGTTGATGTCGATGGTGGTGATGATGTCGCACCCGTTGGTTGCGGGGCGGTTGATTTTGTCCACGATGGGCACCGATGAACGGTTGCGGTTGTCGAGTTTTACGTAGCGGTTCACTCCATCGGTTGAGCGCAGTAGGCTGTCGTAGGCCTTCTCCACACCCTGCGATATGGTGTAGGCGGCCAGCGAGCCGTAGACCTTGTAGCGCATCCTCTCCTCCTCGGCAATCATTCCATACCTACGCTCCATCAGTGGGAAGGTGCGCAGGCGGTCATACTCCCTCTGGTTGAGGTGTCGGGCGAGGAGTTTATATCTTGCGCCCGCATAGTGGGCCTTGCCGTGGAGCCTGACCATTGCGGTGTCGCCACTCTCCACTGCCTTTTGGCGAGTCTGCACCAGCAGGGTGCGGTAGTGGACCGAGGGTTTGCCGAACATCCTGCCGAGTGAGTCGGCAAGGGCTCCCACGTGGCGGTTGAAAAGTTCATCGGAGAGGGGCTCGGCAGCCAAGTCGAGGCGTATGTTGTAGGTGCGAGAGTCGGTGGAGAGAATCTCTCCGTTGCGGTCGTAGATGTTGCCACGGTTGCCCTGCACCCTGCGTGTGGTGTAGCACAGGTCCTCCGACTTGTTGCGCAGGGCGGCACCGTTGGGCCCATACTGCGTGAGCACAATCTGCACAAACACCGCCAATGCAAGGAGCGAGAAGATTACATAGAGCCACTTGGCCCTACGCTGAATACTACGCTTGATTGAGTGCGGGTTGGGGTCGTGTATGTTAGTGTTTTTTTGTTTCATCCTTGCCGATTACTTGGGGTGGGGTGGGCCACTCTTTTATGTTTATGCCTCTCTTTTCTACCTCGCTGGTGATGTTGCTGTGGCGTGATGCGCTAATCTTCTCCGAGGAGTAGAGGAGCGACTTGGCACGTCTCTTTTGCAACTCTATGCGACACTCAATCTGCTCCCTCTGCAACCTCTGACTGCTGAACACGTAGCCCATATAGAGGATGATGAGCAGACAGCAGTAGAGAGCAAAGGTGTAGTGCTTCTTGGCGGGCGAACTGACCAACACCTCGCCCGAGAGCACCCCCTTTACGGCACCCTTGCGGCGTTTGGACTTGGCCATCTTGGCATCGGGCTTCACCACACTGGTGGGCTTGATGTCGCTTGCGGGCTCATCTTGGGTGCGTCCACGCCCTTTGCCCCTGATGATGCCTGCCGACCTTGCACTACCCACCATCGGCTCCACACGGCCCATCGGCTTGGTGTCGCCCGTGGGTTTTGTGTCGCCCATAGGATTGGTGCTACCCATAGGTTTGGTATCGCCGGTGGGCTTGGTGTCTACCTCGAACACCACCTGCGGGCTCTGCTCGGCCTCTGACTCGTGTTTTTTGTGTCGCCTGAAAAGTGCCATATTGTTGTTTTGCTTTGTTGTTCTTTTATATTTGGGCCTGCCGGGCCGGCTGGGCTGGCTGGGCTTTAAGGGCCTTAAAGGCCTTAAGGACTTTAGAGAAAAATTCTCAATTCTCAATTCTCAATTAACCCACCTTCGGTGGCTTTTAGTTGCTCTCGCTCGGCAAAGTGTGCAAGCACCCTCTGCCCTCGCTTACTCGCAACTTTCTCAATTCTTCTCTGCCACTCGGAGTTTGGCACTGCGGCTGCGGGGGTTACGCTCCACCTCCTCGGCAGTGGGCACAATGGCCTTGCGGCTAACGGCCTCCCACGGTGTGGAGATGTTGCCATAAAAGTCCTTCTCCACCTTGCCCTCAAAGTTGCCGCACCTGACAAAGTTCTTCACAAGCCTGTCCTCCAACGAGTGGTAGGAAATAACCGCCAACCTACCTCCGGGGCGCAACACTTTGAGGCTCTGTTCAAGGGCCATTTTGAGTGCTTCCATCTCGCCATTGACCTCAATGCGCAATGCCTGAAAGAGTTTGGTGAGGAACTTGGCGCCATCCTTCTTTGGGGTGCAGGGGGCCACCGCCTCCACGAGGTCGCCCACGGTGGTAATCTCCTTTGTGGCCCTCGCACGCACAATGCAGGCGGCGATTTTGTAGGTGGTGTCCAACTCGCCATACTCCCTAAGGAGCGTGGCCAGTGCCTCCTGCTCGTAGGTGTTCACAAGGGTGGCGGCCGTGAAGGCTGCCTTGCGGTTCATCCTCATATCGAGCGGTGCTCCAAGGTCGGCCTTGAACGAAAAACCCCTCTCGGCGGTGTCGAAGTGGTGGGACGACACGCCCAAGTCGGCCAGTACACCGTCTACCTGCCCATCGCCCACACCACGCAGGCGCAACTGGCTGCGCATAAAGCGGAAGTTGCTCTCCACAAAGTGGAGCCTGCTGTCGGCAGGGATGTTGGCTTGTGCATCGGCGTCTTGGTCGAAACTGTAGAGCCTTCCTTGGGGCGAGAGCCTTTCGAGTATGAGGCGTGAGTGTCCGCCGCCACCAAAGGTGAGGTCCACATAGACCCCATCGGGGTTGATTGCGAGGGCTTCCATCGACTCCTCGGCCAAGGCGGGTATGTGGTAGATGGTGTTATCCATAAGGGCAGTTCGTTACAAAGTATGAAATACTTTGTAAAGGTACAGCTTTTGTCGGGATAGTTCCAACAAAAACAGCAAAAAGTTATTAACAATCGGGAAAGTTGATGGGAAGGGTGATTAGGAGAAGAGCGTTTTCTCCAAGATGTTCCCCTTGAGAAGCACCACAGCGTAGGCCGACACACCCTCACCTCGGCCCTCAAAACCGAGCCTCTCCGTGGTGGTGGCCTTCACCGAGACGGCCTCCACCTCCACACCCATAACCTCCGCCAAGCGGGCTCTCATTTGGTCAATGTAGGGGCGTAACTTGGGGGCTTGAAGGGCGATGGTAATGTCCACATTGCCAACCTCATAGCCCTCTTTGTGGATGAGTTCGATGGTGCGTTCCAGCAGGATGGTGCTGTCGATACCCTTGTAGGCTGCATCGGTGTCGGGAAAGAGTTTGCCGATGTCGCCCAACGCAAGCGCACCCAGCAGAGCATCACACAGGGCGTGGATGGCCACATCGCCATCGGAGTGGGCCACACAGCCCACCTGCGAGGGTACCTTCACGCCGCCCAACACGAGGTCAAGTCCCTCTGCCAGAGCGTGTACGTCATATCCAAAGCCGATTCTCATAGGGTGCAAATTTTTCTCTTGATGAGGTTTGTGCCACAAAATTACAAAACTTTTTCCTACCTTTACACTCCGAAGGCAATCTTTTTGCACCCCAAAGGCAAACTTTTTGCACCCACAGGGGAACTCCCTCGGTGGGCAATGTCGGGGGTGCCACAAGTGGAGATATTAAAAAATTTTAATAATACACATTTTATGTCTGAACTTTCAAACCTTTCGCCTGCCCTTGTGTGGCAGATTTTTGACGAGATTACACGAGTACCTCGCCCCTCGAAACACGAAGAAAAAATCACCGCCTACTTGGTGGAGTTTGCCACCCGCCACAGCCTTGACTACAAGGTTGATGAGGCCGGCAATGTGGTTATCCGCAAGCCCGCAACCGAGGGCTATGAGGATGCCGAAACAGTTGTGCTTCAGGCTCATACGGATATGGTGTGCGAGAAAAACAGCGATGTGGAGCACGACTTTATGACCGACCCCATTGAGGCCTACATTGATGGCGGTTGGGTGAAGGCAAAGGGTACCACTCTCGGTGCCGATTGCGGTATCGGTATGGCCGCAGCGTTGGCCGTGTTGGTGGACGAGTCGCTCGCTCACCCCGCCATTGAGGCGCTCTTCACAGTGGATGAGGAGACGGGACTCACGGGTGCCTTCAACCTCGCTCCCGATATGCTCACGGGTAAGTATCTGCTCAACCTCGACTCCGAAGACGAGGGCGAGATTTTCATCGGTTGTGCGGGCGGTGTGGACACCATCGCAACCTTCACCTACATCCCCGAGCCCGCCCCCGAGGGCTACCGCTGGATGCGCATAGAGGTGGGTGGTCTCAAAGGTGGACACTCCGGCGACAACATCAACGATGGGCTCGGCAACTCCAACAAGATTTTGGCCCGCTTGCTGGCCGAAGCAACCGACCGCTGGGACCTCCGCTTGGCCGACTTTAATGGTGGCAATCTGCGTAATGCCATACCGCGTGAGGCTGTGGCTGTGGTGGGTGTGCCCGAGGAAAACCTGCACCCCTTTGCCGAGCGTTATGTTGCTTTTGCAGACGAGGTTGCGGCCGAACTCCAATACTCCGATGAGGGCTTCTGGATTCACGCCGATGAGTGCGAGCAGGCACCGCAGATGGTCATCGACCACACCACCCAACGCGGGCTGCTGCTCTCGCTTGTGGGCGTGGCCAACGGCGTGCTTGCAATGAGCCACGCAATGCCGGGCCTTGTGGAGACCTCCACCAACCTCGCATCGGTCAAATTCCAACCCGAGGGTAAGATTGCCGTGGTATCCTCCCAACGCTCCTCGGTGGAGAGTGCCAAGTGGGATGCAGCCCACACCGTGGAGGCCATCTACCGCCTTGCAGGTGCCGAGGTTTGGCACGGCGATGGCTACCCGGGCTGGGCTCCTAACCCCAATAGCGAGTTGCTTGAAGTGTGTGTGGATACCTATGTGGAACTCTTTGATAAAGAACCTGTTGTGAGGGCCATACACGCAGGACTTGAGTGTGGCCTCTTTTTGGAGAAATACCCCCACTTGGAGATGGTGTCGTTTGGTCCCACCCTGCGTGGCGTACACTCGCCCGATGAGCGATTGGAGATTGCCACGGTAGACAAATTCTGGCGCCATCTCACCGCTGTGCTCGCCAGACTGAAATAGAGAGGGGCCTCAAAATTGAGAATTGAGAATTGAGAATTTTCCCTAAAGGCCTTAAGGCCATTAAAGTCCTTAAAGCCCTTAAAGCCTTAGTAGCCCCAGTAGTCCCAGTCGGCCCCAGTGGCGGTAGGTCGCACCATACATAAAAAAGACGAGGAGGCCTCACGGCTTCCTCGTCCCAATCAAACTTCTCTAACACCTAATTCACTGTTTGGGCAAATATCTCACGCAGGCAAGTGTCCAGGTAGAGCAACTCGTGCTCTCCACACACCACGTGTTCGAGGAACAACTCCTCATCATTGCCCGACAAACAGTTTTGCTTTTCACTGTAGTCCAATTCTCCCATAGGCAAATGCGTTTTTTGTGGTTAATCTGAATAGATAACGCACCGTGCCGTGGGTTTATTGCATCACGTCAGGACAAAATCATTTTATTTTCCTTAATCATCTTGCGGAGGTTTGTCAGTGCATAGCGCATACGGCCGAGTGCGGTGTTGATGCTAACCTCGGTTTGTTCGGCTATCTCCTTGAAGGAGAGGCCCCCATAGTAGCGCATCTTGACCACCTCGCTCTGCTCGGTGGGCAACTTGTCAATCAGTTTGCGCAGGTCGGCCTCGATTTGTTCTCTGACAATCTGGTCCTCCACGGAGCCTTCGCTCAATCGTTGGGTGCCGATGATGTCGTAGCCGGCTTCGCTTTCGTTGGTAACCTGCACCTTCTTTTGGGCTCGGAAGTGGTCGATGACCTGATTGTGGGCGATTCGCATCACCCACGAGAGGAACCTACCATTGTCCGTATAGCGGCCCTGCTCGATTACCCTCACTGCCTTGACAAAGGTCTCCTGACAAATATCCTCGGCCACCTCGGGGTCCTTGACCATAATGTACACATAGTCGTAGACACGCCTGCGGTGCCTTTCGATGAGTTGGGAAATAGCCTGATTGTTGCCTGCGAGATAGGCGTTGAGCAACTCTTGGTCGCTGCTCACACCACTGACAGAATTTCGTATCATACTCTACATATTTTTTGTTGGTTTAGAGTAGATATTTCTCGATAGGCAAAAATGAATTTTAGTGAAACAAAAAGTTTAATTGAAACTGTGCGCAAGATAGAGTATTTTCCCCTAATATCCAAATCAAACACGAGTTTTTTCACATTTAGCCTACTCTGCCTTAACGCACAGTTCACCCCACAAAGGAGCAAAACTCGTGCCAATGTGCCCCTTAATAGAGTACAATGCCGGCCACGGCCGAGAGCACAATGAGTAGGATGGGGTTCACCTTGCGCACCGAGGCCACAAAGCAGCCACCAAAGATGAGCCAACTCTTCCAATCAATGAAGGTCTCGGGCCCAAAGAGCATTAGGGCCGAGGAGAGAATTAGGCCAATCATCATTGGTTTCATACCCTCCATAGCGCCCGCAAAGTGCTTGTTGGCGTGGAGTTTGAGGTAGAAACGGGTGGCCAACATCATCAGCGTGAGCGAGGGCAGACACACCGCCAGTGTGGCCACCACCGAGCCCCACACGGTGCCCGTAACGGAGTAGCCCACATAGGTGGCGCAGTTGATGGCAATGGGGCCGGGGGTCATCTGCGATATGGCGGCCACATCGGCCATCTCGGCCGCAGTGAGCCAGCCGTGCTGCACGACTATCTCGTTGTAGATGAGCGAAATCATCGCATAGCCACCGCCAAAGCCGAAGAAGCCGATTTTGAGGTACGAGAGGAGTAGTTGCAGGTAAATCATTGCTCCCCATCCTCCTTTCCTCGCTCCTGCTTGCTACCCCTTGCACCCTCGGGGCGGAACGACCAGCCGATGCCAACGGCGGCACCTATTATTATAAATAGTATGGGCGATACACCCAGCAGCCATATCACCACAGCCGCACCGAGTGCAATGCCAATCTTCCACCACCCCATACCGCGCGCCATATTTATGATGGGGGCGGCAATGAGTGCCACCACTGCGGGCCTCATACCCTTGAAGGCGGCAGCCACGGTGGGGTTGTCCTTGAAGTCGGTGAAGTAGAGCGCAATCAGCAGGATGATTGTGAAGGAGGGAATGACCACCCCCACGAGGGCTGCAAGGGCACCTTTTACGCCCCTTGTTTTGTAGCCCACAAAGACGGCCGTGTTGAGTGCAATGGGCCCCGGAATACTCTGTGCAAGAGTTAGTTGGTTGATGAACTCCTCGCGTGTGAGCCACCCCCGCTTTTGTATCATCTCGGCCTCAATGAGTGGTATCATCGCATAGCCTCCACCGAAGGTGAAAGCACCGATTTTCAGAAACGACCAAAATATGTCAAACAAAGAAGCCAAAATAAATTGAAAAATTTTCCCTAAAGTCCTTAAAGACAATTTACTAATTACTCTTTACTAATTACTATTTACAAATGCGGTGAACATTGCGGCGGCGAGGGCGGCGGTTTCGGTGCGCAGTCGGCACTCACCGAGGCTTACCTCTCGGAAGCCCTGCTCCCTTGCCAGAGCAATCTCCTCGGGGCTGAAGTCGCCCTCGGGGCCAATCAGCACCAACACGTTCTCCCCCTTGCGCAACTCCTCACCGATGAACACCCTCGGGAGCCCCTCCTCGCAGTGGGCGATGAGTTTGGTACCCTCAAATGGCATTGCCAACACCTCACGTAGGGGTGTGAGGGGGTCAATCTGTGGCAGGTAGGCTTTGAGCGACTGCTTCATTGCGCTGATGGCGATTTTGTCGAGTCGCTCGCCCTTGACCACCTTGCGCTCGGAGTGGTCGCACAGGGTGGGGATTATGCGGTCGATGCCACACTCGGTGGCCTTCTCCACAAACCACTCGATGCGGTCGATGTTCTTGGTGGGGGCCACCGCCACGGTGAGTGTGTAGGGCCTCTGCTCCCAGTTGTGGTGCTCGGCCACAATGCGCACCGAGCAACGCTTGGGGTGGGGGTCCACCACCTCGGCATCATAGAGGGTGCCACGTCCATCGGTAATGTTGAGGGTGTCGCCCTCGCGCAGGCGCAACACTCTCACGCAGTGCCCACTCTCCACCTCGTCAAGGGTGTAGAGGGGTGTGGTTATGTCGGGTGCATAGAATAGTAACATACCGCAAAGATACCAAAATTTTCAATTTTCAATTTTCAATTTCTATGTATTCGGAGAATACAATCTTTGTGTGTGGGTTGGAGGAGCGAATCTCTTGGCGGAGGGCCTTGGTGCCCCAACGGAATATCCACCAACGGTGTGGTATGCGGTGGACCACCTGTGTGAGGGTGTCGTGGCAGAGCAGGTGGAGGTGTGTGGAGCCATCGGGTTGGGGTGTGAGGGAGAGGTCCACCCAAGGGTCCCTCCAATGGATGGCGGTGTCGGTCAGATTGTCGGCCAATCGCTCGGAGTTTAGGCTGTCGGCCAACCTCTCGGCCCTAACTCCCTTTTCCACAGTGCTTTGTGGTGATGCGGCAAGGAGCGTGTCGAGCAACGTGGAGGTGGTGGTGAGGGTGTAGGTGCGCACGTTGCGTAGGCCCACACCGAGGGCACGGATGCGCTCGGCATCCTCTCGGCGCAACTCTTCCAACTCTCCGATGGTCATCCGCAGACGGCCTATGGAGAGTCGCTGCGAGGCTACGAGGTGGTCGGAATGGTTGAGGCGTGAGGCGAGTGCTTGGTTTTGTTCGGCGAGGGTGCGGTTGCTCTCGGACAGACGGCGGTTTTCGCTACACTGGCGTTGGATAATCCACCAACTGCCAACAAGCAGAAGAAGAGCCACTACGGTGATGATGAGGGTAATGATGGGTACTTTTTTCATAATCATTGGTGTTTTTGTGCAAAGGTAGTGGCACAATGGCGGAAAAAGGTTACACTTTTTTTTACAAAATGCACTACCTTTGTGGCAAACCACAAAATGCTATGAAACGTTTTTTAATCTCGATTTTCTGCCTGTTTGCTTGTGCCTCAATGGTTTGGGGAGGCAATATTAAACCCGTAACCGGCACCTTCATCAACCTCGCCTACCAAGATGTGCGCAACCGCTATACCAACCCTGCGGGGGTGGATATGACCAGCCCCGAACTTTGGGCCGAGAAGGTGGCCGAAATGAACGCTATGGGTATGGAGTACCTCATCTTTATGGCGGTGGCCAACGATGGGCTCGCCTTCTATCCCTCACGACTTATGCCCCACCACTATCCCGATGGGCGCAAGAGCCCCGTGGAAGCCATTATGGATGCTGCGGCCGAGCACGATATGAAGGTCTTTATGAGCACCGGCTGGGCCGAAAATCAAGACGACAACCTGCGTATCCCGCGTATCAAGCAACGACAAATGGATATGATGGCCGAGTTGGCCGAACTCTTTGGCTCCCACAAGGCTTTCTATGGGTGGTACCTGCCCGTGGAGGACTGCTTGGGTCCGGTGCTCACCGACTATGCTGTGGAGGCCGTAAATGCCCTCACCGAGCGTGCCCGAGGGCTTACTCCCGAGGCCAAGATACTCATTTCGCCCTATGGAATTTTCAACTCCGACTTCTCGCACCCCAACTACGCACGCCAAATCGGTCGCCTGAAGGTGGACATCATTGCCTATCAAGACGAGGTGGGATGTGTGAGGGAGCGTTTCCCGCTGCCCCGACTGCGTGAGAATTGGAGACGCTTGGCTGCCATACACTCCACACTCCCCATTGAGATGTGGGCCAACTGCGAGAGTTTCACTTGGGAGCGAGGCACCAACGACCGCACCTCGGCACTCATTCCGGCTGCACCCGAGAGGTTTGTGGCCCAATTGGAGGCTGCAAGCGAGGCGGGCGTGGAACGCATTGTGTCGTTTATGATGTGCGGAATTTTCGACCAAGAGGGCTCCACCTACGCTCTCGGTCAGCCCGACCTCTCGGTGAGGGCCGCAAAGGAGTATGCACTGTGGGATATGTTCCGCCGCCCCCTGAGGGTAAGCGGCGAGGAGTGTTTGCCGATTGCCCACTGCTCGGAGCCACGACTGGTAGACGGGGTGTTGGCCGATGAGGACACCGCCCACGAGGGGTGGATAAGGCTACCCAAGGGAGAGCACCACTTTGAGGTTACTCTTGCGGAGGCAACCGACCGCGTGGCCCTGCACCTCGGTGCGCTCAACTACGTGCCCGAGGGCGTTTGCCTACCCGAGAGGGTGGCTCTCTATGGCTCGGCCGATGGGGTGGACTACACCCTGCTGGCCGTGGAGCAGCCCTATGCGTGGCCCAACAATCGCCACGATGCGTGGGTGAAAGAACTCCTCCTGTTCCGCAAAACCGATGGCGTGAAGCACCTCAAAATAGTCCTCACCTGCCCTTCCAAGTGCTACATTGACGAGGTGAGGGTTGGGGAGTGAATTGGTAAAGAGTAATTAGTAAAGAGTAATTAGTAAATATTTTTTTTCTGAAGGGCTTTAAGGGCTTTAAGGACCTTAGGGAAAATTCTCAATTCTCGCAAATGCGAGTAAGCGAGCGCAAAGGCTACGTGCTGGCATCCAAAGGCTCGAAAGAGTGCAATCCCAACATCTACACAAAACAGGCAACGCCTGTGCCGAGCGGGAGCATTTTAGACAAAACTTTGTTTTGTCAATTCTCGCAACTTTCTCAATTCTCAATTCTCAATTCTCAATT
>JAFQNC010000029.1 GCA_017396085.1 Tidjanibacter sp. | reverse complement strand
CTTTTGCATCGGCGAGGCTTTCATCAAAAGTCCTCATAAGTCATTGAACACCAGTGCTGCCATCATTATTTCCCCTCATTCGTTAGATTTTTCCAGAGATATAGGTTATCTTTGCGCCATAATATGTAAAATTGAACAATTCCTATGGCATTACAATGCGGCATAGTGGGCCTGCCCAATGTGGGCAAGAGCACCCTTTTCAACTGCTTGTCCAACGCAAAGGCACAGGCAGCAAACTTTCCCTTCTGCACAATCGACCCCAACGTGGGCGTAATCACCGTGCCCGACCAGAGGCTCACCCGTCTGGCCGAAATTGACAACCCCAAGCGAGTTATCCCCACAACCATTGAGATTGTGGACATCGCAGGCCTCGTTAAGGGCGCATCCAAAGGCGAGGGCTTGGGCAACAAGTTTTTGGCCAACATTCGCAACACCGATGCTATCATCCACGTGTTGCGCTGCTTTGATGACGAGAACATCACCCACGTAGACGGCACCGTAAACCCCGTGAGGGACAAAGAAATCATCGACACCGAACTCCTCCTCAAAGACCTCGAAACGGTGGAGGGGCGCATCGGTAAGACCCAGAAGCAGGCTGCCGCAGGCGACAAGAACGCCAAGCGTCAGTATGAGATTTTGTGCCGCTATAAGGAGGCCATCGAGCAGGGTAAGGCTGCACGCACCGTGGAGATTGACAACAAGGAGGACTTCCGCTTTGTGAACGAACTCTGCCTGCTCACCAACAAACCCGTGCTCTATGTGTGCAACGTAGACGAGGGCAGCATCACAGGTGGCAATGCCTATGTGGATGCCGTGCGTGAGGCCATCAAGGAGGAGAACGCCGAGTTGCTCGTTGTGGCCGCTGCCACCGAGGCCGACATCGCCGAGTTGGACAGTTACGAGGAGAGGCAGATTTTCCTTGAAGAGTTGGGCATTGAGGAGTCGGGCGTGAGCCGTCTGATTAAGGCCGCCTATGCTCTGCTGGGCCTTGAAACATTCTTCACCACCGGTGCCGATGAGTCGAGGGCTTGGACCTACACCAAGGGCTTCAAGGCTCCTCAGGCTGCGGGTGTCATCCACAGCGACTTTGAGCGTGGTTTCATCCGTGCGGAGGTAATCAAGTATGACGACTATGTGTCGCTCGGTAGCGAGAAGGCTTGTCGCGAGGCTGGCAAAATCGGCATTGAGGGCAAGGAGTATGTGGTGCAGGATGGCGACATTATGCACTTCCTCTTCAACGTGTAGTAGTATCAGGAAAAAAATAAAGTAATATTCAAAAACTATACAATCCTATGGACAAAAAAGTAAGGGTTAGGTTTGCGCCATCACCCACCGGCGCACTCCACATTGGCGGTGTGCGCACCGCACTCTACAACTACCTCTTTGCCCGCCAGAGGGGTGGCGATTTCATCCTCCGCATTGAGGACACCGACTCCACACGCTATGTGCCCGGAGCCGAGGAGTACATTATGGAGTCGCTTGAGTGGTGCGGCATCAAGATTGACGAGGGAGTACGTGAGGGTGGCCCCCACGCCCCCTACCGCCAGAGCGAGCGCAAAGAGATTTACCTCAAATATGCACTGCAACTCGTGGAGAGTGGCAACGCCTACTACGCATTTGACACCCCCGAGGAGCTCAACACCCTGCGTGCCGAGTTGGAGGCCAAGGGCGAAACATTCTGCTACAACCACGCCGTGAGGGAGCAACTCGCCACCTCGCTGCGCCTGTCGGCCGAGGAGGTTGAGGAGCGCAAGGCTCGTGGCGACCAGTGGGTTATCCGCTTCAAGATGCCCGAAAACGAGGTGGTGAAGATGGACGACCTCATTCGTGGCCACGTGGAGATGAACACCTCCACCCTTGATGATAAGGTGCTCTACAAGTCGGCCGACCAACTGCCCACCTACCACCTTGCAAACATCGTAGACGACCATCTGATGGAAATCAGCCACGTGATTCGTGGCGAGGAGTGGTTGCCCTCGTTGCCCCTGCACTACCTGCTCTACCGTGCCTTCGGTTGGGAGGAGAGCCGTCCCGAATTTGCACACCTTCCGCTGCTGCTCAAGCCCACAGGTCAGGGCAAGTTGAGCAAGCGTGATGGCGACAAACTCGGCTTCCCCGTGTTCCCACTGCGCTTTGTGGCTCCGAGTGGCGAGGTGTCGAGGGGCTATCGTGAGGATGGCTATTTCCCCGAGGCATTCATCAATATGTTGGCCCTGCTGGGCTGGAATCCCGGCACCGAGCAGGAGATTTTCTCTATGAACGAGCTGATTGAGGCCTTCTCGTTGGAGAGGGTTGGCAAGTCGGGTGCACGATTTAGCCCCGACAAGGCACATTGGTTCAACGCACAGTATATGCACACGCGCGACAACGAGGAGTTGGCCGACATTTACACCGCACAACTCGCCGAGCGTGGCATCAACATCGAGCGTGAGAAGGCTCTCCGCATCGTGGCCCAAATCAAGATGAGGGCTACCTTCCCCGAGGAGTTTTGGTCGCTCTCTTCGTTCCTCTTTGAGGCCCCCGCAGCCTACGATGAGAAGGCCACCAAGAAGTATTGGAAACCCGATGCACCCCGCATTATGGGCGAGTTGAAGGCTTTGTTGGAGGGCATTGAGGAGTTCACCACCGAGAATTTGGAGAAGGTGTGTGGCGAGTGGATTGCCGCCAACCAGATTGGTATGGGCCTTGTGATGAACGCTTGGAGGCTCTGTATCGTTGGCGAGCCCAAAGGGTTTGGTATGTATGATATGTGTGCCGTGTTGGGCAAGGAGGAGACCCTCCGCCGCCTGAACGCAGCACTCGCCACCCTGCCACGAGAATAGGGATATGATGCCTTTTTAGAGGCTTTAAGGGCTTTAAGGACCCCAAGAGTGATATTTCAACAAAATGTATAAAAAAGTTGCACGGCGTGCAACTTTTTTATATATTTGTACATCATACACTTAAAACACCCCCCCCTCTGCTATGAAAAGGAGTTTTGTGAACAAGTGCTTGGCATTGCTCGGTTATTCGGCCGCAGCAACAGCCTGTGGCTATGGAGAAGTGATGTATGGTCCTCCTATACCCGATTTAGAAGAAAGCCACTTCGATGGCTACAATTTTGAGGTGAGTGTAACCGACCAAAAGGGAGGCTATCTGAACGACATCCACATCAGCGTTGTCAATATGAAGGCCGAGCAACCCGACACTCTGGCACGGCACCAAACGGACTTCTTTGGTAAGTGTCGCTTCAACATCCCCGCAGAAACCGCTGCCGACTACGAGGAGTTGAAGGTTGTGGCAGAAGATTTGGATGGTACACAGAACGGAGGCGACTTCCGAACAGCCCACGCCTTTATTTTTTCGGAGGCAGAGTGGGCAGTCAAGGATAGCAAATTGGTTATCCCCGTGAAGTTCCAACTCGAGAAGAAAGAAGAATAGAGAGATACAAAACCTACAAAAGTCTATGAAAACGAAACGTAAGGCCCAACTGTTGGCGATGTTGGGATTTTCCACAGCAGCCACCTCGTGTGAGGCTCTCAGCGAAATTGGTGGCGGAGGTGCGGTCTGTATGTATGGTCAGCCGAGTGCCGCCTATGTCTTTAATGCAGAGGTTGTAGATGAGGATGGTAAGCCCATCAAGGGTATTGAGGTGAGCACTCCAGTAGAGCACCCTTATGGTGTATCCGACATCACCACCGCATTGACGGGGGAGGATGGCAAGTGTGTGCTCGACTTCAAGACTTGGCCCACGGGAGAGTTTAAAGTGAGTGCCACCGATGTAGACGGAGCGGAGAATGGTGGCGAGTTTGAGGCCGCCAACGCATTTGTGCTCATCGACTCCAAAGACTACAAGGACAAAGGCGAGCACGGTTGGTATCAAGGCAAAGCCACCAAGAGGGTTAAATTCCAACTCAACCACAAAGAGTAGTCGGAAGGCTGTTCTTTTTTAGGAGGAATAGGAGTAATAGGAAAAAATATTTACTAATTACTATTTACTAATTACTATTTATTCTTTACTCTAACTCTGCGGCAAAGCCGCTGTCAGCAATTTCGACCACCCCTCCCGGCCTCCCCGATCGTAGGGGAGGAGTACTTGGAGTGGTGCTCCCAAACGTAGAGAAAAATTATTTACTAATTACTCTTTACTAATTACTAATTAAAAAAAGGCTTCAACCGTGTGTTGAAGCCTTTTTTCTATTGTTGTGCCTTCTCGGCCCTCTTGCGGTCTATCTCACTCAATAGAATCTTGCGCATACGCATAAACTTCGGCGTAATTTCCACATATTCATCCTCGCGGATATACTCCAAAGCCTCCTCCAACGAGAATTTCACGGCAGGAGCAAGGACAATCTTCTCATCCGAGCCGCTGGCACGCATATTGGTCAGTTTCTTACTCTTGGTGAGGTTGAGGCAGATGTCGTTCTCACGGGTGTTCTCGCCCACAACCTGACCGCAGTAGATTTCATCGCCCGGCTCCACAAAGAAGCGGCCCCTATCCTGCACCTTACCCAGCGCATAGGCGTAGGCCTGACCTGTCTCCATAGCCACCAGTGAGCCCACCGAGCGCATCTCAATCTCGCCCTTGTAGGGCTCAAAGCCTTTCAGGCGGTGGGCCATAATGGCCTCGCCTGCGGTGGCGGTCAGAAGGTTGCTCCTCAGACCGATGATACCCCTTGAAGGAATGTCGAACTCAAGCCTTGTGCGCTCGTTGCGCGACTCCATATTACGCAGTGTGCCCTTACGTTTGGTGGCAAGTTCAATGGCCTTACCCGAGTAGTCATCGGGCACGTCAATGGTAAGTTCCTCCACGGGCTCACACTTCACACCGTCAATCTCCTTGAAGAGCACCTTGGGCTGGCCCACTTGGAGTTCGTAGCCCTCGCGGCGCATCGTCTCAATAAGCACCGAGAGGTGCAACACACCACGGCCGTAGACAATGAACTTGTCGGCACTATCGCCCTGCTGCACACGCAGAGCGAGGTTTTTCTCCAACTCCTTATCCAAACGCTCCTTGATGTGGCGACTGGTAACAAACTTGCCATCCTTGCCGAAGAAGGGCGAGTCGTTGATGGTAAAGAGCATACTCATCGTGGGCTCGTCAATGGTGATTGGGGGCAGCGGCTCGGGGTTCTCAAAGTCGCAAATGGTGTCGCCAATCTCAAATCCGTCAATACCCACAAGGGCGCAAATCTCGCCACACTCCACCTGCTCGGCCTTAGCCTTACCAAGGCCCTCAAAGACCATCAGGTCCTTGATTTTGCTCTTCACAAGGGTTTTGCCATCGCGCTTGGCGAGGGTTACGTTCATACCCGAGCGAAGCGTACCACGGGTGAGTTTGCCCACAGCGATACGGCCCAAATAGGGCGAGTACTCAAGCGAAGTAATGAGCATCTGCGGTGTACCCTCCACCTTCGCAGGCTCGGGGATTTCGTCAATGATGGTGTCCAACAGCGGGGTAATGGAGTTGGTTTTCTCCTTGTAGGTGTGGGACATCCAGCCCTGCTTGGCACTACCGTAGATGACCTTGAAGTCAAGCTGCTCCTCGTTGGCATCGAGCGAGAACATCAGGTCAAACACCTGCTCATACACAAAGTCGGGGCGGCAGTTGGGCTTGTCCACCTTGTTCACCACCACGATAGGTTTCTTACCCAGCGCAAGTGCCTTTTGGAGCACAAAGCGGGTCTGGGGCATTGTGCCCTCAAAGGCGTCTACCAGCAGGATGACACCATCGGCCATATTGAGCACCCTCTCAACCTCTCCACCAAAGTCGGAGTGTCCGGGGGTGTCTATGATGTTAATCTTGTAGTCCTTGTAGATTACCGACACGTTTTTGGACAAAATGGTAATGCCGCGCTCCCTCTCAAGGTCGTTGTTGTCAAGCACAAGCGTACCGCTTGCCTCCTGATTGCGAATGAGGTTGGCTTGAAGAATCATCTTGTCCACGAGGGTTGTTTTTCCGTGGTCCACGTGTGCGATAATTGCGATGTTGCGTAGTTTCTGCATCTTCTTTCTCTGAGTTCTCTTTATTTTTACGGCCACAAAGGTAGTAATTTATGCCGTTTTGTGCTACCTTTGTATAAAATAAAAAGTATGTTTTTTATGCACGAAGAACTCAAAATCAATTTTGCCCACACTCTAAGCAGCCGAGTGTGCGTGGGGAGAGCCAAGGATTTGCTCCCCGAACTGCTCCCACAGGGGGCAAGAGTGGTGGCTGTGGCCGACCGCAATGTGGAGCGTGTGTGCGCAGAGTTGGGCTTGGAGGAGGTCATTCTGATTGACGCCTCGGAGGAGAACAAGAGCCTTGCAACCGCATCCACCCTTTGGGAGCGTTTGGTGCAAATGGGAGCCGACAGGAGCACCTTTCTGCTCGGCATTGGCGGTGGCATAACCACCGACCTTGTGGGCTTTGTGGCGGCCACCTATATGCGTGGTGTGGGCTTCGGACTTGTGCCCACCACCCTGCTGGCACAGGTGGATGCAACCATTGGGGGCAAGTGTGGAGTGAACTTCGGGGGCTACAAAAATATGGTCGGTTGCTTTGCGCCCGCATCCTTTGTGGTGTGCGATGTGGCCTTACTCAACACTCTTGGACCGAGGGAGTTGCGCTCCGGTATGGCCGAGGTGGTCAAAACCGCCATCATTGGCGACAGCGCCCTCTTTGAGTTGTGCGAGCAGAACGATATTGAGAGTCTGAGGGGTAACACGACACTCTTCGCCGAGGTGGTGCGCCGTGCTGCGGCAGTCAAGTGCGACATCGTGCAGCGCGATTTGTTGGAGGGTGGCGAGCGCCGCAAACTCAACCTCGGACACACCCTCGCCCACGCCATTGAGAGCCTTACCCACGACTACACCCACGGCGAAGCGGTGGCCATAGGCCTTGTGCGTGCAGCCCAAATGGCTGTGGATAAGGCACTACTGGGCGAGGGCGACCTGCGCCGCATCGTGGCGGTGCTGGAGCGATATGGATTGCCCACCTCTACCGACCTGCCCGAGGAGGCTCTGCTCGCCTCAATGGGCCACGACAAGAAAAACCACCGTGGCAGAGTGGTGTGGGTATTGCCCACCGCCATCGGCCACGGAGTGGTTTGTGAGTAGTTAAATAGGAGTGATAAGAGTGATAAACAAATATTTACTATTTACTATTTACTATTTACTAATTATCAATTACTCTTTCGCCCCGTCAGTGTACTGCGCTGATGGAGCCCCAATAGGTGGTGGTGGGATAGAAGTTGGAACTCATTTGCAACTGCGCACCGCCTGTGGAGGAGTAGATTTGGAGCGTGAAGGTATACTCGTTGCCCGAGTAGAGCCACGAGTCGAAACTCACAGTCCACCCATCATCGGTCTGCACCGTGGTGTAGCCATTGAGTGAGGTTACAATCGTATTGACCACCGCAAGCCTATATGGGGGCACAAAGCCACGATAGTAGGGCAGGCAGATGTCGGCCCAATCGGAGTAGATGGCAAGTTCGGCATTGGGGTTGCTGATGAGGTGGCTGCCACCCGCAGGCTCCACGTTGAACATTGAGGGGTTGAACACAAAGTTGTGGGAGAGCACCGTGGAGTCGATAAATCGCTCATAGGCCGCTTGGCGGGCCTTGCGGCGGGCGATGCGTTCACGATGTTTTTCGCTAAGTTCACGCTCGTGGCGTTGGTCGGCAGGGGCCTCGGTGGGAGTGGAGGTGGAACGGATGCCCGTAACAACCAAGGGCACCGTGGCAAGTGCGGCAACAATGGCAGCACCAACAATTACTATGGACTTTTTCATAACGCAAAAGGTTTTTGATTTACACCCCTTCACATCGCAAAATCCTTGCCCAACAGCCAAGAGCGTGGCAAAATCAAAAACAATTTTGTACCTTTGTGCCGCACGAAAAAAAACAGAGCACCTCAGCGGAATATGAAAGCAGTATTCAAATTCAGCAGTTCAAAACTATCCCAGATACCCGACCACGGCAAGCCTGAGTTTGCCTTCATCGGCAGGAGCAACGTGGGCAAATCTTCGCTTATCAATATGCTCACCGAGAGCAAGATAGCCAAGGTGTCGGCCACCCCCGGCAAGACCAAACTCATCAACCACTTCTTGTGCGATGAGAGGTGGTGGCTGGTGGACTTGCCCGGCTATGGCTATGCCCGCACCTCGCAGAGCGTGCGCAAGGAGTTTGCCACCATCATCACCGACTACGTTACCAAGGCCAAAGGGCTCTACTTCCTGTTCGTGTTGGTAGATAGTCGCCACGCACCGATGAAGATTGACCTCGACTTTATGCAACTACTCGGCCGTGAGGGCATACCCTTTGGGGTGGTTTTCACCAAGACCGACAAGCAGAGCCAACGACAGACCAACCTCAACATCGAAGCCTACCGCAAAGCACTCTCGGAGTGGTGGGAGGAGTTGCCCCCGATGTTTGCCACCTCCTCTTCCAAAGGTCGCGGCAGGGAGGAAATTCTTGGTTTTGTTGCAGAATGTTTGGCGAATGTTGATAAATCGGCAGAGTAAAATTGCATATTTACCAAATAGGTCCTAAATTTGCATTACAATTAACCCACAAACACACAAATGGCTATTCATAAACTTAAAATCTTTGCTTGCACCGGCTCCGAGGCTGTGGCCGCAAAGATTGCCAAGAGCTACGGCGTGGAACTTGGCGACCTGACTGTCAGCAGATTTAGCGATGGCGAATTCCAGCCCGCATTCAACGAGAGCATCCGCGGTTGCACCGTGTTCATCGTTCAATCCACCCCTCCCCCAGCAGAAAACCTTATGGAGTTGTTGCTCACCATTGATGCAGCACGCAGGGCTTCGGCACATATGGTGGTGGCAGTTATGCCCTACTTCGGTTGGGCTCGTCAGGACCGCAAGGACCGCCCAAGGGTGCCCATTGGTGCCAAGTTGGTAGCCAACCTTCTCTCGGCCGCAGGTTGCGACAGGGTTATCACCATCGACCTCCACGCCGACCAGATTCAGGGTTTCTTCGACATCCCCGTGGACCACGTCTACGCTTCAAAGGTGTTTGTCCCCTACATCAAGAATATGCACTTGGAGAAGCTTTCGGTGGCTACTCCCGACATCGGTGGTGCCAAGAGGGCCAACAGCTACGCCTCCTACCTTGAGGCTCCGCTGGTAATCTGCCACAAGCATCGTGAGAGGCCCAACGTGGTAGGTACAATGACCGCCATTGGCGAGGTTAAGGATAGGGATATTCTCATCTTTGACGATATGGTTGATACCGCAGGTACCCTCACCAAGGCAGCAGGTATGTTTATGGAGATGGGCGCAGCGAGCGTCAGGGCCGTCATCACCCACCCCGTGTTGAGTGGTCCCGCCTATGAGCGCATTGCCGAGAGCGCACTCACCGAGGTTATCGTAACCGACACCCTCCCCTTGCGCACCGACAAAGACACCTCCAAGTTCACCGTGCTCAGCGTGGCCGATATGTTGGCCGATGTGATTGAGCGTGTACACAACTACAGGGAAATCTCCTCGCAGTTTGTCTTTGGCAAGAAGAAGGCCTAACGAACTACTGCGATAGGTTAGAAGTTGTATAACAACAAGCGGCCTCCCATCGTTGGGAGGCCGCTTGTTGTTTGGGTATCCTGTTTTTGGGGTCCCTTTTTAGAAGGTTACGCTTGTACCAACATAGAAACCAACTTCCGTCTGAATGTATTTATCCGGCGTGTAAACATATCCCTCGTAGCACGGTTCGCCCCACAATTTAAGACCTCCATACTATTCACTACCTAATGGTGGCACCTGCCTTCTTGGCAAAGGCGTCAATCAGGCGATTCATCGTGTTGTCGATGGTCTTATCGTCCAGCGTGCGGCTCTCGTCCTGCAACACAAAGCCGAGGGCGTAGGACTTCTTACCGGCCTCCAACTTGTCGCCCGTGTAGACATCAAAGAGGCTCACATCCTTGAGCAATTTCTTCTCGGTCTGGAAGGCAATCTGCCTCAACTCGGCATACGAAACACTCTCGTTCACAAGCAGTGCGAGGTCCCTCTTCACTGCGGGGAATTTGGCCAACTCCTTGGCGGCCACCTTGTGTTTGCGGGTGAACTTAACGAGGGTGTCAAAGTCCACGTCCATATAGTAGACCTCCCCCTTGAGGTCGAATTTCTTGCGCAGTGCGGGCGACACGGCACCCACATAAAGTAGCTCCTTGTTGCCGGCTTTGAGGCTCAAACCCTCCGAGAAGCACTCGTTGGCAAGGGGCTCGCTACGCAGGGTGTAGATGTCCATACCGAAGCGGCGCAGGAGTTTCTCGGCCACAGCCTTGAGGCGGAAGAAGTCGGTCTGCTCGCCCTTGCTGTTCCACGACTGGGCAGTGTGGGCACCCGCAACGGCCACAGCCAAGTGCATACCCTCCGAGTAGGGAGCCAAGCCACCCTCCTCTTTGCGCTCGGCGTTGTAGGAGTAGGTGTTACCAAACTCATAGACCTTCACGCTCTGGGCCTTGTGGTTCACGTTGAGTTGCACCACCTCCATAAGTCCGAAGAGCAGAGTCTGGCGCATAACACCCAAGTCGGCACTCAGGGGGTTCATAATCTTCACGCAGTTCTCAGCGGGGAAGAGAGCCGAGCCCTCGTAGTAGCCACTCTTGGAGAGCGAGTTGTTCATCACCTCGGCAAAGCCACCCGCCGAAAGCATATCGCTGAC
Source organism: Tidjanibacter sp. (assembly GCA_017396085.1). Classification (GTDB taxonomy): domain Bacteria; phylum Bacteroidota; class Bacteroidia; order Bacteroidales; family Rikenellaceae; genus Tidjanibacter. The sequence goes on along the minus strand of JAFQNC010000029.1, from coordinate 58,485 downwards.
CATATTGCGCAAGCGGTCGGGGTTGGGTTTCTGCTCATAGGAGAGAGTGGAATTGACGTGGGTGGGAATCTCCACATTGTTGTAGCCATAGATGCGCAAAATCTCCTCCACAAGGTCGGCAGGCCTCTGCACATCCACCCTGTAGGGAGGCACCTCCACGCTCAAACCACCCTCATTTTCGGCGGTGATGTTTATTTCAAGGCTGCGGAGAATCTCCTTAATCTTCTCCGTGCCAATCTCCTTACCGATGAGGTTGTTGATATAATCGTAGGTGATGTCAATCTTGAAGGGAGCCACAGGTGCGGGGCAGATGTCCACAATCTCCGAGGTAATCTCACCACCTGCCAACTCCTTGATGAGCAGGGCTGCACGTTTGAGCGCATAGACGGTGATGTTGGGGTCAATACCCCTCTCGAAGCGGAACGAAGAGTCGGTCGAAAGAGCGTGCCTCTTGGCGGTCTTACGCACCCACACGGGGTTGAAGTAGGCAGCCTCAAGGAAGACGTTGGTGGTGGCCTCGCTCACGCCCGAGTGCTCGCCACCAAAGACACCTGCGATACACATAGGCTTCTCGCTGTCGCAAATCATCAGGTCGGCCTCCGACAAGGTACGCTCCACGCCATCGAGGGTGCGGAATTTGGTACCCGCAGGGCAGGTGCGCACAACCACCTGATTGCCCTCAATCTTGTCGGCATCGAAGGAGTGCAGGGGCTGGCAGAGTTCGTGGAGCACATAGTTGGTTACGTCAACCACGTTGTTCTTGGGGTTGATACCGATGGCCCTCAGTGCGCTCTGCAACCACTGGGGCGAGGGAGCAATTTTCACACCCGAGATGTTCACACCCGCATACCTCGGAGCAGCCTCGTGGTTCTCCACCCTCACGGCCGTAGCCCTTGAGGTGTTGTCCACCTTGAAGTTCTCCACGCTGGGCAGGTGGAGGTTGGCGGTGCGGCCCTGCGAGCGCAGGTAGGCTGCCAAGTCGCGTGCCACGCCATAGTGCGAAGCAGCGTCAATACGGTTGGGGGTGAGGCCAATGCCGAGCAGGTAGTCGTCTTGCAAGCCGAGGTACTCCATTGCGGGAGTGCCCGGCACTGCATCCTCGGCAAGTTCCATAATGCCCTCGTGGCCGGTGCCGATGCCGAGTTCGTCCTCGGCGCAAAGCATACCAAGCGACTCCACGCCACGAATCTTGCTACGCTTGATTTTGAACACCTCATCGCTACCCGTGGGGTGCAACTCGGCACCCACGGTGGCACACATAACCTTCAAGCCCTTGCGGCAGTTGGCTGCGCCACAAACAATGCCCAGAGGCTCGGCAGCACCAACATCTACGGTGGTGATGTGAAGGTGGTCCGAATCGGGGTGGTCCTCGCAAGTGAGTACCTCGCCCACAACCACGCCGCTAAGTCCACCCTTAACAGCCTCTATTTTCTCAAACTCCTCAATCTCCAAACCTATATCGGTGAGAATTACAGAAGCCTCTTCGGCAGTCAGGTCGCTTTCCAGATAATTTTTGAGCCAATTGTACGAAATGTTCATAGTGTTTTGATATGTTTTTAGTTTCTCATTTTTTCGTTTTTTGTCTGCTCACGCCACGTAGTGGCGCAATTAACCTACAAAAATAGGTATAAAATTGAAAATGGAAAATTGAAAATGGAAAATTATTGAGCAAGAGCAAGAAATTAGGGGGCTGACGGGAGGAATAGGAAGAATAGGGGAAATAAAAAAGATAGGAGCAATAGGGATTTCCTATTGCTCCGCACTATTTACTCTTTACTCTTTACTAATTACTAATTATTATCTGCTTTCCGAATGACGGGGTATTGGAGGAGCACAAACGAGTCGCCATTGCCGGTGGCGGTGCAACGCAAGCGGATGGCCTTGATGGGGCGGTTGATGCGGATGGTTGCCGAGCCGTTGTGAAGGTCGGCCACTCGGCGGAAGTCTTTGCCGTTGGTGCTCACCTCAACCACGCCGGCCGAGAACACACCCTTTGGAATGTGGCGGTAGCCGGTGGTAAGTTCAACACTCACATCATCAATGGGTTGCACAAACTCCCACAACACCCAATCACCCTTCTCGCAGGTGCGCTTGGTGGTGTAGCCCCAATCGTTGGCATAGGCCGAGAGTTTGCCCAAGGCCTCCTCCTTGCTCATAGGCATTGAGGTGGTCATCGCCATTTTGGGAGTAATAACCTTGCCCTCAGGCTTGGGCGCAGGGCCGCTACGGTGGTCAATACCCATAGCATCCATACGCCTTGCGTGCCCTTTCAGTCGGGCCTCAAACTCGCTCCACTTGCGCATCTGCTGCGGTGTCCAACCCATTTCGGCCACGGCACACACTCGTGGGAAGGTCATATACTCCACGTAACTATCGAAATGGGGGCGGGCCGAGAGATGTATCTCACTCCAAAAAGCACCCTCAAAGCCCTCAACCATAGCCTTTTGTTCGGGCGAAAAACCCTGCTCGTCAAGGTTGAACGAGTAGCACTTCTCGGTGCTGACCACACCGGCCCAGTTGTGGCCCATCTCGTGGGGCGCTTGGCGCATATCGAAGTAGAACCACTGTGCGGGCATTATCACCGTGCGGTAGCCCTCGGCTGTAGATTTCCTGCAAGGTTTTATGCCATCCCATCCACACACCAGAGCCTCCCGTGTGAGGTTGCCACCATTGATGGCCTCGTTCCACACCACGGGGCGTTTGCCATAGCGAGCCACAATCTCCACCACCCTATTGAGGAAATGGGCTTCAAGTTGGGCATAGTTGGTGTAGCCCTTCTGCTCATAGAGAGCCGAACAGTGGGGGCACTCCTTCCACTGGTTCATACCCACCTCATCGCCGCCGATGTGTACCCACTCGGAGGGGAAAATGTCGGCCAACTCACGGAAGATGTCGTCCAGCAGAGCATAGTTCTCCTCCCTCGCCACACACCACACATTGCGCCTGTCGTAGCCCGCAGCACGGCTGTTGTCCCTCTCCACGGGGCAGAGCACCTCGGGGTAGACCTTACCGATGGCAAGGCTGTGGCCGGGCAGGTCCACTTCGGGAATTATGGTTATGGCCCGTTGTGCTGCCCAAGCGACCAGTTCGCGCAATTCGGCCTGAGTGTAGTAGCCGCCATATTTCTTGTCCAAACTGCCATAGATGGCCCAAATGGGGCTATCGCCACCCCTCCACGCTCCAACCGAGGTGAGTTCGGGGTGGGAAGCAATTTCCACCCTCCAACCTTGGTCATCGGTGAGGTGGAAATGGAGTCGGTTGATTTTGTGGCGGGCAAGGTGGGAGATGTACTCCTTAACCTCCTCCACCGACATAAAGGTGCGTGCCACATCGAGGTGTTGGCCACGGTAGGGGTACTCGGGCCAATCGGTAATCTCCACGCAGGGCAGCGCACAAGGCGAGCGGAAATCGCCCTCGTAGACCTGTGGCGGGAAGAGTTGCAGCAGAGTCTGAGCACCATAGAAAGCACCTGCATAGTCGGCACCCTCAACCAACACCTTGTCGCTCTGCACGCTCAATCGGTAGCCCTCCTTCGGCAACCCCAGTGAGGGATTGATGCGCACCTCCACACGGCTACGCACACTACGCCACGCAAAGGTGGGGAGGTAGTCGGCAAGGTAGGCCCGCAGTTGGGGCACAGGGCAGTAGACGGTGGTGGCAGAGGTAAAGCGGAACTCTCCCTCGCTCTGCTCCACGTTGCGTGGCAGGGGCACAAGGTCCAATGAGGGCACAGTCGTAGCCTCGGCCACAAAAGCCGAACAAAGGAGCAGTGTCGTGAGCACCACTCGGAGGAGTCTAATCTTCATAGATAAGGTATGGTTTGCGTTGTTGTTTGAATCTCTCCACATCGGCCTCCCAAGTGGCCTCAATCTGCTCGGCCGTGTAGCCTGCGAGAATCATCTCCCTCACGTAGCCCACGCCCACGAGTTTTTCAAAAAAGTTGCTCAGGAAGAAGTCGTTACCGAGGCCGAGTTGTTTGTAGGCCCCAACGAGGTAGCGGAGGTCTATCTTCTCCGCCGTGAGTGAGTCAAGCGGCACCTCTCGGAGGTCCACCCCCCTACACAGAACCCCCTCCTGCGGAGGCCGGCGGGCACCCTGCTTGGCCACGGGAGTAAACTCCACGTTGCCCTCCAACTGTGGGTGTCCATAGGTCTGGAATGGGAATTCCGTACCCCTGCCCACGCTCACGGGCGTGGCCTCAAAGTAGCACAGCGAGGGGTAGAGCCTTATGGCTTGGAGGTTGGGCAGATTGGGCGAAGGGGCAATGGGCGGGGTGTATTGCATAGAGCGGCGGTAGCCAAGGCAGGGTACCACCGTGAGGTCGCACTTCACGCCCCCTTCGAGCCACCCCTCGCCGTTAATCATTCGCGCCAGTTCGCCCAAGGTCATACCGTGGACAATGGGGATGGGCAACATACCCACAAACGAGCGGTAGGCCACATCCAAAATGGGGCCATCTACATACATACCATTGGGATTGGGCCTGTCAAGCACCAGCATAGGCACCCCCACCTCGGCACAAATCTGCATCATCAGGTAGAGGGTGGAGAGGTAGGTGTAGTAGCGCAGTCCAACATCTTGTATATCAACGACAATAATATCGGTCTTGAACACATCGTTTGCCCTCGGGGTGCGGTTTTTGCCATAGAGGGAGATAATCTCCACGCCCGTGTAGGCATCCCTTGTGGAGGCCACTGCCTCGCCTGCGCTGTGGGTGCCACGAAAGCCGTGTTCGGGCGCAAAAATGGCCGTAACATTCACTCCGCAGCTGATGAGCGTATCGACAATGTGGCTCCCCTCCACCACACCCGTGTGGTTGGTCAGCACCCCCACCCTACGGCCGTGGAGCAGCGGCAGGTAGTCGCCCAAGCGGGTGTCGCCGGGCCTAATATCTACCCCCTCCTGTCCAAACAGCAAGCCGGTTGATGTGAGCGCACAGAGCAGTATGAAGAGTCGTTTGAGTGTCATAGTTCGGAGTGAGAATAATATTTCTCACAAATGTAAAAATTTTTTGGCGAAAAGAGTATCTTTGCAACACAATTAGAACGTTTATTGAACGAAAACCGTTATGTACGAAAAGAAACTCGAAGCCGCAGCAAGGCTCTTGGAGGTGATGGACACCCTGCGCGAAAAATGCCCTTGGGACAGAGAACAAACCTTCCACTCGCTGCGCAACAACACCATAGAGGAGTGTTTTGAACTCGTAGACGCCATCACTGACGAAAACTTTGACGGCATACGTGAGGAGTTGGGCGATGTGTTGCTCCACATCGTGTTCTACTCCAAGATGGGCGAAGAGCAAGGGCGTTTCGACTTTGCTGATGTGTGCAACTACCTCTGCGACAAACTCATCTACCGCCACCCACACGTCTATGGAGATGTGCAGGCCGAGGGCGCACAGGAGGTTATCCACAACTGGGAGATGCTCAAACTCAAAGAGAAAGCCAAGAAGGAGCGCAAGGCCGCAGGGGGCGTGTTGGCAGGAGTGCCTCGCTCGTTGCCCGCAATGGTCAAAGGCTATCGCATCGGTCAGAAGGCCGCCTCGGCAGGCTTCGATTGGGAGCAGAAAGAGGATGTGTGGGACAAGGTGCGTGAGGAGATTGGCGAGGTGGAGGCCGAGGTGCGCAGTGGCAATCAGGAGGCCCTTGAGGAGGAGATTGGCGACCTCTTCTTTGCACTCATCAACGCTTCAAGGCTCTACGGAGTGGACCCCGAAAATGCACTCGAGCGCACCAACAAGAAGTTCATCAGCCGTTTCCAACACATCGAAAAGAGGGCTGCCGAGATGGGCAAGTCGTTGGGCGATATGACCCTCAACGAGATGGAAGCCCTTTGGCAAGAAGCGAAAGGGAATTGAGAATTGAGAATTGAGAATTCAAAATTCAAAATTCAAAATTACAGGTCAGGATTACACAAACGAAGGCTATGGCAATAATAAAAGAAGTGAGGGGCTACACCCCGAAGATTGGTAAGAACTGTATGGTGGCAGAGAACGCCACCATCGTGGGCAACGTGGAGATTGGCGACCAGAGCAGCATCTGGTTTGGTGCCGTCATCAGGGGCGATGTGAACGCCATCCGCATCGGCAAGAGGTGCAACATCCAAGACGGAGCCTGTCTGCACGCCACCTACGACCTCTCGCCCCACCCCTCGGTAACCGTGTTGGGCGATGGCGTGAGCGTGGGCCACAATGCCATAATCCACGGCGCAGAGATTGGCAACGGATGTCTGATTGGTATGGGTGCCACGGTGCTCGACAATGCCAAGGTGGGCGAAGGGTGCATCATCGCAGCCGGAGCACTCGTGTTGTCCAACGCAGTGTTGGAGCCCAACGGACTATATGCCGGAGTGCCCGCAAAGAGGCTCAAAGAGGTAACCCCCGAGCAGCGCACCAACACCCTTGAACGCACCACAAGGGACTATATGCACTACGCAACTTGGTTCCCCGAGTATTTCGTCAATAAGGAAGAGGAGTAGTTGGCTCCCACACCCTCACCGCACACTCAACTCCACAAAGAGATGAAACCCACAACCAACCGCAGAACACTCGCACTCAACCTGCTCATCGCCATCCTCATTTCGGTGGTGGTCAATTTCTACTACCTTGTATTTATTATGGTGGAGAGTTCCAACCACAACCGACAGGAGAACGAGCCCCACAGGCCCGCAACCGAGCAGGTGGTGGAGGCCGCTGCAACCACCGCACCGAGCGACCACCCCACCCACGAGCAAAGCGGAGTGGTGGCAGAGGGCACAGACGAGCAGGAGCGTGGTGAGGCCACAGTGGAAGGTGTGGGCGAGCAGGAGCGTGGCGAGGAGGTCATCATCCGCGAGGAGAGTATCTCCCGACAACTATCCAAACAACGCCACCACAGCAACCCTTGGATGAGCGAAAAGGGGCGTCTGTTTATGTGGGTGGATATGCTCTTCTATGTGGTTGTGGCGATGTTGCTCCTGTGGATAATGACCACCCCAATGCGCAGGGAGAGGTGGGGTTATGTGTGGAGGTTGCTCCTTTGTTTGGGCCTGCTGCTGCTCTTCTACTTTGTGGCACCCCAGCTCACAAGGCGCGGCGACATCGTTATCACCGCCACCGCACGAAGCATTTTCAACCCTATGCTGGTGCTGAAACTCTCGGTCACCTACGTAATTGCCGTTTTCTATGGCAAAATCTACCAGATGCACTACAAGCAGCAGGAGATTGAGGTGGAGAACGAAAGGCTCAAAAACGAAAACCTCACGTGGCAATACAACACACTTGTAAATCAGGTCAATCCCCACTTCCTCTTCAACTCGCTCAACTCGCTCTCTATGCTCGTGAGGGAGGAGAAAAAGGAAGATGCGCTGGTCTACATCAACCAGATGTCCGACACCTACCGCTACATCATTCAAGACGGTACGGCCGAGATGACCACCGTGGAGAGCGAACTCCACTTCCTTGAGGCCTACAAATATCTGTTGGAAATCCGCTATGCGGGCAAGTTGCACGTGGAGGTGGAGGTAGACAGGGCTCTCTATGGGCACAAGTTGCCACCCCTCTCCATCCAGCCACTGATTGAGAACGCTGTGAAGCACAACACCATAACCTCGGCCCACCCGATGACCATCCGCATCACCACCGAGGAGGGCTACATTGTGGTGGCCAACACCATACAGCCCAAACTCGAGGCCGAGGAGAGCACCGGCATTGGTCTGAGCAACCTCTCCCACCGCTACGAACTCCTCACAGGGCGCACCGTGAGGGTGGAGAACGATGGGCGCACCTTCACCGTAAAACTCCCCATTCTTAACCCCACCACCAGCAACGCACAATGAGAGCCATCATCATAGAAGACGAGACCGCTGCCGCACGCAACCTTCAAGTGTTGCTCGGTGAGTTGTATCCCCAGATGGAGGTGGTGGCAACGTTGGAGAGTGTTGGGGAGAGTTGCGAGTGGTTTGCTGCCAATGCAATGCCCGACCTCGTATTTTTGGACATCCACTTGGCCGATGGTAATGCCTTCCGCATCTTCGACACCACCACCATTTCGTGTCCCATAATCTTCACCACCGCCTACGACCAGTATGCGCTTGAAGCGTTCCGAGTGAACAGCATAGACTACATCCTCAAACCCCTCAAACGCAGCGACTTGGAGAGAGCCGTTGGTAAGTTCCTGACTCTAACCTCGCCCCAGAGGAGCGACTACACCCGGAGGGTGGATAGTATGGTAGCCGAGCGTAGGCGACACACCACCCTGCTTGTGCAGGTCAAAGACCGCATCGTGCCCCTCGGCGAGGAGCAAATCGCCTTCTTCCACACCTCGGAGGAGAAGGTGAGCGTAACCTCTTTGGAGGGCAAGTCCTACCCCACGGAGGGTACATTGGAGAGTATCTACGGCAGGCTCTCCGAGGAGGACTTTTTCCGAGCCAATCGTCAGTTTATCATCTCCCGCAAAGCCATCAAGGACATCTCGGTGTGGTTTGGCAGCCGATTGGCCGTAAACCTCTCCGTGCCCACCCCCGAGCGTATCATCATCAGCAAGGCCCGCACCTCGGAGTTCAAGGGCTGGCTCGCTGCGGGCAACTAATTCCACCCACAAACATATTGTAACTTCTGCCGCAAACGCCCATAGGGGAGGTGTTTGGGCGGTCGGTTTGGCCTTTGTCGTGGTCGGTTCACCCCCTAATTTGGTCGTTTCACCCCCATATATAATGTATGGTAAAGAAAAGTGTCCTATTTTTGTTTTCCGAAAATAGGGATAACGTTTAATTATTTAACCATACAAAAAACTACCTTATGAAAACTTTTAGGATTTTGGCTATTGCAGCCGCAGGCGTTATGATGATGTCGTGCGCCCAAAACGAGTGCAAGTTCAACGCTAAAGAGTATGCCGAGCGCAAAACCGAGAAACTTGACGAAATCGTCAGCCTCGATGATGCACAGGAGAAAGCAGTCTATGCCGTCTACCTGAAGCAAGGCAAACAAATTCAGAAGGAGATTAAGTCGTGTAAGAAACACGAGGGCGAGGTTAAGTGCCCCGACAAACAGCACGGCCCCAAGTGTGATAAGAAAGCAGAGTGCAACAAGCCCTGCGACAAGAAAGCAGAGTGCGCAAAGAAAGCCGAGTGCGACAAACCTTGCGACAAGAAGGCAGAGTGCGCAAAGAAAGCCGAGTGCAACAAGCCTTGCGACAAGAAGGCAGAGTGCGCAAAGAAAGCAGAGTGCAACAAACCCTGCGATAAGAAGGCAGAGTGCACAAAGAAGGCAGAGTGCAACAAGCCTTGCGACAAGAAGGCTGAGTGCACAAAGAAAGCAGAGTGCAACAAGCCCTGCGACAAGAAGGCAGAGTGCGCAAAGAAAGCAGAGTGCAACAAACCCTGCGACAAGAAGGCCGAGTGCGCAAAGAAAGCAGAGTGCAACAAACCTCACCGTCATCCCCACCTCAACGCCGCAAGTCGTGAGGCTCGCAAGGCTGTACGTCAGGAGATTAACGCCCTGCTCACCCCCGAGCAGCAGGCTCTCCTCAAAGAGCACTATCAGCAGCGCAAATCGTGTGCTCCCAAAGCACCCAAGTGCTGCCCCACCCCCAATGCAGAGTGTGCAAACAAATAAGTTTAGTAGTTAGTTTAGGCAAGCAGACCCACACACATAGGTCTACTCCGTTTCAGCAGGTTATTCCCCCGATAAAAGAGGGTTAGCAAAAAGGTAAGTTAAACACAGAAAATGAAGAGATTAGTCGTTTTGGCGTGTTGCATTTTGTGTGCAGCCTCCACGCTTATGGCCCAAAACAGCGGTGCAATTAGCGCAACGCTCAAAGATGCCGTCTCCGGTGAGGGCATCAATGGTGCCGTGGTGGAACTGACCAACTTGAAAACACAAAAGCAACTCTACTACACTTCAGGCTATCAGGGCGTTATTTCTATCAAAAACCTCGCCCCCGCAACCTACAAAATGGTTATCACCTACCTCGGTTACAAGGACCACACACAGGAGGTGAAAGTGGGCTCCTCGCTCACAAAACTTGGCACAATCCGCTTCAAGCAAGACGCCAAAATCCTTGAAGACATCCAAATCAAGGGTTATATGGGCACCTCGCAAAAGGGCGACACCGTGAGTTACAACGCCTCCGCATTCAAGACCGCAAGGGATGCAAGTGCCGAGGGATTGCTCAAAAAAATGCCCGGCATCACCGTAAACCACGATGGCTCGGTGGATGCACAAGGCGAGAGCGTGCAGAAAGTCTACGTAGACGGCAAGGAGTTCTTTGGCGAGGACGTCTCGACCACAATCAAGACCATCCCCGCAGAGATGATTTCCAAGGTGGAGGTCTACGACAAACTCTCCGACAAGGCAGAGTTCACAGGACTCGATGATGGCGAGGGTTTCAAGGCTCTCAACATCGTAACCAAACTCGGCAAGCGCAAGGGCCTCTTCGGTAAGGTCTACGCAAGTTATGGCTATCCCGACAAATACTCCGTGGGTGGTAACTTCAACCGCTTCCACGGCAATGAGAAACTCTCTGTCATCGCTATGGCCAACAACATCAACCAACTCAACTTCGCCTTTGAGGACATCGTGGGCGCAACCGCCTCAACAAGCGTGGCCTCGGGTGGCGGAGGTGGCGGTATGAGAGGCCACAGGCAGGCCCAAAACTTTATGGTGAGGCCTATGTCGGGTATCTCCACCGTGCAGTCGGTGGGTGTGAACTACTCCAATCAGTGGAAAAAGTTGGAGTTGCAGGGTAGTTACTTCTTCAACCACTCCAACACCATCAACCACCAAACCGAGGACAAAACAACCTACATTGGCGAAAATACACAACTCTACGAAGCCATCACCGACTCCGAAAGAGAGAACTGGAACCATCGCGCCAACCTGCGCTTGGACTACAAGTTCAGCAAAACACAGTCGCTGATGGTAAGGGCCAACGCAAGCCTGCAAAACTACAACGGCATCAGCACCTCCAACAGCACCACCGCCAAAGGTAGCACCTCCGACAACACCGCCGGTCAGGTGCAAAAGGATATGAAAAACTTGGGCGATGACGAGAGAATTGGCACCTATGGTAACCTCTTTATGCTCTACCGCACAAGGTTGAGTAAGCCCGGCCGCACACTCACCATCAATGGTGGCGGCAACTGGAACACCAACAACTCGTGGAACAACCCCATCTATGAGTTCACCATTCCACGCGACTCGCTCTATGAGAGGAATATCGAGCGCATCTCCAGCAGCAATCGTGTGCGTGGCGAAATCACCTACACCGAGCCCCTCAGCAAACAGTCGCAACTCAACGTGGAGTATGAGTTCTCACACAAGTTTGACGACCAAAACCTCACCACCAACGTGTTTGGTAGCCACGAGAAAGATGCAGAGGGCCAATGGGTTAAGACTCAGTATGACGAGTTGGGCAAACTGTTGAGCAACATCAGCGAGAGTGGCTACTCCATTCATCAGATTGGCCCCGGCTACAACCTCTCCACCGAGAAGGTCAAACTGTCGGCCAAGGTGAACTATCAGTACTCCTCGTTTGACTCCAAGCAGATTTTGCCCGCAGGTGCACACCCCCACTACACCTTCCAAGACGTAACCTACAACGGTAACGCCACGGTGAATTTCAACAAGCAGAACACCCTGCGCGTGAGGTTCCGTTCCCGCACCGACAACCCCTCGTTGGAGCAGTTGCAAGAGGCCATAAGCGTGAGTGGCAACCACTACACCGAGGGTAACCCCGACCTCAAACCGAGTTACTCCCACCAAATCAACGCCTTCTACAACAACACCAACATTGAGAAGGGCCGCACCTTTATGCTCTACGGAGGCATTGGGGCCACCACAAGGGCTATCATCGGTGCATCCGTAATAGACCCCAGTTTTCCGTTGGAGAACTACAATGGGCAACTCCTCGGCGAGGGCAACACCTACACCAAGTATGAGAACTACACCGATGGTGGCAACTGGAACATCTACTCGGGCGTTAGCTATGGCTTCCCTGTGCCCTTCATCAAGAGCAACCTTACGCTCAACGTGAACACAGGTTTTAGCAACACACCCAGCAAGATGAACGGCAAGGTCAATACAATGAAGGGCCAATACTATTCGGGCGGTGCGCAACTCAGCAGCAACATCTCCGAAAACTTGGACTTCTCGCTGGCCTACAACATCGGCTACAACATCAACAACAACGCCTCCGAACTCGGCACACAGCAGAACAGGTACTTCAACCAGTGGGCCAGAGCAGACTTGAAGTGGGTTGCGTGGGGCGGTTTCACCCTCACAGCCAACGCCACATACAGCCAGTACAAGGGTATCACCGATGACTACAACGAGGAGTATCTGCTCTGCAACGCCTTCATCGGCAAAAAGATATTCCGCGACCGCAGGGGCGAGTTGAGCATCGGCGTGAACGACATCTTTGACCAGAACAAGGACTTCCGCCGCTCGGTGGGTAGCAACTACATCAGCAACACCACCAACCTCGCCATCGGCAGGTATGTGGCTGTGCAGTTTGTCTACAACCTGCGCATCTTCGGTAACGGCTCCTCGGCCAAAGACTTCGACAACCTGCAAGGAGGCCCCGGTGGTGGCAGGCGTGGCCCCCACGGAATGAGGCCTCATTAGCGGACACACACATACACAATTTGGTCGCCCGATTAGTTCATCTATGGTCGGGCCGACCGGGCGGAGAGATTTTTGTGGTTGCTCTCCGCCCATTTTTTTGTTAAAGAGTTAAGAGTAATTAGTAAAGAGTAAAGAGTAAAGAGTAAAGAGTAATTAGTAAATATTTTCCCATTTCTTCACGGGTAACAAAAACGTTACCTGTGCCATCCGACCACTCCCCCTCTAAGTTAGGGAAGGTGCCGTAGGCGGAGGGGTTTGTCAATTTTGAATTTTGAATTTTGAATTTTATTTCTACCTTTGTGCGCTCACTTTGGGTGAGCGAGGGGCCCGAATGGTGGAATAGGTAGACACGAGGGACTTAAAATCCCTTGGCCCGAAAGGGCTGTGCCGGTTCGATCCCGGCTTCGGGTACGAGAGCGGAGAGAGTTGAAAAATTCTCTCCGCTTTTCTTTTTGTGCCAATCACCAATCAACCATCTATAGCAATGCCCTTTTTAGTGAGTGTTGTTCGTTTTGCGAAAATTATTCCTATATTTGTGGTGTCTAACGATTTATTGTCGTTGGATGAACATATTTTGAAAGTGTTTTCGCAGTCCTTAACGGAAAATCTGACAGTTTTCAAAGAGAGAGGACAACGAATAGCACTCATTCCTTGTATATATACCATTGGTGCTCCCATACCGATAGTGGTATTGTACATAGGTGTGGGGTATTGCATCGTTTGTTTCAGTCAAGGTTTTACCACAACCTCTTTAACAAATAAACGAAATCAACTCCACACTTTCTTTTTGCACACAACCCACCGCATAGGAGCTGTACGGTAACAAAAACTTTTATGGTATGAAGAAATTTTTACTATTACTTGCAACTGCAACTCTTGCAATGTTTGTGGGGTGTGGTGAAAGTGGTATGGATGAAGACATCATTGAGGAAATAGAAGACAATTACAATAAAGTCCTTTTAGACGGCAAAAACATCTCGGGAGTTTGGGCAAAAGTAGGAGATTCTTTGGAGTCCGATTTGGTTGAATGTATGGTAGAAGAGGTAGTAATTATCGATGGAGAAACCATTAACTACCATAATGCTACGAAGCAAAATGGATTTGGATTTAAGGATAACTATCTTTTTGACTGCACTTTGGATGATTTCGTTTTTGAAACATCGACTCTGCTTAATTTGGTTGGTAACAAATTGTATATAGCAGGGGTTTACTCGTGTGATTTAGAATTGGAAGGAACCGCTCTCAATATGATATATGAGAACGAGATAAAGGTGCTAAAAAAAGTAACTGGTTTCAAAGAGTATAATTTCCCGAGTAGTGGCAAAACGGAGGAGTCCGGACTTCCCGTACCACTAAACAATGAGATATATTATCGCACAAGCGATGAAGAGCCATTGGATATAGAATTATTCAACACCTCTCTTTCGCACACTTACAGCAAAGAAGACGATTACGGTAGAGTCGTTTTTGCAGAGGATTTAACTTCGATTGGATATTCTGCATTCTATAATTGTTCGAGCCTTGCGAGTGTAACTATTCCCGATAGCGTTACTTCGATTAGAGATTATGCATTCTCTGATTGTTCGAGCCTTGCGAGTATCACCATTCCTGTTAGTGTTACTTCGATTGGAAATTATGCATTCGAAGATTGTAAGAGCCTTACGAGCATCACCATTCCCGATAGCGTAACTTCGATTGGAAATTATGCATTCTATTATTGTACTTCATTGCCTATTGAAAACAACATCCATTATGCTGACACCTATGTTGTTGAGGTCACAGATAAGACCCTAACATCATACACACTGAAAGAAAACGTTCGCTTTATTGGAAATAGTGCATTCGGTGGTTGCTACTCGCTGACAAGCATTACCATTCCCGACAGCGTTACTGAGATTGGAGATTATGCATTCTCTGGTTGCACCTCGCTGAAAAGTATTACCATTCCGGATAGCGTTACTGAGATTGGAAATTGTGCATTTTATTATTGCACCTCACTGACAAGCATTACCATTCCCGACAGCGTTACTGAGATTAGATATAAAGCATTCTATAATTGCACCTCGCTGAAAAGTGTTACCATTGGCGACAGCGTTACTTCGATTGGAAGAGATGCATTCTATGGTTGCTCCAAGCTGACAAGCATTACCATTCCCGATAGTGTTACTTCGATTGGAGATTATGCATTCGAGGATTGCACCTCGCTGAAAAGTGTTACCATTGGCGACAGCGTTACTTCGATTGGAAAATTTGCATTCTATAATTGCACCTCGCTGGCAAGTGTCTATTGCAAGGCTGTAACACCGCCCGCAGGAGGCTCGGATATGTTCTACCACAATGCTTCGGGACGTAAGATTTATGTACCCACCGAGAGCGTGAATGCTTATAAATCAGCATGGTATTGGAGCGACTACAAATCATATATCTACGGTTACGATTTTTAATTACATATAAGGCTTATAGGTCATATAGGGCCTATGGGGTTTATAACGTACAATTAAGGGGAGGCTCACAACCTCCCCTTTGTTGATTAAATTGGCACATTTTGACCAATAAGCCGGAATTTTAGATTACATTCATTTGTACCGATGACCGTGCCGTGCGACAACGGAAAAAGGAGATGCAGATGCATCTCCTTTTTCCGTACTTATATGTGTGGTTTCGTGGGATTTACCACACGCCACTGCTGTTAGTCAATGGGTTGCAGGCGGTCGAGGTAGGTTTGCCAAAGCACGCTCTTCTCGTAGTCCTCAAGCATCGCAGAGGGCACTCGGATGGTCAGTTCGGCGTGGCAGTTGGCAAAGGTCGTGGAGCCAATATCCACCACCCTATCGCCACGGATAACAACCTCGCGAAGTTGCTCACACCCATCAAAGCAGTAGTTCCCCAAGAAAGTAACATTCTCCGGAATCTCCACCCTCTCCAGCGATGAGCACCCATAGAAGGCCTTGTCGTAGACATCCACCACTCCCGAGCCAAAGGTGATATACTTCAGCCCCTTGCAGCCATAGAAGGTCTTGGAGGCTATCTCCTTCACTCCCTCGGGCACCACAAACTCCTCCAGCGATGTGCATCCACTGAAGGCGCCTTCGCCCAGCAGGGTAATCTTGTCGCCCAGCAGTTCCACTCGGCGCAGATTGGTACACCCATCAAAAGCACTCCTACCAATGGCCTCAACATCAGTCGGCAGGTCGATGGTCCACAGTGCCGTACACCCTCTGAAAGCTATCGCTCCCACCATAAACACGGGGCTCTCAAAGATAATCTCCCCACTACCGCCCTCGGCCGAGGCATACGGAGTGAAGCGATTGGTCTTAATCTTGGCCATAAACGCTCCCGTAGCAAAGGGAGCCGTAAGTTCGGAGGCGGTGTAGGCAATAATCTGGTTGTCGGGAATCTCCGGCTCGAGCACATCGGGGCCACCATTGCAACTGCACAGCATTGCAACGGCCACGGTCAGCACCGACCACAATATCTTCCTCCAACTCTTCATTTCTTTTCTATATGGATACTATTGTTTGCAGTGGGTGGTGGGCCCTACTCCTCGGCGGGCTCCTGCTCGGCTGCGGGCTCCTCGATGGAGAAGTCGCTCATACCGGCACCAACCAGCAGGTTGAACCACTGGGCCACCTTGCGCATATCCGACAAGTGGAAACGCTCCCTATCGTAGCCGGGGATAACCACGCCAAACAGCTCCCTGAGCTCCTTCTCGGAGGCTTTGTGGGAGATGGTCTGCTCGCCCTTGGTGTGGGCATAGAGGTCGGTGAGCACCTGCGAGAGGGTAACATCCTCGTCCTCGGTGAAGATGGAAATCTCGGCCAGCGAACTAACCCTTGCGTGGGTGCCGGAGAAGTTTTTGCGTGCGCCAGTGAGGAGCGACTCGGCAATCACGCCATTGCGGCTGCTGGCGATGTATTGGTACAGGCCGGGCTCGCCGGAGATGGTCAAAATGTCTTGCAGTTTCATAATATATGCGTTTTGTTGTGTTATGTTATCTTTCGCTAAAAAGTCTATTACCAAGGCACAAAGATAATATTTTTAGTCGGCACCACAAGTCTCCCTCACACTTTGAGGTGGATTTTCTTCCTATCGAGCAGATAGAGCACCAGCCAGCACGCCACCACGTAGCCAAGCGAGAGCACCACAGAACCCCACCCCTCGGGTAGCACTCCGGCAAGCCCACCAAGAAAAAATTGCGACACTCCGCCGAAACTGACAATCTCCTGAAGCATATAGATTGTGATGGAGTTCACCCCCACCACTCGCAGCACCTCTGCCCAGCGGCGGTAGCCACGCACGTCAATCAAGTAGTAGAACAGAGCGAACACCGCCAGCGAGTAGGCTCCTGCGGTGAGCACAAAAGCACTCGACCAGAGCATTTTGTTAATCGGTTGCCACAAGTTCCACGCCATACCGAGGGCAAGCATCACGACCGAAGCCACAATCATAGCCAACGACTTGCGGCCTCCCGACACACCTCGGTGGCCTATCCACTCGCCCGTGAAGACACCCAGCAGGGCCGTAACCACAGCAGGCAGGGTGCTCAACACCCCCTCCGGGTCCATCACCCCACGCCAATAGATGTGGTTGGGAATGAGCAACCTATCCACAAAGCCCACCAAGTTACCCTCCTTGGTGAGTGGACCAACGCCCTCCGCCACATCGGGGGCCGGTATGGTCAGCAGCAGGGAGTAGCCTACCAGCAGGGCAACCGCTATCAACGCCCTCGACTTCGGTTTCAGCCACACGGTCAGCAGGGCAGCCACACCCCACGCTACGCCGATGCGCCCCAGCACGCTCGGCCAACGAAGTGTGTCGAGTTGCAGGCGGAAGAGGCCATTGTAGACCAATCCCAGCAAGATGAGTAGCACCACACGGCGCACTATGCGCAGGCAGATGCGCCCCCGAGTTGCCCCTGCGAGTTGTTGTTTGCGTAGTGAGAGCGGGAAGGATATGCCCGCAATGAAGAGGAACAGGGGGAATATGGTATCGTGGTGTGAAAAGCCGTTCCACTCTACGTGGTGCATTTGTGCCGAGAGCCACCCTGCAAACTCCGAAGATGGGAAAAGTCCACAAATGGCCGCAATCAACCCTGCGCCACCGATGATGAAAAACATATCGAACCCTCGCAGTGCATCGAGTGAGAGGAGTCGTGGCGGTGTGGAGGTGCCGACATTGGTGCTACTATCGTAACTTGTCATAAGTGTAGGTGGTGTTTGAGTGTCCTATTCCGATTACAAATATACAAATTTCGACCAACACTGCCCCCTCTCGGCACTCAATTTGCAATCTACACGGGCGATAACCATATTTTTTCAACAACAAAATCAACTGCTTATGAGAAGATTTTTACAACTTTTGGTTGTGGCCCTACCCTTCGTCTGGGGAGCCCAAGGGGCAATGGCCCAGCACCACGGAGGTCATCATCACCACCACAAAGGCGGTCAGCAGACCACCACAGCCTACACCGTGGGCAAGGATGTAAACCAATATGGCTTGGAGGTCAGCACCGTGCCCTTGAAGGCCGAAGCCCAAGACGGTTTTTTGGTGCTCTACAACAAGGCCGCCGACTATCGTATCTGGTTTGATGTGAGGGTGCAGACCGATGGGGCAATGTTTTGGGGCGAGCCCGAGGGTGCCGACCCCATTGGCGATGGTGTGAGCATACGCCGTGCACGACTCGCCATCAAGGGGCAGTTGCGCAAGGATTGGTATGGAGAGTTGGATATGGACCTCGCAAATGGAGTGCTCGAACTCAAAGATGCCTATATGCGCTACGATGGTCTGCGCAACTTTGAGTTCCAAGTGGGCAACTTCAAGGAGAACTTTTCGATGCAGCGCAACACCACGAGTCGCTATCTGCAATTCATCGAGCGACCTATGGCCACCGCCTTTGCCCCCTCACGCCACATTGGTGTGCAGGCCAAGTTCAACATCCCCGTGATTTGGGCCGCAGCGGGCCTCTTCTTCCAACCCGTGGAGGATGCCGAGGTGAGAGCCAACGTGGAGGACAACAACAAAGATTTTGGTCGTGGTCCGGGCCATTCGCTCACGGGTAAGGTGGTCGTCAGGCCCCTCTACAAGATGAAAGATGCCTCGTTGCACATCGGTCTGGCCGCCTCCTACCGTACTCCCAAAGCCGATATGTCGCCCTCCAAGTGGGGTGCCGTGCGTATCTCCTCGCGCAATGCCACCAACATCAACCGCAAGAAGTATCTCGACACGGGCAACATCTCCGATGTAAACTTTGAGATGATGATGACGGCCGAACTTGCCGGCCACTGGAAGGGCTTGCGTTGGGAGGCCGCCTATTTGGCCGACAACGTACACATCAACGGCAAGGCCAAAGGTGCCTCCACAAAACACTTCTACGGCATCTACGCCCAAGCGGGCTACCTCCTCTTTGGTGGCCGACAGCACTACGATGCAGGCGGTGCCAAATACACCCGTATCACGCCCGGTCGCTCGTGGGGCGATGTGGAGTTGTGCGCCCGCTTCGACCGCTTGGACCTCGACAGTCAGGGCGTCTATGGCGGTGCTGCCAACGCTTGGACCGCAGGCCTCAACTACTACGTGAACCCCAACATCAAGATGATGCTCAACTACCAGTATGTCAAGAACAACAAGTACGCCAACGGCAACGGTAAGCTCATCGTGGGCCACGATGCAGCAGGTGCCCCCACCACAGACCCCGCAGCCGTGGACGCAGCAAAGGGCTCGGTAGGTGTGGGCTACAATATGCTCACGTGTCGTTTTGAGGTTAATTTCTAACGAAGATTTCATAAAAGTAGCGCACCCGTAACGTTCTCTGTTCCCAGCAACGTTACGGGTGCGTCATTTTTCCCTCCCCCACAAAAAAAAGAATTGGGGCCGCCTATTGGGCACACAAACGCCTTAAATCGTCCAAAAAGATGGGGACAATGTTCTCGGCCGAAAACATCTCCACAAGGGGTTTGCGCTCCGAAAAGTCGAGGTCATCGCTCTCGGCCAACTCCAGTGCGTGTTTCCGTCCCTCATAGACACTCTCGGCACTGTGGTCGCACTGCACAATGGTACGATAGCCGGCAAAGAGTTCCCTCGAAGGGGTATCCTCGCCTGTTTCGCTCACCACCACCCTATTCACACGCAGGTAGGAGGCTATCTTGCTCGACAAGAAGGGGTCCTTCTTGCGGTCGGCGTCAATATCGAGGAGCACCTTCGCATCGGCAAACAGCGGAGCGAGGTTGTTGGTGTGAGGCGCTATGGTTATGTGGCTACGCTCGGCAGGGGTGAGAATGGAGTTTATGTTGCGCAGTTTGAAGCCCATACCCACCAACATCAACTCCGCATCCGGTCGCTCGGACAACAGACGCCCGAAGGCCCTCAGCAGATAGTCCGGATTGCGCAGGCCATAAAGACTTCCGGTGTACAGAAACAGTGTGCGATTGGAGACGGGGTTGTTGTGCCACTCCTCGGGCGAGGAGGTATAGAGTACGGAAGTTTGCAGCCCAGCTTTGTGTCGGAAGGTGGAGAGTTGGAACTCCAACATATATCGGTTGGCAGCGGCCACATAGTCGGCAGCCGACCAATTACGCCTTACTATGCGCATCTTGCCCCAATATTCGTTCCTCTTGCGGACCCACCCACCGGGTGCGGGAATGGCGTCTACGGCATAGATGGCGAACTTGCAGCCCAACTTTTGGGCCAAGTGCCTACCACACACCACAGGAGTTAGTTGTGTGCCGGCACAAATGGCCACCACAACATCGTAGTCCTCGGCCACTACCTCTGCGGCCACACGGCTCCAACGGTCGGAGGTGGGAGTGGTGCCAAACCAGCGCAGACATTTGCGGTACCAACTGCCCATCTTTTTGGAGAATGGCACCGCATAGCGATTGCGCACCCCGGCCATACGCTCCAGATTGGGACTAACCTCGTTGCACAGCACATCCACCACCACGTTCTGCTCGGCCGCAATACCGGCCAAGAGTCGCTCGTAGATGGCATTTATGCCGCTACCGGCCCTAAAATATATGGCAAGAAGTTTTATTCCTTTTGCACCCATAATACTCTGATATGCAATTATTTGCCGATGCAAAACTTGGAGAACACGTGGGCCAAGATTTCTTGGCTGCTCACCTCGCCCGTGATGGTGCCGATGGCCTCCAGCACCTCCCTCACATCTTGGGCCACAAGGTCGGTAGAAAGGCCGTCTGTGAGTCCTCGGCGGGCCCTCTGAAGCGACTCCTCGGCTCGCAGCAGGGCTTCGTGGTGGCGGCTATTGCTTACCACAGCCTCGCCCCTCATCACATCGCTCGTATCCACGCATCCACGCAGGGCCACAAGCAGTTGCTCCACGCCCACGCCCTGTTTGGCCGAGATGGCCACCCAGCCCTCGGGTAGTTCACGCGCACTCTCCCCCGCTCGGAGGTCTATCTTATTGAGCACCCTCACAATCTTCTGCTCTGCGACAACACTCACAAAGTCCTCCCCCACCTGCTCAAACATCTCAACCACGATACCTGCATCGCCAAGGGCCTTGCGGGTGCGTTCTATGCCCATACTCTCAAGCCTATCGGCGGTGTCGTGCAGGCCTGCGGTGTCGATAAATCGGAACATCACACCATCAATAGCCACGCTCTCCTCAATGGTATCCCTTGTGGTGCCTGCAATGTCGCTCACCATAGCCCTATCCTCGCCCACAATGCGATTCAGAAGGGTACTCTTACCCACGTTGGGCGCACCCACTATGGCCACCGCAACACCCCTCTTGATGGCATTACCCGTAGCGAAGGAGTCTTTCAGTCGCACAATTTCGTTCTCAATCCTATCCAACAACTCCACAAGGGCTCCCCTATCGGCAAACTCCACGTCTTCCTCCCCGAAGTCGAGTTCAAGTTCAAGCAGTGCGGCCAAGTGGAGCAGTTCGCCACGCAGGGCAGCGAGTGCGGCCGAGTAGGCACCTCGCAGTTGGGTGTCGGCCATTGTGAGCGCAGCTCTCGAATCGGCAGCAATCACATCGGCCACAGCCTCTGCCTGAGAGAGGTCCATCTTACCCGCAAGGAAGGCCCTCTTGGTGAACTCCCCTGCTGTTGCGGTGCGTGCTCCGGCCTCCACTGCGAGCCTAACAATCTCGCCAACCACATAGGCCGAGCCGTGGCAAGCAATCTCCACCATATCGCCACCCGTGTAACTATGGGGCGCACGATAGAGCGACACGACCACATCGTCAACCCTACGCTCCCCCTCCACGATGAGTCCGTGGGCCATTGTGTAGCCCTTCATATCGGCCAGTCGTAGGCCCTCACGTGTGGGGCGGAAGAGGGTATCGCACAGCCCGATGGCGCCCTCGCCCTCGATGCGCACGATGGCAATGGCTCCCCCCGTGGGGGTGGCAGGTGCTACTATGATGTCGTTAAATAACATTCGAATTGAGAATTGAGAATTGAGAATTGAGGAACACCCTACCGTATGGTCTTGCAATTAGTACTCCTCCCCTACGTTTGACCTCTATTTCAGGAAAATCTCCAACTTCTGGCCCACACGGATTTTTGAGGGGTCTTTGATGTTGTTCCACTTGCAAATCTGCTTGACCGTAACTCCATACTTACGAGCAATGATGGAGAGGTTTTCGCCCGACTTGACCTTGTGTATCTTACTATCAATCACAAAGGTGGGTATCTCACCACTCTTGCGCGGGTTCATATACTCGGCCAAGTAGATGGTATCCTTGCCCATAATCTCCGCCTCGTGGTCCATAAACTTGCCCACCTCGCCCACGGGCAACACCAGCGAGTAACTACGCCCCCTGACGGCAGGCACAATATCCTGCTTGAATTGCGGATTGAGAGCCCTCAACACATCCTTGGGCGTACCGATGGTGCTACTCACTTGGTCGAAGTGCATAATGCGGCTGATGTGGAGCGTGTCGGTAGCCAGTGGCAGTGGTGGCTCAATGGGGTTAATGCCGTGTTGTTTGTGGTAGTGGAAGGCGTAGGTGGTGGCGATAAATGCCGGCACATAGCCCCTTGTTTCGGAGGGCAGGTAGGGGTAAATCTCCCAGAAGGTCTTACCACCGTTTGACCTACGCAGAGCCTTGTTCACGTTACCCGGGCCACAGTTGTAGGCTGCCAGCGCAAGAAGCCAATCGCCATAGGTGTTGTGTAGGTATTTGAGAAAACGGCAACCCGCATTGGTGGCTTTCACGGGGTCAAACCTCTCATCTATGAACGAACTGACCTCCAACTTATACCCCTTGCTGGTGCCATACATAAACTGCCACAATCCGGCAGCCCCCTTCTTGGAGCGGGCCTTTGGCAGCAGGGCCGACTCAATCACCGGCACCATCCTCAACTCCAAAGGCATCTGCTGGGCGTCAAGTTCGGCCTCAAAGATGGGGAAGTAGTACTGCGCCCTACCGAGTGCGTTGCTGATGACCTGTTTGTTGCGGGTGGTGTAGGAGATGATGTATTTGCGCACGATGTCGTTGTAGTCGAGTGGGATGGCCGAGCCGATGGCTTTGAGTCTCTCCACATAGACCGAGTCGGGGATGTTACTTGCGGGCAGGTCCACCGTGTCGGCCAAAATCTGCGAATTGAGCATCTGCTCGCTGGCCATAAAGCGGTTTTGCTCACTCCACGCACACAACATAGAGTCCAACCTCGGCATCACGCTCTGCTCCGCCTTCTGCTCCACAGTGTTTTCGGTCGTGGGCACGGCTTCGGTCGGAGGCATTACCTCTTCGGCCTTGGGAGCGGCTGTATCTACCTTGGGAGTGGTAGCATCTGCTTTGGGAGTGGCCACCTCGGCTTGGGCAGGTTGGGGTTTTACCGCAGGGGCCTCCTCTTCGGGGCCATAGAGTTCTTCCTCGGTTGGGGGTACCTGCTCCTTTTTGCCCTCGGTGAGGGCCCTCAGAATATCGTTCTCATTGAGGCTCTGGGCGTGGGCAAGCGTTGTGGCTACCAGCACCAAGGCCAAGCAAAGTGTAAATCTTTTCATTTAGAAATTGATGGACATATTGAAACCGAGGTTGTTGGCAATTCCGTTGGGACCTGCGGTTTGGGTGAGTTGGGGGCGAATCTCCATTGAGAGGTTGTCGCTGATGTCGTAGGCCTGCATATGGGCGTCAATGTGGGCATCGGCCACCTGCACAAGGTAGACAGCCACGGTGCCGATGATGGCGAGGTCGCGATTTCGGCGGTAGGCATTTTTGATAGAGCGCAACGACTCCTCGGAGGTGTTGGGGAATTCGCCCACGGTGTTGTCGTCCCCATCCGTGGCGAGGTCGTAGGCGGTCTTAAAGCGGTCGTAGCCCCTCTGGTTCCAGTCAATCACATAGACCATAGAGGCCATACCCGCCACCACGATGGGTAGTTTCCAATAACTACCGTTGTAGATTTGGCCCGCACCGGGGCACACCAGCGAGAGGGTTGTTGCCTTTTGTATGTGCGAGAGGTCGGAGGGGTAGTTCATCACACCGTCCACAAGGAAGCCCATATAGGATGCGATGGCTGCTCCCCACAGCATTGTGCGATAACTCTGATGTTTGAGCATCTTGGTCTGCACGGGGGTGCGGTCGGCCTGCGTGGTGTTGGGGTTAGCCTTCAACACATCATACTCAGCCTTGTAGCGGCGATAGATTTTGTTCTGGTTGATACCCGCCACGAGGGGCACGCCAATGGCGGCATACTCCAGCGGTATCTTCCAATAGTTCTCCTCATAGAGTTGGGCAAAGCCGGGGACCACAGCACTCACAGCCGTAACGAGCGAGAAGGAGAGCGAGTCGCGGAATATGCGGTTGTAGCGTTCCTTTTTGAGAGTGTCGGCCGCCAACGAGTCGGCCAAGGCCAATGCGGTGGAGTCGGTAGCGAGCGAGTCGGCCACCTTTGGTAGCAGAGCATTGCGGCGAGTGGTGAGCGAGTCGATGCGCAGTTGCATCGTGGCCACAGCGGTGGTGTCGTCTTGCACAAGGCTCTCCCTTGCCACAATCAGCGAGTCGATGAGCCTCGAGAGGTCGGCCGCCTCCAACGAATCCTGCTGCGGAGTGCGCACAATGGGCACCTGACGCAGGCCCGACTTAATCTCAAAGCCCTGCGTGAAGTCGGCAATGGCCACCACCTCTTTCTTCTTCCTCTTCTTCTTGCCCTTCTCCTCGGTCTGCTTCTGCTCGCCGGTCTGCTCCGTGGGGGCGTTGGTCTGAGCCACAGCAAGGCTCGGTGCCACCACAGCAAGCGCACCAATCAGCAAAATGCGAAGTAATATGTTCCTGCCAAACCTACTTATCATACAGGGGGATGTGGTCTGTGAATGTTCTGCTCTTTCGTGTGTGTTTTTTTGTAAACTCTCAATCTGTGGTCCACCTACTTGGAGAGCCTTTCCAACTTGGCAGCCAAGTCGGCCACCTGCTGGTCGCCGGCAAAGCCGATTATAATCTTACCGCTACCATCGGCACTGCGTTTGATTTTGATGTCCTCGCCCAAGAGCCTCGAAAGGTGCTCCACAATGCGGGTGTAAACCTCGGGGAATTCCTCCTCGGCGGCAACCTCGGCAGTTGTTGCGGTCTTACCCTCGGCAAGGCGGCGTGCCAGTTGCTCGGTGGCCCTCACGGAGAGCTCCTTCTTCACCACCTTCTTCACCAGCGAGGGCTGTGCATCCTCGGGGGCAGCAGCAATAGCCTTGGCGTGGCCCATAGATATTTGGCCCGCTTTGAGGGCTGCCTGCACCTCGGGGCACATTGTCATCAGTCGGAGGTAGTTGGCAACCGTGGAGCGTTTCTTGCCCACCCTTTGGGCCACAGTCTCCTGCGTTACGCCACACTCGTCAATAAGCCTCTGGAGCGATATGGCTATCTCCATAGCATTGAGGTCCTGACGCTGGATGTTCTCCACCAGAGCCATCTCGTGGAGTTCCTTGTCATCGGCCTCACGGATGTAGGCAGGGATGGTCTTGCGGCCCGCAAGGCGCGAAGCCCTCCACCTGCGCTCACCGCTGATGATGATATACTTTCCGTTCTGCTCCCTACGCACCGTGATGGGCTGAATGAGCCCGAGGGTGGCGATGGAATCGGCCAACTCCTCCAGCGCATCGTCATCAAAAATGGTGCGAGGCTGCTTGGGGTTGGGGATGATGCTCTCCACGTCAATCTCTTCCATACGGCTCACGGCGGGCAACTCCTCCACATATTGTTCCATCTCAAGGATTGCACTAAGGCCGCGTCCTAAACCTTTTTGTTTCATATCTCTCTCTGGTGTCTGTTTTATTTGTCCATAACGTCTGCTGTGCCACTTTTATTTCCTCTTGCGGTTGCGGCGCAAAAACTCCTTGGCGAGTTCCATATAGCACTTGCTGCCGCTGGAGGCCGCATCGTGCAAAATCACGGGCACTCCGTGGCTGGGGGCCTCGTCAAGCCTCACACTGCGCACGATGATTGTGTCGTAGGTGAGGTGTTTGAAGTGCTCCTTGACCTCAAAGGTAACCTGATTGGCCAAGCGTGAGCGTGAATACATTGTCATCAGGAAGCCCTCAATCTCCAGCGCAGGGTTGAGTTTGCTCTTGACCATCTTGATGGTGGCGAGGAGTTTGCCGAGTCCCTCCAGTGCAAAGTAGCCGCACTGCACGGGAATGAGCACCGAGTCGGCCGCCACGAGGGCGTTCACGGTGGTAAAACCAAGACTCGGCGAGCAGTCGATGAAGATGTAGTCGTAACTATCCTTCACCTCCTCAAGCACTTTTTTCATACGGAAGTGGCCATCGGCAAGGCCTGCTAGTTCGGCATCGGCACCCACGAGGTTAATGCTGCTGGGCAGCACGTGGAGTTTCTTCACTTCGGCCGACTGTTCGATGACATCGGTGGCACTACATTTGCCCACGATGCACTCATAGATGCCGTCATTTTTGATGTCGAAGCCGAGGCCCGATGTGGCATTAGCCTGCGGGTCGGCGTCTACAAGAAGTATCTTCTTGCCCATAATGGCAAGGTTTGCGGCGAGGTTAATTGCCGTGGTTGTTTTGCCCACGCCACCCTTTTGGTTGGCCAAGGCGACTATTTTACCCATACGTATTCAGAATTTAATAGAGCAAAAGTAACTATTTTCTTCGAAACTTTCCTAATTTTCGGCAAAAATAGATATATTTGAACTCCTAAAAAGCGAATAGTTGAACTCGCCGACACAAACCAAAGTATGGATAACGAAAATTTTGAACCAAAAATAGCGATGCAAAAAGCCGAAAACAACCCCATTGAAGAGGGTAAAAACAGCCCCACCAAAGAGGGAAAAATTGCACATATCGTGGAGGGTGAAAAGGCACCCTTTGCGGAGGACCGGAAAACACCCTTTACGGAGGACAAAAAGGCCCCTGCGAGGAGTGCAAGAAAGTTCCCCACGTGGGTTGATTTGTTCGCCACGGTGGGTATCTTTGTACTGTCGAGTCTGGTGGGTAGTCTACTGGCCATTGTGATTATGAAATTGCGTGGTACAGAGAGCCTTACACCCGACCTCACACTACTCTACTACCTCGTGCAAATGCTCCCGCCCATTGCCTACATCGTGTGGTTGCGCCGCAAGGCCCAAAGGCCCTCGGCGTTGCACTTCGGAGTGCGCCGAGTAAACCTACCGATACTACTCTGGGGAGTGGCCGTATTGCTCGCTTCAAGTGTGGTCTTGGAGCCCCTCTTGTTGCTCTTCCCGAAGGAGGAATATCAGAACGTAACGGATATGGTCGGATTGGGCGGTTGGGCCATCTTGTCGGTGGTGGTTTGCGCCCCCATTTTGGAGGAGATTTTGTTCCGCGGGCTCATCTTTGAGTCGTGCAGGGAGAGGTTCGGAAGTGGTGCTGCGGTGCTCATCTCGGCCCTGCTCTTCGGCCTTGTACACGGAGTGCCGGTGCAGATTATCAATGCCTTTGTGGTGGGCCTCATCTTTGGTTACATCTACCTGCGCACAGGCTCACTGCTCTCGGTCATAATCCTGCACGCCATCAACAACGGCATTGCCTACATTTCGCTCGCCTTCTTTGGGGATGCAGCCGACACCACCCTGCGTGATTTGATTGGCCCCGATTGGCTCTACTGGACCATCTATGGCCTCTCGGCCGTGGTATTTGTCTACGCAATGGTGCGCCTTGTGCTCAACCTGCGCAACGAAACCGAACTTGAATAGAGTGGCTCAGTCACACACAAACGAGGATAAAAATCAACCTCAAACGACAAAAACACAAGGCAGGTCCGATAATAATGCGGACCTGCTTTGCGTTTTTAACTCTAAAGAGTTATCTTTGCGCCTGCAAATGAAATTTTTTTACAAAATCATACCCCTTTTGGTTCTTGCGGTGGTGACACTCGCAGGATGTGAGCCCCTGCCCAAAGACAAGGTTGTGGCCTCGGTGGGCGAGAGTGTGCTGATGCTCTCGGAAGTAGCCCCCGTGGTGGCCGACCTTGCCGGTGCCGACAGCCTCAAAGTGGCCCAGAAATTTGTGGACCAATGGGTGCGCAAGCAGGTAAAACTACAAGCCGCCGAGCACGAACTCGCCTCCTCAATGGGCGAGATTGACCGCCTTGTGGACGAGTACCGCACCTCGCTCCTCGGTGCCCGATTGGAGCAGCACTACCTTCAAGGGCGTATGGACACCCTCATCACAGACAGTATGGTGAAGGCCTATTTTGAGGCCCACCGTTCCGACTTTGTGATGGACCGCACAATCCTCAAAGGTCGCATCGTGCGACTGCCCGACACCTATCGTCAGTCGGTCAAACTCTTCAATCTGATGGGCTCCAAGAGTAGCGAAAAGCAGCAGGACTTTTTGGACCTCTGTGTGAAGAACAACTTTGAACTCCACACCTTCGACACGTGGGTGGATTTCGGCGAATTCCTCTCCTACCTGCCGGTGCGCAAGGGTAAGAATTACGACTATGTACTCTCCGGCGGGGAGATTCGCCAGATGGCAGATGCCGACAGCAAATACTTTATTCAAATATATGACGTTATAAAGCAGGGCTCCAACGCTCCCTACGAGAGGGTGGCCGATATGGTTAGGCGCATCCTCTTCAACCGCCGAAGGGCCCAACTGCTGACCACCTTCAACGATAGTCTTTATATGAGCGCACTATCGGAGGGGCGTGTAACAATCAACAATTTTGACTAACAACACAAGACAAAAAAAAGAACAGCATAAGTATGAAAAAATTTCTTATCAGTGTGGTCGTGGTTGCAGCAGCGACTATCGGTAGTGTGATGGCCCAAGCGCAAAGCGTGGTGGCCGACAAGGTGGTGGCCGTTGTGGGCAACTCCGCCATTCTCTACTCGGAGGTGGTCGATTTCAGCAAGCAGGTCTTGCAGCAACGCAGGGAGCGTGGCTACACCTCCGACCGTAGCGCAATGAGTGAGGCACTTGAAAACCTTCTGCTCCAAAAGTTGCTCTACAATCAGGCCCTCATCGACTCGGTGGAGATTAACCTCGATGGCGTGGCCGAGAGCGTGAACAAGCAGGTGGAGGCTATGATTACCGATGCAGGCTCCATCGCCGCCCTTGAAGAGAGGGAGGGTAAGCCCGTCTTTGAGATTAAGGCAGATATGCGCACCCAAGCCGAGGAGGGCCAGTATGCCCAGATGATGAGGATGACCATAATGAACAAGGTTACCATCACCCCCGGTGAGGTGGAGAAATACTACAACTCACTCCGCACCGATATGCTCCCCATCGTGCCCGAGCAGTATGTCTATGCACAAATATCCAAACTCCCCTCTTCCACCACCCAAGCCAAGCAGCGCACAAGGGAGAGGCTGTTGGAGATGAGGGAGCGCATCCTCGGTGGTGCAAGGTTTGATATGCTGGCCCGAATGTACTCGCAGGACCCCGGTACCGCCTTGCAGGGTGGCGAGATGGACTTTATGGCCGCAGAGAGTTTTGAAAAACCCTTTGGCGATGCACTGACCAAGTTGCAGCCCGGGCAGGTGAGTGGTGTGGTTGAGACCGTCTATGGTTTCCACATCATTCAGCTCATTGAGAAGAAGGGCAACCTCTACAAGAGTCGCCACATACTGCTGCGCCCCACCTTCACCGAGGTGGAGTTGGCCGATGACTTGAAGATGCTCGACAGCCTTGCCACCGAAATCAAAGAGGGCCGCATCACCTTTGAAGAGGCAGCCGTGAAGCACTCCGATGATAAGTACTCCAAGCAGAATGGCGGTTTGGTAACCAACCACGAGATGCTTGAGATGTATGGTGCCAACGACACCAGCTACTCCCGCACCGCCTTCTACAAAGAGGAACTCGGCAGGGACTACCCCTATATGCGCTCACTCAAACCGGGCGACATCTCGGAGCCCTTCCAGAGCACCGATATGAGGGGCAACACGCTCACCAAAATCATCAAACTCATTGAAATCATCCCCTCCCACACCGCAAGCCTTGCCAACGACTACCTCCAGATTGAGGAGATAGCCCTGCAAGACAAGCAGCAGAGGGAGTTTGAAAAGTGGCTCAACAAGAAAATTGCCACGATGTATGTGCGCATCGACAAGTCGATGGACACCTCGGAGTTTGACAACAAAGCGTGGATTAAATAAAGAGTAAAGAGTAATTAGTAATTAGTAAATAGTAAATATTTACTAACGGCTAACGGCGAGGAAATGAAACGTATCCTGTACATACTCCTTTGGGCGTTGCTTTGCGTGGGCGGAGCAACCACCGAGGTGTGGGCACAAACGAGGCCTCGCAACGCAAAGGGCGAAGAACTCAAACCGGTGGATATGAAGTCGCGCCGCACAAGGCCCGTGCCCGTGGGCGACTCCACCGGCTATGCACTCGTGGGCGATGTGGTGCTCTACCACAACGGCTCCGTAATAACCTGCGACAGTATGGTGCGCTACAGCGACAAGCAGATGACCTGCTTCGGCAACGTAATCATCAAGAAAGACGACACCTACATCTATGGCGACAGGGCCGAATACAGTGGCGAAAAGAACGAAGCAAGAGTATTCTCCCCGCTCGTGAAGGTGCTCAACAAAGACGCAACGCTCTACACCTACAACCTCATCTTCAACACCAAAGACAACATTGGCGAGTTCTATGGCGGAGGTTGTTTCACCAATGGCGAAAACCAGATGGAGTCCGAAAGGGGCCTCTTCTATGCCGACCTTGACGAAATGGTCGGTGTGGACAGGGTTGAACTCCGCAACGAGACCTACGAAATGAAGTCCGACTCGGTGAACTACAACTCCGAGAGCGAGGTGGCCCGCTACTTCACCCGCAGTGTAACTTGGAAGAAGGATGGCGAGATTCTCTCCTCCGACCGTGGCGAGTATCACAACAAAGACGAGCACTACATCTTCCACTCCAACGCCTATGTGCTTGGCGAGGGGCGCGAAATGTGGGCCGACACCATTGACTACAAGGCTATGGTGCAGTTCATTGAGCTCAAACACAACGCCCAAATTCGCGATGAGGAGCACCAGAGCATCATCTTTGGCGACTATGGTAACTATGACGACCGCATCGGCGACACCTTCCTCACGATGGACCCCGCCTACATCAGCTATGGCGACAGCGATGGGGATGGCATTGGCGACTCGGTCTTTATGCGCTCCGACTCTATGTTCCTCTACACCATCGACTCGCTCGGCTACTGCACCCTCACACGCCCCGATTCGGCCACGCTGGCAGCAATGTTGGCAGCCAAAGCCGACTCCATACAGCAGGCCATAAGGGCCAAGTTCGTGGCCGATAGCACCGCTGTAGCCGAAGCCGCACGCAAGGAATTCCTCATCGACAGCCTCACCTCGGCACGCGATTCGGTGGTGGTGGCAGCCGCAACCGACACCCTCGCACGTGCCGTGGCCGACAGTCTGCTCACCGTGCTTGACCGTATGCAGGGTATTGAGCGAGATAGCCTTGGGCAGGTGATTGAGAAGAAGGTGGAGGTGGTGGCCGACTCGCTCGCCGTCAGGGCCGACAGCCTGATGATGGGTGCCGACAGTTTGGGCATACGCACCGATAGTCTGAACGTGCAGAGCGACTCCATCGCCAACGACAGCACCACCCACCGCATAATGCTCGGTCTGCGCAATGTGAAGGTGTTCCGCAGGGATTTCCAAGGCATTTGCGACTCAATGTTGATGTTCTCGGTGGACAGCACCGCACAACTCCACCGCAACTCGGTGATGTGGAATGAACTCAACCAAATCACCTCCGAGAGGGCCGATGTCTACACCCGCAACCAGCAACCACACCGAGTCTTCTTCTCCGAAGGTAAGCCTATGATGGTGGCCGAGTTGGACACTGCGCACTACAATCAGGTGGCCGGCAAGACCATTGAGTCGTTCTTTGACGAGGAGGGCGTGATGTATAAGACCGATGTTGTGGGCAATGCCCAGACCTATTATTATATGGTAGACGATGCCGATGGCGCAATGATGGGTTTCCTTGTGGCCGAGAGTGCCGATATGACCTTCGACATTGAGGACAACACGGTGGTGGGTATCACCTATCGTGGCGACCCTGTCTACACCATCTACCCGATGGACCAAATTCCTGCCGACCAGCCCCAGCGACTACCCGAGTTTGTGTGGTACATTGAGCGTAAGCCTACGCGCGAGGCCATCATAGGGCGCAGGACCATCAACCCCTCGGAGAGGGAGCGATATGAGCGAATGCGCCGTCCGCAGTTCCCCATAACCTACTCCATTGAACGCCACAAGGAGTCGCTTGTGATGAATGGTGGCTGGGCCGACCGCACAGACGACATCTCCGAGATGGCCTATGAGTTCATCGAGAAGGTCAAGGAAGAGTAATACCAATGTAAATATAAACAACCGCCCCTCCTAACGTGTGTAGGAGGGGCGGTTGTTTTTCTTCGGTCGGGGCGGTTTTACTATCTTTTTTCAAACGAAGATTTTGCGGGGTAGTGGGCTTGCAGGAAGGCGTGCATACGCTTGCAGTCCTCGGGGGTGGTGTGCTCGTTGTCGTTGGCGCAAATCATCAGCGGATTGTACTTGCGCATCACCTTCTCGTAGTCGGGCAGGTTGGCCGACACCACACGAGAGTCGGTGGCATATCTACCACTCAAAAAGGCCCTCAAATGCCCCATAAGGCCACCCGTAACCCTATTGTACCTCCCCACCCTGCGCATCACGGCATTGCCTGTGGCCACCATCCAGTAGGCCACAAAACTGCGGTGCATATCGCCCTCCTCACGGAAGCGGTGGAAGATGGTTTGGTGCCACTCCTCGGGGTAGAGTTGCTCCACGCAGTGGGTATAGGTACTTTTGCAGTAGGCGTCAATATTGTGGTGCGGAGCAAGCGCAATGAGCCTACCCGTCTGCTCCTTGGCCAAGTTCTGCATACGGTAGAGCATACGGTGGTAGTGCCCTTTGCGGTGGGCCTTACGGCGGCTAAAGTGCATAAAGCGCACTATGGGGCGCCCATCGGGCAGGAAGAAGTCGGTGGGCTCAACCCTCTGCGCAAAGAGGGTATCATCGTTGGCAAAGAGGAAGTGTTCACTCAGCCCCTTAATCTTGTGGATGCACGCCTCCAAAGCCCCCGAATTAAATATAGGTATGGCCTCGGGCGGGAAAATCTCCACGTGGTCCACGATGGTAACCTTCGGGTGGTTGGGCACCAGCCACTCGGGGCGTTGGTTGTCGGTGATGATGTAGATGTGGTTTACCCACGGAGCATACATCTCCACCGAGCGGAGCGAAAAGAGGAGTTCATCGTTGTTGCGCCAGCGAGCCTCGGAGGTGGCATCGGCACTGGTGCTCTTGGTCTGCGCCCCCGTCATATAGGTCTGACGTTTGGCCTGCCAAGCGGCATCGTTGCCGTCTACCCACAAGTAGACGAGGTCGATGGGGAAAGCTATGGTGCTGGCGTTGGTATTCATCGTTAGCGTTTGAATAGGGCTACATAAATTTTCGTAACCACCTGAAACACAAAGGGCGTGCGGTAGTTGAAGGCCAGCGGAGCCCTCCTCACGGAGTCGGCCAGCCACGGAAATTCGGTCCACAGCACTCGTGCCTCCTTGTGGATGATGGCGTGCCACCCTGCACGGAGCACCAATCCGCCCCACACGTGTTCAATGGGGCTACCCTGCAAGCGTTCCTTGTAGTGGCCATAAAGGTCGAGCATATTGCGTGAGGAGGCCAAGTGGCGCACGCTACGGCTCTGGGCACAGAGCGAATCGGGGTTGTCCTTACGGTAGTGGTAGAGCACCTCGGGCAGGTGGACAATGCTGCGAGCGTAGAAGATAATCTGCGCCATCAAGCACATATCCTCGTGCATCGAGAGCTTTGGAGTGTGGATGTGGTTGTCGGTATAGAGGCTACGGCGGAAACACTTGGTTACGGTGTAGCCCGGGGTCTTATAGTTGAAAATGTCGGCAATAAATCGGTGCCTCTCCTCGGCCAAATAATTGCCCTCGCGCTTAATGCTCCTGTGGTCGCCATACTCCTTCACAAGGTCGAAGCAAACAAGGTCGGCACCCGTGCGCCTAACCTCCTCCACCACCCTGCTCAATGCACCCTCCGAGAGCCAATCGTCAGAGTCGGCACAGAGGATGTACTCCCCACGTGCAGCCAAGAAACCTGTGCGGCGAGCCTGCGGAAGGCCCATATTCTGTTGGTGTACAATCACTATGTGTGGGCGGAGGTGGGCGAACTTCTCCCCTATCACTCCCTCCAGCACCTCAACCGAGCGGTCCTTGGTGCCATCGTTCACAAACACATACTCCACCCCCTCGCACCATTGGGCAAAGACGCTCTCGGCAAAGTGTCCGATGTAGCGTTCCACCCCATAGATGGGGACCACGAGCGAAAGGGTATAGGGAGAGGGCATAAGAATTGAGACTTGAGAATTGAGAATTGAGAATTGAGAATTGAGGACGCACCACCTTATGATGTTGCCTACGGCACTACTGACAACTGATAACTGAAAACTGAAAACTATTTCTCAAACTTGGACTTCTGCGGGAAGCGCACCTCAAAGGCATCAAGCAGCACCTTGCGCAGTTCGGCGTAGCGCTCCTCGGAGAGTTGCACATCGTTCACGCAAGTCAGCTTCTTGGTGGGGCGTTCCACAAACCTGCGCAACTTGGCAGTAGACGCTATGCCCACCGAAAAATGTTTCTTCGAGAGGCGTTCCCTGACAATCTTACCACGCAGGAACATATAGTCGAGGTAGAGGTATTGATTGAGGTTATCCTCCGTGCGCACCCTCGTCATTGAGTTCCTAATCTGGGGCTCAACCATACCATAGAGTGCCTCACACTCGCTGCGCAACATTGGCGAGCAGATGTGCTGTGGGCGCAAAAACCAGCACCTCCTACGTCTACCGGCAGCCTTGCGGGCCAAGCGGTCGGAGTTGCGGCAAATCTTTTTGTACATATCGTGGGCCACCACGTGGCAGCTCATACCAATCACACCCCTACCCTCGCGGAAAAAGTCCGTGGGCTTGCAGGGGCGCATAGGAAACATATCATCGTTGAAGTAGAGAAACTCCTCATCCAACCCCTCAATGCGATGCAGGCACATCTCAATGGGGTTACAGTTGAAGGTGGGCAAAAACTCGGAGGGGATGATGTCGCTGTGCAGCACCACATTGACCTCCTCCCTATTAACCCACTCGGGCACTTGGCTCTCGCCCGACACAACGAGGTGTACTTTGCGCACAAAGGGCATATTCTCCGCTATGCCACGGAACAGGTAGCGCAGGGTGCCCCAATCGCGAAAACGTTTCTCCAACGGGGGGATGTTGGTGTGGCGTTCATAGTCGGCCTGCCACACAGGGTCCAGCCCATTTACGTATGTAATGACAATATCCATAAAAAGTGTTGTGGTTTTCTTCTCTTCTTTTTTCTGGTGGTAGGGGTGTTTAGCGGTCGGCAGGGGCGGTTGTTACTCCTCTACATAGAGGCGGCTGCCAAAGCGGTTCATCATCTTGGCGTAGTACCACGGCAGGTAGAAGCCCAAGGTGAGCACAAAAATCAACACCTGACCCCACACCCAAGCCCAATCTCTCCACGAGCGTAGCCTTAGGCCCATACTCTTCTCGCCATCGGGCCCCACAACCACACACCTCTCGGCCACGTAGCGCATTGTGCGTAGTTCGGCCATCGGCCCATAGAGTCCGGCGGTGAGCACCGTGAGCACCAACTGCCACATCACAAAGCCGGCAGCCGACAGGGGCGAAAGGCGGGTAGAGATAACCTTGTCGCCATAGGTCATATCAACCATCCACCTGCACAGCAGAACAACAAACAGCGAAACAAAAAATAGTTCTACCAGCACCACCGCAAGTCCCAGCAGGGGTGCGAAAGACATCATATCGAGTGGTTGTGCGGCAGCATCGTAGCCCACCGACACCAGCACCAACTCCACCACCACGGCGGGCAATATGGCCGTAAGGATGGTGATAGCAAAGAGCCTCATACCCTTGCCACGGAACGACACGAGGTTGAAGCGGTGGCTCACACCCTCGGCAAAGAACTTCATCAGTCGCACAATGAGCCACGGCAGGTAGAGCCCACAGGTAACCACCGATAGGGCCACTCCACCGAGCACAAGGCCCAAGTAGCGGCGGCGGTCGTAGG
Source organism: Tidjanibacter sp. (assembly GCA_017396085.1). Lineage (GTDB taxonomy): Bacteria > Bacteroidota > Bacteroidia > Bacteroidales > Rikenellaceae > Tidjanibacter. The sequence continues at coordinate 22,327 of JAFQNC010000029.1, read as the reverse complement.
TACACTCCACAGCCTCACCCTCAAACTCCGTAGCCACAAGGCTCCGTTGCACAATGGGAAGCATAGTGAGCGCAACGCCACTCCAAAGGGCTATCTGTATGGCCACACCCAGCAGCAAGCGCAGTGCAAAGGTGCCGTCCACGATGGTCATCGTACTCTCGGCCGCAGCCACACAGTGGGCCACCGTGCAGCCACTCACAACAAGCACAAGCAGCCACATTCCCAACATCGGCCACACAAAATCACGGCCACGAAGATTGAGCGAGAAAAATCGTTTCATAGTGTAATTGGTCTGTTTTTAGGCAGGTTGTCGGCAATCAGAAAGAGCCCCCTCTCTCTACTGCTCATCCACCTCGTCCTCATAGATGAATGTTGTAGGCAATTCGTCTACATCGTCAAAACTCGGCATAACCTCCTCAATTTCAATCTCGGAGGGTTTGCGGTTTTTGCCACTGAAGAGGAATAGTTTTTTGGGCACATAGCCCCAGAAGGTTGCCAAGAAGTTGGTTACCACATTGGAAACCACATAGTGCCAATGGAGGTAGCCGGTGAAGAACCACATCGACACGAGGTTCATCAGCATTGCAAAAATCGTTATCAGCGTGAAAGCCACAAACTCCTTGCCACGTGAGGCAATCTTGCGCTCGGTGAAAATCCACGTAACGCTGAAAATATAGGAGGTGATAACTATGGAGGCATAACCGGCAATACTTGACAGGAGATAGTGTACCTCAAACAAGTCGGTCATCACAATCACAATTGCGAGGTTGATGAGGTAGGAGATGGTGCTTCCGATGGCATATTTCCAAAGGGTTATAATCTCCTTGCGGGTTTTTGATTTTGTGGCAGGCTTCATTTTTCGGTTTTATAATAGGCAAAGTTACTAAACTTTTTTGTACTTTTGACCAAACAAAAGCGTTTTTAGCAAAAAACTACACATTTATTTATATATGGGAGTGAGAATTGACAAGTGGTTGTGGGCCGTGCGAGTATTCAAAACCCGCAGCGATGCTGCCGAAGCGTGCCGCACAGGCAAGGTTACAATCAATGGCTCGGAGGCCAAACCCTCCAAAGAGGTCAAGGAGGGCGACCTGCTGACGGTGAAGAAGGTGCCCATAATGAGGTACTCCTACAAGGTCGTGGGCCTTGTGGAACGCCGTCTGCCCGCCAAAGATGTACCCACCTACTGCCTCGACATCACCCCACAGGAGGAACTCGACAAACTCAACGCCCCAAAGGAGACCTTCTTTGTGGTGCGCGACCGAGGTGCCGGCCGCCCCACCAAAAAGGAACGCCGCGATATGGACGCCCTCTGGGATACCTTCACGAACTAAAAATCGTAATCACGGCCCGATTAGGTTAAGAGCGCACTATCGTGTAGGAAATTTTGTGCGAAGCGAGGGCGAAGAGTCCGCAGTTTACTGTGGCGTAAATGAGGAACTCGGCGACCGAAGGTTGGTGCAAAATTTACACACAAGATGCGCTCGTTGGTAGCGTAACAGACTTAATTAGAACGATATATGACTATTGAACAAAAAATTGCAGGATTTACAGCCGAAGGCGATGCCGTGGTGGTCTACACTATGCGCAACGCAAGTGGTGCCGAGGTGGAATTGTGTAACATTGGTGCGGCTATTTGTGCCGTGAGGGTGCCCGACCGCAGTGGCAAACTCGACAACGTGGCACTCGGCTACGCCAACCATCTTGACTACTTGAACGATGGCCCCTGTATGGGCAAAGTGCCCGGCAGGTATGCCAACCGCATAGCCAAAGGACGTTTTGAGATTGACGGCAAGGAGTACCGACTCGCCATCAACAACGGACCCAACGCACTCCACGGAGGCCCCACAGGCTTCGCCAACCAACTCTGGGAGGGACGTGTGGAGAGCAACCGCGTGGTCTTTGCGCTCGACAGTGCCGATGGGCACGAGGGCTACCCCGGCGACCTCTACGTGGAGGCCGTCTACGATTGGGATGACGACAACCGCTTGGAACTCACCCTCTTGGCGCAGACCAACGGAGCCACCGTGCTCAACCTCACCAACCACGCCTACTTCAACCTCGCAGGCGAGGGTGCGGGCAGTGTGTTGGACCACACGTTGCGCCTCAACGCATCCACCTATCTGCCCACCGACCAATCACTTGTGCCCACGGGCGAACTCGCCTCGGTGGAGGGTACTCCGATGGATTTCCGCACCGCCAAGCCCATCGGTAGGGACATCAAAGAGGAGTTCCCCGCACTCATCTACGGCAAGGGTTACGACAACTGCTGGCCCATTGACGGCTGGCAGGAGGGCAAGGTGCAGGTGGCTGCCGAACTCAAATGCGAGGCCACAGGCCGCACACTCACCGTGCTGACTGACCAACCCGCCGCACAGGTCTACACCGGCAACTGGCTCGAAGGGTGCCCCAAGAGCCGCAGTGGTGCCGACTATCACGACTACGATGGCGTGGCCATTGAGTGTCAGGGCTATCCCGATGCGCCCAACAAGCCCACCTTCCCCTCGCAACTTCTCCGCAAGGGCGAGAGGTACGAGAGGCACATTGTGTTTGCCTTTGGCGTAGAGAAGTAACAAACAGTCTGACTACAAAAGAGTTGCGAGTGTTGAAAACTATTTTTTGTCATCCGTTTGGACTTTCCAAACGGATGGCTTATTTTTGTGGTCGCAAGTCGTAAGGCAAGCAGACAAAACAATAAAACCATTACTAACCCCAATAACAAACTACACGAAAAATGTTTCTCGAAAGTGCCAACAAACCCGGATGGATTGAGGTGATTTGCGGCTCGATGTTCTCGGGCAAGACCGAAGAATTGATTCGCAGGATGCGCCGTGCCGTGTTCGCAAACCAAAGAGTGGAGATTTTCAAACCCCAAATTGACGTGCGCTACTCGGTAGACGAGGTGGTGTCGCACAACTCCAACAGTATTCCTTCCACCCCCGTGGAGAGTTCGGCGCAAATACTCCTTATGGCCACCGATGTGGATGTTGTGGGTATTGACGAGGCACAGTTCTTTGACGAGGGCATCGTGGAGGTGTGTATGACTCTGGCCAACAGGGGCATAAGGGTGATTGTTGCGGGTTTGGATATGGACTACCTCGGCAAGCCTTTCGGTCCTATGCCTCAACTGATGGCCCGCGCAGAGCACGTGGACAAGGTGCACGCCATTTGTGTGCGCTGTGGCAACATTGCGCAGCACTCCCACCGCCTCACCGCCAACGACAAACTGGTGGTGCTGGGCGAGAAGGACACCTACGAACCCATCTGTCGCCACTGCTTCAATCAACTGATGGCAGAAGAGAAATAACAAACAAGGGATATTTCAATTTAGGACTCGGGTATCTTTTTTGATACCCGAGTCTTTTTTGTGTGGGGGTGATAAGAAGGATAAAGGGGAGGAGTTCTTTGGGTGGGGCTTCCAAAGCATAGAAAAGTATTTACTAATTGCTCTTTACTAATTACTCTTTTAGTTGGTGCGCTTAACCACGTGGGTAACATAGACCGTGAGCAAGGGGAAGAGTATCATACCAAGGCCGGGGAGGATGAAGGTCAAGACCTTACCCATTGGCGTTACGGCAAAGATGTTGGCCCCCACCGTGGTGATGTTCAGCCCCGACCACCAGAGGGCCTCGCCAAAGTCGCTGAGGTGTGGGTTTAGGCCCAACTCATAGGAGTAGAAGAGCAGGGCTGCAAGGTAGGTCATCATCCCAATGAGGGCGATGTAGCTCCACATTATGGCACTCACACGTGTGGGCGTAAGCAGGCGTATGGTGGAGTAGACACCCAGCAGGGCTCTCACAAGTGGCAGGCATTTGAGCATAATGTAGACCCCCTTGTGGAGTTCCACCCCACCCCACGAAAGCATATTCAGCCACGGCACCGACACCAGCAAGACCACAATGTTGCGCCAAAAGTAGCGGTGTGGGTTGCGTGCAGACGAGGTGCGCACCACAAAGTCGAGCACGAAGATGAGGCAGACGACAAGTTGCAGTTCGGCCACCCCGGGAGAGAGTTGATAGGAGCCACGGTGGATGATGTCCATAGAGAGCGACACCAAAATCAGCAACCCCGCAAAAATTGCCACGCCATCGAGAATGCGGACAAAGAGAGATGTTGGAGCATTGTTTTTCATAAAAAAAGCGTTTTTCTGCTCCACTGCAAAAAAAATACCTCACATTTTTTTGGCAGAAAAAAATAAACGATTACCTTTGCACCGCTTTTCAGGCACGGCGAGATAGCTCAGCTGGTTAGAGCGCATGATTCATAATCATGAGGTCCCCGGTTCAATCCCGGGTCTCGCTACCACAGCGGCAAACCTATCAAGGGTTTGCCGTTTTTTTTGTTTGTACATCCATAGTGCGGAGTTCGCTGTGCTGTGTTCACGGGCAGCGTTTGCCGTTTTTTTGTGTCAATATGTTCGGCAGGGTGCCCAATTTCCATTTTAAGTCGCTATATTTGCACACCTATTGAATAAGTAATCGGTAGATGCCAACCGCCTGCCCCGTGGCAGTCGTGGCACAACGAACAAACAAGCACGCAAAGAGATGAAGTCCATAAAAGATATTTTCGTCATCGGCAAGGGCCCCTCAAGTAGCCACACTATGGGCCCCAAGAAGGCCGCAACAGCCTTCCTCAAAGACCACCCCGAGGCAGCCGCTTTCAGGGTAACCCTCTACGGCTCCCTCGCCGCCACTGGCAAGGGCCACCTTACCAATGTGGCCATAGAGGAGGTACTCTCGCCCAGCGGACCCGTGGAGATTGTGTGGCGACCACAGGAGTTCCTCCCCTTCCACCCCAATGCGATGAAGTTTGAGGCCCTCGGTGCCGAGGGCGAGCCCACCGACAGTGCGACCTACTACAGCATCGGTGGCGGTACCATTGTGCGTGAGGGCGAGGCGCAGTCCGACAGCGACCACATCTACCCCCTGACCACGATGAGCGAGATTATGGAGTGGTGTGGCAAGACCGGCCGCAGTTACTGGGAGTATGTCTTTGAGCACGAGGAGAAGGACATCAAGGAGTATCTGATGAACGTGTGGGGCAATATGCGCGGGGCTGTGGAGAACGGCCTCACCAACGAGGGCGTACTGCCCGGTGCGCTCAATCTGCGCCGCAAGGCCGCAAGTTACTTTGTGCGCTCACGTGGCTACAAGGATAGTCTGCGCACACAGGGCCTGCTGTTTGCCTACGCTTTGGCCGTGAGTGAGGAGAATGCCGCCGGTGGCACCATCGTTACCGCCCCCACGTGTGGGTCGTGTGGAGTGGTGCCCGCAGTGCTCTATCAGTTGCAGCAAGAGTATGAGTTCAGCGACATACAGATTGTGCGTGCGCTCGCCACTGCGGGACTTGTGGGAGCCATCGTGAAGGCCAACGCCTCGGTGTCGGGTGCGGAGGTCGGCTGTCAGGGCGAGGTGGGTGTTGCGTGTGCTATGGCCGCAGCAGCCGCAAGCCAACTGATGGGTGGCTCGCCTGCACAGATTGAATATGCCGCCGAAATGGCTTTGGAGCACCACCTCGGTATGACCTGCGACCCAATGTGTGGCCTTGTGCAAATTCCCTGCATCGAGCGCAACGCTATGGCTGCTGCACGTGCCCTCGATGCACAAATCTACGCCTTCTACACCGATGGCAAGCACCGTGTGTCGTTTGACAGCGTGGTGAAGGTGATGAAAAAGACCGGCCACGACCTTCCCTCGCTCTACAAAGAGACCTCCGAGGGCGGACTCGCAACATTGTAGGAACAAAGAAAAATTGAGAAAGGCAATCACATACCTATTGGCACTCATTGGGTGCGTGGCGTTGCTGACGGGGTGTCCCTCCGCCGACAAGCAGGCTGCGCACGGCACCATCGTCTATGCCCCACACTCGGCCGAGGGTTTCCGGATTGTGGGCACCGAGGGTGAGTCCACCATCCTGCGCATCCTCTCCCCTTGGGCAGGTGCGAGTGGTGAGGGGGCCATTCGTGAGGTCTTCATCGCCCGAGGTGGCGAGAAGGCTCCCGAGGGTTTCAAGGGCTCGGTTGTGGAGTCCAACCCAGAGAGGATTATTTGCCTATCCTCAAGCCACATAGCCTTTATGGATGCGCTCGGCGTGGACGACCGAGTGGTGGGTGTGAGCGGTGCCGACTACATCACCAACCCCCACATTCGCCAAGGCATAGCCAACGGCTCGATTAGGGAAATTGGCTACGACAACGCCATAAACTACGAACTCATCGCTGCCCTGCGCCCCGATGTGGTCCTCATCTACGGCACCACGGGCGAAAACACAACCCTCACGGGTAAGCTCACCGAACTCGGCATTCCCTACCTCTATATGGGCGAGCAGACCGAGCGCACACCGCTTGGTAAGAGCGAGTGGATGATGGCCGTGGGCGAACTCTTCGACCTCAGGGAGGAGGCCGTGGACCTCTTCGGGCAGATTGGCGAGAGGTATGAGAGTATGCGTTTGGCAATGCTCGGAGTGGAGCGCAAGCCCAAGGTGATGTTCAACTCGCCCTACAAGGATGTGTGGTTTGTGCCCGCCGATGAGAGTTACATTGTGCGCCTTGTGGAAGACGCAGGCGGGGAGTACATCTGCAAGGGCAGCAGTAGTCGCACATCAAGGCCCATCAGTGGCGAGAGTGCCTACGTGTGGCTCTCGCAGGCCGATGTGTGGCTCAACCCCAACGAGGCCCGCACTATGGGCCAACTTGTGGCCGCCAACCCGAAGTTTGCGCAAGTGGGCGTGGTAAGGCGTGGGCAGGTCTACAACTGCACCGCCATCAGCACCCCCGCAGGTGGAAGTGATTTTTGGGAGAGCGGAGCAGTGTGGGCCGATGTGGTGTTGGCCGACCTGATTGCCATCCTGCACCCCGAAAAGGCAGGCGGACACCGGTTGCACTACTTTGAGCAATTAGCAAACAACAGATAACCAAATTCAAAATTGACAAAACGTTGTTTTGTCTAAAATGCTCCCGCTCGGCAGAGTCTGCAAGCAGCCTATGCGCTCGCTTACTCGCATTTGCCAAAATTCAAAATTGTCCCCCTCTGAGTTAGAGGGGGTGCTGCGCAGCAGCGGGGGCGTCTGTGATTGAAAATTGAAAATTGAGGTGTGCCTTCGGCACAGGTATTAAAAAAGATACCCAAGAGTAAGAAGGGGTAACCACAAGCGCTTGGAAGCCCCACCCAAGTACCCCTCCCCTACGATAGGGGAGGTCGGGAGGGGTGGTCGAAATTGCGCTCGGCGGCCCCGCCGAGCAGCCCGAAGGGCGGGGGCGTCTGTTTTGAAAAGAGCAGAAAGAGCAGAAAGGGACTTTAAGGGCTTAAAAAAGACGTTAGACGTTAGACGATAGACAATGAAAAGGCGTAACGACATATTGTTTGCGGTGTTGGCCGTGGCCACGGTGGTCCTCTTTGTGGTGGACCTTGTGGTGGGCTCGGTGGCTGTGCCTCTCGGCGAGGTGTGGAGTGCCCTCTTTGGAGGAGCCACGCAGGGTGCCGAAGGGGAGGTCTATGCCACCATCGTGCGCAACTTCCGCCTACCCAAGGCCATAATGGCTCTGCTGGCAGGTGCTGCGCTCTCCTCGGTGGGCCTACAAATGCAGACTCTCTTCCGCAACCCTCTGGCCGGCCCCTATGTGTTGGGCGTGAGTTCGGGCGCAAGTCTGGGCGTGGCCCTGATGTTGCTCGGCCTGCCACTGCTCGGCATTGCCACCTCCAACTCCGTGGTGCAAAACATTGGTGTGGCAGGTGCTGCGTGGCTCGGAGCCGCAGGAGTGATGGTGATTGTTATGGCCGTAACCACACGCATAAAGAACATTATGACGGTGCTCATACTCGGTATGATGTTCGGCAGTGCCGCCTCGGCCCTCGTGGAGGTGATGCAGTACCTCTCGCCCGAGGGTGCGCTCAAATCGTATGTGGTGTGGACAATGGGCTCGCTGGGTGGCGTTACGTTGCAACAGTTAAACATAGTTGTGCCCGTGGTGGTGGCAGGTTTGGTGCTCTCGGTGTTGCTCATCAAGCCCCTGAACATACTCCTGCTGGGCGAGAATTATGCCCGCACTATGGGCCTAAATATTAAGCACATACGCCTTGGGGTAACACTTACTACGGTGTTGCTCGCAGGTACCATCACAGCCTACTGTGGCCCCATTGGCTTCATTGGCCTTGCAGTGCCCCACGTGGCGAGGATGCTCTTCCGTGAGGCCGACCACAAGGTGCTTGTGCCGGCCACGATGCTCACCGGAGCAGCAATGATGTTGCTGTGCGATGTGGCCTCCACCCTGCCCGCAGGCGACCTCACCCTGCCCATAAACACCGTGTCGGCACTGGTGGGCATACCGATTGTGGTGGTGGTGATTGTGCGCAACCGCAAAACAATGATGTAGAAAACAGCAAGCAAGGGTTACCGAAATATGAAACAGACAATGGAACGCATCAACACGGTGGAGTTGCACCACCTCACACTCGGCTATGGCAGCAGGGTGTTGGTAGCCGAGGCCTCGGTGGGCTTCGGCTGGGGCGAACTCACCGCACTCATCGGGCGCAACGGTACGGGTAAGAGCACTCTGTTGCGCACCATTGCCGCCCTTGCCAAGCCCCAAAGTGGGCGCATAACCATACAAGGCGAGGACATCAACACCCTCTCCCGCAAGGAGATAGCCGCACGCATAGCCTTCGTTTCGACCGAAGACGTGAGGGTGCAAAACCTCCACGTGTGGGATGTGGTGTCGCTCGGCAGGGCCCCCTACACCAACTGGGTGGGAAGGCTCACGCAGGAAGACGAGGAGGTCGTAAGGAGGTCGCTGGCACTGGTGGGTATGAGTGGCTTTGAGGAGGCTTCGATGGATAGCCTGAGCGATGGCGAAAGGCAGAGGGTGATGATTGCCAGAGCATTGGCGCAGGACACCCCCATCATTTTGCTTGACGAGCCCACGGCATTCCTCGACCTGCCCAACAAATATGAGGTCTGCCTGTTGCTGAAGAAGTTGGCCCACAAGGAGGGTAAGTGCATCATCTTCTCCACCCACGACCTCTCCATCGCCATTGAGATTTGCGACACCATTGCGATGATTGAGGGCGGCAAGTTCCACCACGGCACGGCCGAAATGCTCATCGGTAGCGGACAAATGCAACAACTTTTCAACAGCACCCAGATTGAGTTTGATGCAGAGCGCGGAGGTGTGAGGCTAAAAAAATAAAAAAGTTGGGCGGTTTGTTTGCAAATATCCAATTTATTGTTACCTTTGCACCGCTAAAAAGGTACCCAAAAGAGCAAACTTGCAGGTACTCAATATAGAGCAACACCACTTAGTAGGTGTCGGGGCCCATTCGTCTATCGGTTAGGACGCAAGATTTTCATTCTTGAAAGAGCAGTTCGACTCTGCTATGGGCTGCAAAAAAGAACAAAAAATTTTAAAAAATAATAACAATGGCAAATCACAAGTCTTCAAAGAAACGTATTCGCCAGACCGAGACAAGAAGGTTGGAGAATAAGTACTACCACCGCACCACACGTAATGCGGTGAAGGCTTTGCGTGGTACCACCGACAAGGCTGCTGCCGAGGCTCTTCTGCCCAAGGTTGCTGCTATGTTGGACAAACTCGCAAAGAAAAACGTAATTCACAAGAACAAAGCAGCTAACTTGAAGAGCGGCTTGCAGGTTCACGTAAACCACTTGTAGTCTTACGTACAAAGAGAAAAGCCTGCGTGGCTACCCTGTGTGGGGCGTAGGCTTTGAATGGTGACCGTAGCTCAGTTGGCAGAGCATTGGATTGTGGTTCCAAGGGTCGTGGGTTCGAGCCCCATCGGTCACCCCAAACGGAGAAAGGAGTTCCAAACGGGACTCCTTTCTTTGTTTATGTCCACCCACGGCTCGAACCCACGAAGTGCCCCCTTTCAAGGGGGTTAGGGGGTTGTAAATAAAGAGCCCGTGAGGGTGCATCAGCACCCTCGAGCCCCATCGGTCACCCCAGAGAAAAGGAGTTCAGAAATGAACTCCTTTTTTGTTCGCCCCACTCCACGGCTCGAACCCACGAAGTGCCCCCTTTCAAGGGGGTTAGGGGGTTGTAAATAAAGAGCCCGCGAGGGTGCATCAGCACCCTCGAGCCCCATCGGTCACCCTAAACGGAGAAAGGGGTTCCAAACGGGACTCCTTTCTTTGTTTATGTTCATTTGGGCTCGAACCCACGAAGGGCAGAAAGGGTAATTAGTAATTGCTTTTGCTCTTTCTACGCTTTGTTGCCCTAATACCCTTTCCAAAACAGACGCCCCCGCCCTTTGGGCACCCCCTCTAACTTAGAGGGGGACGTGCACGGGGCCGCTGGAAGGGCGGGAAAGAGCAGAAAGGGCAAGAAAGGGAAGTTACGGAGGATAAGGAGTGTTTTTTGGAAATGGCGACAAATTTCACTATGTTTGTGCTATGGTAAACAAGCGTAGTGCTCCGCTCCGAGTGGGGAACAAACACCGCTACTAATACACCAAAGCGATATGAAAAAGATTATTGTAGTTGGAGCCACCTCCGGTTTGGGGCGCGAAATGGCAGCACAACTCGTCAAGGCCGGCCACAAGGTTGGCATCGCAGGGCGCAGGAGCGAACTGCTCAATTCATTCATCGAAGAGCACAAGAGCATCGCCACAGAGCCGATAGAGGCACAAGTCTTAGACGTAACCGCACCCGATGCAACTGCTGCACTCGACCAACTCATTGAGCGCATCGGCGGTATGGACATCCTGCTCCACGTTGCCGGTGCAGGCTTTGAAAACCCCGCATTGGATGCCGCAAAAGAGCGACACATCACCGAGGTAAACACGGTGGGATTTGTGAGCATCATTGACCACGCCTACCATTGGTTTCGCACGCACGGTGGCAAAGGACACATCGCTGCCGTTACCTCCATATCGGGCATTAAAGGTATGGGCATTGCCCCCGCCTACTCTGCTACCAAAAGGATGCAGAACAACTACCTGAGCGCACTCGCACAACACGCACGTATGGACGGTGTGAGGCTACACATCACCGACATACGCCCGGGTTATGCCCAAACCGACATACTCACCCCCGACAAGAAGTACCCCATTGTGCTCTCGCCCGAGAAGGTTGCACGTGTGGCCATCAGAGCCATCAAGCGCCATCGCCGCATTTGCACAATAGATTGGCGTTTCAAATTGGTGGTGGCGGTTTGGAGCCTCGTTCCTCGACCACTTTGGGAGCGCATCACGTTTGTAAAATAAAGGATTAAAAAAAGTCGGTAGACGGTAGACATATATTTATGGCAGACAACTATTTGGAGAAGAAAATGGAGGACTACAAGTCGCAGGCCTCCAAGGGTGGAGCCAAAGGCGGTGCCCACTCGCTCGGCAAGTTACTACTCAAAAACCGTAGTTACAGGGGCTACGACAACTCCTTTGTGGTGAGGGCCGACCAGCTGCGCCGCATCATTGAGGTGAACACACGCACGCCCTCGGCACGCAACCAACAAGTGTTGCGTTTCCGCCCCGTAACCTCCGAAGAGGCCCACAAGGTGTTGCCACACTTCCGCCTCGGTGGTGCGCTTCCCAACCACCACCTCCCCCACGAAGGAGAGGAGCCGAGGGCCTTCATTGTGGTCTGCACCACCTCCCCCAACCCCGACCACTATGTCTACATCGACCTCGGCATTGCGGCCCAAAGTATGCTCCTGCAAGCGGTAGAGATTGGGCTCGGCGGCATCTGCATCGGAGCCTTCGACAAGGCCGCCGTCAAGCAGTCGCTCGGGTTGGAGTTGGAGCCCCTGCTACTAATTGCCATAGGCAAGCCCAACGAGAAAATCAGGCTTGTGAAGATTGGCCCCGAGGAGTCGCACAACTACTGGAGGGATGACGAGGGTACCCACTACGTGCCCAAGATTAGTGTGGAAGAATTGACCATTGAAAGGGGCGAGTAGAAGAATTTTGGAAGGTTTGGGGACAAACTAAAAATATTTTTATATATTTGTGTGCCACAAGTGTAAATTTAAGTTAAATAAAAAATAACCTTTTATGAAGAAAACTTTGGTGGACCTTTTTGAAGGCTCCGTAGCAAACTACCCTAACAACACCTTTTTGAAGGAGAAAATTGGCAAAGAGTGGACCGACACTACCTATGCGCAGGTGCGCGACAAAGTGTATGAACTTGGTGCCGGTTTCGTAAAATTGGGCGTAGCCCCCAAAGACAATATGGCTCTGCTCTCCGAGGGCCGCAATATGTGGATTATCTCGGAGTTGGCAATGTTCTATGCAGGCGCAGCCAACGTGCCCCTGTCGATTAAACTCGAGGAGAGCAACGACTTGATGTTCCGTCTGAAACACTCCGACACAAAGTGGATTGTGGTTTCAAAAGGCCAGCTCCCCAAAATACGCCGCATCATCGCCGACCTGCCCCTCGTGGAGAAGGTTGTGGTGTTGGACCCCATTGACGAGTATCAGGACAAAGAGGTGTCGCTCGAGAGCGTTCTCGCACTCGGTCGCGAACTCCTCGCCGAGGACAAAGAGGGCTTCCTCAAAATCGGTCAGGCTATTCAGAACGATGACCTCGCAACCATCACCTACACCAGCGGTACCACCGCAGACCCCAAGGGCGTTTGCCTTTCGCACCGCAACTACACCGCCAACGTTGAGCAGGCTCTAACCCTGATGGACATCGACCACACTTGGCGCACACTCATCATCCTCCCCTTGGACCACTGCTTCGCACACGTGGTTGGCTTCTACATCTTTATGCACAAGGGCGCACAGGTGGCTACCGTACAGAACGGTCGCACCGGTATGGAGACTCTGAAAAACATTCCCATCAACATTCGCGAGATTAAACCCCACATCATCCTTTCGGTACCCACGCTCGCCAAGAACTTCAAGAAGAACATCGAGAGCAGCATCAGGGCCAAAGGTAAGACCGTGGAGAAACTCTACAACTGGGGCCTCAAAAACGCTATCGCCTACAACGGCAACAGCGACAAAGAGCGTGGCAAGGGCCTGCGTGCTCTGCGCAAACCTTTGGTGTGGTTGTTCGACAAGGTCATCTTCTCGAAAGTTCGCGAGGGCTTCGGTGGCGAGTTGAGGTTCTTTGTGGGCGGTGGTGCACTGCTCGACAAGGAGTTGCAGACATTCTTTATGGCTGTGGGAATGCCTATGTTCCAAGGCTATGGTTTGAGCGAGGCCACTCCCGTAATCTCCTCCAACGGTCCCCGCAGGTATGAGTTTGGCTCAAGCGGTGTTATGGTTAAGCCCTTCGAGATGAAGATTTGCGATGCCGATGGCAACGAACTCCCCGAAGGTGAAAAGGGCGAGATGGTCTGCAAAGGCGAGAACGTGATGATGGGCTACTGGAAGAACGAGAAATCGACTGCCGACACCGTGAAAGACGGCTGGCTGTACACCGGCGATATGGGTGCCGTGAAGAACGGTCTGCTCTATGTATATGGCCGTTTCAAGAGCCTACTGATTGCTGCCGATGGCGAGAAATATTGCCCCGAGGGCATTGAGGAGGCCTACGTTTCGACCTCGAAGTTCATTGACCACGCCATCCTGCACAACAACCAAGACCCCTACACCACTCTGCTTATCTCGCCCAACAAGGAGGCTATGAAGGCTGCACTCGCTCCTCTCAAACTGACTCTTGACAGCGAGGAGGGCCAGAGGAAGATTGTTGAGTTGGTACAGGCCGACCTCAACGAGTACAAGAGGGGCGGTAAGTATGCCGGTCAGTTCCCCGAGCGTTGGTTGCCCGCAACCTTTGCGCTGCTGAACGAGCCCTTCACCGAGCAAAACCACCTCATCAACTCAACGATGAAGGTTGTTCGTGGTAAGGTTGAGGAGTACTTTGCCGACCGCCTGAATGCAATGTACACTCCCGAGGGTAAGGACATCTACTACAACGTAGGTAAGTTCTAAACGCCCACGTGCGAGCATATTATGGACACCACCCCTGCGCCACTCGGTGCAGGGGTGGTTGCTTGTTGGGAGGATTGATTTAATGGGAGTGGGTGAATGGGAGTGTGGTGGATGAATGGGTAGGAAGGGCAGGAGTGGCAGGATAGGGAGTGATGACAGGATATGGAGTGGTGGTTGGGTGGCTCGGGTAGGGTTTTTGCCACCGGAAAGTTTGGCGGGCAAAATTTCCACATTCATCTTGTAATAATCCGACCGAGGCGGAGTCTTATAGTCAGAAAGAACAACCATAAAGCGCAACAATGACCGACAGCCAAATCATAGCACACATATTGGAGCGGGGAGAGGTGCAACTCTTTTCGCTCATTGTCGGTCGCTACTCCGCCGAGGTCTTTCGGGCCGCTATGGCCACCGCACACAACACCTCCATAGCCGAAGAGGCCACACAGCAGGCCTTCATCAAAGCCTACGAAAACCTGCACAGGTGGCGAGGTGGGTTGAGCATTGCACCCTATCTGAAGATGATTGCCCACAACACCGCACTCACCCTCTTGGAGAAGGCTACCCGTGGGCGCACAACGCCCCTCAACGACTGCTCCATCGGAGCCGAAGAGGAGTACGATTGGCACAAGGAAGAACTCCTCACACGACTCTCCGAAGCCATAAAACAACTACCCTCGGAGGAACAACAAATCGTGGAACTCTTCTACTGGGAAAAATTGCGCACTGCCGACATCGCCCACCGCACAGGGCTCTCCGAAAGCAACGTGCTGGTGCGCCTACACCGAATACGTCAGAAACTAAAAACAATGATACATTATGAGGGAGAAGATTGACGACAAACAGTTTGACCTGCTCATTGGCCAAGCCCTCGCCCGAGAGAAGCAGGTGCAGCAGATGAACGCCCGCATCGTGCAGACCGTAAGGCGCAACGAGCGTAGGCGCACGGCCCGTATGTGGCTCCGTATGGTGGGCTTTGCACTCTTCGTGCCCATCTCACTCCTTGCCTTCGCAGGGTGTGCCCACTTGGTCATCACCCTCTTGGGTGGGCCCTTGGGTGTGGTTGCCGCCACGGTGGTCGCCATCACAGGCATTGTTACCGAGGTGCAACTCGTGGCCGGTTTTTCTGCCGACAAGGTGTAATAATTGGCTGCCACACGGGTCTTATGGATGAAACAAATGTTTAACCAAAAAAATAAAGTTTACTATGGACGGAACAGATTTGATGGGTATATTCTCCATCGTTTTAACACTCTCAATTCCACTCCTTGCCATTGTGTTCGGCATCGGCAAAAAAATCAAAAAGGACAAACTCGACACCGAATTGCGTATGGAACTCATCCGCAACGGAGCCTCTGCCGAGTTGGCACAGCAACTGCTGAAAACCCCCGAAAAGAGGGCTGCCGACAACAAAATCACCGCTCTGCGTTGGGGCTGCGCTCTGGCAGGACTCGGCATTGCAGCCATCGTGTGCCACCTCTTGGGCATCAACTATGACGACTTCTATATGTGGATGTACCTCGTGTTGGGTTGTGGCTTGGGCCTCATCATCTCCTTTGTGGTGGAGATGTTGCTCAACAAGCAGGTGGAGAAGAATAAAATTGAGAATTAGCGCAGGCGACAAGCCTACTACGATTAAGTTACTTGTAGAAGAAACCCCACGGGCGGACATTCGTGAGAACACTCCTCCCGTGGGGTTGGTTTATGTTGCCGATTATCAGGTGGCGGGGTTAGTGGTTGAACATAAAGCCCACATAGCAGCGCACACCGCTCGGAAAGTCGAACTCTGCACGGCCAAGGGGTAACATATAGTCCGCCTTCATCGTGAGCGACATACGCTCCGTGAGGCCATACTCCACTCCCACAAAGGGCACCACCACACCAACACCATATTTGCGATAGGAGACCAGTGGCTCCGGCAGCAGGTCGGTGGCGGGCTTCTCCGTGAGCGTGAGGTTCTCCACCGAGCCACCGCCTATGGTCGCACCCACGTAGGGTACAAACCTGCCCACACGAAAGGTCCAATCAACCAGCAGGCCACCCCAAGCGATGGAGAGCGAAGAGCCATAGTCGCCATAGGAGAGGGCCGAGGTATAGCCCTCGGTACCCGCCCTCAGATGGTCGCCAAAGCGCACTTTGAGCGCACCACCAATACCAAGCGGTAGGCCCGAAAGCCTCTGCACGGGTGCAAGTCCCACCCTCATATCGCCACAATCAACCCAACCGGCGTGGAGCATCATACCACCCGAAAAGCCACGATAGGCAAAGGGAGAGGTGGTTTTAGTGGTGGCGGGTGCGGAAGTGGTGGGAGTGGTGGCGTTGAGCAGCGCAGGAGTGAGCAGCAAGCAGAGTAACAGCGTCAGGAGGCAAGTTCTTTTCATAATCGTATGTGGAGTTTGTTGTTATTTATCACAAAAATAGTGCAAAATTTCACATCCGCAACCGCTTCCGACACCGATAGGGCCGAGGAACAGCGGCGGGCGAGAAAAATCTTGTCTTGGAGTGAAAATTCCACAAAACCGCAAACCATTTGTGCCACAAATCTTTACCCATTTTGTCCGAGTTGCCAACGAAAAAAAATGAAAAAAAATTGCATTTTTTTGGTCGGATAATTTGGAGAAAAGATTTTTTGCACTACCTTTGCATCGCAAAACCGAAAGGTAGAGCAGTTCTTACGGACTTTGGGAGTTTAGCTCAGCTGGTTTAGAGCATCTGCCTTACAAGCAGAGGGTCGGCGGTTCGAATCCGTCAACTCCCACTCCAATTCAAAAGTCCGTAAATCAAGCATTTAGCTTGAACGGACTTTTTTTGTTTGTCCGTGAATTTTGCCCGATACCCGATAAAAAGTTTCCCATAGTTTAACTTAATGCCACTTTTTTGCCCAAAATAAAGTGCAAATAAAGTGAAGAGTAAATTTATGGCAACTACAAGCGTTTATTTGGACAAGAGGAGAATGAAAGTAGATGGCACTTTCCCTCTCCGCATCAAAGTAACTTTGAATGGTAGGCAGGGCTTTATGATTAACCTGCCAATATCACTCACAGCTGACCAATGGAATAATGGTAAGGTTGTGCGACACACATCAAAAGATATCTACAACCGGCATATCCGAGAACAAGTACACAATGTCGAGAAAACTCTTCTCTCGATGCAGCAACAAAACATTCTCGGCAACTTCACACCTCCCGAGCTCAAAAAGATTGTCGAGAGGTTTGCCGGTATGGACTACGATCCTCAACGAAGAGCGGACCTTATAGAGTATTTTGACAAATTTATCAAACGCAAATCCAACCCATCTACACAGTGCATATATGAACAAACCCTGCTCAACATTCGAGCATTCGACAAACGAAAACTATGCTTTGAGGATATAAATATAAATTGGTTGCGAGATTTTGAGGCTTATATGCTCAAAAAGGGGTTAAAGGTAAACACACTTTTCTTGCACTTTCGCAACATTCGAGCCGTGTTCAACTCTGCCATAGATGATGGTACCATAGAGCAGAACTTATATCCATTCCGCCGTTTCAAACTCAAACACGAGGCAACCGAGAAACGAGCACTCACATTGGAGCAGATACGCACAATCCGGGATTACCAACTCGAAGAGAGCGATGAGTATGGCCAACAATATATAGATGTCTTTATGCTTATCTTTTACCTCATAGGCATAAACATTGGCGACCTGCTACTGCTCAAACCTAACGACTATCAAGATGGCGTAATAAAGTACCGTAGGCGCAAGACAGGCAAACTCTACACGGTTAAGGTAGAGCCAGAGGCTGATGCATTGATTAGAAAGTATAGAGGTCGCAAATACCTCCTACGCTTTGTTGAGATACACGGAGATTATCACCTATTCTCTTCGAGTATGAACCATTTCTTGAAAAAGTTTGGACCGATAACAAAGGGGTACAATGGAACCAAAATACGACACCCTCTATTCCCAACGCTTACAACCTATGCAGCTCGCCACTCGTGGGCGACAATAGCATATAACGACCTCGAAATACCAAAGGACATTATTGCTCAGGCTCTCGGACACGGACAAGGAACGGTTACCGATATCTACATAAAACCACAGCAGTATAAGGTTGATAACGCCAACCGTATGTTGCTCGATGCGCTGGCTGGCAAGAGTTTTGATGATGATACACCTTGGTAAAAATGAAAAGGGCGTATAAACGATGATGTTTATTACGCCCTTTCTATTATATACTTGCTAACTGTCTGCCAAACTCTCGTAGAGCATCAAGGATTTCCTTCTCTCGCTTTTCGGAGGGTTTCTTGGTACCATAAATGTACTTTGACAGCAAACTTTTGTGTATGCCCAAACTGCGTGCAAACTCGGAAACATTCAAGAACGGAAATTTATTGAACGCCTCGGCTACTGCGTTTGGTGTTGGCTGTCCGCCATCAGTTAGACTTGTGATGTGGATATCCTCATCTATCTCTGCCCAACGAATTGCATCGCCAAACCTGTTAATTTGATAATGCTCTCGCTGTGTTGGCGTAGCATCCTTTAATGTGGGGAAGAACTCTAACGCCTTGCGGTACTCCTTCCCACTGTCGGTAACGACACATATATCGTTACCGCAAAACGAAATTTTAACAATCTTCTCCATAATCATCATTTTTTACTCTTTATCGAAATAATCGTGCCAAGCTTTGATTATCTCCTTCTCGTACATCTCAATAAGTTGTTTTGCTTGTCGCAACTCACGAGGTTTTAATCCTCGATTTATAACGACTTTACGAGTTGCAATCTCAATTTTTGCATCGTTACCTCCATACTCAATATGAACGTGGATAGGAAGGTGTTCATCAGAGTAGAAGAAAAATCGAAGTCCAAAAATCTCAAAAATAGTAGGCATTGTTGTATCTGTTTTATGTTTTTGTCTATGCAAATATAGGTCTAATTTTTTAGACCTGCAAATAATTCGACATTTATTTTCAAAAAAGCACTCTTTTGCTAAAACAGAGTGTGTCCGTTACGGTGTTTTCTACGGAGTTGGCGTTTTATCTGCTCCCTACGGTTATATTTATTATTCAATACCACCTTGGAGAAATCATCGGTGAAATATAGGTATTTATACCAACCTAAATCAACAGCACGGGCGACATTACGCCTGATACCATAAGCGTTACAATGTCGCATAAAGCCGAGATATGAGTTTAGTTGAGCAATAAAGTGTTCCGCATAGTCGGCTCGCTCTTCGTCTGGGATAGCATTTGCCTTCCTTATATTATTAAAGGTATTATGTACGATGCGGTTGGAAATATAGATGCGTTCTCGTTTGATTACGGAGCCAATGAACGCCACACCTTTTGTGTAATGTTGGATATAGAACTTCTTGGGGTGCAGGGTAACATTTATCTTGGCCAACCTCTCACGCAACTGCGGAACGATGGAGAGGAGTAGTTGTTTGTTTTGCGACACCAAATAAGCATCATCGACAAATCGACCATACCTCACTCCGGGAATACTTGCAACAAAGTGGTCTATCTCGTTCATATAGTAGTTAGCCGCCATCTGCGAAGATAGATTGCCAATGGGTAAGCCGAACTTGTCACCAGAGTGAAATAGACTCTTGTTGATATCCAAACCCTCCCACTCGCATAGTGGCGATTTGCGTATGCAATGTTGTGTAGGGCAGTCTTGGAGTATTACACGAGTGAGCTACTTTATAAGATCCTTATCTGCACCATCGTATTTATCTTCGTATTTATCTTCGATAAGGCGGTCAAACATATCGCAAAGTATATCCTTTGACAATGACATAAAGAACCCCTTACAATCTATCTTCATAACCCAGCAATCAACAGTGTAGCTCTCGGACATATCGGCGATATCCTGATGCAGTTGTTTGATACCATACAAACAACCTTTGCCTTCTCTGTTGTTGAAGGTAGTAGTTATTAGTTCTTCCTCAATTATAGGAGTTATGCGCTTGGCTATGAGGTGGTGGATAATTCTATCTCTAAAATCGGCAGCAAATATCTCTCTCTTGCAGGGTTGGTTTATAATGAACGAGATAGAACGAGAGGTTTGATATGTCCGGGTGTTAATATCTCGCCATAGCTGTATGAGTTTACGCTCATAATCTATCTCAAACAACAACGCATTGGCTGTGTTCCGTTTATTCTTTCGGCAATCAAAATACGCCTCAAAAACATCTTCTAAACTTATTAGCCACTCTTGATGCAATTCGGACACCGCCCTAACAGTTAATGAATTGTACTTATTGTTGTTATTCATATTACCATTTGCGTTGTAATACCAACTATTAGCGGAGTCATCTGCCCATATCTTCGTCTTAACTATAAATGATAGTTGGCAGTCCTTTTTATCTTGGGCTCTCTCGACATAGTCCCCTATATCGACTCTCCCCGACATTTCTTTTTCTCTATCTCTTTAATGGTATAGTTCTTCCAACCAGTTGCCTGATTGGCAATGTCGTCAATAAGCAAGAAGATGTTTGTTAGCGTATTTATTTTTAAGATATGTTTTTCTTCACAGATCCTCAGAAATACTCGGAGTTCCTCAAAGTCCGACAAGTACTCCTCGATAGCCTCCACTCGTTTCTCGTCCTTCTCCTTATTCGCTTTCACAATCCACTTGAACAGCGAGTATGTTTTATTCAGGATATGCTCCCCAAGCGTGTAACGGTGGAGTTTTGGAAATTGAGCCATCGCATCGTATATGGTCGAGGTCAATTCGTATGTCTTTTTGTATATCGGCAGTCGTTCAATCATACCCCCAAATTTTTTTTTCGAAAAGTCGGCTTCGCCGACAAAAGTAATCATTTTTTTCTAAAAAAATGAAAAGACCTCGGTCATACAACCGAGGTCAAAGAGAAAAAGCAATCCTAATTAAAAAGCGGACACCGCCCTAACAGCCAAGGAATTGTACTCACCGTTGATATACATATAACCATATGCGTTGTAACACCAACCAGTAGCGGCACTGTATTGGGTGGAAGACCAAATGTAGGAGCTTTCAGGGCGACTATGATTTCCGCCCAATTTTACGAGTGTTTGGTTGAGAATGTCTGTTCCACCAATCTCGGTCTGCTCCATCCACTTTTTTACAAGTGGGAAACTTGGCAAAACCCAATCGTGAAGACCAATGTGTGTTCCACTATTCTCACCGAGTCCCAATGGATCGTAGTTGTGGCAATAATGAGCAGCAGGATATGCTGGCTTCTGCTCTCCGTGATAATCTGTATAAGTCACACCAGCCAACAAAATAGTATTTTCCTTGGAACTGCGGTCTGTAATAGCTCCTTTATGTGCAGGGTCTTTTATGAGGTGGTTGCGGATATATGCCTCATAATCTCCATTGTAGAACGCATAGACAAGAGGGTTATCTACCTCATTGAATACACTCTCTCGGATTGTTCCCCAATGCTTTACAGGCTGATTTTTCTCTTCCGTGCCATTTTCTCGATAATACTGCAAGAATCGTTCATAGTGACAACCTGCATAACTGCACAAAAAACCATTTTTACGCATTACAGAATAGTTTGGATAGTCCTGACCCGTAACCTCGGACACAAGGGTCGTCTGATAGTCAATCGGGGTTATCTGCGTCATAGTTTCGCCCTTCTTTGCTCCGCTGATAGTCACGCTCTTAATCTGCGGAGTGTACCAATGCCAAGCAATAGAGATATCGTTGCCATCAACCGACACAACCCAATGAGCACCCAAAGAACTCGCATCGAGAGCTGCTTTGATTTGTGTTGCGATATCCGCAAGTGTTCCGGAGGAGTAGGTGATTGGTATTACCACATCGTTATATGTGAGGGTAAAACCGCCTCCCGATGTCGATACTCCGTGAACATAGACAATAAAGCCCTCCGCCCAGCGAGCAGATTGTGCTTTGGCTGCCATTACATACACTTTGCTACCATCGTTGTCAAAAACAACTCCCACAGCGGTTACACCCATCGCATTTAGCATAGTGGTCGTTTCACTTGCAGTGGCAGGGAGTGAGGCGTGGTCGATAAAGCGAACACCGTGCGTAGCATCATAAACCACGACATCACCGAACTTGGCAAAAATCTTCTCTACGAACACTCCGTAGCCTTCAATCTTACACTCGCCTGTGCTTTCGATAAGAGATATTGTACTCGCTTTGAGAGCCTTTCTACGGCTCGCATCTGCTGTGTATTCCTCGTTTGTTGTGTATTTGTTAATGCTCTGCATAATGCTCAATGTTTAGTCGTTCAACCTCCTGTTCTTTGGCAAGTTGCTCTCTCAACTCCGCCACCTCTCCTTGGAGAGTGTTGATGCGTTCTACCGCCTCGATGCGTTTCGCCCTTACCTCTTCGGGTATCTCTCGCTGGCGTTCCATTTGTGCAATGAGTTGCCAATCGGTGCTATCAAGGTAGGCTTGGCACTCTAAAATCTCACTCTCCTTTTGATTTATCTTCTCT
>JAFQNC010000001.1 GCA_017396085.1 Tidjanibacter sp. | reverse complement strand
GAAGCTAACATTCACTTCTGTGAAAGAAGCCGAGCCATAGGCCTCATCCACAATCACATAGAACGTATCATCAACCATAAACACGCCCCTGCGGTGGGTGAGGTTGCTATAGGATGCGTTCTCTGCCACAACCACACGCACACTATTCTGCTGCTCCTGCGAGAGGAGGTGTTTGCCCGCACAGTAGTCTTTTTCGATGGGCTTGAGGTCCTTGGTGAGGGTGTTGTGGTAGGCAGCCGACTTGTTGCGGTCGCGGATTTGGTCGAGAGAGGTGGTGCCACCATAGGAGTAGACACCCGCATCGGGCATAAAGTTGCGCCCACGGCTCCACAGCGAGAAGGTACCATTGTCGTGGTGGCAGTGAGTAAAGTTCTTGGGGTTGGAGTTGTTGGTGTAGATGAGGATGGTGGACTGACTATCCCAGCCGTTGCGCAGGAAGTAGAAACCGCCTGCGGGGTAACTGATGAGTTTTTCGGCAGGTTTTACTCCCTGTGTGCCACCGGTGCTCACATAGAGGAATTTGTCGTTATCATCGGGGAACATAGCCGCATAGTTACCCACATTGCGGGTAAGCACGCTCTGGCTCTGCTGGAAGGTGTCGTTGAAGCACTCCCAAGTGTAGTCGGGGTAGATGTAGTCCGTGATGAAGTTACAAGCACCCTTGAGGACAGCAATGTAGTCGGCCGGCAGGTGGGATACCTTGCCATTGGCCTCGGCAACCTCGTGGGTGATGCGGAAGTTCTCAATCACGCCCATACCATAGGAAGGAGAGGACTCCAAAGGCGAGCCATCCGAGTTAAATTGGCGAGTGAGTTGCCACGCCACATATTCGCCACCCTTGGTGAGCCACTCGGCCGACTTCTTGAACTCGGGCATCAGCACCGCAGCCTGCACCGTGGCCACATCCTGAGCCAAGCGAATGTTGTGTGTATTAACATAATAGGGCCTTTCGAGGCAGTACTCCACCGTCTTGTGGAACTCCACCAGCACTGTGGACAACCAATCGCCCGTGAAGTGGTCGGAGGTGAGGAAATAGGGCAAGTTTTTCAGTTGTGCGGTGATACGGTTGGCCACCGAGAGTGGGTACCAAGCCCTATCGCCTGCGTAGACCTCCGAGTCGGGAATGTTGCTGGCAGGAATTGGGAAGGCCTTAATCCACGAAGCATACTGCTCCTTCCACGCATCGAAATACTTGTCATCGCCCGTAACGAAGAGAGCCTGACCGAGGTAGTAGAACCAAGCGTGCCAGTGCTTTTGGTAGAACTCCGAGCCGGCAGCCGGCACCTCCAAATTCCAGTTGATACCACCGTTACCATCGTCAAACGAAGGGTATTGCGAGCCCTCCATCCAAGTATTGACCTTAACCGCAAAGCGGAGGTCAAGTGCTTGGTCGGCAATGAATTGGGCCGCTGTGGTGATGGTTTTATCGGTGAGCGGATTGAGCGGATTGACCACCGTGCGGTAGCGCATATACTTGAGTAGTTCGGTGGCCGCCTTGGCATAGTGCCTCTGCGCATACTCCCTCTTCACCGAGGCAAGGCCCGGGTAGTCGAGGTTGAGCAGTTCAAAGACCTCAACATTAACCTTCTTATCCTCCTCGGTGAGTTCATACTCGGGCTCGGGATTGGGCTCAGGATTGGGCTCGGGGTCGGGGTCGGGTTTGGTTGTTCCACCCGTGGTGTTGGAGTTGTCGTCCCACTCCCTCTCGGGCTCCTCGCAGGCAACGCCGAGGCTCATTGCGGCCACAAGGGCCAAGGTCAAGATTTTCCTTACTGACATATATTTTCGGTTTTATCTGTGTTTACTCTCTTTCTACTCTCTTTTCTCTTCGCAAAGATAAGCACCCTTCGGCGGTTGGAGAACAAATATCCATACAAAAGTATTACAAATTTGCACAAAAAAGCCTCCTACGCCTTTTCTTGCTGTTCTATATGGCGATTTTGGTACTCGGTTGGCAGGCAACCCATATACTTTTTGAACGAGGTCGCAAAGTATGACGGGGTGCTGAAACCCACCTTGTCGCTAATCTCCGAAATGGACCAACGGCCATCTTTGAGCAACTTGCAGGCCTCCTCAAAACGCACCTTGTGTACAAAGTCAAGGGCCGACTCGCCCGTGAGGGTTTTGAGTTTGAGGTGCAGGTTGGAGCGGCTCATATTCATCGCCTTGGCAAACTCATCGGTGGAGAACTTGGGGTTGTCGATGTTGGCCCTCACAACCTCCACCGCCTTTGTCAGCATCTGCTCGTCTAACGCATTGAAGCACACCTGCTCGGGCACGATGGCCAACGAACCCGACACCTTGTCGTGCAGGCGGTGGTGAGTACGCAGGGTGTTGCACACCTTGGCCTCCAACACAGGCATTGCAAAGGGTTTAACAAGGTAGTCATCTGCACCCGCCCCGAAGGCACTGAGTTGGTCGTCAATGTCGCTCTTGGCCGAAATCATAATCACCGGCAGGTGGCTCGTCTTCACGTTCTGCTTGATTTGGGCGCACAATTTGAGTCCGTCCATCACGGGCATCATCGTGTCGGTCAGCACAAGGTCCACATCGTTCTCCGCCAAGAGCGCAAGAGCCTCCTTGCCATCCTTGGCCAGTAGGACCGTAAAGTTCCTTCCAAGTCCCTCACGCAGGTAATCTCTGATGTCGTCTTCATCCTCGGCAATGAGGATTGTGCCGTGGCGGCCACTCTCCATCTCATCGGTGCTATTCTCCGCTGCAGCCTCGCCACCAATCAGATACATCTCGTGGGTGTTGCTTGTGTGGGCCCTCGGCTCCTGTGGCTCCGAAACGGCCAACTCCTCCGTGGCGTAGGCATCCACCCTCTGGGGCAAGATGACCGTGAAGGTTGAGCCCTCACCCGGAACGCTCTCCAACTCCACCCTTCCGTGGTGCAACTCCACAAGCCTCTGCACCAACGAAAGGCCCACGCCACTACCGATGTGGTCGGAGCCCACTTGGTAGAAACGCTCAAAGATGCGACTCTGCTGGTCGGCTGCAATGCCAACACCCGTGTCGCTCACCTTCAGCACAAGTTGCTCGCCACGCACAGCAACCTCCACCGACACCGCACCCGAAGCGGTATATTTGAAGGCGTTGGAGAGCAGGTTGTTGATAATCAGCTCGAGGTACTGCTCATCCACCAGCAACCTCTCGCCCTCCACCTCGCTGTGGAGTGTGTATTTGATTTTCTTGGTGTGGGCCAAGTTCTCATAGTAGGCAAAGTTTTCGGCCACGATACCGTGTACGTTGGCCTGTGCGATACGCAGTTTGAACACGCCGAGTTCGGCCCTACGATAGTCCATAAGTTGGTTTATCAGGTGCAGGAGTCGTTTGGCGTTGCGCTCCACATATTTGAGTTGCTTGCGCATCCATCCATCGCCCGCACGTCCAATCATCTCGCTCAACGGGTTGATAATGAGCGTCAGCGGGGTACGGAATTCGTGGGATATGTTGATGAAAAACCTCTGTTTCATTTGGTGCAGTTCCTCCTTGTGGGTGCTCTCCTGCTGTTCGAGTCGCAAGCGGTTTTCGATGGTCTTTCGCTCCAACACAAATTTGAACACAAGCAGTGCAATGCCCACCACAAGCAGCCCAAAGAGCACCTTGGCCCACACCGTCTGCCACCAAGCAGGGTGTATGCGCACCTCCACCGAGGCCACCTCAGGGCTCCACTTGCCGTTGTTGTTAGCCACCCTCACTTTGAACACATAGGTACCACTGGGCACATTGGCATAGGAGACACTCCTTGTGCCCGAAGGGGTACTCCACTCCTTGTCGTAGCCCTCAAGTATCCACGAGAAGGTGTTGTGTTGGCCGGAGAGGTAGTTGGGCACCGAAAAGTGGAGCGCAAAGGTGTTGTTGTCGTGTCGGAGGTCTATACGGCGAGTGTGGGAGAGAGCACGCAAAAGCACCTTCGACTCATCGTTGGGAGCCACCTTTTGGTCCAGCAGGTAGAGAGCCGTGAGCAGGGGTGCGGGAGTGTAGGGGTTGTCGCGCAACGACTCCGGCACAAAGGCAGTGATGCCGTTGAAACCGCCAAAGTACATCACCCCACGGCTCGAATAGCAGTGCGAGGAGGTGTTGAACTGGTTGCCGGGCAGGCCATCCTCGGTGGTGTAGTTACGGAACGACCCCGTGTAGGGATTGAAAAGGCTCAATCCATTGGTGGTACTCACCCATAGGCGACCATTGGAGTCCTCCTCCACCCCATTGATGGTGTTGCTCGGCAGGCCATCGGCAGTGGTCAGGTGGCGCAGGGTGTTGAGAATGGGGGTGTAGCAGTAGAGCCCGTTGCTCGTGGCTATCCACACCATACGTTGGCTGTTCTCGCAAATACCATTGATGAAGTCGATGCGGGGCGAAGCCTCCACAGCAGCATTGCGCTTCTCCAACAACACCGAGTCCTCCTCCACCGAGTAGACACAAAGGCCATTTTCGCCACCCACCCAAAGGTTACCCTCCGAGTCCACAAAGAGGCAACGAATACGCAAACGCTCCAACGAAATGCCATCCCCTTCGGCCGATACAACCTTCGGGTGTTCAAAGCGTTGGGCAAGCATATCAAACTCCATTAGTCCGTTGAGGGTACCAATCCAAAGAGTTTTGTGGTCTTTGGGCAAAATGGCATAGATGTCGAGCCTTTCGGAGCCGGGGAGTGAGCGGTAGCGCACCCTGCCGGTCTGTTTATCAAGAATGTGAAGTCCGCCTGCGTGGGCGCCAACATAGACCTCCCCTCGCTTATCATCCACATAGATGGCCTTGATGTCGTTGGACTCAACACCCTCCATCGGGTTAAGGTCTGTCAGATAGTGTCGCACTCGCTTGGTGGTGGGGTT
Source organism: Tidjanibacter sp. (assembly GCA_017396085.1). Taxonomy (GTDB): domain Bacteria; phylum Bacteroidota; class Bacteroidia; order Bacteroidales; family Rikenellaceae; genus Tidjanibacter. The sequence continues at coordinate 61,573 of JAFQNC010000001.1, read as the reverse complement.
GTAGTGGTTCACACCGCCACTATTGGTGCCTATCCACAGGGAGCCACTCCCGTCTTCCACAATACAGCTGATGAAGTTGCTGTTGAGCGACTTACCATCGGCAGTGCGTTCAATGTGGGTGAAATGGTTGGCCATCGGGTGGTGGTAGTTGATACCGCCAAAGTAGGTACCGAGCCACATACCGCCTTGGTTGTCGCAGTAGATGCTGCGAATGGAGTTTTGCGACAGCGAACCCTTCTCAAAGGGGTCGCTATGCAGGGAGGTTATGGTGCCGCCATCGTAGATGTCAAGACCACCATAGGTGCCTATCCAAAGTCGGCCCTCGGTGTCAAGAGCCAGCGTGCGGACAAAGTTGGAGCTGATACCCTCGCCGTGGCGAAAGTGATTTACCACTCGTTTTTGTTTCACGTCAAGGCAGTAGAGACCATCGCCCTCGGTGGCTACCCACAGCCTCCCCTGCGGGTCAAAGAGCATTTGTTGCACGCTTCGGCGGCTCGGCAAGAGCGATGAGCGCATCACCTCACCACGACTTATGGAGTAGGTAAAAAGGCCCTCATCAGGGGTGCCAAGCCACACAACATCCCCATCTCGCAGCAACGCAACCGCCCTCATTGGACTTACCGCCGAGGTCGTGGCGTTCTCCACAAAGGCTCCCTGCTCCACATCGTAGAAACGTAGTCTTCCCTCGGTGCAGACCATCATCACACCCTCGTCAATCTCCACAAAGTCGGCCACGGGGCTCTCCGAGGGAATATTGGTAAAACGTTGAGTAATCGGATTGTAGACCGACAGTCCACTCTTGGTGGCCGCCCAAATGTGTCCACGGCTATCAAGAGCCACCTTGCGGATGTGGTTGTTGGCTATGCTGTGCGGTTGGTCGGCCACGTGGCGAAAGACCTCAAACTCATAGCCATCGTAGCGATTGAGTCCATCGAGCGTACCAAACCACATACACCCCTGCGTGTCTTGCACCACGGACATCACCGTGTGTTGCGAAAGTCCATCGGAGGTGGATATGTGTGTGAAGTGTTGGGCCTCGGCAAGGCTTGGGGCAAAGCACAGCAGCGCAGCAAGTGCAACTCTACGGATAATAAGCACAGCTCTACGAATGTGGTTCATATAGTCGCAGTAGTTTTGATTTTGTCCAAAAGTAGGTACTTTTCAACAAAATTGCAACTCACATTACACAAAAATGTAATTAAACACGCAAATTTGCATAAAATTGAAATTATAAAATGCATAAGTCTGCACATTATTCGCATTTTTGTTTGTACTTTTGTATGCATAGATAGACTAACCTTAAAAAAATCAATGAATAGTATGCACGGAATATTTCTTTCTGTAATGACGCTCTTCAGCGTGGCTTGTGCTCAACCCGAAACGGAGTGGAACAACCAAGCCAACAACAACTCTAACGAAACCGTGTTGCCCGAGCGCAAACCCAACGAGGTTGTGTGGGGTACCGTTGGTGGCACCACCGTTCCCCTGCCCCCAACCGAGCACCCGAGGGTATTCCTCCGTAGGAGCGATATTCCCGCCCTTATGGAAAAACTCAACACACCCGATGCTCGCTCCATCATCAGGCGCATCGAAAAGGCCTCGGTGCCGCGCACTCCCGAGGAAGAGGCAGCCATCACCGACCACGGCTTCCGCTACTATGCCCAAATGAGAGGCGTAACCTCCGAAGTGCAACTCCACGCACTCAACCACCTGCTCTACGATGATATGATTCTCGGACGCAAGGCGGTAACCGCAATGCTCGACACCCTCAAAACCACCAACTTCGGCACCAAAAACGACCTTTCGCGTGCCAGCGGTATTATGCTTATGGTGGGTGGTCTGGTCTACGACTGGTGCTACGATGTGATGACCCCCGGCGAGAGGCAGCAGTACATCAAAGAGTTTGTGCGCATTGCCGGCACAATGGAGTGCCACTACCCCCCGAAGCGTAACGAATCGGTGGTGGGCCACGGCTCGGAGTGGATGATTTTGCGCGATATGCTCTCGTGTGGTATCGCCATCTATGACGAGTATCCCGATATGTACCACCACGTCATCGAGATGATTTATGAAGACTACATCCCTGTGCGTAACTTCACCTACAAGGGCCAAAACTACCACCAAGGTAGTAGTTACGTGTCGGTGCGTTTCACCAACGACCTCAACTCCCTCTGGATACTCGACAGGATGGGAGCAGGTGCCATCTACGACCCCGCACAGCAGTATGTGATGTATGACCTCATCTACCGCCGCCGTCCCGATGGGCAAATGATGTACTTCGGTGATGAAAACCCCGCACCTCGCAAGCAGCAACAAAACTACTCGCAGCCCGCATTCTTGGCCGCAAGTTACTACCACGACCCCTACATCGCCTACGAGTTTGACCGCCGCAACAAGGTGGAGCCCCATATGTACCTGCTCGAACTCCTTTGGAGGGATTTCGACCTCGTGGGTAAGGCCCCCAACGACCTGCCTCTGACTCGTTACAGCGGCACCCCCTTTGGTTGGATGATTGCCCGCACGGGGTGGGACAGCAACTGCGTGATTGCCGATATGCGCATCAATGAGCACTTCTACGGCAACCACCAGCACCTCGATGGTGGCTCGTTCCAAATCTACCACAAGGGCCCCTTGGCCATTGACTCCGGCTCCTATCAGGGCTCTTCGGGCGGCTACAACAGCCCCCACAACAAAAACTACTTCAAGCGCACCATCGCCCACAACTCGCTGCTCATCTACGACCCCGATGAGAAATTTGCCTGCTGGAACTATGGTGGCGGTGGCAAGACCGAGTTTGCCGACAACGATGGCGGACAGCGTATGCCCGGCGACCGTTGGGAGTCGTGCCGTAGTTTTGAGCAGTTGCTCAGCGAGGAGTACACCGTGGGTAAGATGCTCGGACACGGCTTTGGCCCCTCCAAGCAACGCCCCGAGTACTCCTACCTCAAAGGCGACATCACCAAGGCCTACACCGCAAAGGTTCAGGATGTTAGGCGTAGTTTTGTGTTCCTCAACTTTGAGACCACCGATGCTAAGGGCAAGAGCGTGAAGAAGGCAGCGGCCCGCACCGAGCCCGCAGCACTCATAGTATTTGACCGCGTGGTTGCATCCAACCCCGATTTCAAGAAATATTGGCTCCTGCACAGCATCGAAGAGCCCACCATCGGGGAGAGTTCGTTTGTGGTCAAGCGCACCAAAGATGGCGACAGCGGTATGCTCCGTTGCAATGTGTTGCTGCCTGAGGCTGACGATGTAAACATCGAGAAGGTGGGTGGTCCCGGCAAGGAGTTCTGGGTGTTCGGCACCAACTACGCCAATGCCGCCACCACACGTCCCGACCCCTGCAACGAGAGGGGCGAATGGAGGGTGGAGGTTACTCCCAAGGCTGCCGCAGCCGAGAACCTCTTCCTCAATGTCATTCAGGTGGCCGACAACAGTGCTCCCTCGCTCAACGCAGTGAGCCGTGTGGAGTGTGGCGACCGCCACGTGGGTGTTGCCATTGCCGACCGTGTTGTGCTCTTCCGCAAGGACGGCACCACCGAGAGCGAGGCCTTCAACGTGAGCGTGCCCGCACCCGAGGCTGCTCCCGAGAAGGGTAAGGTCAAACTGCTCGTGTGCGACCTTGCCGAGGGTAATTGGAAGGTTATGCAGAATGGTAAGAAGGTGGCCTCCGCCACCGTTACCGCCGAGGAGGGCACTCTCTACGTTACCCTCGCCGCCGGCAACTACACCATCACAAGGTAATTCAAAATTGACAAAACGTTGTTTTGTCTAAAATGCTCCCGCTCGGCAGAGTCTGCAAGCAGCCTTTGCGCTCGCTTACTCGCATTTGCCAAAATTCAAAATTATTTCCCCTACACTCCCTAAACTCCCTAAGGGCTTTAAGGGCTTTAAGGAGTTTAGGGGCGATAAGGAGAGAAATTTGAACTGACGATTGACGGTCAACAACAAAAAAGCCACGGGTGTTTCCCGTGGCTTTTTTGTTCAATCAGCAGAACTACTCCTCAGCAAAAATCTCGGCCAATTTCTCGCCCAAAGCCTCGCCACGGAGGTTCTTCGCAATAATCACGCCCTCGCTATTGATGAGGAAGTTGGTGGGAATGGAGCTAACGGCGTAGTCCTTGACAGCAGGAGCCTCCCAGCCGCCAAGAATACTCACGTTCACCCACTGCATACCCTTATCGTTCATAGTGTTCACCCAAGCATCCTTATTATTATCGAGGCTCACGCCATAAATCTCAAAGCCCTTGTCGTGGTACTCGGCATAGTCGGCCAGCAGGTAGGGCACCTCGCCCATACAGGGGCGGCACCACGAAGCCCAGAAGTCCAGCAGGGTAACCTTGTTGGCCTTCACAACCTCGCTCAGCGAAATCTCCTCGCCCTCGGCGTTGGGCATCTTCACCTCAATGAACTGCTTGCCAACAGCCGTGCGCAGCATACCCTCGGCTCTGCCCTTAACCTTCACCAGCTCGGGCAGTTTCTGCAACTCCTTGGGGTAGGCAGCAACGGCAGCCAAGATGTCCTCGGCCTCCATCGAGTAGTATTTGTTCATCACAAGGATGTAGGCACCCCAAAGGTTATCCTTGTTGGCCTCGTAGCTCTCCTCGTTCAGAGCCTCAATCTGCTCATAGACAGCCTTAACCTCCTCCTCGGTAGCCTCGGGGTTCTCCAGCGTGGCAGCCAGAGCGCTCTGGGCCTCAACATAAGCAGCATAGGCATCGTTGGACACGGTGCCGGTAGCCTTCACGCCCTGCAACTCCTCGGCGTTACCACTCACGGTAATCTCACCGCTCTCCAAGAACACAGGCACCACGGGCTGGCCATTGACAGCCAACAGTGTGAACAGCGGAGTCATACTCTCCACCTCAATGGTAAATGCGCCATTCTCAACGGTAGCCTCGCCATACAACTCCTCGGCATCGCCCGACATAGGCATCAGTGCCACGGTGCCCTCAAGGCCCTCAATGGTACCGCTCACGGCGTAGGTTTTTGCATTCTGGCAGCCCACCAGCAACATTGCGGCAGCGGCTGCAAAAAGAACAATCTTTTTCATCTTTTCTACGGTTTTTTATTATTGTGTTGTTATACTTGATTTTCCCAGTGTCAGTTTTTCACCACCCTATCGGGGTTGCTACTCACAAACTTCTCCCACGAAGCCCCCTTACTGCTCTTTCGGGTGCGGCTAACAGGCTGGTGGGGAATTACTTGCGAACTCTCAAAGTAGTGGCACAAAGCCACTGCCAAGCCATCCGTGGCGTCCAACCTCTTGGGGTTGTACTCCACACCCAGCATACTCTTCAACATTGAGGCCACTTGTTCCTTGGCGGCACCGCCATTACCCGTGATGGCCTGCTTAACCCTCCTCGGAGCATACTCAAAGACCTTGTGTCCACGGCACAATGCGGCAGCCATAGCCACCCCCTGCGCCCTGCCCAACTTGAGCATACTCTGCACGTTCTCCCCAAAGAAGGGGCTCTCCAAAGCCACCTCATCGGGCCTATACTCATCCACCAAGGCCAGCACCCTATCGAAGATGTAGCGCAACTTCTCATAGGGGTCCTTCATCCTCACCATATCCACATCGCCAATGACCACAGCGCGCAGTTTGTTTTTGCCCAGCACCTCCAGCACCCCGTAGCCCATACGGTTTGTGCCGGGGTCGATACCCATAATTATGCGGTGGTGTTGGTCGGCCATTAGAGGGACAAAGAGTAAAGAGTAAAGAGTAATTAGTAAATAGTAAATACCTATCCTATTCTTGGGTTTTGAGGGCTTTGAGTTCCTTTTCGAGTTGGTTTACGGTGCGTTGCAGTTCGGGCAGGTTGCGGTAGACGGCGTTCACCCTGCGGAAGCGGCGAGCATCAATGCCGTGGTTGCCCATAATCTGTGAGCCCGCAGGTACCGAGTTGCTCACACCCGTAACCGAAGCCACAATCGAGCCATCGCCCACAGTGATGTGGCCCACAACGCCTGCCTGACCACCAATCATACACCTCTTGCCCACCTTGGCCGAGCCTGCCACTGCCGACTGGCCCGCCATAACGGTGCTCTCGCCGATGACCACATTGTGGCCAATCTGCACAAGGTTGTCCAACTTGGCACCCTTCTCAATGACTGTGGAGCCCATAGTGGCACGGTCGATGGTGGTGTTGGCACCAATCTCCACATCGTCCTCAATGGTTACAATGCCAATCTGGGGTATCTTATCGTAGGAGCCCTCCGCATTGGGAGCAAACCCAAAGCCATCCGAGCCCACCACTGCACCTGCGTGCAATACACACCTCTTGCCAATCTTGCAGCCCTCATATATCTTCACACCCGAGTAGAGCGTGGTGCCATCGCCAATGGTGGCTCCATCGCCAACATAGACGTGGGGGTAGATACTAACCCCATTGCCAATCTTGGCTCCCTCGTCTATCACCGCATAGGCTCCGATGTAGCAATCCTCGCCCACGGTGGCACTCTCGGCCACGACAGCCGTGGGGTGTACACCCTTCTTCTTGGGCTTGTAGGCCGCATAGAGTTCCAGCAGTTTGGCAAAGCAGCCATAGGCATCGTCTACCTTAATCAGTGTGGCCTTAACCTCACCCTTGGGCTCCCACGAGCGATTGACAATCACAATTGACGACTCGGTCGTGTAGACATAGTGTTCATACTTGGGGTTGGCCATAAAGGAAATTGCCCCCTTGTGGCCCTCCTCAATCTTTGCAAACTCGCTCACGGTAACATCTTTGTTACCAACAATCTCGCCACCCAAACCGGCGGCAATCATCTCTGCACTGAATTGCATCTCTATTGTGTGTATATTTATCTCTACAATATTTTTCTACAAATAGTCCTTAATATCAACACCTTGGGGCATAAATTGAGCCACATCGCCACCAAACGAGAGTATCTCCCTGATGACACTGCTCGACACTGCCACATACTCCGAAGGGGTGAAGAGCAACACGGTGGTAATCTCCGGATAGAGCCTCTGGTTTATCTGCATCATATTGCGCTCGAAGTCGAAATCGACCGTATTACGCATACCACGCAGTATAAATTTCAGTTCGTTCTCTCGGCAGTAGTTGCCCGTAAGACCACTATAACTAACCACCTCCACCCTCGGCTCGTCTTTGTAGAGGTCCTCAATGAGCCGTTTGCGGTTTTCGGTGGTCAGCAGGCCCCTCTTGTCGGGGTTCTCGCCCACGGCCACAACAATCTTGTCGAAGAAGCGGAGCCCTTCGCTCACAAGGGCTTGGTGCCCCACCGTGAAGGGGTCAAACGACCCCGGAAAGAGTGCTGTTCTCATAACTTATGCGCCTGATGGCAAACGGCTTACTATACCAATTTCTCAAAGAGTTGGCGCATACTAACCTTCTCGGCAACAATGGCCTCAAGTTCGCTGATGCTAACCCTCCACTGCTTCATCGTATCCCTCTCACGGATGGTTACGGTGCCGTCCTCCTTGGTCTGGTGGTCCACAGTAACGCAGAAGGGGGTACCGATGGCGTCCTGACGGCGGTAGCGTTTGCCGATGGAGTCCTTCTCGTCATACTGCACGTTGTGGCTGAATTTGAGTTTGTGCACGAGGTCCATAGCAATCTCCTGCAAGCCATCTTTCTTAACCAAAGGCAGCACTGCAACCTTCACAGGGGCCAATGGTGCGGGGAACGAGAGTACCGTGCGGGTCTCGCCATTCTCCAACTGCTCCTCCTTGTAGGCAGCCGAGAGCACCTGCAAGGTCATACGGTCTACACCAATGGAGGTCTCAACCACATAGGGAACATAACTCTCGCCCGTTTCGGGGTCAAAGTACTGAATCTTCTTACCCGAGTACTGCTGGTGGCGGCCCAAGTCGTAATCGGTACGGCTGTGGATACCCTCCACCTCCTTGAAGCCGAAGGGGAAGTTGTACTCCACATCGGTAGCAGCGTTGGCGTAGTGGGCGAGTTTTTCGTGGTCGTGGAAGCGGTAGTTGTCATCACCAAAGCCAAGGGCACGGTGCCAACTCATACGGGTCTCCTTCCACTTGTTCCACCACATCATCTCCTCACCCGGGCGCACGAAGAACTGCATCTCCATCTGCTCAAACTCCCTCATACGGAAGATGAACTGGCGAGCCACAATCTCGTTGCGGAAGGCCTTACCAATCTGGGCAATACCGAAAGGAATCTTCATCCTACCGGTCTTTTGCACATTGAGGAAGTTCACAAAGATACCCTGTGCGGTCTCGGGGCGCAGGTAGACGGTGTTGGCACCCTCTGCCACCGAGCCCATCTGGGTGGAGAACATCAGGTTGAACTGCCTAACCTCGGTCCAGTTGCGCGAGCCCGAAATGGGGCACACAATCTCGCAGTCGATGATAATCTGCCTCAACTCCACAAGGTCGTTGGCATTGAGAGCATCGGCCATACGTTTATTAACCTCATCCCTCTTGGCCGCAATCTCCAACACGCGACCGTTGGTTTGGAGGAACATCTCCTTGTTGAAACTCTCGCCAAAGCGTTTTGCTGCCTTGGTACACTCCTTCTCAATCTTCTCGTCCTGCTTGGCAATCCAATCCTCGATGAGGACATCGGCACGATAGCGTTTCTTGGAGTCCTTGTTATCAATCAGAGGGTCGTTGAAGGCTCCAACGTGGCCACTTGCCTCCCACACCTTGGGGTGCATAAAGATGGCCGCATCAATACCCACGATGTTGTCGTGGAGTTTGGTCATCGAATCCCACCAATAGGTTTTGATGTTGTTCTTCAACTCCACGCCCAGCTGTCCGTAGTCATAGACTGCGCTGAGGCCATCGTAAATCTCGCTCGAAGGGAAAATAAAACCATACTCCTTGCAGTGAGCAATCAGTTTCTTAAAGAGTTCTTCCTGTGTCATAGTCTTCTATATTTTTATTGTTTTCTATTGTTTCTCTTCTTCGGGTGTGTCCACACCTATTCAATCTACAAAAATACAAAAAGAAATTGACAATGGAAAATGGAAAATGGAAAATTATTGAAAGGGCAGGAAGGGCAGGAAGGGCAAGAAAGGGCAAGAAAGGGCAAGCAGGGAGGCTGGGGCAACTGGGGCAACTGGGGCAACTGGGGCAACTAGGTCTGCTAGGTCTGCTAGGTCTGCTAGGCAGGATAAGAAGAATAGGAAGAAGGACTATCGTCACTATCACTCCTAGTAGCCATAGTCGGCCTTAAAGCCCTTAAGGCCCTTAAGGCCCTTAAAAAAGACGTTAGACGTTAAAAAACGCAAAGTGCGAGGCAAATGCAAGGGCGTCAGAATGACGCTTTCCCCATTTCTACTCGGAGCACTATCTGACGTTTGGAAGAAATAAAAAACGCAAAGTGCGAGGCAAATGCAAGGAATACAAGAAAACCCCCACCGCAGTTTGCTCACGCAAATGCGGTGGGGGTTTATCGCAGTATGACGCAGCAGTTGCCCGCAATCTGCGTTTTTGAAAAATGCAAAGTGCGGAGGGAATTTTGTGCCAAACAAGAAAGCGGCCCCGCAGTTTGCTTTCGCAAATGAGGAGCCGCTTATCGAAGTGCGGTGCAAAATTCGCCCGCAATCTGCGTTTTTTTTACAGGATGGGAGTACCCATCAACCCACTCTGTACCAAGAAGGTAACTGCAACAGTGATGATAGCATACAACTCGGGGAATACTGCCAACAGCAGAGTCTTACCCATAACATCGTAGCCACCACCAATGGCTGCAATACCATTAGCACAAATCTGGCCCTGACGAATTGCCGAGAACAAGCACACAAGACCTACGGTCAAACCAAGACCAAAAATGGCAGCAGCCTGCATCAGAGTGATACCTGCGGTGAGGTAGTTCTGGATGAAGAAGAAGGCTGCAAAACCATACAAACCCTGAGTTGCAGGCAGAGCCGACAAAATCATCGACTGGCCAAACGAGTTCATACGTTTTTTCATTGCACCAACAGTTGCGTTAGCGGCAATAGAGGTACCATAAGCACTACCGATACCCGAAAGGGCAACCATCAGTACAACACCAATGTAAGCAAGAATAATGTTCATAATGTTTTAATGTTTTTGAAAGTTTGTTAATCTATTGTTTTTCTCTGATTTAATCACTCCTTAACACTCTTTTTGAAGGGAGTGTAGATGCGCGTTGCGGCCTCAAAACCTGCGTTCTTGTAGAACTCGATGAAGGTGAGTCGCATCGGGTGAACAAAGGCACCAATGGCCGACATAAAGATGTTGATACCGTGGCCAAAGGCCAAGATGAGGAACATCACGAGTTGTTTTGCAACGGGTATATCCGGCGCAAGGCTAGCCGCCAAGTCGTTGAACACAACCGCCAAAGCACCACCCGAAAGGCTGATGGCGAACAGGCGGACATAGCTCAACACATCGCCCAACAGACCCGTGAGGTTGTTGTAGGTGTCCCACAATCCGGAGCCGAAGTTCACCAGCGGATTCCTATTGGGGTTGTTGAGCAGCAACATCAGCACTGCACCCACGCCCAAGATGCCCAAGCACAAGGGCGATGAGAACGAGAAGCCCTCCACGCCCACCATCGGCAGCAGGAAGGCCAGCAGGCAGTCCACAAGGATGATGAGCCATCCGAGGGTGCCGAAGCTATACTTGAACCCATAGGCGATGGTGGTATTTATCACGTTGAGTACCAGCGCAAAGATAATCTGCACAATACCGCAACCGAGTGCGATGTAGAAGAGTTGGTCATTGACCGTCTGCATTGCGTTGTGGTACCACTCAGGCACTCCCAACGTGCGCAGCGACACGCCAAACACGTTGCCCACACACAGGCCAAAGAGCACCGAAGCCAAGCCAAGCCACATCACAAGTTGCGACACAAGGCCCATTCCCTTAATCTTCTTCAGCCACATAAACAGACCTATCAGGAAGAATGTTGCACCATAGCCCGCATCGCCAATACAGAAGCCGAAGAAGAGCATATAGAAGGGTGCAAAGTACCTCGTGAGGTCCATTGTGCCATACTTGGGCACTGCATAGAAGTCGCCGATGAACTCAAACGGTTTGGCAAACCAGCCGTTCTTGAGCACCACGGGGGTGTCGTCCTCCATTGTGGGTTTCTCCTTGGCGTAGATAACATCAGACTGGCTATCCAGCAGAGCATCCACTGCCTGCTCGTTTGCCACCGGAGCCCAGCCCTGCAACACAACGAGTCGGCCCTCGGCCTCGGACTCGCCACTGTGGCTAACTTGGCTGAATTGGAGTCTATCGGTAAGGCTTGCACCGTGGGCGGCCACGAGGTCGGCACTCGCAACGCACCTACCCAGCACCTTCATCCACTCGTTCAGTTGCTCATTTAGGCTCTTCAATTCGGCCCTTTTGCCCTCCGCATTGGTCTGCGGGGTGCGCATCGGTTGGGCGTCAATGGCAGGAGCGGCCTCGCCCTTGCGGCCAACGGCCACAAAGTAGGTTACCCCACCCTTTTCGGCAATCACCTCAAGGGTGTAGTTCTCCCTCCACTCCGCCTCGGCGTGGGCAAACTCGTTGGAGTAGCACGAATAGAAGTGGAGCACGATGCCCTCACTCTCCAACTTGCTCACCAACGCAGGGTCAAACTCGCCCCACATAGAGAGTTCCTCGGCCTCCTTCTCGGTCCTACCGATTTGTGCTTTCAGGCTCTCCACACGTGCTGTGGCGGTCTTGTAGCGTTCATAGGCCTCCTCGCCCGTAGCATAGGGTGCGCCCAACTCAAAGCCCTCCTTCTTACGCAGGGCTGCAAACTCCTCGGCCGCAGCCTTGTGGCCCTCAATCTCCGACAACAGAGCGTGTTCCTCCTCGTTGGGCTCCCAGCCTGTGGTGGTAATATCGACCACTCCGAGTTCCTGCAACTGTGCGAGGAACTCCTCCTGTGCCTTATGATAGAGCACAAGAGTATATTTGTTCATCCGTACTATCATAGGGCTTCAAGTTGTTCGTGTTTGGTTTTCACAATCTTTTGGGCACTCTTTGAGAGGTTTTCCTCGTCCTCCAAGAAACGCTTAATCTTGCGAATTGCGTCTTCATAGCCGGGGATTTGCACCTTCTCATAGAGGTTTACCTTCTGTGTGGTTTTCTTACGTGCGTGGTCGAGCAGTTCGGTACGGCGGTTGAAGACCTCAAACTCAATACCCAAGCGGGCAATCTCTTTGAGCACCTCAACTCCATCGGCATACCACGCAGGCGCAGAGAAGAGGTCGTAGTCCTTCTGCTCAAAGATAACCTCCTTCAGCAGAGGAATCTTCACGCCCGCAATTTTGCTCATTCCCAACTCCACATCCTTAACCCGCAGAAGGTCGCTGTCGAACTCACCCCACAGGGCCGCCATATAGTCGTAGCGCGACATCAGAGCGTCAATGCGTTGGCGGTAGCCTTCGGCCCTATCCTTGGCCGCCGACACCTCCACCCTCAGGGCCGACTCCTTACTCTTGATGGTAGGAAGGGCCCTCTGGCGCATCTTGAGCTGCTTGCCGAGTTCGCCGAGCGATGTTTTGTTGTATTGAAACTTTATTGCCATCTAATTACTTTTTGTGTTAGAAGGGTATGTGTTTCTTTCGTTGCTAATTCTATGACGTTAGCGCAAGGCCATCTATGCCTCGGGCCAATACTTGGCCACGAGTTCCGATTTGATGGTAACCTCACTCTTCTTGAAGTGTTTGGCAAACAGAGCCCAAGCCGTGTCGAGCATCTCCTCGATGTCGATGTTTACGTCAATGGAGAGCAGTTTGTCCGAATACTCCTTCGCAAAGGCCAGAGCACGCTCATCGTAGTCCGAGAGGTCAAAACCGTTCTCCAATTTGGTCTTGGCACCTGCTGCATCCGAGTAGAGTCGCACGGCAGCGTTCATAACCTGCGGGTGGTCCTCCCTTGTTTTCTTGCCAATCACAAGCTGTTTCAGACGCGAAAGCGAGCGGAAGGGGTCCACGATAACCTTACCGGTGTCGGTGTCGTTACGCAAGAAGAGCTGACCCTCGGTGATGTAACCCGTGTTGTCGGGCACTGCGTGGGTGATGTCGCCACCCGACAGCGTGGTAACGGCAATGATGGTAATGGAGCCACCCGAGGGGAGTTGCACAGCCTTCTCGTAAATCTTCGCCAAGTCGGAGTAGAGCGAGCCGGGCATAGAGTCCTTGGATGGAATTTGGTCCATACGGTTCGACACAATCGCCAACGCATCGGCATAGAGAGTCATATCGGTCAGCAGCACCAGTACTTTCTCGCCCTTGTCGGCAGCAAAGTATTCGGCCGCAGTCAGTGCCATATCGGGTACCAGCAGACGCTCCACGGGGGGATTCTCGGTGGTGTTCACAAAGCAGACAATCCTATCCAACACACCTGCATTCTCAAAGAGGTTTTTGAAGTAGAGGAAGTCATCGTTGGTCATACCCATACCGCCCAAGATAATCTTGTCGGCCTGTGCTCGCAGAGCCACATTGGCCATCACTTGGTTGTAGGGCTGGTCGGGGTCGGCAAAGAAGGGAATCTTCTGGCCCGACACAATAGTATTATTAAGGTCAATACCTGCAATACCGGTAGCAATCAGTTCCGAAGGCTGGCGGCGTTTGAAGGGATTCACGGTAGGACCGCCAATCTCCCTCTCCTCGCCCTCCACAGGGGCACCACCCTCAAGGGGCTGACCGTAGGCATTGAAGAACCTGCCTGCCAAGCCATCGCCAACCTTCAGGGTTGGGGGCACACCGTGGAACACAACCTCTGCATCGGTGGAGATACCCTCCGTACCCTCAAACACCTGCAAGGTTACTTGGTCGCCCATAATCTTCACCACCTGCGCCAAGTGGCCACCAACGGTCGCCAACTCGTCATTACCAACACCCGTAGCCCTGAGCGACACGGTTGCTTTGGTGATGTTCTCAATCTTTGTGTATATCTTCTGAAAAGCCTTTGTTTCCATAGTCTTACGCTCCTTTATTTGCCGGCAACAAACGTGTCAATCTGTTGGCGGTAGTTATCAAATTCTGCACTCTTCCACTCGGTGTAGTTGAGCTGTTTGAAGAGGTTGATGAGAGCCTTGAAGTAGGCCGAGCACTCCTCAAAGTCGCCAAAGCCATACTCCTTGCGGCACACATCCATCACAAGGTCAAACATATATTTCTGACGCTCAATGGGGCAGTTGGCATCAATCGCATCAAATGCATCCTGCTGCAAAATCACGAAGTCCAACAACTCGCTCTTCCAGAACCTCTCGTGGTACTCCACAGGCACACCGTCATCGCCCAGAATGTTAATCTGTTCGGCGGCCTCCTTACCCCTCTGCACAAGGGTCTTACCCTCCATCACATTCTTTGCCCAGCCGGGCTCGATGTGTTCGTCAAGGTACTCCACGATTTCGGGATATTCAAGGTATTTGGAGTAGCTATCCAGCGGGTCAATCGCAGGGTAGCGTTTGGAGTCGGCCCTCTGCTGCGAGAGTGCATAGAAGCACCTTGCGGCCTTCTTGGTGGACTCCGTAACGGGCTCTTTGAGGTTACCACCCGCAGGCGACACCGTACCGAGGAAAGTTACCGAGCCGGTAGCACCACTGCGCAAGTGAACAAGACCTGCCCTTGAATAGAAGTTGGAGATGATGGCCGAAAGGTCCATAGGGAATGCATCCTGACCGGGCAACTCCTCCAAGCGGTTACTCATCTCCCTCAGAGCCTGAGCCCAACGCGAAGTGGAGTCGGCCAGCAACAGCACCTTCAGACCCATTGCACGGTAGTACTCCGCAATGGTCATACCCGTGTAGACCGAAGCCTCACGTGCTGCCACGGGCATATTGGAGGTGTTACAGATGATGGTGGTACGCTCCATAAGTTTGTGGCCCGTGCGGGGGTCGTCCAAATGGGGGAACTCGGCGAAAATCTCCACCACCTCGTTGGCACGCTCACCGCAAGCCACCATAATAATTACATCGGCCTCGGCCTGCTTTGAAATGGCGTGCTGCAACACGGTCTTACCTGCACCAAAGGGGCCGGGAATGAAGCCCGTACCGCCATCGGCCAGAGGGTTGAAGGTGTCGATAGCCCTCACACCAGTCTCCATAATGCGGCTGGGGCGGGGTTTGGACACATAGCCCTTGATGGCCTTCTTCACAGGCCACTTCTGCACCATTGTAACCTCGTGGTCCTCGCCCTTGGAGTCGGTCAGCACCGCCACAACGGTCTTCACGTTGTAGGAGCCTGCCTCGGTGAGCGACTTGATGGTGTAGGTGTCGGTCATCACAAAGGGGACCATAATCTTGTGGTCAATCCACAACTCCCTGACCTGACCAAGCCAATCACCTGCCGTAACCACATCACCCACCTTTGCCAGCGGGGTGTAGTCCCACAGTTTCTCATAGTCGATGGGGTCGGTTTGTGTACCCCTCTCAATGAAGAGGCTCTCCATCCTTTCGAGGTCGTTTTGGAGGCCATCGTAGTTGCGGGAGATGATACCCGGAGCCAGAGTGGCTTCCAGCATATGTGCCTCAAACTCCACCTCTGCACCAATGCGCAGACCTCGGGTGGAGTCGAACACCTGAACATAGGCATCCTTGCCTGTTACTTTGATTACCTCGGCCATCAGATTTACGCCCCCAACGGTGATGTGGCAGATTTCGTTCTGCGCCACAGGACCATCCACACGCACAATGACGATGTTAGAGATAATACCTTGTACTTTACCGGTAGTTTTCATTACTCTTTGTTTATTGTTTTATCTTTTTTTCTCTCTTTTTTCTTCTTCTCTCTCAGCCTACTCCGCCTGCACTCGCCGCACGCTCCTACCTCTCCTCGGCATAGCGTTTTTCGGCCTGTGCAATGCGCTCACCTGCGCTCAGCGATGCCACAAGTTTGCGGAACATCTCCTTGCCCCTGGCCGCATCAAGCGTAGCCCAGCGGTGCACAAGGCAGAGGTGCGACACATAGCACAGCAGCAGGTTGATGTTGAAGTAGTCGAAGGTGGCAATATCCTCGGCGATGGCCCAGCGTATCAGGTCGATGCGGTGTTCCTTCTCCAGCAGGTTGTCCCCCTCCGAGAGGGCACCAATGAGGGTGTCGATGTAGCCAACCTCGCCTTTAAGGCCAAAGTCGGCAGCCGAAGAGCGGGAGAGTTGCGACACAATCTCGCCACCACCCACAAGGCGGTCACCCACAGGCAGCCCCCTACGTCGAGCCGTCAGCGCAACCGATATGTTGCGCAGGTTGCGGTCGGCCTCGCTCCACTCCCTCACAAAGCGGCACTTGCTCTTGGAGCAGTAGCGGTAGTAGGCCTCAAAGAGCGAGTTCTCAAACGGAGCCTCAACATTCACCCTTTGCAGGCGCACGTCATCGGCATCCAACTCGCCACGAGTGGCCTCGCCATAGAGAGCCACCACCTCGGCCAACTCCGCAGGGAGTGCCACGGGGCTCACCAACTGCTCCTCCAACTCCTCACGCGAGAAGTTGCCCAAGGCAGAGAAAGCCTCCCTGCCCGCGCGGATGTTCACAAGGTTGCAAACATCGTAGTAGAGCAGAAAAGCACTCAGCGCTTTGCGGTCGGCAGCCGAGAGTTCGTGTGCAATCTCGTCTATAATATCCCTTGCGTCAAACCCCTTCAGGTCGCCATCGAGTTGGTAGTCCCTTAGGCTTGCCACAAGGCAATAGTAGTTTGTAGCCATAAGTTTCGTTTTGTAACAATAATGGGGTGCTTACACACTCTCCCACAGTTTAGAAAAGCATCTTAACAACCTTCTCTTTGAGGTACTCACCCAGCAGGGCAGCAAAATCCTCATCGGTGAAGCTGATGTAGTAGCCGCCCTCCTTGGGTGCCACCTTGAAGCCACTCTTCACCTTGTCGGAGTAGCCAACCTCCACACCCTCGGCGAGCAGAGCCTTCACAGCACCCTCGGCATCGGCCTCAAGTTTGGCTTTGAGGTCGGCAGGCAGGGTTGCCTCCAACTCCACCCTCTCGCCATTCCAACTGCGGGCAATACCGAGCAACATCTCCTTCACGAAGTCGGGCTCAATGGTTGCAGCGTGCACAGCAGGCTCCACAGCCTTTGCCACCACGAGGGATGCAATCTGCTCTTTGAGTGCAGCCACAGCTTGGCGGGTGGCGAGAGCCACCTCGGTCTGGTTGTTCTTTTTGATTTCCTCGGCTTTCTGCTCGGCAGCCTTGATGGTTGCTGCGGCGGTTTTCTCGGCCTCGGCCACAATGGCGGCAGCCTTTTGCTCGGCCTCTGCTACCATACGCTCGGCATCCTCACGGCCTTTGGAGAGCCCCTCGGCATAGAGTTTCTCCGTCAGTTCTTGAAGTTTTTTGTTTTCCATTATTCTGTTTTTGTATGTTTATTTTGTTTGTTTCTCAATCTACGCAGTACCTTACTGCTGTTGCTGTTAGCCGTTAGCCTATTGGGCCATCTGGGACTACTACGCCATCTGGGACTACTGGGCTTTTAGGGGCCTTAAGGGCCTTAATGGCCTTAAGGACTTTATTGAGTTTTTCCTTTCTGCCCTCTCCAAAACAGACGCCCCCGCCCTTCGGGCTGCTCAGCGGGGCCGCCGAGCGCAATTTCGACCACCCCTCCCGGCCTCCCCTGTCGTAGGGGAGGAGTACTTAGAGGGGGAATTTTCTCAATTCTCAATTCTCAATTCTCAATTTTAACTCTATTGGTGCTCGGGGCGGAGCAGGTCGGTAACCACCTTGATGGGCGAGAAGGTCGAGATGGGCACCTCAACAAACAAGGTATTCCACGATGCCATCGCACCATTCCACAAACCGGGCAACTCTTGCGCCAACAAGGTACGGCCTGCCGAAGATTTACTCGAAATGAAGCCCGTGGCGGGGTCCACAAAGCGTTTGAAGTCATACTTCTCACCCTTGTGATTCTTGGTACCACACACAATGTCCACGGGGTTGAAGTGGGTAGCCTCCGACATAAGGTGTTTCTGCTCGGGCGAAATCTGCGAGGACTCGGCAATCTGCAACGACACCACGCCATCGGCACCCTCGGCCCAGAAGGGACCACCTCCGGGCTCGCCCTCATTGCGCACCATACCACACACCCTCAGTGGCCTGTCGAGCACACCGAGCAGGGTGGCTTTCAGTTCGGCCTCCCCGGCACTCTTCACACTCTCGGGCAACTTCACGCAGAGGTCGTTCTCCACAAAGCGTACAACCTCTTCCAAGTCGGCCACGCCCTCCTCCAGAGCAGCCACATAGTCGTAGACCTTGCGCTGGGTGGTAACGAGGATACCTGCCAAAATCTCCTTATACTTAATCGTGTCGCCCTTGCGTGCATCGGGGGCAACATTATCAATGGTCTTGATGAAGATGATGTCTGCATCAATATCGTTCAAATTCTCAATGAGTGCTCCGTGGCCTGCGGGCCTGAAAAGCAACTTGCCGTCATCGCCACGGAAGGGGGTACAGTCGGGATTTACGGCAATGGTGTCGGTACTGCTCTTCTGCACCGACATTGAGATGTTGTAGCGCACATCATAGCGACTCTCATAGTGCTCCCTCACGCTCTCAAACAGCGCACGGAAGCCCTCCATATGTTCGGGCGACACGGTGAAGTGGATGTTCACCACCCCATCGCAAGCGGCATACATTGCGCCCTCCACCAAGTGCTCCTCAAAGGCTGTGCGGGCCGCCCCTGTCGGGTAGCGGTGGAAGAGAACAAGTCCTTTGGGCTTGGCGCCATATTCAAGGCCCTCGCCGATGATTGCGGAGATAATCTCAGTCAGCGAAGCCCCCTGCGGAACAACCTCTTTTAGAGCCTCCGCAAAAGCAAACTTATCAAGGTTGGCCCCCACTTTCTCAACCGTGGCGTTCATCTCACCCTCATTCACATAGGCAAAGAGGTCTTTGAACATACGGGTTGCCGCACCACTTGCGGGCACAAACTTCTCCACTTTCATCTCGCCCGTTGCGGCCCTATACTCGGCACGCAACTTCTCGGCCGCAGCCTCGTCTATGGATTGAATACCATTACCAACAGTGGCGGATGATTTGATGTTAAGATAGGGAAAACCTTTGCGAAAGTTCTCCACCTGCTGCTCCACTTCGCACAGCGAAAGTCCGTGAGCGGCGATTTGTTGAAGGTCTTGTTCAGTAAACATTTTGGTCAGTTTTTCAGGTGTGCATAAATATCCCACAAATATACCATTTTACTTTCGATTTCCAAGCCCCCTTATCCCAATTTATTACTCATTAGAGTAATTTGTGTAAATATTTTTCCACAGATGGCACTTTTCGGCGAAAAATATTAACTTTGTGATTTGATATGGTACGAAAACAACACAACGCAAGCCTGAAAGGGTACAATAGTTTCGGCATTGACACCACTGCCGACCTGCTGGTCGAGTGGGAGTCGGTGGCTGACCTTGTGGAATTTTTGCACACCGAGGGCAAGGCTCTCTTCGGTGGGCAGTGGGACATTCTCGGCAGTGGGTGCAACACCCTCTTGACGGGGCCCTATCGTGGCACCCTGCTCCACTCGGTGGCCAAGGGTATCTCCATTGTGAGCGACACCCCCGAGGGAGTGTTAATCCGTGCCGAGGCGGGCCACACGTGGGATGATGTGGTGGCGTGGAGTTGCGCACAGGGGCTGTGGGGCATAGAAAACCTCTCGGCCATACCGAGCAGTGTGGGCGCAAGTGCCGTGCAAAACATCGGTGCCTACGGTGTGGAGGCCAAAGATTGCATTGAGAGTGTGGAGGTGCTCCACGTGGATACCCTCACGGTGGGGCTCATCAAGGGCTCCGATTGCGCCTTTGGCTATCGCGAGAGCATCTTCAAGAGTGCTCTCAAAGGCAAGGTCATAATCACCGCCGTAAACTACCTACTCTCCCGCACCCCCGCACCAAAACTTGGCTACGGAAGTCTGCAAGAGGAGGTGGCAAAACTCGGCGAGATTACCCCGCAGGCTATCCGTCAGGCCATAACGACCATACGCAACGGCAAGTTGCCCGACCCCGAGGTGGTGGGCAATGCCGGTAGTTTCTTCAAGAACCCCATCCTGCCCCGCACGCAGGTGGAGGCCCTCAAAGCGGAGCACCCCACAATGCCCATCTACGAGGTGGAGGGCAGGCCCGAGTGTCTGAAAATCGCCACCGGTTGGATGATTGACTCGCTCGGTTGGAAGGGGCGCAGTTTGGGGCGTGCGGGCGTGCACGACAAGCAGGCCCTTGTGCTCGTAAACCTCGGAGGTGCCGAGGGGTGCGAGGTGGTGGCCCTTGCAGAGCGCATCTGCAAAGAGGTGAAGAATAAATTCGGGGTGGACATCAGTCCCGAAGTAAACATACTTTGAGAATTGAAAATTGAGAATTGAGAATTGAGAATTCGAAATTGTCCCCCTCTGAGTACCCCTCCCCTACGAAAGGGGAGGCTGGGAGGGGTGGTCGAAATTGCGCTCGGCGGCCCCGCCGAGCAGCCCGAAGGGCGGGGGCGTCTGTTTTGGAAAGGCAGAAAGGAAAGACTCACTAAAGTCCTTAAAGCCCTTAAGGCCATTAAGGCCCCTAAAAAACCCAGTAGGCCAAGATGGCCCAGACATTAAAAAAGATACCCATAGAACTAAAAATTAAGAACATAAGCATTGAAAGTTGAAAATCTGACATACAGGTTTAGGGAGTACATCAAAGAGCACCAACTCGCCACAGCCGACAATCGCATACTGCTGACTGTCAGTGGCGGTGTGGACTCAATGGTGATGATGCACCTCTTTGTGGAGGCCGGATTTAATGTGGGTGTGGCACACTGCAACTTCCAGTTGCGTGGCACCGAGAGCGAAGAAGACGAGGTGCTCGTGGCCGAGCAGGCCGCCGCACTCGGAGTGCCCTGCTACAATCGCCGTTTTGACACCAAAGGCGAGATGGCCGCAACGGGTGAGAGCGTGCAGATTGCCGCACGCAGGTTGCGCTATGGGTGGTTTGCCGAGTTGTGTACCGATGAGGGATACGACACCATAGCCGTGGCACACCACGCTGACGACAGCATCGAAACATTTTTCATCAACCTCCTGCGTGGCACCGGCCTCAAAGGGCTCACGGGTATAAGCCTCACCAACGGGCGCATCATACGCCCCCTGCTCTTTGCCACCCGACACGAAATCAACGACTACGCCAAAGCGCACAAGATACCCTTCCGTGAGGACTCCTCCAATCGTTCCACCAAGTACTTGCGCAACAAAATCAGGCTCGGCATTGTACCCCGACTGAGGGAGATTGTGCCCTCGTTCACACAAACAATGGGTAGCAACATCGACCGTCTGACCGATGCGCAGCACTTCATCAACCACGCCATTGGCAAGATTGAGGCCGAGGCGGTGGAGCACTTCGGTGGAGAGGACATCATCAACCCCGCAAAGATAGACCGAGGCTTTCCGCTCAACTTCGTAATCTACGAGCTGATGAGCCAAAACTACGGTTTCAAGGGCGATGTGGTGGATAGTCTGTGTGATGCCCTGCGTGCAGGGGCCACCGGAAAGCGTTTCTACTCACGCGACTGGGTGGCCTACATTGACCGTGGGCGCATTGTAATATCCCGCATCGGTGTGGATGACGAGTGCGAAGTGCCCTTTGACCTCGGCAAGTCCAAGGTCTACTGCGGCAACTCGGTGCTCTACATTGAGCGCACCAACATAGACCACATTGACTCGCTCTTCCAGCCCGACAACATCGCCCTGCTGGATACCGACACCCTCACCGAGCCTCTCACACTGCGCAAGTGGAGGGAGGGCGACAGGTTTGTGCCCCTCGGTATGAGTGGCGAGAAGAAGGTGAGCGACTACCTCATCAACGCCAAAGTGTCGATGGCCGAGAAGAGCCGTCAGTTTGTGCTGTGTGCTGGCGAGCAGATTGTGTGGCTCGTGGGACACCGCATTGACGAGAGGTACAAAATCACCTCCGCAACGGAGAATGTGGTCAAGATTGTCAAGGAAATAGTATAGAACACATGGACCATTATGGCAAAGGCAGTACGTTTCAGAGATTCCTACGCACAGTATGAGCAACTTGTGGCCGACATCAAGGCGCACAAGTTCGCCCCCATCTACCTGCTTATGGGCGAGGAAGGCTATTTTGTGGACTCTCTGGTGGAGTTGCTGGAAAACAACCTGTTGGAGGAGCACGAGAGGGCTTTCAACCAGATTGTGGTCTATGGTAAGGACACCGATGAGGGCACCATCATCAACTATGCCCGACAGATGCCTATGATGGGTGGCCGAATGGTCATCATCGTCAAAGACGCTGCCTCGCTCAAGAAGATTGACACCCTGTCGCTCTACACCGCCTCGCCTGCCCCAACCACCGTGTTGGTGGTGGCCTGCAAGGGTAAGAGTGTGGACAAGCGCACCACCTTCTACAAGCACTCGCTTGCAAAGGGTGTGGTCTTTGAGTCGTCAAAGCCCTACGACAACGAACTCGCCCCTTGGCTCGCCGGCTACATCAAACGCACCAAAGGTTGCACCATTGAGGAAAAGGCCCTCAAAATGGTTACCGACCATATGGGTACCGACATTGCCAAAATCATCAACGAGTTTGACAAACTCCTCACACGACTGCCCGAGGGCACCAAGACCATCACTGCCGACCACATTGAGCAGAACATCGGCATAAGCAAGGAGTACAACAATTTTGAACTCATTGAGGCCGTGGCACGCAAGCAGTTTGCCAAGGCTATGCGCATAGCCGACTACTTTGGGCGCAATCAGAAGAGCAACCCGATGGTGGTTACCATCTCCACCCTCTTTGGGTACTTCCAAAAACTCTTCATCATCAACTACAAGGCTTGGCAGACAAGGGTAAAGGGCCTGCCTCCCGTGAGCGATGCAGAGTTGGCAGGTCTGCTGAAGGTGTCGCCCTTTATGCTGGGTGGCTACAAGCAGGCGGCAGCACTCTACCCCAACAAGAAGATTTTCGTCATCTTGGGCTACATCAGGGAGTATGATATGAAGAGCAAGGGTATTGGTGGTGGCGGAGCCGAGCCGGGCGAACTCCTCCGAGAGTTGCTAATGAAGATTATGATGTTATAAACCAGTTGATGGCTAACGGCTTATAGAAATATGATTTACTACAACGGAGAGCGCACCTCGTGGAGCGAGGCAGGTTTGAGCCCCGAGACTCTTTTGGGGCGTAACTGGGTCTACACCACAATCAACACCTACGCCCACCAACCTATGCACGTGGCTCTCAAATTGCACCACGCCCTCGGCTCCTTCCAAACTCTCTATGGAGTGAGGCCCGAGGTAACGGCCGAGGAGGTGGCCGGTCAGGTGCGTGGGTTGCTCTACTATGGCATCTACCCCGAGCACGGCAACACCCTCAATCTCTACCTCATACCCAACCAAGACGGAGGGTGCGACACGCTGCTAACCCACTTGGCCTCAACACCCTACGATGGGTATTCGCTACTAAGTCTACGCCCACAGGCAGCCATAGCAAACTACGAAATTCCCTTTGAGAAACACCACACGGCCGTGTCGCTTACGGCGGCACGTTTTGCCGATGATTTTGCCATCCGCAGTGGTGCGGGCATTGGGCTGCGAGCCAATCGTGCCGGCACGCTCATATCCACAGGCGACAACCCTCTCTATGCCCTGCGTGGCAACACTTTGCTGACCACCGCCATAGGCAAGGGGGCACGGCCCTCGGCAGAGCGCGACTTGATGGCAAGGGTGTGCGAAATGGCAGGAGTGCCACTTGTGGAAGGAGAGTTGAGAGTGGATGAAATTGGTGATTACGAGGAGATTATGGCCTTCACACCAGTTGGTATTCAGATGGTTGGGAGTGCGGGCGACAGGCTTCTGCACAGCATCACAGCCCACCGTTTGGAGCCACACCTGAGGGCCCTCACTCGGCAAGGAATTCTTCGGTAGCGGCCAACACGTCATTGAGGTCGAAGCCTCGGCTCATACCGAAACGAACAAGTTTTGCTTTTAGGTCGTAAGCATCTTTATAGGAGGTCTTTGCGGCCTTTTTTCGTATCATTTCCGAGAGTCGCTCTCGGTTGTTGTCGGAGGGGGCGAACTCAGCCAAGGCGGCCTCCACAATGGCAGGTGCCACCGACTTGGCCCTCAACGAGGCCCTAATCTTGTGGGCACCCCACCCCGAAAAGCGCACCTTCTCCCTCACATAGGCCTCGGCATAGCGGCGGTCGTCAATGAAACGCTCCCTCACAAGGCGGGCAAGCACCCCCTGTGCATCGGCATCCGAGAGTCCCCAACGGCGCATCAGTCGCAGCGCATCGCCACTGCACTTTTCGGCCCTTGCGCAGAGCCTCATAAGCGAGGAGAGCGCCTGCTCGGGAGTTTTGGTACGGGGCACCTTGGGGGCGTATGTTTTTGGGGTGTAGGTCATATTGGGGGAGTGTGTGTTAGACTATCAAAAATGGGGAAAAGAGACTATTTACCGAGGCTTGCGGGCCGACACAATGCGAGGTTTGAAGAAGAAATCCTCAATCACCTTAACCTCTACAAAACCTCTACAAACAAGGCACTCGGCCACCTCTGAGGCATATCGCTCGTGCACCTCAAAGTAGAGCGCACCGCCCGCCACAAGCGTGGCTCGGGCCACATCGGCAATGCACTGATAGAACATTATCGGGCTATGGTCGGGCACAAACAGCGCCAACGAGGGCTCATAGCCGACCACATTGCGGGCCATCTGTGAGCGTTCACTCTCTGGAATGTAGGGAGGGTTGGACACCACCACATCAAGACTTTCGGGGGTGGGCTCGTAGGCGAAAATATCGGCCCTCACAAACTCCACCTTTGCGCCATTGGCAGCGGCATTTTCGCTCGCCACAGCAAGTGCATCTTCCGACACATCCACAGCCGTAACCCTCGCACCCTCAATCAGTTTAGCCAGCGACACGGCAATGGCACCACTACCCGTACCAATATCCATCAGGCGCACCCCGCTGTTGGGGTGTTTCTCGGCCACGAGCCTTACGAGTTGTTCCGTTTCGGGCCTCGGCACCAGCACACCCTCTCGCACCGCAAAGCGAAGGTCGCAGAACTCCGTGTGGCCCACCACGTATTGCACCGGACACCCCTCGGCAAGCCGTTTGCACACCTGCTCAAAAGCCTCCTCGTCAAACCCCTCCACCTCGGCACTCGGCATAAGCGTCATACCAAAGCGGTCGAAGCCATACAGGTCGGCACAAATGCGCTCGGCCACCGCCACGGGTTCGGGGTGGTCGTAGAGAGGAGCAACGCTCATCCACACTTTGTTATACAGTTCCCTGCGAGTCATTGTCTATCAAATCATTACAACAGCCAAAGTGGTCAGCGATATAATGGTCCACAGCACCACACCCAGTACAAGCGGCTTGGCACCCACCTTGCGTATGGCCCCAACGGAGAGTCCGCAACCGATGAGGAACAGCGTGAGGCAAAGGGCCTTGCGAGCCACCTTAACGATACCTCCCGTGAGCCATTCGGGCAGGGGAAGATAGGTGTTGCACACCATAGCCACAATGAACATCAGGATGAACCACGGAATGGCCACACGCTTACCCTTGGAACGGAACACCAACACCGACACCAGTGCCAAGGGGAATATCCACAGCGCACGGGTGAGTTTGATGGTGGTGGCCACCGCCAGAGCCTCCTCGCCATAGGCCGCACCTGCACCCACCACCGAGCTTGTGTCGTGAATGGCGATGGCTGCCCACGTGCCAAACTGTTGCTCGCTCAGTCCGAGTGCGTGGCCGATGGGCGGAAATACAAAGAGGGCTACGGCATTGAGGATGAATATGGTGGCCAACGCCAGCGAGGTGTCGTTGTCGTCTGCGTCAATAATCGGAGCCACGGCAGCAATGGCACTACCGCCACAAATGGCCGTACCGGAGGATATGAGGTAGGCGTTCTTGGGGTTTACCTTCAGCACCCTGCCGAGCAGCACACCCAGCAACATCACTCCCACCACCGACACAATCGTGAAGAGCATACCCTCACGGCCTGCTGCCAACGAGGCGTGCAGATTCATACCAAATCCAAGGCCCACCACCGAGGCCTGAAGGAGCACCTTCGACACCTTCTTGTTGTAGGTCCCATAGGGGGCTCCGATGGTGAGGGCCAGCACGATACCCATAAAAAGTGCCACTGCAGGCGACACCCAAAGGCTGCCTATGGCGCAGAGCCAATAGGTCATCGTGCGCAGCGTGTACATCATTCGCTCTTTGCTCGTTTTGTTGCTACTCATTGTATCTTATCATCTTCAGTTTCGCCCCAAAGGTAGGCAATTTTTCCATACAAAACGCCCCTTTGGCACTTGTTTTGTCCTCTTTGGGGCAAAAGTCGGGCGCAAAACAGAGGTTGCGTGGCGGCTATGTTTAACCAAATAAAAACAAAATGTTATGAAAAAGATTTTACTTATGTGTGCTACGGCACTGATGGTTACCGTGGCTGCCTCCGCCCAAGGTTGGGCTTGGGGACCAAAGGTTGGTGCAACCTTCGCCACCATCAACGGTGTGCCCGACCTCAAATTGCGTGAGGGTATCAGCGCAGGTCTTTTCTTTGAGAGCGTGGCCACCAATTGGTTTGTAATCGAGGGCGACTTGCTCTTCTCGATGCAGGGCTTCAAGGTGGATGATGAACTCGACACCAAGGTGCGACTCAACTACATCTCTATGCCCATTGTGGGTAAGTACTACGTGATTGACGGCCTCAACCTCCAGATGGGTGCCTCCTTCGACTACCTTATCCACTCCGGCATCAAGACCAATGCCAAGACCGACATCAGCATTGACGGCGACTTCAACAAGTTCAACATTCAGCTGATTGCCGGTATGGCCTACGACTTCGACTTCGGTATGGTCCTTGAAGGCAGGTATTGCTACGGCCTTACTCCCATCTCCACCCAGACCAAAGATGCCTACTCGGGTATGCTGCAAATCTCGGCAGGTTGGAGGTTCTAACGCCACTCTATTCCAAGAAAAAACAAGTCGGAACGGTACACGTTCCGACTTGTTTTTTCTTTGCGAGTGGGAGCATCAATAGCGTTTGAACTCTCCGTCAAAGTCCACATCCAACAGTTCAAAGGGCCTAAAAAGTGCATCCACCACCACTGCTGCTTCAAGTCTTGTTGCAGTGCGGCTCGGTGAGTAGTTCTCCAATCCCAACGAGGTCCACCACTCCCCCTCAGGCGTAGGTATGTGGGCACCCAAACTCCTCAATGCCCCGGTAAGCGTTCCAATCGTAACCTCTCCCCTACCAAGTCCCAACGAGCCACCATAGAACTCCTCGGCGTGGACCTCCTCGGCCAGCAGCGGGTCATTGGCCCTGAAAAGCGTCTGGTTCTCCCAGCCCACATTCCTACCCTCGCCACGCAGGATACCCGTGGCACCAATGCGTTGCAGGGCTCCAAAGTGGGGATGTTCTTTCGGCAGGTCCACATAGGGCATAATGTAGCCGCCCGATGCGAGCAGTTCGCTCTGCACCTCCCTCACCGACACCTCATCAACCCCTTTGTCCTCCTTCACCGCAAGCGCAGCAACCACACCTGCCGCTTGTCCGAGTTGCATCACTACGGGTTGCAGGCGGGTGGCTCCATTGATGAGGTTTGACACCGACACCGACTTTTCCGTAACCAAAAGTCCCTCCACTCCCTGCGGAATAATCACTCCGAGGGGTACGTTGAACGAAGGAATGGGGTAGAAATGCAGGTCGGGCAGGTTGCGCCACTGCGGGTGGCGGAAGTGGTGGTGGTCCACCGCATAGTCGCCAACCGCAATGCCGGTCCTATAATAGGGGCTCTCGTAGTCGTAGGGAGCAGCGGCCGCATCCATAGTGAAAAAGGCCTCTCCCACAATGCGCCTCGACTCCCTGTGGTAGGGGAACAGAGGTAGTCCGTCATCGGTGGGGAAAACATCGTCTGCGATGCCGAGGTTTTTCATACCGAGTTGAGTCTGAATGAAGTAGACAAAACAGAGGGTGAAGTTTTTGGCCTCCTCCAAAGCCCTTTGCCGCTCGGCAGGCGAAGCTTCTATGATGTTGGCGTAGAAGTCGTTACCATAGATGGGCCAGTTTATCATATAGCGCCCCTCGGGTGTGCGGCCATAGGAAATCATCATCCCCGCAGGCCACACCGTCTGGCCCGTTTCGGCCACCCCATCGCTCAACGGATTGAGGCACGAATTGGCAAACTGTGCGGGGTCGTAGCCCTGCGGTTGCGGGATGGTGCAGTCGGCATCGGGGCCGTAGTCTTTGAGGAAAGCAACGTAGGTGAGGTCCTGAATAACATCGTTGGCAACCTCGGGGGCAATGCTCTCCCCCGTGTCGTGCCTTGAGTCCATACCGATGCGGTAGTCCACCCCACACGCTGCGGCCACATCGCCCAGTTCGGTGCCATCAATCAGCACCTCGGCCACAGCGCACCTCTTGCGCCCTTGGGCGTTGCGATAGAGCACCTTCCAGCCGCCGTTGCGTTTGCTGATTTTGAGCACCTCTGCGTTTCGTTCCACCGTAAGGAGGTCGGCGCAAGAGGCGCAGATGTTGGTGAGCACAGCCTGCCCCACGTGGGGGTCAAAGTTGATGTTGCTCACCCAGCCCGTTTGCATTGCAGGGTAGCCACCATAACGGGCCGCAAGGGAGTCGGTGAACTCCCCGAAAATGCCGCTACGCATCTTGTAGTTGCCATCAATGCAACTCACGCCTGCCGAAGTGAGCATTCCACCCACCCATGGCGTCTGCTCCAAGATGAGGGTTTCCACCCCCATCCTCGCTGCCTGCACACCCGCACTCACGCCCGAAGCACCTCCACCCACAATCACCACAGGAGTCTTTTGGGTGGGAGCACACGACATCAGGAGGGTTGCCACTGCAAGAGCCCACAGAGTTCCGTATCTTTTCATACTCTTCTCCCCTCTCTCTATTGTTTTACAACTTGGCCAAAAACCTCTCCACGTTCACCACAAAGCGCACGTGGGTGCCACTACCGATACTCCTACCGCCACAGCGAGCCTCCACACGATAGGTGATTTTGCGGCCCTCAACAGCCACCACAGTAGCCTCGGCCTCCACGGTGGCCCCAATGGGCGAAGGAGCCGTGTGGGTGCAGTTCATTTCGCCACCTACGGTGGTTTCGCCCTCATCCAAAAAGGGTTTCAAGGCCTTCATTGCCGCATTCTCCATCAGGGCCACCATCGCCGGTGTGGCAAAAACATCAAGGTCGCCTGAGCCAATCACACGTGCTACGTTGAGTTTGTCCACCACGGTGGTGCTAACGTGGGCCGTTCCCACTTCGATACTCTTCATTGTCTTCTCTTCTTGAAAAAAAGTTTTGGGTTACAAATATAATATATGTATATGTTGGGGTCAAATCTTTCGGGCTACTTTCTCATCAATCGCACGCCCAATTTGGTAATCTCGCTCACAATCAACACACCCAGTGAAAGGGCACCCACCCAGAGCCACTGAGCACCCGAGAGAGCCACCACGTGGAATGCTCCCTGCAAGGCGGGCAGCAACATCACTCCGAGCATAAGCACCAGCACAAAGGCTATGGCACCCCACAAGAACCCATTGGCAAAGAGGCCTCGCACAGCGGCGTGCATACCCGAGCGTATGCTGAATATGAGTGTCATCTGCGAGAAAGCCACCGTGGCAAAAGTCATCGTTTGGGCAGCCTCCACCGAGGTGTGGGCACCAATGTTGTAGGCCAGCAGCGAAGCCGTAGCCACCAAAGCACCCTGCAACAGCGTGCGCAGAGCAAACCCACGGGTCATAATGCCCTGCTTGGAGTTGATTGGCCCACGGCGCATAATGTCCCTCTCGGCAGGGTCAAAACTGAGGGCCAAGGCCGGCAGGCTGTCGGTTACAAGGTTTATCCACAGAATGTGTATGGGCAGCAGCGGAGCCGAGTGGCCGACAATCACAGCCACAAACAGCACCATAATCTCGCCAAAGTTGGTGGAGAGCATAAACTGGATACTCTTCATCAGGTTGTCGTAGATGCGCCTACCCTCGCTCACTGCCGACACAATGGTGGCAAAGTTGTCATCGGCCAGCACCACATCGGCAGCCTCCTTCGACACATCCGTACCGGTGATACCCATAGCCACGCCAATGTCGGCCAATTTGAGGGCCGGAGCATCGTTCACACCATCGCCCGTCATAGCCACAATGTTACCCCTCTGCTGGTAGGCCTCCACGATGCGCACCTTGTGCTCGGGGGCCACACGGGCAAAGACACTGGTGGTGGCAGCCGCCTCCCTCAAATCCTCACTACTCATACGCTCCACCTCGGCACCCGTGAGGGCACTGTCGCCCTCGGCATAGATGCCCAGCGAGCGACCTATGGCAGAGGCGGTGATGAGGTGGTCGCCCGTAATCATCACAGGCCTGATACCCGCAGCCTTGCACTCCGCAACGGCAGCCTTAACCTCCTCCCTCGGCGGGTCAATCATTCCGACCATACCGACATAGGTGAGCCCACGCTCCACCTCGGCGGGAGTAATCTCCTGCGGCAGTTGCTCCACAACCTTGTGGGCCATAGCCAGCACTCGGAGTGCCTGCGAGGCCATCTGCACATTCTCCTGCGCAATGCGCCCTCGGTCGGCCTCGGTGAGCGGTCGGGCCACTCCACCCTCCTCGATGCTGTCGCAGCAAGCAAGCAGTTCGTCTACACCACCCTTGGTGCATATCTCAATGCGACTCTCCTCGGTGCGGTGGAGGGTTGTCATCAATTTTCGTTCCGAGTCAAATGGTATCTCGGCCACACGAGGAGTGCGCTGCTCCTCCTGCTCCTTGTCCACGCCCACGGCAAAGCCCAAGTCCACGAAGGCTGTTTCGGTGGGGTCGCCAATGTTCTCCACCTCGCCACTCTCGCTACGGCTAACGGTGGTATCGTTGGCCAGCACAGCCACGTGTACCACCCTTCCTATGGCCTCACTCTTCTCGCTCGGCTCCATCAGGCGGCCATCGGCATAGACCTTCATCACCGTCATACGGTTTTGGGTGAGCGTGCCGGTCTTGTCGGAGCAAATCACCGTGGTGCTACCCAGTGTCTCCACCGAGGGCAGGTTGCGCACTATGGCATTACGTCCCGCAAGGCGTTGCACACCCATAGCAAGCACAATGGTAGACACGGCAGGCAGTCCCTCGGGTATGGCCGCAGCAGCAAGGCTCACAGCCGTCATAAACATCTCCAACAGCGGGTTGCCATAGAGCAGTCCCACCACAAAAATCACAGCACAGATGGCCAATGCAGCCACCGCCAAGGTCTTACCCAACTTATCAAGCCTCTCCTGCATCGGAGTCTTCATCTCGGGCACCGACTGTATCATCGCAGCAATCTTGCCCACCTCGGAGCGCACACCCGTGGCAACAACCACTCCTCGGCCGTGGCCATAGGTTACACTACACGACCCAAAGGCCATATTCACCCTGTCGCCAATGGGGGCCTCCTCGGCCAGTGGCAGGGTGTGTTTCTCCACAGGCAGCGACTCGCCCGTGAGGGCTGCCTCCTGCACTTTGAGGTTGGTGGCCTCCACAAGTCGCAAGTCGGCCGGCACACTGTCGCCCGTCTCAATGACCACAACATCGCCCACAACCAACTCCCGCGAAGGCACCACAACCACCTCGCCATCTCTCAGCACCTTGCACTGCGGTGCCGACATTCGCTCCAGCGCATCGAGGCTCTTCTCGGCCTTGGCCTCCTGAAAAACTCCGATGATGGCGTTGATAACCACAATAATCATAATGATGATGGCATCCACGAAGCCCTCGCCACCAATGTAGCCCACAACGCCCGAAATCACGGCCGCCGCAATCAGCACCAATATCATAAAACTCTTGAACTGACTCACAAACTTGGTCAGCAGAGAGGTGTGTTTCTTCTTCTCAAACTCGTTGGCTCCACCCTCGGCAAGGCGGCGTGCAGCCTCGGCAGAGGTCAGTCCGTTTTGGAGGTCGGCCCCCACCCTTGTGGCACTCTCCTCGGCGGAGAGTCTGTAAAATTCTTCTTGTATCATCTCAATATTTTTAGTTTGTAGTGCAAAACTACGCCTTTACCCAATATAAATCATTACATTTGTAGCACAAAAAATGTCGAAAAAGTCGGTTTGCCAAAAACTTACACCCAATGAAAGAGCACAAAATCAGCCATACAAACAAGAGTGCATTGTTGAAAAAGTCGGCAACAGCCTCTCTATCATCATACCCATATAAACACATTGACGCCCCCAACCACATACTCTTTGACGGCCTTGTGGTCATACTCACCACCTGCGGGTCGCTCCAAATCGTCATCGGAGGTCGCTCCTATGCCGCCACACAAGGCACCATTCTGCTCATTGCGCCCAACACGTTGTGTAAGGTCGTTGCCCTCTCGGACGATTTCAAAGCAAGGGTGGTGCCCATATCGTTGCAGCAAATACTCGATATGCCCACCCCCATCGACACCGACATCATCACCACCGCACGCCGCACCCCACGAATAGAGTTGCCAAGCGGTACGGACATCGGCTCCGTGGAGCGTTTCTTCGACCTCGTTGATGAGTGCGACCAAATGATGGAGCACACCTTCCATCACGAGATGCACCAAGCATTCCTCTACGCCCTCATACTCGAAGTTGCCCACCTGCAACACATCACACAGGGCGAGGGCACAAATGAGGCCAAAGTGAGGCCCGAAAGGCTCTCTGACGACTTTTTCTTCCTGCTGGCCGAACACTACAAGAGTGAACGCTCGGTGGCGTTCTATGCCGAACAGATGCACCTCACACCCAAGTACCTCTCCTCGCAAATCAAGCATATAACGGGCAAAAGTATCCTCGAATGGATAAACGAAACGGTCATTACGGAGATTAAGGTTATGCTCAAAACCACATCGCTCACCGTGTGGGAAATATCCGAAGCACTCAACTTCTCCAATCCCTCGGCCTTCGTGCAATACTTCAAGCACCACACCGGCACCACCCCACTGAAATTCAGAAGAAGCTGACGGGAGGGGGAATTCAAAATTCAAAATTCAAAATGCAAAATTCAAAATTGTCCCCCTCTGAGTCCCCCTCCCCTACGATAGGGGAGGTCGGGAGGGGTGGTCGAAATTGCGCTCGGCGTCCCCGCCGAGCAGCCCGAAGGGCGGGGGCGTCTGTTGCCGACTGGGCCGACTGGGGCCCCTAAGGCCTCTAAGGTCCTTAAAGCCTTTAAGGGCATTAAGGAAATGCAAAATTCAAAATTCAAAATTGTCCCCCTCTAACTTAGAGGGGGACATTGACGGTAGGCAACAAAAAAAGGTAGGCGTTATCTGGGCGACTATCCCTTTCAAAGCAACTAACCCAAAGGTTGTAAACATTTGATGATACACCTAAAATTTCTAAATCTATTTTTACTTCAACATTTTGCTCAATCAAAAATAATTCTCTAAATTTGTGATATTGAAACAGTTTAATCATCATAAACTATGAAAGCTATTACAAAACTATTTTTGGTTCTATTTGCTGTAATCACTTGTTTGGGTTGTGAAAAAATAGAAAATGATAATAATAAAGGGCAAAACACCCAAGAAGACTTTTATTATGTAAGGTTTGATGCTAACGCCCAATATGGTCTTGGTAGTGTTAAGATTTCTCTTACAGGTTGTGAAGGTTACTCGTTCACGAGCAATGGTACTGCGTTTTCAGAGGTATTAGGACCAGCACCTAAGGGGGCAATTGCAAAAATATCGGTTGGTTCAGGAAATGGTATAACATCAATACATGTTAGTAAGAACAATGGGCCTTTTGCATTAAAGAAACATGGCTCTTCATCATTAACTTATACTATTGATTTTTAAACTTGCAGCATAGACAAAAAATAAGAGGGCTTTTCCCAACGACCTCTTACCTCGAAACTCATTGCGAGTTTCACTACTAACCCAAACGAATAAAACAAAGGATGTGGCGACCTCGCAGGGTCGCCACACTGCTGTCGAGCCATAAGGCGAGGAGTAAGTCCCTCCTTTTCAAAGGAGGGATTTAGGGAGGAATGTATAAACTCTTCATTTATTTAAGTTTGTATCCGCACAAGCAACAAAAAAAGGTAGGCGTTGTCGCAACGGCTACCCTTTCAAAACTACTAACCCAAACTTAAATAAATGAAGAAACCTTGTAGTATTCAACTACGCCTTATTATTTCGCAAAACTCGTGCCACACTTGTGAAGAGGGGTTTTTATTTTGATTTTTTGCGGTCGGGGGCTGTTTTGCACCATTCTTGGATGTGAGGGGGTGTTCTTTATCAACAAACCAACAAAACACACACGTCTATGAAAAAACTGATGTTAGCAACACTCGCCACCCTCGCCGTGGTGCTGGGGGTGGTGGCAGCCGAAATCACCACAAAGCAACTCCCACAGCCCGCACAGGAGTTCATCAAGGAGTATTTTGCCAAGGACCAAGTGAAAAAGATTCGTATGCACCGCCACCACAGTGGCAACACCTACAATGTGCTCTTCACCGATGGTAGCAAAATCAACTTCGACTCCAAGGGCCAATGGACCAAAATCAAACTCCGCAACGACTCCATCCCCGTGGAGATTATCCCCGAGTACATCACCACCTATGTGTGGGAGCAGTATCCCAATATGCTAATTATGAGCATCGAGCAGGAGGGGCAAGGCCACGAGGTGGAACTCTCCGATGGCACCGAACTCACCTTCAACCCGAAGGGCAACGTGGTGAAAATCGACTGAATGTCGCTACTGACGTAGGCACACACAAAAATCCCGCCGGACAATCTAACTTGTCGGCGGGATTTTTCGTTGTGTGGCCCCTTCAATTATTGGCCCTTGCGGAGCCCTTGCAGCGCCCACACTATCTCTATTTTGCCTCGGTCCTCTGGGCCTCCACAAAGTATTTTTGTGATTTGAGCAGGTTGCGGCTCTGAAGCACCATCGTCTTGGTCTCGTTGAGGATGGTCAGGTAGAGCATACTTGCCTTGGTCGAGGTGGAGTTGTTCTGGATGCGGCGCAACTGGTTCTTGATGGCCTGTGCAATCAGGTCGAAGAGTTCATCACGCATAGCCAGCACGAGGTCAATTTGTGCGAAGTCGTTGGCCTGCAACATATCGTTGATGCGGGTGTAGAGTTCCGACACAGAGTTGTTGATGGTGGTGAGGTCCTCCACCTGCTCCTCGCTCATACCACGGTGGTTGTTGTCGATATGCTCATAGCAGGGGCGGGTGATGTGGACAAGTGCCTTACACATCTCGCTGATGTAGTCCACCACCTGCACGTAGTAGTGTCCGGTGTCGATGTAGTTCTCCTCGTGGAATTTGTGCAGGGTGGGCAGCATTGCATACTTGCGCTCACGTGCCGCATAGAAGAGGTCGTTACTTTGGCGCACCAACGTGCGGAGTGCCTTGCGGTCCTCTTTGAGGGTTGCGGCGATGGTTTGTGCATAGATGTCGGTTGTGGTCTGCATAGTCTGGCACACCTCGGTGATGAGCGTACCCAAAGCCTCGTCTTGGTCATCGGAGAAGGCTACCTTCACGGTCTCCTGCTTGGCCTCTTTCTTCTTGCTCTTCTTGGGCAACATCATATAGACGCAGACGATGGAGAGGAGTATGATAGCCACCACGCCACCCCAGAGGAGCAGCAGGGTGATGACAATCGAGAGCACGAAAGCAGCAAAACCTGTGAGGAACCAACCTGCCACCACGGTGATTACACCGGTGATGCGGTAGACTGCACTCTCACGGCCCCAAGCCTTATCAGCAAGCGAAGAACCCATTGCCACCATAAAGGTAACGTAGGTGGTCGAGAGGGGCAACTTGAGCGAGGTACCGATGATAATCAGCATTGAGCCTGCGGTGAGGTTCACCACGGCACGAATGAGGTCAAACTGTCCTTGGTCTGCGACCATCTCCGATGCAGCAGGAGTCTCAAAACGACGTGCCACAGCGTTCTGCAACTTCTTGGGGGTGTGGTCCTCAAACCAACGGCTGCACGACACTGCCACCCTCACAATGGCCCTCGAAAATGCGGTGGAGCCAAACTTCTCGTTACCATCATCTTGGGTGGAGGCGAGGCTGAGCTCTGTTTCGGACACAGTCTCTGCCTTCGAAGAGGTGCAAAGCACCACAACCATAATCAGACCGGAGAGCACAAGGAAGATGGTATCTGCCTTCACGGGGTTATTAAGCATACCCATCAGCATATTGGGGTCGCCCGTCTGCTGGGCAATCTTCCACGAATCCAGACCTGCCAAAGGTACACCGATGAAGTTCACAAGGTCGTTACCTGCAAACGCCAACGCCAACGAAAAAGTACCTGCAAGGATGGTTATTTTGAGAATATTCACTTTGAGTTTCTGCAACAAGAACAGCAACAGCGAACTGGCGGCATAGACAATCAGTAGGCACATCGCCGTGTGTTCATTGATGTAGGCCACCAAATCCACAGCCAAGCCCGATGACTTCAGGCCTTTGATAAGTGCAAAATAGATGATAATGGTGAATGCCACACCACACCAAAGCGCACCATAATGGCGCAAC
The DNA here is from genome assembly GCA_017396085.1 of Tidjanibacter sp. GTDB lineage: Bacteria > Bacteroidota > Bacteroidia > Bacteroidales > Rikenellaceae > Tidjanibacter. The sequence continues at coordinate 25,159 of JAFQNC010000001.1, read as the reverse complement.
TGCTTGTGGTAGCGGAAGGTGAACAGAAGGCGGCTGAAGAACATCAGGATGGTACCTGTGATGAAGGCCAACACGACCGAAAGCAGAATACCCGCAATCATTGCCAGAGCCTTGCCGGAGTTGATGAGCGTTTCGGGCGTGCCATCGGGGCCAATCACGGGCTCCTTGAAGATGCTCACTGCGATAGCCGAGCCGAGCAAGCCGAACACGAGGGCTACGGTAGTCGAGGTGGGCAGACCGAGCGAGTTGAATACATCCAACAAAATCACGTTGGCAAACATCACACCCGTAAAGAGCATAATCACTTCGTGGAAGGTGAAGAACTCGGGGTAGTAGACACCGCTACGGGCTACCTCCATCATACCGCTTGAGGTGAGCGCACCGATGATAATACCCACCGAGGCCACTGCGAGGATGACCTTCTTGGGTGCGGCCTTGGAGCCGAGAGCCGAGTTAAGAAAGTTTACAGCATCGTTGGATACGCCCACATAGAGGCCTCCCACTGCCAACAAGAGCAGTACAACGACAATGAAAGTGTAAATTGCTGACATTACTTATCTTTAATGTTTTGTTAAATTTTCGCTGTAAAGTTAATTTGACGGTACAAATGTAACCCAATATTTCAGACCACCAAGCCCCTTGTTACTTAATTAACAATTACTTAATATGTGCCTAACAAAAACTTAACATTTCCTCTACAAGCCCGCAAATGGGGTGGGATTGACGGCAGGCGGTAGACAAAAAAATGCAGAAAGCACGGGGAATTCATTTCTTTCAGAGGGGCAAAAAAGGGCAGAAAGAGCAGAAAGAGCAGAAAGGGGCTTTAAGGGCTTTAAGGGCCTTAAGGGCTTTAAGGGCCTTAAGGGCTTTAAGGCCCTTAAGTTGGACGTTGGGCTAAAAAAATGCAGAGAGCGAGGCAAATGCAAGGAATACAAGAAAACCACCTCCGCAGTTTGCTTAAACGCAAATGAGGAGCGGCCATAGGCCGTTTTGTGTTTTTTGGCAGTGGGGCTATCAAACGTTTGAAAGCAGTAAAAAATGCAGAGAGCGAGGGGAATTTTGTGCCAAACGAAAAGGCGAGTCCGCAGCGGCCACAGGCCGTTTTGTGATTTTTGGTCGTGGTGCTAAAAAAAATGCACAGAGCGAAGCAAATGCAAGGAATACAAGAAAACCACCTCCGCAGTTTGCTTAAACGCAAATGAGGAGGTGGTTTGTCGCAGTATGACGCAGCAGTTGCCCGCTATTGTGCATTTTTTAATTCCAAGGGTAGGCCGCTATGAATATATCCCTCCCCGCTAAAGAATCCTTCACGGCAACAAGGTCGGACAAACAAACATCGCCCACAACATAGTTCCACTCGCCCGAAGTGTACTGCTCACGTATGAGTTGGAATTTCAGCAGGTTGCGGTCCTCCTCGGTGCGGTAGCGGAAGTAGATGCGGTGGCACACATCATCGGTGTGGCGAATGTCAAGACCGGAGTTCATACGCTTGTACTCATAGCGGTAGTCGTACTTGCAGGCGGTGATGTCGCTCAACACGGCTGCACCCGTGGGATGGCCACCTGCCCCACGGCCAAACATAAACTGCTTGTAGTAGTAGCGACCCTTGATTACCACGCCATTAAACTCGTCCTCAACGCTATAGATGTATTTGTCCCTCGAAATGAGTTGGGGCACAACCCAAAGGTAGACACCCCCATCGTTCTTCTTCTCCACGTGGCCCACAAGTTTTATGCGCCTCTGTTTCTCGCTCGCAAAGCGGATGTCGGCCTCGTTCATCGTGGAGATACCATAGCGGAAAATCTTCTCCGGAGCCACATAGATACCAAAGGCGTGGATGGTGAGGATGACGAGTTTGAAGAGCGAGTCCCAGCCGTCAAAGTCAAGCGAGGGGTCGCTCTCGGCAAAGCCCAACTCCTGCGCCAAGCGGAGCGCCTTGTCGTAGGTCATATTCTCGTTGAAAATCTTGGAGAGCACAAAGTTGGAGGAGCCATTGAGGATACCCTTCACCGACACCAGCAGGTCGTTGTCGTAGTACTCCTCAAGGTTGCGAATTACGGGAATACTGCCACAAGCCGAAGCATCGTAGAGGAAGGGTGTGGCGGTCTGCTTACCCAGTTCAATGAGTTCGGGCAGGTGGTAGGCGAGCATCTTCTTGTTGCCGCTCACCACGGGCAGGTGGGCCTCCAAAGCACGGCGCACGATGCGGTAGGCGGCTTCGGCATCGTCAATGAGTTCCACAATCATATTGATTTCGGGGTCCTCGAAGATGCGGTCGGGCTGGTCGGTGAACTCGGCCGACACGCCCCTATCCTTGCTCAAATCGCGCACGCAGATGCGGCGGATGGTAATATCCTTACCCTCCACTGCGCCCAGCACATCGTAGAGCCCTCGCCCTACGCTACCAAAGCCAAACAGACCAATCTTAATCTCTTTTTTCATATATCGTGTATGTGTTTTTTCTTGTTGTGTGGTTAGCGGGGAAGGCTCATAAACTCCTTGATGATGGCGTCAAGTTGTTCGTACTCCACGAGAAAGCCATCGTGCCCAAAGGGCGACTCAATGAGTCGGTAGGTAACATCGGGGATGTTATCGACCATAACCTTGTGGTCCTCGGGCGGGAAGAGTATGTCGCTCGTGATGGCCACCACGAGGGCCTTGGCCCTAATGGAGCGCAGCACCTCGGCCTCATCGCCCCCACGCCCACGTGCAATGTCGTGGCTATCCACCGCTTGAGTGAGGCGGTAGTAGCAGTGGGCATCAAATCTGCGGCGTAGTTTTTCGCCTTGGTGTTGTTGGTAGGTGGTGGCTCGGTAGTGGCCGAGTTTCTCCCTCTCGGGGTCGGTCTGGGTGGCGTTGTAGGCTGCCGCACCTCGATAACTCAGCAGGGCTATGCTGCGTGCAGCCGCCATACCTGCCGCACCTGCCGTGGGGCTATCCTCCCCAAAGGTGCCATCGGCCTCAATAGCCATCCTCTGCGACTCGTTGAAGGCTATGGCCCACGCCGAGGAGCGCACACAGGTGGCTATGAGTGCTATGCGTTTGGCAAAGTGGGGCTCCACAATGGCCCACTCCATAGTCTGAAAGCCACCTATGGAACTGCCAATGAGCAACTCCACGCTCTCAATGCCGAGTCTGCGGGCCAGTGCCCTGTGGGCAGCGACCATATCCCTCACCGTAACCTGCGGAAAATCGCCCCTCCAAGGCCTGCCGGTGGTGGGGTTTACACTCACGGGCGAGGTGCTCCCATAGGGCGAGAGCAGGAAGTTGGCGCAGATGACAAACCACTTTGCAGGGTCCAAAAAGCGGCCCTCCTCCACGGTGTGGGGCCACCATTCGGCCACACGACTGTCGGCCGTCAGAGCGTGGCACACCCAGATGACGTTGTCCCTTGTGGGCGACAGCGTGCCATAGGTGGTGTACTCCACCTCAAACGAGGGGAGCACCTCGCCACACTCCAGCGCAAGCGGTATGTCAAAACGTTCTATCATCTTGTTTTTGAGTTGTTGTTGGGCTGTTGGGCATTAAGGTCTTTAACGTCTTTAAGATCTTTAAGGTCTTTAAGGCCTTTAAGGCCTTTAAGGCCCCTAATGTTGAATTCTACTCCATTGCCACCTTGAAGGCTTGCTCGAAGTCGGCAATGAGGTCATCGGCGTGCTCCAAGCCGGGCGAGATGCGCAACAGCGTGGGAGTTACACCCGCAGCCCTCTGCTCCTGCTCGGAGAGTTGTTTGTGGGTGGTGGATGCCGAGTGGGTAACCACCGTGATGGAGTCGCCAATCATCGTCATATGTTTCACCAAGCGCAGAGCCTCTACAAACTTCACTGTGGTTTCGAGTGTACCTTTGAGTTCCACCGAAAAGACAGCACCCGAGCCGTGGCGGAAGTACTTTTGGGCATTCTTGTAGGAGGGGTTCTCCTCAAAGCCCACCCACTGCACACTCTTCACGAGGGGGTGGTTACGCAGGTAGCGAGCCAACTTCTCGGTGGAAGCCACCTCGTGCTCGCACCTCAAAGCGAGGGTTTGAAGGCCGAGTTGCATCAGGTAGGAGTCGAAGGCCGAGGGCGAGCAGCCCAAGTCCCTCAGGGCATCCACACGACACTTGACGATGAAAGCCATCTTGCCAAAGGCCTCCCAAAGCACCAAGCCGTGGTAGCCCTCCGAGGGGCCACACAGTTCGGGGAACTTGCCATTACCCCAGTTGTAGGTGCCGGCATCCACAATCACACCGCCCATAGCCGTACCGTGGCCATTTATCCACTTGGTGGCACTCTCCACCACAATGTCGGCTCCGTGGTCGATGGGGCGGCAGAGGTAGCCACACGCACCAAAGGTGTTGTCCACAATGAAGGGAATGTCCCACTTGTGGGCCAACTCTGCCAGTGCGTCAAGGTCGGGCACCGAGCAGGAGGGGTTACTCATCGACTCCACGTAGATGGCCTTGGTGTTCTCGTCAATGAGCCTCTCAAAGGCCTCCACGCTGTCGTTCTCGGCACGGCGGCAGTCGATACCCATCTTGCGGAAGGTAATCTTGAACTGGTTGAAGGTGCCTCCATAGAGCAGTGGTGCGGCAACGATGTTGTCGCCGGCCTGTGCCAGCGAGGTGATGACCACCAGCTGGGCCGACATACCCGAAGCCACCGCCAGAGCACCAACACCTCCCTCCAAAGCGGCCACTTTCTCCTCGTAGGCACTGCTTGTGGGGTTTTGCAGGCGGGTGTAGATGTTGCCAATCTTGGCAAGATTGAAGAGGTCGGCAGCATATTCGCACGAGGGGAATTCGTAGGCTGCTGTGGGGTATATGGCTGCACCACGCGAGTAGGTGCCATCCTCGTGGCGACCTGCGTGGATTTGTAGCGTCTCAAAGTGTAGTTTGTCAGACATTGCTTTTATATCTAAAAAATGTTTGGTTTGTATAATTCTTCTAATCAAGCCACAAATTTATAAAAAAAATCAATAATTACCTTTTTATGACAAAGTTTCCTATCTTTGTAGCGTTTTTAGACAAGAGAAGAAACCACAAAAGACCAATCACAAACTCCATAATACACTGACACCGAATATGAAACACACAAAGGTATTCGATACCAGCGTACAGTTGCTGAAGTACAACGTGCTCAAAGAGGTGGTGCGCCACGCCTACGAAGGCACCCTCGACAGAGCCTATCTTGATATTCCCAAAACAATTTCACCCGGCCCCAAAGCCGAACTCCGCTGTTGCATCTACAAAGAGAGGGCTATCCTCCAAGAGAGGGTGCGTATGGCTTGCGGTGGCGACAAAAGTAACCCCAACGTGATTGAGGTTATCGACATCGCTTGCGATGAGTGTCCCGCCAACGCCATACTCGTTACGCCCGCCTGTCGCGGATGTATCGTACACAACTGCCGCGAGGTGTGCCCCAAAGATGCCATCAGCATCGTGGACAAGCACGCTGTGGTGGACCACGACAAGTGCATCGAGTGCGGCAAATGTACACAGGCCTGTCCCTATGGTGCCATCATCAAGATGGTGAGGCCCTGTATGCAGAGTTGCAAGGTGAAGGCCATCAGTATGACCTCCGAGAAGAAGGCTAAGATTGACAACGACAAGTGCATTATGTGCGGTGCGTGTGTCATCGCCTGCCCCTTTGGTGCGCTGACCGACAAGTCGCTCCTGCTGGACATCATCCGTATGTTGCGCGAGGCCGAGCAGACGGGTGGTAAAATCTACGCCGTGGTGGCCCCCGCAATCATCAGCCAGTGCCGCTATGGTCGCATTGAGCAGGTGGTTACGGCCATCAAGAAACTCGGCTTCACAGACGTTGTGGAGGTGGCACTCGGCGCCGACATCACCCTATACAAGGAGTCCAAAGAGTGGGAAGAGAAGGGTCTGCTGACCACCTCGTGCTGCCCCTCGTTTGTGAGGTTTGTGGAAATCAACTACCCCGAACTCAAACAGTACGTCTCCCACACCCCCTCGCCTATGATTGAGGTGGCAAGGCTCATCAAACGCTCCGAGCCCAATGCAAAGGTTGTCTTCATCGGCCCCTGCGCATCGAAGAAGATGGAGTACACGTTGGAGAAAACGGGCGGTGCGATTGACTCGGTGATGTCGTTTGAGGAGTTGCAAGCCTTCCTTGACGCACGCGGCATTGAGACCACCGAGCAGGAGGACACCCCGCTGAACAACGCCTCGTTCTATGGGCGTATCTTCGCCAAGAGTGGCGGTATCATTCAGGGTTTGCTGAACATCGCCAGCGAGAAGGGGCTTGATAACCTCAAACCCATCCAAATGAACGGCATTGAGCAGTGCAAGGTCAATATGGCCAAGTTGAAGGTGGGCAAGAGCGAGTTCAACTTCTTTGAGGGTATGGCTTGCGAGGGTGGCTGTCTGAATGGCCCGCTGTGTATCAACCACGGCCCACGCAATATGGCCGATGTGGACAAGTATGGCAACGAGGCCGCCGAAAAGACAATCAACAACTCGGTAAAACTCTGGCGCAACGTCATCGGCGAGGAGTAGGGCCGCCTATTGGCCATACGCCCCACCTAATAATTGAAAAACCGCAGTTTGTGTAGAACAAACTGCGGTTTTTTTCATACGTGCGTAACACAAGCACCCCACCTTTATCGGGGTCCCTGCTGCTGCGCTTAGTTTACCTGCTGGAGCGCCACAAGTTTAGAATAAATACCACCACGCTCAATGAGTTCGGCGTGGGTGCCCTCCTCGGCGATGCGCCCCTCGTCCACAACCAAGATGCGGTCGGCATTCTTGATGGTGCTCAAGCGGTGGGCAATAACCACCGAAGTGCGCCCCGCAAGGAGTTTGTCCAACGCCTCCTGCACCAACTTCTCACTCTCGGTGTCGAGTGCGCTCGTGGCCTCGTCAAGAATGAGCACATCGGGGTTTTTCAGCACCGCACGGGCAATGCTCAACCTCTGACGCTGGCCTCCCGAAAGTTTTGTGCCACGGTCGCCGATGTTGGTCTGGTAGCCCTCGGGGCTCTCGGTGATGAAGTCGTGGGCATTGGCAATGCGTGCGGCAGCCTCAATCTCCTCCATTGTGGCATCGAACTTACCGAGGCGTATGTTGTTCTCAATGGTGTCGTTGAACAGCACGGTTTCTTGGGTAACAATACCCATAGCCTCACGCAGGGAGGTGATGTTGTACTCCTTGATGTTGTGCCCGTCAATGAGAATCTCGCCCTCGCTCACATCGTAGAAGCGTGGAATGAGGTCCGAAAGGGTACTCTTGCCACCACCCGAGGAGCCCACCAATGCTACCGTCTCGCCCTTGCGGACGGTAAAACTTACACCACCAATAACCTCCCTATTGTCATCGTCATAATGGAAGTGTACGTTGCGAAATTCGATGCCCTCCTTGAGTCCACCAAGCACAATGCCGCCATCTTCAGGCGAGCAGATGTTACTCTTGGTGTCAAGCAATTCCAACACACGGCCACCGGCAGCGATACCTTGATTGATGTTGGCAAAAGCATCCGTAAAGGCCCTCATTGGGCGCGTAATCTGTGTGAATATTGCGATGTAGGCAATAAAGCCGCTACCATCCAGCCCACTCTGGCCGTTCAGCACAAGGGCACCACCAAAGATGAGCAAGCCTGCCGCAGCAGCAATACCCATAAACTCGCTCATAGGCGAAGCCAGTTGTTGGCGGTACATCATCTTGCGCCAAATCTCCGAGTAGGTGTGATTGAGGCTCTTGAACTTGTTGCGGAAAAAGTCCTCGGCAGTGTAGGCCTTGATGACCTTTGTGCCGGAGAGCGACTCGTCAAGCACCGAGGTTATCTCGCCAAACTTCTCCTGTGCGATAAGGGCCGGTTTGCGGAGTTTCTTGACAATGCCACCAATGATGAGCGCAATGAGTGGCAGGTAGATGACGGCAAAGAGGGTAAGTTCCCACGAAATGGCCACCATAGCCACAATGTAGCCAATGATGAGGAAGGGCTCACGGAAGGCCACCTGAAGGGTATTGACAATGCAGAAGCGCACGGTCTGGATGTCGTTGGTGATGCGCGACATCACATCACCCTTGCGAGCCGAGGTGAAGTAGCCGAGGTTAAGCCCCATAATGTTGTCAAACACGAGGTTGCGCATATTGCGTATGGTGTTGATACGCAAGTTCTCAATGGTGCGCTGACCGAGGTAGCGGAACATATTGCTCAAAAAAGCCGATACCGTTACGAACACCGCCAAAATGACCAGCACATTGACCGCACCATAGTTCTCCCCATAGAGCGAGAAGAGCCAATAGTTGAGCAGTTCGGTGAGGTAGTCCACACTCAATCGAAATTCCGGTGCTGTGGTGATGTGCTCCACTGCCTCACCCGCCCCAAAGAGGGTACGCAGCAGGGGGATAATCATCACGAAGTTGAACGTGTTGAAGAGGGCATAAAAGAGTGTGTAGAAAAAATAGGGCACTGCATATTTACCGATTGGCTTTGCAAAGCCCAACAATCTCCAATATAGTTTCATTACGTGGGTATACTATTATTCTTAAAAAAAAATGTGCCACAAAAGTAACCAAAATATTGGGTACATTGACAAAATGTGTGTATTTTTGTTCTTTGTAATATAGGTAGAACAACATTTTTACAAATTTAGTATATGAAAAAACGAGTTTTAAGTGGTATTCGCTCCACAGGCCAGTTGCACTTGGGCAACTATTTCGGAGCCCTGCGCAACTTTGTGAAACTGCAAGAGGAGGCCGAGTGCTTCTTCTTCATCGCCGACTACCACTCGCTAACCACACACCCCGACCCAACCATCCTGCACGGCAACGTGAAAAACATCCTCTCGGAGTACCTCGCCGCAGGTATCGACCCCGAGAAGGCTACAATCTACATCCAGAGCGATGTGCCACAGGTGGCCGAACTCTCGTTGCTGCTCGGTATGCACGCCTATGTTGGCGAACTGGAGCGCACCGCTTCCTTCAAGGACAAGGTGCGTAAGAACCCCAACAACGTCAATATCGGCCTGCTCAACTACCCCGTGCTGATGGCTGCCGACATCCTGCTCCACAGGGCCGACTACGTGCCCGTGGGTAAGGACCAAGAGCAGCACCTTGAGATGACACGCAAACTTGCACACCGTTTCAACCAACTCTACAAGACCGACTTCTTCAACGAGGAGGTTGCCGCCTACAACTTTGGCAAGGACCTTGTGAAAATCCCCGGTCTGGACGGTAGTGGCAAGATGGGCAAGAGCGAGGGTAACGGTATCTACCTCTCCGACCCCGACAACGTAATCCGCAAGAAGGTGATGAAGGCCGTAACGGACAGTGGTCCCACCGAGCCCAACTCGCCCATCTCGGAGCCCATTCAGAACATCTTTACCATTATGGAGTCGGTATCCGCTCCCGACACCATTGCTTTCTTCAAGGAGAAATACGCCTCGTGCGAAATCCGCTATGGCGACCTGAAGAAGCAACTTGCCGAGGACATCATCGCTGCTGTGGCCCCCATTCGTGAGCGCATCGAGGAGATTAGGTCCAACGACAAGTATCTCCACGAGGTTACTGCCTTGGGTGCCGAAAAGGCTCGCAAGAGTGCCCAGCAGACCGTGGATGCCGTGAGGGAGATTATGGGTATCTACTCTTTCTAACGGCCAAAAGACTAAAAACAAAAAAATCGTGGAACGCTACGGAGCACACAAAAAGCCTCGCAAGGATGGCAAGCAAACACTGCTCGAAAGGGCTACGCTGTGGTTTATGGTACAAACTCGGCGTATCTCGGTGCGTCAGCTTACATTCATTGTGGCCATTGTCATAGGCCTTGTGGCGGGTGGCGTTACCTGCATATTTGAGTGGTTGCTGGAGGGTATCAAGGCGGGCCTGACAAGTTGGTTCCCAAGGGAGAGCACCGGTTGGCTCTATCTGGTCTACCCTATGGTGGGTATCATCCTTGCCACCCTCTTTGTGCGCCACATTGTCAAAGACGACATCTCCGAGGGAGTTACCAAAGTGCTCAAGGCTATGAGCACCAACTCCTCCAAAATCAAGCCTCATAACTGCTACTCCTCCGTGGTGGGCGGTGCGCTGACCATCGGTTTTGGTGGTTCGGTGGGTCCCGAGGCCCCCATCGTGCTCACCGGTGCAGCCATCGGTTCCAACATCGGCCGACTGATGAAGATGAACTACCGCAACCTCACGCTGATGTTGGCTTGTGGTGTGGCAGCGGCCCTGTCGGGTATCTTCAAGGCCCCCATTACGGGCGTAATCTTCGTGCTGGAAATTCTTATGCTCGATTTGAGTATGACGGCTCTGGTGCCCCTGATTATATCCTCCGTGTCGGCCGTAACCCTTGTGTTCTTTGTGAGGGGTTTTGAGCCTATGCTCACGGTCGATTTGACCGGCATATTGAGGCTCTCCCACATACCTCTCTACACTCTGCTGGCGGTGGTGTGCGGTTTGATGTGCTACTACTTCACATCGGTCAATTTCCGCATCAAGTCGCTGGTGGACAAGTTGAACAAGCAGTGGAAAAAGTGGCTTGTGGGTGGCCTCTGCATCGGTGTGCTCATCCTGCTCTTCCCGCCGCTCTATGGCGAGGGCTATGGTATGTTCCACCACTTTATGCAGGGCGATGTGCAGGCTGTGTTCGACAACTCCCCCTTCTTCCGCTTCCGTGGCATCAGTTGGGTGGTGGTGCTCTACCTTGTGGCCATTATGTTTGTGAAGGTTGTGGCTATGGCCCTCACCAACGCTTCGGGCGGTGTGGGTGGTACCTTTGCCCCCTCGCTCTTTGTGGGAGCCTTCACGGGTGCCACGGTGGCCTACATTTGCAACACCTTCCTCGGTATGGACCTCTCGGTGGCTGCCTTCTCGCTGGTGGGTATGGCGGGCTTGATGTCGGGAGTGATGAAGGCTCCGCTTACGGCCGTGTTCCTCATTGCCGAGATTTCGAGCGCCTACCAACTCTTTGTTCCGCTTATGTTGGTGTCGTGTGTATCCTACGTCATTGACCACTACCTTGAGCCCGACTCCATCTACACCAAGTCGCTCCGCAAAAAGGGACAACTCCTCACCCACGACAAAGACCAAGCGGTGAGCGTGGTGCTCTCCATTCGCTCGCTGGTGGAGAACGACATCATCGCCGTGGGCGAGTACGACACGCTGGGCGATATGGTCGTGAAGGTTATCCCCCACACCAAGCGCAACATCTTCCCCGTGGTGGCCGAGGATGGGCACCTGATGGGTGTGATTGAGTTTGACCGCCTGCGCAAGGATATGTTCGACCAGAGCAAGTATCCCAACTCGGTTACCCGTTATATGATTACTCCGCCCGACATCATCGTGGTGAACGAGTCGGCCACGAGTGTGTTGGAGAAGTTTGAGCACACGGGTGCTTGGAACTTGCCCGTGGTGGATAAGGAGAACAAATATGTGGGCTTCATCAGCAAGTCCAACATCCTCACCGCCTACCGCGAGAAACTCAAAGAGATGACGCAAGAGTAGAGTTCAGAGTTGAGAATTGAGAATTGAGAATTGAGAATTCTCCCTATGTTTCCAATGAAAGAGCCTAATACCATAAGGATTAAGAGTAGACACTTTGCAATTAGGATTGTGAAGTTTGCTCAATATCTACGCAATAATAAGAAGGAAGTTGTGATTTCCAACCAGATACTTCGTTCGGGTACGAGTATTGGTGCAAACATTTACGAAAGTCGCAATGCTCAAAGTAAGGAAGATTTCGTACACAAATTATCCATAGCCCTTAAAGAGGCAGATGAAACAGAGTATTGGTTGGACGTGTTGTTTGGCTCAGAAGTTATAACCAAAGAGGAATATGACTCCTTATTTGGTGATTTAGATGAATTGATATCATTGCTAACATCAATCATTAAGAGTAGTAAGACCAATAAATAAGGTTGAGATGGGAAAATAATTCTCAATTCTCAATTCTCAATTCAATGAAGATTACATTCATAGGTCCTGCTTATCCGTATAGAGGTGGGTTGGCAACCATAATAGAGACCCTTGCGAGGGTATTCCAAGGGCGAGGAAACGAGGTGAAAATCAAGACTTTCTCGCTCCAGTACCCACGCCTACTCTTCCCCGGCAAGAGCCAATTCCGCACAGGGCCCGCACCGGCCGACTTGCACATCACACGTGAGGTTAGCACCGTAAATCCATTTTCGTGGTTGCGCGTGGGGCGTAGGCTCCGCAAGGAGAGGCCCGATGTGGTGGTGCTCAAATATTGGACCCCTCTGATGGCCCCCTGCTTTGGCACCATCTGCCGACTGGCACGCCGCAATGGCCACACCAAGGTGGTGGTACACGTGGACAACATCACTCCCCACGAGCCACACTTCTACGACCGACTCCTCAACCGATATTTCCTGCGCTCGTGCGATGGATTTGTATATATGTCCGAGGCGGTACACAAGGACCTCCTTACCTACCGTCCCGATGCTCCCGCCCTCTTCTCGCCACACCCCCTCTTTGACACCTACGGAGAGCCCCTGCCCCGCACCGAGGCGTGCCAAAAGTTGGGCCTCGACCCACAGTTGGGCTACGTGATGTTCTTCGGCTATGTGAGGGACTACAAGGGGCTTGACCTGCTATTGGATGCGTGGGCACTGCTCAAAGCGGAGGGGCGCACCGAGGGGCGCAAGTTGCTCGTTGTGGGCGAGGTCTATGGCGATGACACCAAGTATAGGGAGCAGATTGACCGCTTGGGTATTGGAGCCGATGTGGTGATGCACACCGAGTTTGTGCCCGATGGCGAGGTTGCCGAGTGGTTTTCGGTGGCCGATGTGGTTGCACTGCCCTACAAATCGGCCACTCAGAGTGGCGTAACGCAGGTGGCCTACGCCTTTGGGGTGCCTATGGTGGTTACCAAGGTGGGCGGCTTGGAGGAGATTGTCAGGGATGACGTTGTGGGTGTGTTGGCCGAGGTTAGTGGGCGCAGTGTGGCCGATGCCATTGCGAAGGTCTACGAGGAGGGCAATTTGGAACGCTACCGCCGAGGTGTGTGTGCCGAGCGCAGTCGCTTCTCGTGGGAGGCCACAGCCGATTGCATTGAGGAGTTGGTCGGCAAGTTGTAGCCCCTGCTCCAAAAAGTTATTGCATCAGAAAGAGAACAATATTTTATTTTTCCACCAGACAACGAAAGGCAACCCATCGGAGGGTTGCCTTTCGTGCTTTGTGAGAGAGGGTTGGTATTAGAGGTTAGCCTCAACTTTCTTGCGAAGGTCGCCCTCCGAGCAAGCACCAACCTGTTTGTCCACCAACTCGCCATTCTTAACAAATACGATGGTGGGGATGTTGCGAACTGCAAATTTCACGGGAACATCGTTCTCCTCATCCACGTTGCATTTACCAATGTTTGCTTTGCCTGCAAACTCCTCGGCCAATTTCTCAACCACAGGGCTCATCATACGGCAAGGACCGCACCACTCTGCCCAAAAGTCAATGACCAAAAGTTTCTCCTCTGCTGCCAACTCTGCATAGTTGGAATCTTTAATCTCAAGTGCCATAGTGTTTTCTTGTGTTTTTTAGTGTGTTAATTATGTTTCTTGTGTCTATATTCTCCTACTTCGTACCTATTTATTATATATACGGGGCCACTGCCACTCTACTCTACTCTAATCTAATCATTCACTCACCCCTCTGCTTTTTACAAGTTGGATTTGAGTTTGTAGGCGATGCCGTTCTCGTCAAAGAAGTCGAGCAGAGCCTGCGACACATCCACCTTGATTTTCTTCGGGTAGAGTTCCACCTGCACACCCTTCTTGCGGTCCACAACCCTCAGGTGGAGCCTACTCTTACCCTTGGAGCGTTTGATTTGCTTGGTGAAGAGTTCCACGAACTCGGGCGTAATCTCTTCCAAGAAGATGTTGGCAATGACCTCGCCCACAGCCTCCTCCTTAACCTTTGAGAGCAACGTCATCGACTGGAGCCTTACCTCCAACTCATCAGGCTTGTAGGTCTTGGGGCGCACCGAGCCCTTAATCAGCAGGCTGTAGTTCTCAAAGAGGTAGGGCCTGAACTGCTCATACTCCCTGCTGAAGAGAGTGAATTCGTGCTCACCCGAGTAGTCTTCCAGTTTGAAGCGACCATAGGGCTTGCCATCCCTTGTGGTGAGGTTGGTAACACCCGTTACCATACCGCCGATGAGGAAGTCCTTACCTTTGAGGTCCTCAAGGTTGGCAAATTGGGTAAGTTGCACCGAGCAGAGGTTTTTCACAATCACCGAGTACTCGTCCAGCGGGTGAGAAGAGAGGTACATACCCGTAACTTCCCTCTCCCTGTTGAGCGTTTCGAGCTGTGTCCACTCGCTCACCACAGGCATTGCAGGGCGTTGTACACTCACATCAACCGTGCCACCAAAGAGGCTCTGTTGCATATTGTTCTTGTCGTTCTGGAACATCTGTCCATACCTGACAAGTTGGTCCAAATAGCACGGAGCCGAGGGGTCCTTCGGGTCGGTGGCGAAGAGTTTGCTGCGATGAAAACCAATGATGGAGTCGAAAGCACCCGCCAAAGCGAGGTTTTCAATGCTCTTGCGATTGACCGCTTGGAAGTTAATGCGCTCCACAAAGTCGTAGATATCCTTGAACTCTCCGTTCTTCTCCCTCTCGGCCACAAGTTCCATAACCGCAGCCTCGCCCACACCCTTAATGCCGGCCATACCAAAGCGGATGTTGCCCTCCTTGTCGGCCGAGAATGTGTGCACACTCTTGTTCACATCGGGGCCCAGCACCTTCAAGCGCATCTTACGGCACTCGTCCATAAAGTTGGAGAGTTTGTCGATATTCGAAAGGTTGCGGCTGAGCAGCGCAGCCATAAACTCCGAGGGGTAGTGGGCCTTCAAGTAGGCGGTCTGGTAGGCCACATAGGCATAGCAGGTGGCGTGCGACTTGTTGAACGCATAAGAGGCAAAGGCCTCCCACTCGCTCCAAATCTTCTCCAACGTGGGCACATCGTGGCCCCTCTCGACTGCACCATCAATGAATTTGGGTTTCATCTTGTCCAGCACAGCCTTCTGTTTCTTACCCATCGCCTTGCGCAACGTGTCGGCCTCACCTCCCGTGAAGCCCGCCAGCAACTGCGACAGCAACATCACCTGCTCCTGATAGACCGTGATGCCGTAGGTGTCGTGGAGGTACTTCTCCATCTCGGGGAAGTCGTAGGTAATCTGCTCCCTACCCTGCTTACGCGCAATGAAGTTCGGAATCTTATCCATTGGGCCGGGGCGGTAGAGGGCGTTCATAGCGATGAGGTCCTCCAAACGTCCGGGGTGGAGTGCGCGAAGGTGTTTCTTCATACCCGGCGACTCAAACTGGAACACACCCGTGGTGTCGCCGTGAGAGAAGAGTTCGTAGGTCTTCTTGTCGTCAAGCGGTATGGCGTCAATGTCAATGACCTTACCCGTGGTGCGCCTTACGTTCTCCAGCGCATCCTTGATGATGGAGAGGGTTTTCAGGCCCAAGAAGTCCATCTTGATGAGGCCCACGCTCTCCACAAACTTACCCTCAAACTGCACCACATTAAGGTCGGCGTCCTTGGCCGTAGCAATGGGTGCAAACTTCTCCAAGTCGTCCTTACCGATAATCACACCGCAGGCGTGTACGCCCGTTTGTCGCACCGAGCCTTCCAACTTCTCGGCATACTTGAGTGTGTTCTGCACCAGCGGGTCGGGGCTCTGCTTTTGGGCCGCAAACTCGCTCTGGGTTTCGTAGAGCCACTCAAAGGGCGACTGTCCCTTCTTGTTTTCAATCTTGTCGGGGATGAGTTTTGTGAGCCTATCGCTCTCCGGCAGGGGCAATTTCTGCACCCTCGCCACATCTTTAATGGCCATCTTCGGGGCCATCGTGCCGAAGGTTACAATCTGTGCAACCCTCTTGCGACCATATTTTTCGACCACATAGTTGAGCACATCAGCCCTACCGTCCTCATCGAAGTCCACATCCACATCGGGCATAGAGATACGGTCGGGGTTGAGAAATCGCTCAAACAGAAGGTCATATTTTATGGGGTCAATGTTGGTAATCTTCAAGCAGTAGGCCACCACCGAGCCCGCAGCCGAGCCACGGCCCGGACCTACCGACACGCCCAACTCACGTGCGGCCCTGATGTAGTCCCACACAATGAGGAAGTAGCCGGGGAAGCCCATATTCTCAATTACGCCCAACTCATAGGCGATACGCTTTTCAAGTTCCTCACCCAGCGTCTTGCCATACCTCACGTGGGCACCCTCGTAGACAAGGTGCGAGAGGTATTGGAATTGCTTGGCCACGGTGAGCCTCTCCTGCACCTCGGGGTGCTCCTCGGCGTAGGCGTAGATACTCTCGGCCGCCTCAATGGCTGCCTTCTCGCCCTCATCGGTGCTCTTTTTGAGCACACTCGCTTTGAGTTTGGCCTCGTCAATCTGCAAAGCCGCAGGCACCTCAAAGTTGGGCATCAGCGGCCCTCGGTCGAGTTTGAAGAGTTCCACCTTGTCGGCAATCTCCACAGTGGTTTCAAGGGCCTCGGGATAGTCGGCAAACAGAGCCGCCATCTCCTCCGTGCTCTTGAAATACTCCTCGCCCGTGTAGCGCATACGGGTGGGGTCGTCAAGGTCCTTGCCGGTATTAAGGCAGATGAGGTGGTCGTGGGCCATCGCATCATCGGCATCCGTAAAGTGGACATCGTTGGAGCAGATGTACTTCACACCGTGCTTCTTGGCCAACTCCACCAGTTTGTCGTTCACCCTGTTTTGGGCCTCAATAACATCGTGTGGGCGTGTGGGGTCCTTGGGGTCGTGGCGTTGGAGTTCGATGTAGTAGTCCTCGCCAAAGACACCCTTGTACCACTCAATAATCTTCTCCGCATCCTCCACGTTGTCCCTCAGCAGTGCCTTGGGCACCTCGCCCGCAATACAAGCCGAGCAACAAATGATACCCTCGTGCAACTCCTCCAAAATCTTGTGGTCAATACGGGGCTTGCCATAGTAGGAGCCCTCGGTGAAGCCAAGCGACACGAGTTTTATCAGATTGTTGTATCCCTGCTCGTTTTTGGCAAGGAGTATGAGGTGAAATCTTCGCTCGGTGTCCTTATTCTTGGTGAAGCGGTCGGCCACAATGTAGGTCTCACAGCCCAAGATGGGTTTTATGCCCGCCTTTGTTGCCGTGTCGTAGAACTCCTTGACACCGTACATATTTCCGTGGTCGGTGATGGCCACAGCCCCCATTCCATACTCTCCGGCACGCTTGATGAGTGAGGGTATGGAAGCGGCTCCATCAAGGATGGAGTATTGTGTATGTACGTGAAGGTGAACGAATTGGGGCATATTAGTCAAAGTTTAAGCGGTGAGTCCAATCACAAAGATAGGACTATTTATTTGGTTTTTTACACTCGCCACTAGTTTTTATTACATATTTTATTTGTATATTGCAAAGGTAACCATCAACACCCTTTTTGCTATGACACACACCAAAGAAAACAGCGTGGTGGAACTTGCCGGTTTTGCCACCGCCGCCGAGGCCGAAGTTGCGGCTTCGATGCTCCGCAGTATGGGTGTGGAGGTGAGTGTAGTGAACGAGATTTCGTCCATAATGCTCCCCTACATCAACGACAACCGCGTGCGCCTGCTGGTCAATAGCGATGACTACGACAAGGCCCGCAGCCTGCTCAAAGCCTCACCGGAGGAATAGGAAGTAATCTCGGTAGTTGCCAACCGCCCCAAGTTTAAGGCAGAAAGAGCAGGAAGAGCAAGAAAGGGAAGTTAGGGAGCTTAGGGAGGTTAGGGATAGAGCCTATACACTCTCTAAACTCTCTACATTCCCTACACTCCCTAAACTCCCTAAACTCCCTAAAAAAGACGTTAAGACGTTAGACGTTGGACGTTAGTGCGAGGCGACTCAATTCCCCCAAGCCACTCTCCCCCTAAGTTAGGGGGAGTGGCTGAAAGCCGAGGGGGTTTGTCAATCACAAGCCCACAGACCCCTCCACCCTTTGGGCACCTCCCCTAACTTAGGGGAGGAGTAGTCGGAAGGCACGGGTATTAAAAAAGATACTCGTGAGTGGTAGAGGGCAGAAAGGGACTTTAATGGCCCTAAGGGCTTTAAGGGCCTTAAAAAAAGACGTTGGACCATAAAAAAACGCAAAGTGCGCAGGCGTTGCCTGTTTTGTGTGTTTTTGATTGGGGTTCTTTCTGACGTTTGGTAGCGGTAAAAAAAACGCAAAGTGCGGTGCAAATGCAAGGAATACAAGAAAACCTCCTCCGCAGTTTACTTAACGTAAATGAGGAGGAGGTTTATCGCAGTATGACGCAGCAGTTGCCCGCAATCTGCGTTTTTGAAAAATGCAAAGTGCGAGGTGAATTTTGTGCCAAACAAGAAGGCGAGTCCGCAGTTTGCTTGCGCAAATGAGGAACTCGCCTATCGAAGTGCGGTGCAAAATTCACCCGCAATCTGCGTTTTTTTTATTTTTTGGGTTTCGGCGCCAACATCATAGTCATCCTCTTACCCTCCAACTTCGGCATCATCTCAACCTTGCCATACTCTTCAAGGTCGGTGGCAAAACGAAGCAACAAAATCTGGCCCTGCTCGCTGAAAACAATCGAGCGACCACGGAAAAAGACATAAGCCTTAACCTTGGCTCCCTCCTGAAGGAAGTTCTGAGCGTGGCGCAACTTGAAGTTGTAGTCGTGGTCGTCCGTCTGGGGACCAAAACGTATCTCCTTGATTACCACCTTCGCCTGCTTGGCCTTAATCTCTTTGGCCTTCTTCTTTTGTTGGTAGAGGAATTTCTGATAGTCGGCAATGCGGCACACTGGGGGGTCGGCCTTGGGCGAAATCTCAATGAGGTCCATCTCCATCTGGTCGGCCAAAAGGAGTGCCTCTTTGATTGACATCACCTGAGCACCCTCAAGTTCATCACTAACCACCCTCACCTGAGGTGCGGTAATTTGGTTATTGATGCGATGCTCGCCCTGCTGCTTGGACTGTGGGCCCTGAGGAGGACGCTGCGGATAGGTTGGTTTCGGTCTGTAAGGTACTGCCATCCTGAAAATTAAAAAAATGTGTTAGAGTATTAAATGTGTTTCTTGTTCGTCTATTCTTTTTTGCGATTGACATTACCTTCAGCCTACTGGTTGTCGATTTCGGCAGCCACAGCCTCCTTAATCATCTCGGCAAATGCCTCGGCGGTCATCTGGCCCTTGTCGCCCACACCCTGCTGGCGTACCGATACAAGACCTTCGCTCTCCTCCTTCTCGCCAACGATGAGCAGGAAGGGTATTTTCTTGAGCTCGTTGTCGCGTATCTTGCGGCCAATCTTCTCGTTACGGTTGTCAATCTCACTGCGAATATCGCAATTATTTAGATATTTTGAAACTTTTTCTGCATAATCGTTATATTTTTCGCTAATTGGCAACACAACGCACTGGGTTGGAGCCAGCCACAAGGGGAATTTTCCGCCCGTGTGCTCAAGCAGCACAGCCACAAAGCGTTCCATCGAGCCGAAGGGTGCACGGTGAATCATAATAGGCCTGTGGGGCTTATCATCGGCGCCGGTGTAGGTGAGGTCAAACCTCTCGGGCAGGTTGTAGTCCACCTGAATGGTACCCAGCTGCCACTTGCGGCCAATGGCGTCCTTAACCATAAAGTCAAGTTTCGGGCCATAGAATGCAGCCTCGCCATACTCCACAACGGTTTTGAGTCCTTTCTCGGCCGAGGCCTGAATGATGGCCTGCTCGGCCTTCTCCCAGTTCTCGTCAGTACCGATATATTTCTCCTTGTTGTTGGGGTCGCGGAGCGAGATTTGGGCAGTAAACTCATTGAACTTCAAAGTCTTGAAGATGTAGAGCACAATGTCGATAACGTTCTCAAACTCCTCCAACAGTTGGTCGGGGCGCACGAAGAGGTGGGCGTCATCTTGGGTAAATCCCCTCACTCGGGTAAGTCCGTGCAACTCGCCACTCTGCTCATAGCGGTAGACCGTACCGAACTCCGCAAAGCGCAGTGGGAGGTCCTTATAGGAGCGAGGTTTGAACTTGAAAATCTCGCAGTGGTGGGGGCAGTTCATCGGTTTGAGCAGGAATTCCTCGCCCTCATAGGGGGTGTGGATGGGCTGGAAGGAGTCCTTACCATACTTGGCGTAGTGGCCCGAGGTTACATAGAGTTCCTTCTGGCCGATGTGGGGAGTGATAACCTGCTCATAGCCATATTTCTTCTGCACGGCTTTGAGGAAGTTCTCCAAGCGGCCCCTCAGGTCGGCACCCTTGGGCAACCACAAAGGCAAACCCTGTCCTACCCTCTGCGAAAAGGTGAAGAGTTCAAGTTCCTTGCCGAGTTTGCGGTGGTCCCTCTTCTTGGCCTCCTCCAGCACTGCCAAATACTCATCAAGCAGAGCCTTCTTGGGGAAGCTCACACCATAGATACGGGTGAGCATCTTGTTCTTCTCATCGCCCCTCCAATAGGCACCTGCAATGCTGGTGAGTTTGATGGCCTTAATCACACCCGTGTTGGGCAAGTGGGGACCACGGCAGAGGTCGGTGAAAGCACCATTGGTGTAGAAGCTAATCTTGCCATCCTCAAGGGCCTCAATCAGTTCCACTTTATATTGGTCGCCTTTGGCCTTGAATGTTTCAAGTGCCTCGGCTTTGGGTACCTCGCGGCGCACAACATCCTCCTTGGTGCGTGCGAGTTCTTCCATTTTCTTCTCAATCTTCACAAGGTCGCCCTCGGTGATGGGTGTGGGGCTGTCCACATCGTAGTAGAAACCATTTTCGATGCTGGGGCCGATACCGAACTTAATACCGGGGTAGAGTTCTTGCAGGGCCTCGGCCAGCAGGTGCGAAGAGGTGTGCCAGAAGGTACGCTTACCATCCTCGTCATCCCATTTGTTGAGTTTGAGTGTGGAGTCGGCCTCAATGGGGGCTGTCAAATCGACAACCTCATCATTCACGGTAGCCGAAAGTACATCTGCCGCCAAGCGCGGGCTGATTCCCTCTGCGATTTGCAACGCAGTGATTCCCTTGGCATACTCACGAATGTTGCCATCAGGGAAAGTAATTTTGATTTGTTCCATAATGTTTTTTGTTACTGTTTGTGGGGCACCGCAATACGACCTGCGGCCTACCGCCCCTGTTATCTTTTTTTTATCGTATTTTCTCTTTTTTCCCCGCTTTTTGTAAAAAGCGGGACCAAAAACTTTTAGTGTAATCTCATCCTCACGGTGCTTTGTGTCGTTAGGATGGGTTCCACCTTATCTCTACACAAGTCGGCCTTAGTCCTTAATTCTCAGCCTTCAACTCTTTGATGTCCTTGACATTGGCGTCCCTACCGCCACGCTCACGCTCGTAGTGTTTCAGTGGGTTGGCTGCATAGGCGGCCTCCCTGCGGCGACTCTCATAGATGTCCATAGCCATATATATGGCGTTGCGCATCGAGCTCTCATCGGCCACACCCTTGCCCGCAATGTCGTAGCCCACACCGTGGTCGGGCGAAGTGCGCACCACCGAGAGGTTGGTGGTTACGTTCACCCCATAGGGAGTGAGCATCTTGAAGGGAGCAAGGCCTTGGTCGTGGTACATAGCCAGCACCGCATCATACTTGCTGTGGCCACCCACAGCAAAGAAGCCATCGGCCGCAAAGGGACCAAAAGCCAACACACCCGACTTGTAGGCCTCCACAATGGCGGGTTTGATAATCTCCTGCTCCTCGGTACCGAGCAGGCCGCCATCGCCTGCGTGGGGGTTGAGTGCCAACACCGCAATCCTCGGCTTACGCACCCCAAAGTCCTCCTTGAGCGACTTCTCAAGTTGTCCGATACGTTTCACAATGAGCTCCTTGGAGAGCGCAGCAGCCACCTCCGACACGGGCAGGTGTATGGTTGCAAGGCCCACCTTCATCATATCGCTGCACATCAGCATCAGCCCCTCGCCCTCAAACTCACGGGCCAAGAACTCGGTGTGTCCGGTGGCGGCAAAGCCCTCGCCATTGACGCAGTTTTTGTTTATGGGTGCCGTAACGAGCACATCTATTGTACCCTCCTTCACATCGGCCACAGCCCTACGCAACGACTCCACAGCCACAGCACCTCCCTCGGAAGTTGCCTCCCCTGCGGTGATGCGCACATCACCGGCGCCACACTCCACAAGGTTGAGTTTCTTACCCTTGGCCTCGGCTGCCGAGCGCACAACGTTGAAACTCACCTGCTCGCCACCCTCCACCGTGGGTTTGTAGAAGGAGAGCGATTTGGAGGAGCCATAGAGCACAAAAGTGGCCATATCGAGCATACGGCTGTCCCTAAAAATCTTCACAATCGTTTCGGCACCAACGCCATTGGGGTCGCCAAGTGTTATGCCTACTTTTATGTTGTTTTGTTCCATTTGTCTATCCTCAACTGTCAATTCTAAAAAAACGTCTGTTATTCCTCCGGAGCAACCCACACAAACTCCCTCTTGTCGCCCAGTCCGAAGCGGAGGTAGGTGATGGGCATACCCTGTGCGAGGAATTTACTCTCATAGGCGGTTTTGACCGAGAGCACCTCATCGGCAAAGCCTGTGCCGTAGATGTCGTTGTTGGCCACCTCCACGGGTAGTTCGTTCTGCGCAATCACATCCTTTGTGAACTCGTGCAGAAATTGCGAGTCGGTTTTGAGGTTTATCCACCCTCCCTGCTGCAAAATCTTCGCATAGCGAGCCAAGAAGAGCGGACCCGTAAGGCGGTGTTTGGCCCTCTGTTTGGGCATCTGCGGGTCGGGGAAGGTTATCCAAATCTCGCTCACCTCGCCCTCGGCAAACATTGAGGCGATGAACTCGATGCGTGTGCGCAGGAAGCCCGCATTGGGGATACCCTTCTCCGTTACGGTCTTGGCTCCACGCCACATCCTTGCTCCCTTGATGTCCACACCTATGAAGTTTTTGTCGGGGTTACGCTCGGCCAAGGCTACCGTGTACTCGCCACGGCCACAACCGAGTTCCAACACGATGGGGTTGTTGTTGCCAAAAAACTCCTCGTGCCAGCGCCCCTTCATCGGGTGGTCCTTACCAAACACCTCCTCAAATGCCGGCTGCACCAAGCACTTGAAGGTGAGGTTTTCGTTAAATCTGCGTATCTTATCTTTTCCCATAATTCTAGTTCTCAATCTCTATTCCCACGTTCCACACTCCCGTGGTGGACTTTTGTGGGGCTATCGTAAACGTGTAGGTGCCTCCTTGCAGG
This sequence comes from Tidjanibacter sp., assembly GCA_017396085.1. Classification (GTDB taxonomy): domain Bacteria; phylum Bacteroidota; class Bacteroidia; order Bacteroidales; family Rikenellaceae; genus Tidjanibacter. The sequence goes on along the minus strand of JAFQNC010000001.1, from coordinate 2,008 downwards.
CTTGCTCCCTCCACCCAGAGGGCTCGCAACTCCTCAAAGGAGCCGCCCTTGTCGCCACGCTGCGGGAGCACCACATCGGCCTCAACCATCGCCGAGTCGGGGGCACACACCCTCACGTGCAACTCCAAGGGTCCCTCGGCCTTGCCGAACTCCCTGCGGGCAACGATGCTCACCGTGCGGGCAGAGAGGGTGTCGGTGTTGTCGTAGCACAACTCCACAGCCTCACTCGGCTCCCACCCTTTGGGGCTCACATCGGCCACCACCGCACCGTGTGGGGTAACTCTGCACCCCATCATCGCCACCGCAGCGACCACCGTCAGCACCAATCTCTTTGCATCCATACGGTCCACACCTGCCTCTATGCCACCTACTCTTGCTGTGGTTTGGGTTGGCCCTCACCGCCCTGCTGTTGTTGCTGGCGGTTGCCACCCCTGCCTCGGTTGTTGCGGCCACGGCCATTGCGACCACCGCCATTGTTACCCTTTGGGTGGTTGCCGCCATTATTACCGCCACCGTTGTTGCTATTATTGGCGTTGTTACCTCCGCCCTTGCTTTGGGCTCCCTCCTGTTGCTTGGGGGCCTGAGATTGGCCTTTGCCACCCTCTTGTTTCTTGGGTTGGCCACCCTCCTGTTTCGGTTTGGGCTGGCCACCCTTATTCTGCTGGCCATCCTTATTCTGCTGCGACTGGCCCTCGCCCTTGTTTTGGCTCTGCTGGCCACCATCGGCACCCTTTTGGCCCTGCTGTTGGGGTTGCTGACCGCCCTTATTCTTATTGCCCTTACGCTTCTTGTTGCGTTTGGCCTTATCAAAGCGGGTGATGCTATCCTCGCCAATGACGTTGATGTAGGTCGGCTCCTCCTCGGAGGCAACATAGACCGTGTCGGAGGTAATCTTCTCGGGCTTCTTGCCCTCGGCATTGAGTTTGGCAATCTCCCTAACTCTCTTGATACTCAACGTAACCAAGCCCGCCATAGAGCCGGGTTGGGTGCTGAAACTCATCGTGCGGCCCAAGATGTCGCTCTTGACGTGGAAGTAGTCGGCATCGAGTGCCTGCAAGGGGCCATTGAGTTTGGGGAACTCCTTGCGTGCATCGAGGTAACTGTCGAGTTCGTAACTCAAACAGCATTTAAGTTTACTGCACTGGCCCGCCAACTTCTGCGGATTGAGCGAGAGGTCCTGAGTGCGGGCAGCACCCGTGGTTACCGAATTGAAAGAACTAATCCACGAAGAGCAGCACAACTGCCTGCCACACGCACCAATACCGCCAATACGGCCGGCCTCTTGGCGTGCGCCAATCTGCTTCATCTCAATGCGGATGCGGAACTGCTCGGCAAAAACTTTGATGAGTTCGCGGAAATCGACCCTCTCATCGGCAATATAGTAGAAGATGGCCTTGATACCATCGCCCTGAAACTCCACATCGCCAATCTTCATATTGAGGCCCATATCGGCAGCAATCTGCCTTGAACGAATCATCACCTCGTGCTCCCTACCCACAGCCTCGTGCCACTTCTCAATGTCGTAGGGGCGTGCCTTGCGGTAGACCTTACGGAACTCGCCATTGGCGGGGTTGAAGCCCACCCTGCGCATCTGCCTTGCCACCATATCGCCCGTGAGCGACACAATGCCGATGTCGTGGCCCGGGGAGGCCTCCACCGCCACGATGTCGCCCTCGGCAAGAGGAATGTTGTTCTCGTTGGCATAGTAGCCACGGTGGGTGTTCTTAAACCTCACCTCCACAATCTCCGTGGGTTCGTTGTCGGGATACTCTTTGAGCCAATCTGTTTCGTGCAACTTATAGCATCCGGGACGAGCCTCGGCACACATCTCCTGCTGCTCTCCACAGCGGCAATACTCGCATCCGTGGCCCAGCGAGATGTCGGCTTTGCGGCCCTCGGCCACAATCCTACGGCTCTCCGGAATAAGATTTTCGTTGGTATTTATATCTTGCATATCCATATAGTTATCCATATTAACCCACAAAGATACAAATATAATTGAGAATTG
>JAFQNC010000028.1 GCA_017396085.1 Tidjanibacter sp. | reverse complement strand
GAGTGGCTGGGCAAGAACCAAACAATAGGCAACCCTTTCGCTCGATGTCGAAAGGTTGAGTTCAACGCCACGATGAACTACAATGCCACCTATACCGATATGATGTTCTACACTGAACGAGAGGCTGCATAGTAAGCCGAGGGAAGGTATAAAAGAGGAGTCCTCAAATGGTGTTCAAATGCCATTCGAGGACTCTTTTATTGTGCTTTGATTTATATGTGTGCGTCAAATTCTTGTCGCATTTCGTTTTGACTGACCTTTGAGGCCGAAAAGTCGCGTTTGGTTTTGGATTTTGTTACATTTGGTTTTGGCGATTATATTTGTCAAAAAAAGTTTGGTGGGTGTGTTACAAAATCTGCGCTCAAACGTCTTATGGTTGAGCGAGGGGAATTGAGCCCCCTCTGCCGACAACAAACCGACAACACAAAACCCAACACAAAAGCAATGACCTCCAAAGAGTTCCACAGTCAAATACTTCCCCTCGGCGACAAAATGTATCGCTTGGCACGAGCCATTGTGGGTGCGAGTGGCGCCGAAGATGTGGTGCAGGATGTGATGGAACGCTTGTGGCGAGGACGGGAGGGTTTGAGGCCCAACAACTGCGAAGCCTTTGTGATGCGCTCGGTGCGCAACCGCTCGCTCGATGTGGTTGGGGGCGAGAGGTTGAGGAACGACAAAAAAGAGTCGGTGGCCTATGAACTCTACACAACAAGCACCTCGCCCGAAGAAAATTTTGACCTGAGGGAATTGGCCGACCGAATCGTTGCCACCCTGCCGGAACAACAGCAAACCATCCTTCACCTTAGGGATGTCGAGGGCTACGACTTTGACACCATTGCCGAGGTGGTCGGTATGGAGGTGGGCACCGTGAGGGTAAACCTCTCACGAGCACGCCGAGAGGTCAAGGAGCAACTGCAAAGAGCATTGAACTATGGGCTTTGAGCCCTTGGTGAAGAGTAAATCGGAGAACACACACGACAAAAAATAGAGTTATGGTTATCAACGGAGGGAACATAGAGGAATTGGTGGAGAAGTGGCTCGGTGGAGAGACCTCGCTCGAAGAGGAGCGTGCTCTTGAAGGCTACTTTGCCGAGGGTGGCAGTGTGCCCGCCCACCTCGCTTGGGCTGCACCCTTGTTTGCCCGCAATGCCGCCAAGCGCAATCTTCACACCCCCCGCCGGAGGCACGCCACACCACGCCTTGCGTTGCGATATGGGCTCGTGGCCACGGTTTCCATTGCCGCAGCCATTGCGGTGGGGTTGTTTGTTACCACCCGCCAACAAGCCCCCCTCGGCCCGTGTGCCTACATCAATGGCGAGATGGTGTGCGATAGGGCTGTTGTGGCAGAGGTGGCAGCCCCCGTGTTTGCACACTTGAGCCAAGCCCTGCAACCAATCAACAAGGTTTATGGTGGACTTTCAACGGTTAAGAGCTCGACCGAGAAAGCCGCAGAATTGCTAAATAAGTACAATATCGAAAAACTCCTACAACAATGAAACAAACATTTCTTACCCTTCTCTCGGTCTTGCTGGTAACGCTTTGTTCGGCCGAGGCCCAAACAACAAAAATGACCGTTGAGCACATCTATGAAAAATATGGTGAGCGCGACAACATCGTAACGATGAATATGCCCGGCGAAATGCTCTCCGAGCAGGGAGGTGAGCCAACCAACGTGAAACAATTCATAATGATTGTGAGCGAAACCCCGCTTGCCGATTTTGCCGAGGATGTTGATGCACTCATTAAGGATGGTGGATTTCGCTCTCTGATGAATGTCAAGAGCGAGGGTAACCGAGTGGGGTTCTACCTGAGCAAAAACAAAGAAGAGTTCCTGATGGTCGTTCACAGCGCCGAGGGTGGCACCGTGTTGATGTGTGCCCAAGGAGAGGACCTGAAGATGCAGGATATGATGGCACTCGGCAAGAGTGCCGCCAATCTGGGAATGTAGCCCACGCTTTCTGCCCCCCCCCGACAAAATCATATCAATAAAACAAATAGGAACGTGTGAGTGCGTGCGCCTACGATTGCGTGGGCGCACGCTTGCGTATGCGGGCGTGCGGGTGCGCGCATAAATGCGCACGCACACACGTGCGCACGTGAGCATACGCGCGAAGAAATCGTTGGGTGTTGAGTTCTTCTGTCAAAATGTCGTTTTTGCACTTTGCAAAAAAGTTTTTATATTTGCCAAAAGGGAGAACAAAAAGTTTAATCAAAAACACATCCTATGACAAAGAAACTCCAGCCTCGCAAGCCGGGTTTGCCCGCAAAAATTTTCAGAGGCTATCTCAAAGTCGTACACGACAAGTTGTACTATCGCCACATATATGTTGAGGGGCGTGAGAAGATGCCCGCCGATGGCACCCCCACCGTTGCGGTGTCGCAACACCAGAACTGTCTGAACGACCCCCTGCTGTTGGGCTTCGCTCTCTCCGACCGCAAACCCCGCTTCTTGGCGAGGGCCAATGTGTTCAAAAACCCCATCTTCAACTGGGCTATCCGAGGCCTTGGCGCACTGCCCGCCTACAGGATGAAATATGACGGCTATGCCGCTGTGGGCAAAAACCAGCAAACCTTCCAAGAGGTTGGCTATGCTCTGCGCCGTGGCGAGACCGTAATCCTCTACCCCGAGGCAGGACACCAAGACAAGCGTTGGCTCGGCAACTTCTCGCCCGCCTATTTGAAGATGGCCTTTGGTGCCGCCGAGGAGAGTGGCTTCGAGAGGGAGGTCTTTGTTATGCCCACCGCACACCACTACTCGGTCTATCAGCACGCAAGGGAGAGTGGCTTGGTGATGTTTGGCGACCCCATCTCGCTCAAGCCCTACTATGAACTCTACAAAGAGCAACCCCGCACTGCCATCCGTGAGGTGAACGCACTGGTGCGCAAGCAGATTGAGCAGATGATGCTCAACATCACCGACTTGGAGCACTACGAGCAGGTTGATTTCTTGCGCGATGGAGTCTATGGCGAACAATATGCCGTGGCACAGGGGCTCAACCCCAAGCACCTCCCCTCCAAACTCAAAGCCGACAAGGAACTTGTCAAGAAATTGGATGACGCCACCGTGGCCGAGCCCGAAAAGATGGAGGATATTTACGACAAGGTGAGGAAACTCGCCAAGGGTATCAAGAAACTCAATGTGAGGGAGTGGCTCTTCGAGAAGAAGAACACCGGCCTTGCGGGACTCATCGGTAGGGCTCTGGTGTTGTTGCTCGGTTTGCCCCTCTTTGTGGTGAGCATCATCCCCACCTTTGCAATGTTCCTCGTGCCCGAACTCTTCCTCAAGAAGTTCATCAAGGACCAGATGTTCCGCAGTTCGGTGAGGGCCGGAGTGTTGCTGCTGATTGTGTTCCCGCTGTTCTGCATCGTTCCTGTTGTTGTGATGTTGTGTTGTGGTAATTGGCTCTCGGCACTGTGCTACCTTGTGGCCTACCCGCTGATGGCAATCTACGCCTACAACTACATCATCTACTTTGTGAAGTACAAGGGCTATGTGCGCTTCACCAAGCCCAGCAATCGCGACAAGGTGGAGAAGTTGCGTGCAATGAGGGAGGAGGTTTATCTCGCTCTGGATAAGGTGCTTGAGGCCAGCGAGGAGAACGCCGCCAAGGCTGCCGCCATTCGCCAAGAGCGTGCCGCAGCGGAGGCCGTAGCCGAGGTGAGTGAGGCAAAGGCCGAGTAGTGCCCCCTCCACCCCAAAAGAAAGTTGAATTGTTCTGCAACGGGCCCGAAGTAAACCCGCAATATGCCCACAAGACAGCAAGTGCGAGTCTTGTGGGCTTTTGTTTTGTCGGTTTTCGTTTTCTTTTCGCAATACTATTGCTATCTTTGCACACACTTTATTTATATAAATAGTAAGAAACCACTAACCCACACCCGCACTATGCAGATTAAGAAGGTTATCGGCATTGGTAATGCCCTCACAGATTTTTTGGTAAACCTGCGCAACGATGACGTACTCCAGCGACTCAACCTCGGCAAGGGGAGTATGAACCTCGTGGATTCGGAATTCCAGCGCAAGATTCAGGGCGAAACCGCCGACCTGCCCCACACCCTCTCGTTGGGAGGTAGTGCCGCCAACACCATTCGCTGTATGGCTCGCCTTGGCGCAGAGGTGGGACTCATCGGCAAGGTGGGAAGGGACTCCACGGGCCACTTCTTTGAGCAGGCTCTCGAAAACCTCGGAGTGGACCCCCACATCTACCACGGAGTGAACCGCTCGGGCAGGTGCTTGGCCCTTGTGTCGCCCGATGGGGAGCGCACTATGGTAACCTACCTCGGTGCCGCTCTCGAACTCTGCGAGGCCGACATCACACCGAGTGTGTTTGAGGGCTACGACTGCCTCTACATTGAGGGCTATATGGTTCAGAGCCACTCGGTTATACGCCACGCCATCAAGACCGCAAAGGCGTGTGGATTGAAGGTGGCCATCGACCTTGCGAGCTACAACGTGGTGCTGGAGAACAGGGCCTTCTTGTTGGACCTTGTGGACAAATATGTGGACATCATCTTCGCCAACGAGCAGGAGGCTGCAGCCTTCAGTGGCGAGCAGGACCCCGAAAGGGCTCTTGAATTTATTGCCGCAAGGTGTGAACTTGCCATTGTGAAGATTGGCACCCGAGGTGCGCTCATCAAGGAGCAGGGTGGCGAAAGGATACACGTGGGCATTATGGCCGCCGCCAAGAGGGTGGACACCACCGGTGCGGGCGACTTCTATGCCGCAGGCTTTATGGCCGGCTTGTGTCAGGGGCTCTCGTTGCGCCAGTGCGGTACCATCGGAGCCATCGCTGCCGGCAAGGTGATTGAGGTTGTGGGCACCACCTTTGGCGAGGATGCTTGGAAGGAGATTTTCTCGCTCGTGGAGAGGGTGAAAACGGAGAAGTATTTGTTCTAATACGCACGTTCACTCACGCACCGCGGGAGCACAAACAATAAACAACAAACAACAAAAGAACTTGCATCGCACACCCCTTGGGGCGATAGACAGACACGTTAGGGAATATGAATGTTACGATTGAGTTGGAGCGAATGGAATTTCGCGCTCCGCACGGCTGCTATGACCTCGAAAAAGTGGTTGGAAACCGCTTTGAGGTGGATGTAATGTTGATTGTTGAAATCGGCGATGCGGCTAAGGATGACGAATTGTTGAAAAGTGTGAACTATCTGACCGTCTACGACCTTGTGGCGGAGCAAATGCAACGCCCCTCCGACACCATCGAGAATGTGGCTTGGCGCATACAGGAGTGCCTCTATGGTGCTTTTAATCAGATTGTTGGCTCAAAAATCAAGGTTTCCAAACTTGCACCCCCTCTCGGAGGCAAGGTCGAGAAGGTCAGCGTAACGCTAACAAAGTAAGGTGTTTACATTTTTGTTGATAACCTGTTGAAAAACCAACAAAAACCCCTTGTTTTATCCAAAAATTAGTTTGAACTTTGTAGCAAAGTCGGGCTTCCCGGCTTTAGTTGTCTATGCTTTTGATTATCAGGGGCGTAGATTTTTTGGAGTCGAGCAAAATCGAAAAAATACATAAAAAGCTGGTAACTATGTCTGAAAAGATGGAGAATGGGGGCGTGTCCCCCGAACTGAAAGAGCTGAAATACGATGACGTTCTGGCCAACGCCAAAGAGTATTTCAAGGGTGATGACCTCGCCGCAATGGTGTGGGTGAACAAGTATGCACTGAAGGACTCCTTCAACCGCATCTATGAGCCCTCGCCCGAGGCTATGCACCACCGCATCGCCAACGAGATTGCTCGTATCGAGAACAACTACCCCAACCCAATGAGCGCAGAGGATGTGTTTGGATTGCTTGACCAATTCAAATATGTCATCCCCCAAGGCGGCCCAATGACCGGTATTGGCAACAATCTTCAGATTGCCTCGCTGTCGAACTGCTTTGTAATTGGCCACCGCAACCCTGCCGACTCCTATGGCGGTATCATCCGTATGGACGAGGAGCAGGTGCAGCTGATGAAGCGTAGGGGTGGTGTGGGCCACGACCTTTCGCACCTCCGCCCCGCAGGTAGCCCTGTGTTGAACAGTGCGCTGACCTCCACGGGTATCGTGCCTTTTATGGAGCGCTACTCCAACTCCACTCGCGAGGTGGCACAGGATGGCCGTAGGGGTGCGCTTATGCTCACCCTCTCCATCAAGCACCCCGATGCAGAGCGTTTCATTGACGCCAAGACCGTACAAGGCAAAGTTACCGGTGCCAACGTGTCGATTAAGATTGACGATGAGTTTATGCGTTGCGTGCTCAGCGGTGAGAAATATGTTCAGAAGTTCCCCATCGACTCCGACAAGCCTCTCTATGAGAAGGAGGTTGATGCAACCACACTGTGGGATAAGATTATCCACAACGCTTGGAAGAGCGCCGAGCCCGGTTGCTTGTTCTGGGACACCGTGTTGAGGGAGAGCGTGCCCGACTGCTATGCAGACGAGGGCTTCCGCACCGTTTCGACCAACCCTTGTGGTGAGATTCCTCTGTGTCCCTACGACAGCTGCCGTCTGTTGGCCCTCAACCTCTACAGCTATGTGGACAACCCATTCACCCCTGAGGCAGCCTTCAACCACGAGAAATTCCAAAAACACGTGGAGATGGCTATGAGGATGATGGACGACATCATCGACCTCGAGTTGGAGAAGATTGACCTCATCCACAAGAAGATTGGCAAAGACCCCGAGGAGTTGGATGTTCGCAGGGTTGAACTTTCGTTGTGGGAGAAAATCAGGGAGAAGGCTCTCAAAGGCCGCCGTACCGGTTTGGGCATTACCGCCGAGGGCGATATGTTGGCCGCATTGGGTATGACCTACGGCTCTGACGAGGCCATTGACTTTGCGGTAAGCATCCAGAGGGAACTCTGCCTCAACGCCTACCGCGCTTCGGTGAAACTCGCCAAAGAGAGGGGCTCCTTCCCGATGTACGACAACCTCAAAGAGGAGAACAACCCGATGATTGGCCGCATCCGCGAGGCCGACCCCGAGTTGTATGCCGATATGGTACGCTATGGCCGTAGGAACATCGCAATGCTGACCATCGCCCCCACAGGTACCGTGTCGCTGATGTCGCAGACCACCTCCGGTATTGAGCCCGTGTTCCGCCCCGTCTACAAACGCCGCAGGAAGGTAAACCCCACCGACCAGAATGTGAAGATTACCTACAAAGATGATGTGGGCGACTGCTTTGAGGAGTACTATGTGTTCCACCACAAGTTTGTGGAGTGGCTCAAAGTTACCGGCCACGATGTGGCCAACTTGGCAGACCTCTCCGATGCAGAGATGGATGCACTTGTTGCCGCCTCGCCCTACAACCACGCCACCGCAAACGACATCGACTGGGTGGCCAAGGTGAAGATGCAGGGCGCCATTCAGAAGTGGGTGGACCACTCCATCTCGGTTACCGTAAACTTGCCGAACAACGTTTCGGAGGAGTTGGTTGCACAGGTCTACAAGACCGCTTGGGAGTGTGGCTGCAAGGGTATCACCGTCTACCGTGATGGTTCTCGTAGTGGCGTGCTCATCGACACCAAGAGCAAGAAGAACCCCGAGGAGTCGCAGTCTACCGCACCCATCAAACGCCCCGCAGAGTTGGAGGCCGATGTGGTACGCTTCCGCAACGGCAAGGAGGAGTGGATTGCCTTCGTGGGACTCCACAACGGAAGGCCCTATGAGATTTTCACCGGTCAGATTGACGAGGAGTCGCTCTACATTCCCAAATCCATCAAGAAGGGTTGGATTGTGAAAGTGAGGGAAGAGGACGGCACCAAGCGTTACGACTTCCGCTTCCAAGATAAGATGGGCTATCCCCACGTCATTGGCGGTATCTCTCGCCTGTTCGATATGGAGTTCTGGAACTATGCCAAGCTGATTTCGGGTGTGTTGCGCAATGGTATGCCCATCGTGGATGTGGTGAACCTTGTGGACAGCCTCCAATTCACCAGCGAGGGTATCAACATCTGGAAAGCAGGTGTGGCTCGTGCCCTGAAGCAGTATATCAAGGACGGCACCAAGAGCAAGCAAAAGTGCCCCAACTGCGGTAGCGAGAGCCTTGTCTACCAGAATGGTTGCCCCACTTGCCACTCGTGTGGCTGGAGCAAGTGCTCGTAGTGGAGTGGTCGTACACCACCACGAGAGTGTGGTCGGTTTTTGAGATGCGACCAAGCGCACACAATCAAATATGTACTTTTTTGGGCCAGAGCGGGTATTCCTGCTCTGGTCTGCTGTAAAAATAATGTGTTATGAAAGATAGCAAAAAGGGACTTTGGGCACTCACACCGCTGATGGTGATGTTGGCAGTCTTTTTGGTGGGCTCCATCATTGCGGGCGACTTCTACCGTATTCCCATATCGTTGGCCTTCCTCGTGGCCACGGTCTATGCACTAATCCTTTGGCGCAAAAACGGGCTGAACAAAAACGTGGAAAACTTTTCACGCGGGGCGGGCTCTTCGCGCATCCTCTATATGGTGTGGATATTTGTCCTTGCGGGTGCGTTTGCCACCTCCGCAAAGGCTGTGGGTGCGGTGGATGCCACGGTGCAGTTGGCCTTGAAGGCCATCCCGAGCAACTTTATGCCGGCGGGCATATTTCTTGCCACCTGCTTCATTTCGATGTCCATAGGTACCTCGGTGGGTACGATTGTTGCGCTGACGCCCGTGGTTACGGGCTTGGCAGCACAGTTGGGTGTGGACACGGCGTGGATGGTGGCGATTGTGGTGGGAGGTGCCTTCTTTGGCGACAACCTCTCGTTCATCTCCGACACAACCATTGCCGCCACCCAAACACAAGGGTGTGCTATGAAGGATAAGTTCCGCACCAACCTGCGACTCGTAACCCCCGCCGCCATTGTTGCACTGCTGATTTACCTCTTCACCGGTGCGGGTGTGGGACAAGTGGAGGCCATCGACTACACTTGGGCCGATGCAGTGAAGGTGTTGCCCTATGCGCTGGTTATCGGCTTGGCACTCGGAGGGGTGAATGTGTTGGTGGTGCTGGCGTGCGGCATTTTGGCCACCGGAGTGGTTGGTGTGAGCACGGGTGCCATTGAGTTTTTCGCCCTCACGGCCTCGCTCGGCGAGGGTATGTGCTCGATGGGCGAACTCATCATCGTTACGATGTTGGCGGGAGGCCTGCTGGAACTCGTGAAGGAGGGAGGCGGACTCGACTACATCATTGGCGGGATGACCAAAAATGTCCACAACCGCCGAGGCGGAGAGGGCGCAATAGCCCTACTCACAATGCTTTCCAACGTGTGTACCGCAAACAACACCATCGCCATTCTGACCATTGGCGACATCTCACGCAACATTGCCGGTCGCTTTGGAATTTCGCCCAAGAGGGCAGCAAGCATCATCGACACCACCTCCTGCTTTGTGCAGGGCGTGCTCCCCTATGGTGCTCAGTTGCTTATGGCTTCGGGGTTGGCAGGTGTGTCGCCTGTGGCAATTATTCCCCACCTCTACTACCCTATGTTGATTGGCTTAATGGTGGGAATATCAATATTTTTCAATAAAAAATAGGTATTGTCCAACAAAAATTAATATATTTGCGAGATGTTGAACCGCATTGATAGTAAATAAGTTCAAAATAAATCACAAAAAAGACCTATGAAATTTACTAAACTTTTCGCAATGTTGGCAATGGTAGCCGTGGCCGCAACCGCTTGCCAAAATGAGCCCGAAAATGAGATTAACCCCGACCAGAGGGGTAAACTCATCTCGGTAACCCACTCGCTTGACAACTTCAGCAGGGCCACCGATACCGCCTTTGAGGAGGGCGACCAGATTGGTCTGCACATCATCACCGATGAGGTCCACCTCAACAATGCTCTCTACTCCTTCACAGAGGGTAAACTTGTGGGCGCAAGGCCTAACTATTGGTATATGGATGCCGAGAAGGTTGCCAATGTTATTGCCTACTACCCCTACAACTCGGGCGCAGCCTATAACGCAAACACCGGCTACACATTCACCGTGAATGCAGACCAGAACGATAAGGGTGCCTACACCAAGTCGGACCTTATGATTGCCCACACCACCTCCAAACCCACCGCAGAGGCTGTTGAACTCCCCTTCAAACACGCACTGTCGAAGATTGTTGTTACCATCGACAACCAGTTGGAGGGCGAGGTTATCGAGAACGTGTGGTTCTCGGAGGTCTATGGCAGCACCACCGTTGATATGACCAACGGAACTCTGACCACCTCCGGCACAAAGGGTACCATCAAAACCGCAGCCGTAACCATCAACGAGCAGCCCGCTTGGGCCGTAATCCTCGTACCCCAAACCGAGGTAACCCCCAAGCTCATCATCACCACCAAGTCGGAGAAGCAGTTTACCTATGAACTCAAAGGCGCAGTTACCTTCTCCTCCGGCAAGGTTAGCACCGCAAACATCGTTCTCAAAGACGACAGCATCTACACCGACTTTACCCCCACCATCAGCGACTGGGTGGCCGACAAGGAGTTGCAGTTTGGCCAAGACCCCAATGGCGGTGGTAACACCGGTGGCGACATCCCCGGTGGCGACATCGCAACCTCCGGTACCATCTACTTCCACCCCGGTGTTTGGAACGTAGACGGCGCTTGGTTCTCGGCCCACTTCTGGGGAAATTCCGATACCGACATTACCCTCACCGATGCCGATGGCGATGGCGTGTTTGAGTGCCCTGTTCCTGAGGGTGCTACTGGTATGCTCTTCTGCCGTATGAACCCCCAATTCACCTCGTTTGGTTGGGATGTTACCGAGGGCGAAACCGTTATTGAGGACCACGTTTGGAACCAAACCGCAGACCTCACCGTTGGTGTGGACCCCAACAACCACTACTACATTACTGGTTGGGAGAGTGGCGAGTGGGGCACCGCAGACTATGTGCCCACCATTCCCGACACTGGCGGTAACGCCGATGGCGCAACCCTCTATCTCAAACCCAACGCAAACTGGTCAGAGGCTGGCGCACGCTTTGCAGTTTATATGTGGAACAGCGGTGGCGACAACTGGGTTGATATGACCACCAGCGACACCGCAGGTGTGTACCAAGCCACTATTCCCGCTGGCTTCTCCAACATCATCTTCTGTCGTATGAATCCCGACACTACGGCAAACAACTGGGACAATAAATGGAACCAAACCGCAGACCTCACCGTTCCCACCGATGGCACCAATCTCTACACCGTTGCTGAGGGTGCTTGGGATAAGGGTAATGGCTCTTGGAGCGTGAAATAGGCTGAACAACAAACACTAAAACACAAATAATAAAAACCAAAAACAAACTATGAAACTGACAAAAGTTTTTGCAGCATTGGCAATGGTAGCAGTGGCTACCACCGCCTGCCAAAATGAGCCCGAGGCTATCGTAACTCCCGAGCAGGGCGCAAAGGTTATCTCCGTAACCCCCGCATTCTACTCCTTCAACCGTGCAACCGCAACTGCCTTTGAGGAGGGCGACCAGATTGGTCTGCACATCATCACTACCGATGGTGCCTACCTCAACAACGCACTCTACACCTTCACCGGTGGCGCACTCGCCAGCGTAACTCCCAACTATTGGTACCAAGACGAGGAGCAGGTATCTGACGTTTTGGCCTACTACCCCTACAACGCACAGGGCGCCTACTCGGCAGAGGGCTACGCTTTCGCCGTTCAGGCCGACCAGAGCAAAGAGGGTGCCTACGCTGCATCGGACCTTCTGATTGCCGCTACCACCTCCAAACCCACCGCTGAGGCTGTTGAGCTTCCCTTCAAACACGCCGGCTCGAAGATTGTTGTGAAAATCAACAACGAGTCTGACGATGTTATCAAGGATGTTTACATCAGCGATGTTTACACTGCTGCTACCTTCAACTTGAAGAGTGGCGAGGCTACCGTTAGTGGCGAGAAAGCAATCGTTAAGGGTGCTGTTGCCGGCAACGACTGGACAATGATTGTTGTTCCCCAGCAGGCCGTAAGCCCCAAACTGATTGTTACTACCACCACCGAAGGTCAGTACACCTTCAACATTGTTGCCGCTACCGACCTCGTGGCTGGTAAGGTTGCAACCGCTACTCTCAACATCAGCAAAGAGCTCGTTAGCACCGAGTTCACTCCCGAAATCAGCGACTGGGAGAGCAATGGCGACATCGAGTTCAACCCCAGCGAGGGCAACACCCCCGGCGAGGGCGAAGAGGGTGGCGATGACCCCATTGTGCCCGAAATTCCCTTTGTGTCCGAGGCTTCCGACTTGGGCGTTGTTGGCTCGTTTGCAGCAAGTGGTTGGGCTAATGATGCCGTTCTCTACACCACTCCCACCGAGGGCTTGCTCGTAGCAGAGGGTGTTGAACTCATTGCCAATGACGCTTTCAAAATCCGCACTGTTGGTGTTTGGGATAAAAAGAATTATGGTCGTGGCGACATAAACTACATCAAAGCAAACAAATACATCACCGCTGTTGATGGTAGCTCAAACAATATCACCGTTGAGGCCGCAGGCACCTATGACATCTACTTCAATGTGAACACCTTGGTTGTTTATCTTATGACCGCAGGTACCGACATTGCCGAGGCTACCGAGCAGACCGAGAGTGGTGAGGAGCCCGTAACCGAAGAGCCCGAAGTTACCGAGAATGTTCTCTATCTTAGTCCTAACACAAACTGGAAAGCTGATGGTGCACGTTTTGCAGCATACTTCTTTGGCGATGGTGAAGCTTGGGTTAGTATGACCGATAGCGATGCAGATGGTATCTATGAGGCAAATATTCCTGTTGGTGGCTATACTTCGGTGATTTTCTGCCGTATGAATCCCAATACCACAGCAAACAACTGGGATAACAAATGGAACCAGACCGCAGACCTCACCGTTCCCACCGATGGCACCAACCTCTACACCGTTGCTGAGGGTGCTTGGGATAAAGGAGAAGGCGCTTGGAGCGTGAAATAAGCACCACAACAACACAAAGAGGCGTGGTCCTCTTTGTATGAAAAAAGGCTTGGAGAGTTCTCCAAGCCTTTTTTGTTTCTGAGCAGGGCAGAAAAGGGACATTAAGGGCCTTAAGGACATTAAGGGCCCTAAGGTCTTTAAGGTCTTTAAGGCCCCTCAAAACAGACGTTTAACGATTGACGTTAGACAAAAATCTATTCGTGGCTATCGAGCCAGATGGTTACGGGGCCATCGTTGAGAAGTTCCACCTTCATATCGGCGCCAAAGCGGCCACAGGGTATGGGTTTACCGATGGCGGCGGAGAGTTTTTGTTTGAACTCTTCGTAGAGGGGCACCGCCACTGCCTCGCCTGCGGCGTGGATATAGCTGGGGCGGTTACCCTTGCGTGTGGCGGCTTGGAGTGTGAATTGGCTCACCACGAGCACCTCGCCATCAACTTGGCGCACATCGAGGTTCATCACCCCCTGTGGGTCATCAAAGATGCGCAGTTGTGATGTTTTGCGCACGAGGTAGTCCACATCGGCGGGGGTGTCATCGGTGGCCACGCCCACAAAGACGAGGAGTCCGTGGCCTATTTGTGCCACCCTTTCGCCTTCGATTGTTACGCTTGCGTGTGTTACGCGCTGAACGAGTGCTCTCATTGGGGTTGGGTGTTTGGGGTGTGAATACCAACAAAAAACTAATGTGCTTCGAGCCAATTTGCCCCCTCGCCCACATCCACAACGAGGGGTATGGCCAGTTGTGCTGCGCCCTCCATTGCCTCGCGAAGAATTTTTTCCACTTTGGCTTTTTCGCTCACGAGGGTGTCCACGATGAGTTCATCGTGTACCTGCAAAATCATCTTGGAGCGCAGGCCCTCGGCCTTGAGTCGGCGGGCCACCTCGGCCATTGCAATCTTGATGATGTCGGCAGCGGAGCCTTGCAGGGGTGCGTTTATGGCGTTTCGCTCGGCCAGTGAGCGCACGTTTGCGTTGGCGGAGTTGATGTCGGGCAGGTAGCGTTTGCGGCCGAAGATGGTCTGCACGAAGCCATTGTTCTTGGCCTCGGCGATGGTCCTATCGATGTACTCTTTCACTGCGGGGTAGGATGCGAAGTAGCCGTCAATTATGGCCTTGGCCTCACCTATGGACATCTCGTTGCCCATACGCTGTCGCAAGCCAAAGGCGGAAATGCCGTAGATGATGCCGAAGTTGGCGGTCTTGGCCTTGCGGCGTTGGTCGGGGGTAACCTCTGCTGTGGCCACGTGGAAGAGGCGCGAGGCGGTGTCGCGGTGGATGTCCTCACCACTGCGGAAGGCCTCAATCATCGCCTTGTCGCCACTCATATGGGCCATAAGTCGGAGTTCCACCTGCGAGTAGTCGGCCGCCAGCAGGATGTGGTCACTGTCGGAGGCAACAAAAGCCTCACGGATGCGCCTGCCTTGGTCGTCCCTCACGGGGATGTTCTGAAGGTTGGGGTTGGCGGAGGAGAGCCTGCCGGTGGCAGCCACAGCCTGATTGTAGGAGGTGTGGATGCGCCCTGTGGCAGGGTTTACGAGTGCGGGCAGGGCCTCCACATAGGTTGAGAGGAGTTTTTTTGTTCCTCGGTACTCCAAAATCTTGGGCACTATTGGGTGGCGGTCGGAGAGGAATTGGAGATACTCCTCCTCGGTGCTGTACTGCTTGGTCTTTGTGCGCTTGGGCTTGGAGTCAATTTTGAGCACCTCAAAGAGGGCAACGCCCAACTGACGCGAGGAGTTCACATTGAGGTCGGGCATACCCGCCAGCGAGCGAATGTCGCTCTCCAATGTGGCAAGTTGTACACCGAGTTCGCGCCCATAGTCGGCAAGTTGGGCCACATCTACCTTCACGCCCTCCCACTCCATATCGGCCAATGTGCGGATGAGGGGCTCCTCGATGGAGTTGTAGAGTTCCAGTGCGCCCACTTCGGAGAGTTTGGGCAACAGGGTGTGGTAGAGTTGGAGTGTTATGTCGGCGTCCTCCGAACAGTAAGGGGCAACATCGGCCACCGCCACGCGGTCCATTGTGAGTTGCTTGACCCCACGACCGATGAGGGTTTCTATCTCTATGGGTTGGTAGCCCAACAGGGTCTGCGCAAGGTGGTTCATACCGTGGCGACTCTCGGGGTCTATGAGGTAGTGCATAACCATTGTGTCCCACAACTTGCCCCTAACCTCAACACCCTCCCTGCGCAACATCAGCAGGTCAAACTTGACGTTTTGCCCCACTTTTTCAATGGCCTCGTTCTCCAACAACGGGCGTAGGGTAGCAAGCACCTCGGTGCGGTTGTCGGGGCCCATTGGCACATAGAAGGCCTCGTGGGGTGTGGCAGCAAGACCAATGCCCACAACGTGGTCGGTGTGGTAGTCAAGCCCCGAGGTCTCGGTGTCAAACGAGAGCAGGGGTGCTGCGGAGAGTTTATCTACCACCTGCGAGAGCAGTTCGGGGGTGTCCACAAGGGTGTAGGTGTGTTCCACGGTGTCGATGGTTTGGTAGAGGGGTGTGGCCTGTGAGAAGAGGTCAAAGTCCCCACCCAACGAGGGCTCCGAGGGGGTTGCGCTTGCAGGGGCGGGTTGCTTGGGGGCCTCTATGGGGTTGCCAAAGAGGTCGGTCGCAACGGGTTGTGAGGGCTGCTGAGGCTCCTCCTTGACGGGCTCCACCCTGCCGACAGCCGAAGCCTCAGGGCAAACCATCCCATTGAAGGGCGAGTGGGCCGAGAGTTCCATCTCTCGGAGGAACATATTGAAGTCCAACCTGCGGTATATCTCTCTGAGGGCCTCGCAATCGGGCGCACACATTGCCAACTCCGAGGGAACAAACTCTATGGGGGCGTCTAATGAAATGGTTGCCAACACCTTCGAGAGGCGCAACTGCTCGGCTCCGGCCTCCACATTCTCCCTCTGCTTACCCTTCAGGCGGGTGGTGTCGGCCAAAATCTCTTCCACGGTGCCAAACTCGTTTACGAGTTTTATGGCACCCTTCTCGCCAACTCCCTTCACTCCGGGGATGTTGTCCGAAGCATCGCCCCAGAGAGCCAAGATGTCAATCACCTTGCGGGGGTCGTCAAAGCCATAGTGCTCCTTGATTTCGGCAGGGCCCACAATCTCCACGCCCTCGCCACCCTTGCGCTGCTTGTAGATGCGCACGGTGGGACCCACAAGTTGACCGAAGTCCTTGTCGGGGGTAACCATATAGACGTCATAGCCCGCAGCGGCAGCCTTGTGGGAGAGGGTGCCGATAACATCATCGGCCTCATAGCCGGCAACCTCCAAAATGGGGATGCGCATAGCCTTCAAAATCTCCTTGATGTAGGGCACAGCGGCGATGATGTCCTCGGGGGTTTCGCTACGGTTGGCCTTGTAGTCGGGGAAGAGTTGGTTGCGGAAGTTGCCACCCTTGGGGTCGAAGGCCACACCGAGGTAGTGGGGTCGCTCGTTGATAATGATGTCCCTCAAGAACTTCGTAAAACCAAAGATGGGCGAGGTGTTGAGCCCCTCACGGTTGCGCATAGGGCGGCCCGCAAAGGCGTAGTAGGCCCTGAAAATCTGCGCATAGGCATCAACAAGGAAGAGTTTTTCCATATCGTTTTGGGTGGTACCACCTCCCCGCAACCACTTGTTTGTGGGGCAGTTGCGGGGGCGTGGATGGGGTTGGTTGGTCTAATAGATTACAATGTCGTAGGGCATACGGGCCTTCACACCCGAGCCCGACTCAACGATGGAGCGCAGGGCATTGTAGCGGCCCAAGGTTACACCCGCTACGCCGGCCTCCCTCAGGGCGGTGCGCGAAGAGGCCGACAAGAGGGAGTTCATCAGTGCCGTGAACTCGTCTTCCTCCTCAAGAATCTCCACGATGCGGTAGCCTTCGCCCAACTCGGCCTTCTCGGCAGCAAGGGCAAGGGCCTCTTTGAGGCCGCCAAAGTCGTCTACAAGGCCGATGTTCTTGGCATCCACGCCACACCACACACGGCCCTGACCAATGTTGTCCACAGCCTCGGGGGTCATCTCCCTACCCTCGGCCACGTGGCTCACAAAGGTGCCATAGACATCCTCCACCGACTTCTGCATAAAGCCCAACTCGGAGGGGGTGAGTTTGCGGAACATCGAGCCCATATCTCCGTGGGGTCCACTCTTGGCAACATCCACGGTGATACCGATGTTCTCCAAAGCCTCGCCTGCACTCAAAATCATTCCGAACACACCAATGGAGCCCGTCAGAGTGGTGCGGCCCGAAAGGATTGTGGCTGCGGGTGAAGAGATGTAGTAACCGCCCGATGCGGCATAGTTGGACATCGACACCACAAGGGGTTTTTGCTCGGCCAGCAGGCTCAACTCACGCCACATAACCTCCGAAGCGAGTGCGCTGCCGCCCGGGGAATTAACCCTCAACACAACAGCCTTCACATCGTCATCCTCGGCCGCACGGCGAATTTGGTCGGCGGTGGTTGCTCCGCCAATGATACCCTCGGCACCCACTCCGTCTACAATCTCGCCATCGGCATAGACAATGGCTACCTTGTTGCGGGCAATCTTGGTGGGAACAAGGGTGGTGATGTATTCACCCAAAGTAACGGTGTTCACATCCTCAAACTTCTCCTTACCAGCCAGTTCGGCAAGTCGGCTCTCCACTTGGTCCTCATAGAGAAGTCCATTGACAAAACCGAGCCTTTCGGCCGCCTCCGGGGAGTCCACACTCAGGGCCGAAGCCGCAACACCAACATAGTGGGGCGAAAGGTTGCGTGCAAGAGCAACATCATTCACAATAACATCCCACATTGAGTTCACCATAGTTTCGGTCTGGTGGCGGTTGGCGGGGCTCATCTTGGTGGTTATATAGGGCTCCACGGCCGATTTGTAGGTGCCGTGGCGCACAATCTGCACGTCAAGGTCGGCCTTGTCAAGCAGCCCCTTGTAGAACATAACCTGCGATGCAAGACCACGCCAATCAAACGACCCCTCGGGGTTGATGTAAACCTCATCGGCCACCGAGCAGAGCCAATAGGAGCCCTGCGAGTAGACCTCGTTGTAGGCCACAATGGGCTTGCCCGAAGCCTTGAACTCGAGCAGCAGGTTGCGCAACTCCTCCATCTGGGTGGTGCCCTCAATGGTACCGCCACCGCAGAAGTTGAGGTAGAGTGCCTTTATCTTTGGGTCGGCCGCAGCCGCATCCAGAGCCTCAATCAGTTGAAGCATCGTGAGGTTTTGCACCATCTCCATTGTGCCCGAAGAGAGGCCCGACAGGTCAAATGTGGGCATTCGGGGCGAATCAAAGATGTTCTCGGCAAGGTCCACAACCAACACCGAGCCCTCCTCCACAACCACCGGCTCCGAAGAGGAGAGTGAGGAAGATATGATACCGATGAAAATCAATAGCGGCAAGAGCGATACAACCACCATCGCCAGCAGAGCCGCAAAGAATGTCTTGAAAAATCCTTTCATAAAGCAACAAAAAATCTCTATTATATTACAAAGGTATGTTTTTTACGCCAAAGAAAGTGTATCTTTGTACATAAATTTTTCTCTGCCGAGGGCAAAAAACAACCCCTCGGGCGGGGTTTGTGGAAAACAGAAAAAAACAAAAAAATATGATTACCAAAGAAGAGATTGTTGAGATACTGAAAGGTGTCACCCACCCAGAGAGTGGACAAAACCTCATTGAGAGCGGTATTTTGCAGGGCGTGGACATCGAGGGAAACAAAGTTGTTCTCACCCTGAACTTCCGCCGCAAAAGGGACCCCTTTGCAAAATCGGTGGCCACAAGGGCCAAGATGGCGGTGGATGCCGCCTGTGAGGATGCCGAGGTTGAGGTGGTAAGCCACGAGGGCGAGGATGCTCCCAAGCCCCGAGAGCACGAAGGTGTGGCAAGGGTGAAGAACATCATTGCTGTTGCCTCCGGCAAGGGCGGTGTGGGCAAGAGCACCGTAACGGCCAACATCGCCGTGGAACTTCACAAGGCGGGCTACAGCGTGGGCGTGCTTGATGCCGACATCTATGGTCCCTCGCAACCCAAACTCTTCGGCGTGGAGGACTATGCCCCTTGGGCCGAAAAATACGATGGACTCGACTACATCATTCCCGCCGAGTCGAATGGCATAAAAATCAACTCCATAGGCTTCTATATCAACCCCGGAGATGCACTCATTTGGAGGGGTCCGATGGCCACAAATGCACTCAAACAACTTATCAACCAAACACTTTGGGGAGAGTTAGACTTTTTGTTAATAGATATGCCTCCCGGAACGGGCGATGTGCAGATTGCAGTGGCTGAAAATCTGCACCTTACGGGTGCCCTCATCGTGAGCACTCCGCAGCAGGTGGCAGTGGCCGATGTGGTGCGCGGAATGAAGATGTTCAGCACCAAGGGAGTAGAGGTCCCCGTGCTGGGAGTTGTGGAGAATATGGCCTTTTTCACACCGGCCGAGTTGCCCGACCACCGCTACTACATCTTCGGCCGTGGCGGAGCACGCATTATGGCAGAGAACGAGGGTGTGGACTTCTTGGGCGAAATACCTCTAATTCAGAGCATTGCAGAGAATTCCGACAATGGAACACCGGTTGCTCTCGGAAGTGCCGAGGAGGAAAAGTACTACGCCGAGGTGTGTCGCAAAATTGTTGAAAAGGTGGCAAAAAGGTGTTAGTAAACTGTGCGTTTTGCGGTTGATAAGTGAGAAGAACTTTTGGGGCGAAAAATTTGCAAAACGAGAAAAGCTGTATAAGCCGACAAGGTTTTGAAAAAGCAAGAAAAAAGTTTCATTTTTTATCACACTTATTTCAACACCCCAAAGAACAAAACTAACACTCAAAAGTGGGTGTCAATATGTTGAAAAGGTTACTAACTCGCTGTTGAAAACTCCACCCCCTCTGCCAATTATTAGCAACTTAGGGGTGCCGGTGCGGAGGATAAGTTTTGATAACTTTACACGCCCCCGACAAAGAAAAAGTTATCGACACAATGAACACCGTTTATTATTATTGTTTTTAATTTATTTTTATAAAATTTAATTTAGAAAATAAGAAAATATAAAGCCTATGTCGAGCGTTGAAAATTCCGTTTTGGCCGAGAAGATTGCGGCTCTGAAAAAGGAGAAGCGAGCAATAATTCTGGCCCACTACTACACCGATGGTGCCGTGCAGGCTGTGGCCGATTTCGTGGGCGACAGTTTGGCCCTTTCGCAAAAGGCTGCCGGCGTGGATGCCGACATCATTCTCTTTGCCGGCGTGAGGTTTATGGCTGAGACTGCCAAGGTCCTCTCGCCCGATAAGAAGGTGCTGCTCCCTGTGGTTGAGGCTGGGTGTTCGCTGGCCGACTCGTGTAGTGCGGCCGACTTGGCGAGGGTGAAGGCGGAGTACCCCGACCATCTTGTGGTGGCCTACGTGAACACCTCGGTGGAGGTGAAGGCCCTCACCGACATCTGCTGCACCTCGTCTAATGCCCTGAAGATTGTGGAAGGCCTGCCCAAGGAGCAAAAAATACTCTTTGTGCCCGACCGCAACTTGGGGGGCTATATAAATAAATGTACGGGGCGTGAGATGAAACTCTGGGATGGTGCCTGCCTTGTGCACGAGGAGTTTTCCGCAGAGGCCATCGAGGCTCTCAAGAAGGCTCACCCACAGGCCAAGGTGGTTGTTCACCCCGAGTGTAGGGCCGAGGTTGTACAACTCGCCGACTATGCGGGCTCCACGGCGGGCATACTCTCCTACTGCGGTGAGAGCGAGGCCGAGGAGTTCATTGTGGCCACCGAGAGCGGTATCCTCTACGAAATGGAGAACCGCTACCCCACCAAACGCTTCTACCCCGTGCCCAAGAGCGGAGCGTGTGAGGGGTGTATCTCGTGCCTTGATATGAAGAAAGTAACCCTTGAGAACATCTACGAAACCCTCCTCAATGAGAGCCCCAAGGTGGTTATTGACGAGGAGATGAGAGTAAAGGCCGAAAAGTCCATCACCCGAATGTTGGCAGGGAGTTGAGAATTTTGAATTCAAAATTCAGAATTCAAAATTCAAAATTGACCAACCCCTCCGGCCTTCGGCCACCTCCCCTAACTTAGGGGAGGAGTGGTCGTAGGTCCCCCCTCTAAGTTAGAGGGGGTGCCACGGAGTGGCGGGGGCGTCTGTTGCCAAAAGGGTAGAAAGAGCAGGCTATGGCAACTGGGCCAACTAAGGTCCTTAAAGCCTTTAAGGGCATTAAGGCCCCTAAGGCCGACTTGTGTAGAGGAAAGGCAGGAGCCCATCCCAACGACACAAAGCACCGTGAGGGTGGGACTACACTAAAAGTTTTTGGTTCCGCTTTTTTCAAAAAGCGGAGAAGAAAAAGTCGCAAAAGAAAAAGCGGAGAAGAAAAAAGGTAAAAACGATGAAAGCAGTAAGGTTAACGAAGGAATTTTCGTTTGAGATGGCTCACGCATTGGTGGGTTACGATGGTGCTTGCAGGGAGATACACGGGCACAGCTACCGTTTGTTTGTTACGGTTGAGGGCGAGCCTTCGCAGAGTGAGGGCGACCCGAAGTTGGGTATGGCTGTGGACTTTGGCGACTTGAAGAGGGTTGTGAATGGGGCGGTAGTGGAGCCCTACGACCACTCGTTTATGATACGCCTCACGCCGGAGAGTGAGGAGGTTGTGGAGGTACTGAGAAGGCACTTCACGAAGATTTACGCTGTGGAGTGGCAGCCCACCTGCGAGAATTTGCTGCACCACTTTGCGGAGTTGATTGGTCCGCAGTTGCCCGAGGGGGTTAGGTTGGTGTCGCTGCGCTTGCACGAGACTGCAACTTCTTGTGCGGAGTTGGCTTTTTAGGGGGCGTAGAAGAGAGGTTTGTACATATATAAAAAACATAAAGAGAAAAGAAGATGAAAAAATTTATTGTTGGGGGACTTGCTCTGCTGGTTAGTTTGTCGGCTGTGGCTGATGAGGGTATGTGGCTGCTGCCGCTGCTCAAGAAGTTGAACATTAAGGATATGCAGGCCAAGGGGTTGGAACTCACGGCCGAGGATATTTATAAGGTAAACGGCTCATCGTTGAAGGATGCCATTGTTATTTTTGGTGGCGGATGTACGGGCGAGGTTGTGTCGCCCGATGGTCTGCTGTTTACCAACCACCACTGCGGTTTTGGCTCCATTCAGGCTTTGAGTAGTGTGGAGCACGACTACCTCAAAAATGGTTTTTGGGCTATGAGCCGCAAGGAGGAATTGCCCGCTCCGGGCTTGCAGGTGCGCTTCATCAGACACATTGAGGACGTTACCAAACAGGCCCTCAAGGGTGTGAACGACCAGATGAGCGAGCAGGAGCGAGGTGAGCAGGTGCAGAAGAATGTTGCCAAATTGAAGGAGAGCCTTGCGAAGAAGAAAGCCTACAAGGGTAAGAGCGTGCAGGTGGAGAGTTTCTTTGGGGGCAACCAGTACTTTGCCTTTGCTATTGAGGTCTACAAGGATGTGCGCCTTGTGGGTACTCCTCCCTATGCTGTGGGCAAATTTGGTGGCGAGACCGACAACTGGATGTGGCCCCGCCATACGGGCGACTTCTCGGTGTTCCGCATCTATGCTGCCCCCGATGGAGTGAGCCCTGCGGAGTATGCACCCGAGAATGTTCCCTATCAGGCTCCTGTACACCTGACCGTGTCCACACAGGGCTACAAGGAGGGCGACTTTGCGATGATTATGGGCTTCCCCGGCTCCACTTCGCGTTATATGACCTCGTGGGAGATTGACCAGATGTTGGAGGTGGAGAACCCCAACCGCATCTACATCCGTGGCGAGCGTCAGGCTATCCTCAAGGAGCGTATGGCAGCCGATGACGCCATCCGTATCAAATACGCCTCAAAATATGCCTCTTCGTCAAACTACTGGAAGAACTCCATCGGAATGTCGCGCGGAGTGAAAAAACTTGGTGTTAAGGGCCAAAAAGAGCAAATTGAGAGTGATTTCACCGCTTGGGTGTGGGGCGATATGAACAAGAAGCGCATTGAGAAATATGGCAATGCCCTGCCACTGATTGAGGAGGCCGTGAAGAGCGCAACTCCCATAGAGAGCGATATGCAGATTTTGAGCGAAACACTGTTCCGTGCGGCCGAGATTGTGGTGGCTCCTATGCGCTACCGCAATGCCCTGCGCCGCGGTAATGGCGAACAGGCGGTGGAGGCTCTGAGGGCTTTCTACAAAGACTACGATGAGCCCACCGACCGATTGGTCAGCTGCCGTATGTTTGAGGTGTTGAGGGAGATGATTCCCGCCGAGCGTAGGCCCAAGTCGCTGGAGGTTATCGACACCGCCTTTGGTGGCGATGTGAAGGCCTTCACGGAGGACCTCTTCAACAACTCTGCCTTTGCCAACGAGGAGAAATTCCTTGCGGCTGTGAGTGCCGAGGGTGGCTTGGAGGCTGTGAAGAACGATGTGGCCTACAAGATTATGGAGGATGCAATGGGGCTCTATCAGGAACTCTATAAGAGTGCTGCCCCCGTGCAGGAGAACTTCCACAAGGGACACCGACTCTTTGTGAGGGGACTTCAGGAGATGCACCCCGAGAAGAGTTACTACCCCGATGCAAACTTCACCCTGCGCCTGACCTATGGTACCATACTCCCCTACTCGCCTGCCGATGGTGTGCTCTACAAGCACTACACCACCATTGACGGTGTTGTGGCCAAAGAGGACCCCACCAACCCCGTGGACT
Organism: Tidjanibacter sp.; assembly: GCA_017396085.1. GTDB lineage: Bacteria > Bacteroidota > Bacteroidia > Bacteroidales > Rikenellaceae > Tidjanibacter. The sequence goes on along the minus strand of JAFQNC010000028.1, from coordinate 18,196 downwards.
TCACCGTGGACGAGAAACTCAAACAACTCCACGCAGCGCAGGATTGGGGCCGCTATGCCGATGAGGATGGTACCCTCCACACCTGCTTCCTCTCCACCAACGACATCACCGGTGGCAACTCGGGCAGCCCCATTCTCAATGGTAAGGGCGAACTCATAGGCCTTGCTTTTGATGGCAACTGGGAGGCTATGAGTGGCGACATTGCCTTTGAGCCCAACGTGCAGAGGACCATCAATGTGGATGTGCGCTATGTGCTTTGGTGCATCGACAAACTTGGCGGTGCAGGCTATTTGCTGGACGAGATGACCATAAAGTAAAATAGGGACTATCAACCTATTGCATAAAGCACAAAAAACCACGGGTATCAATTTCGATACCCGTGGTTTTTTGTTTGTAGAGTAGGAGTAAAATCCCTACTTACGGATAGCGGCAACGCCGGGGAGTTCCTTGCCCTCGATGAACTCGAGCAGGGCACCACCACCGGTGGAAACATAGCTAACCTTGTCGGCCAAACCGAACTTGTTGATGCAAGCAACGCTGTCGCCACCACCAATGAGCGAGTAGGCACCCTTGGTCTGGGTAGCCTCGGCGATAGCCTCTGCTACTGCACGCGAGCCGGTGGAGAACTTGTCAATCTCAAAAACACCAACGGGGCCGTTCCAAAGGATGGTCTTGCACTCCAAAATCTCCTCACGGAAGAGTTTTTTGCCCTCGCTACCAATGTCCACGCCTTCCCAAGCGTCATCAATGCTCTTCACGGGAGCCTCCTGAGTGTTGGCATCGTTGCTGAAGTCATCGCAAGTGAGCGCATCGGGCGACATCACAAACTTGATACCCTTCTCCTCGGCCTTCTTGAGGATGCCGAGTGCGGTCTCAAACATATCAGGCTCGCAGATGGACTTGCCAACCTTGCCACCGAGTGCGCCGGCAAAGGTGTAGGTCATACCACCACCGATGATAATCTTGTCGCACTTCTCCATCAGAGTCTCGATGATGGAAATCTTGGTCGAAACTTTTGAGCCACCAACGATAGCCACAAAGGGCCTCTGGGGGTTCTCCATCACAGCCTCAATGGCTTTCAACTCGCCCTCCATAACGTAGCCGAACATCTTGTCGTTGGGGAAGTAGTCGGCGATGAGTGCGGTGGAAGCGTGGGCGCGGTGGGCAGTACCGAAAGCATCGTTGATGTAGCAGTCGGCATAGGAAGCGAGTTTTTTCACAAACTCCTTCTGGCTCTCCTTAACGGCCTTCTTGGCCTCTTTCTTCTCCTCCTCGGTGGCGTCCTCAGCCAAACCACGGGGCTTGCCCTCCTCCTCGGCATAGAAGCGGAGGTTTTCGAGCAACAGCACCTCACCGGGTTTGAGAGCAGCAGCCATCTCGGCAGCCTTCTCGCCCATACAGTCGCCTGCGAAGAGCACTTTCACGCCCAAGCGAGCCTCCACGGCACCGATGATGTGCGAGAGGGAGTATTTCTCATCGTTGTTTTTCTTGGGACGACCGAGGTGCGACATAAGAATTACCGAGCCACCACCGGCCAAAACCTTCTTGATGGTGGGGATGGCGGCACGAATACGGGTGTCGTCAGTTACGTTAAACTCCTTGTCCAAGGGCACATTGAAGTCCACACGGATAATGGCACGTTTGCCACTAAAGTTGTAAGTGTCAATTGTTTGCATAAATACTCTTTGTTTTATTGTATTGTTTGTTCAACTTTTGTCCGTTTTTCGGCTCCGCAAAGATACGAAAGAAAAGAAAAAAATGTCTTCTCCGAAGGAGGAAATGCACACACAAAAGCCACCTATTACCTAAAAATATCTCTGCGCAACTCATTCCTCAAATCGTCAGTTCCTTCGCCCTGGTAGCTTCTATACCACTCAAGGTTGGGGGTTTTTACAAAGACACTGTTGTTTTTGACATTTCCATTTTTGTCATATACAATAAAGTTTTCCCCCTCGGCGGTTTTGAAGTTGTGTTGCTTTAGGCGGGTGGTATCGTAGTAGATTTTCGACTCCATCCACACATCTCCCACATAGGTGTGTTCTTCGTGGGCACTCACCTTACCATTGTGCCCCCAAGCCCACTTCTCAACCACCTTGCCATTGCTGTTGTAGGTGGTAGTGGTTTTTGTTCGGAGGGTTCCTTTCGAGTCGTAGTCCATACGGAGCACCTCTTCGCCTTGGTCGTTGTACTCTTTGCGGGTGGCAATGCGAAGTGCTTTTTCTTTGGTGCTGTAGTGGTATTCCTCCACTATCAACCCCTGCTCGTTGTATATGCCCACCCACGGCACCCTGGAGCCATCCTTTGTTCGGTAGTTGCTCCACGTGGTCTTTTTGGCAAGGTTTCCGTTGTTGTGATACTCTTGCTGCTCGGCGGTGTACCAATCTCCGCCCCACGCAGAGTATCTACTCCTTTTCTCTGCAAGCACTCCTTTGCTCTTGTAGGAGTACACCGTTTCGATGGTGTCCAATTTGATGGGCTTCACCGGAGGTCTGTTTTTACCCCAAGTGTCACGATTGAGGTGTTTTCTGATGTCATCCTCTTCCGGCCACCCCGGGTTCACAATCACCCCTTCTTGACCAAGGGTTTCAAGGGTGGCCGTTTTGACCACATCGCCGTGTCGATTGTAGGTGTTGGTGGTGCGACGAGTTAATGCGCCATCGGCTCCACGAAAAGAACTCTCCTCCACGAGTTGACCACGGCGATTGTACTTGTAGGTTATTCGGAGCAAAACACTGTCGGCTTCGAGATACTCGGTGCAAACCTCGTTGTTGTAGCGGTCGTAGGTGTGTTTTGTGGTGGTCGGAACGCAGTTTGGGTGGTAGGTCTCCACCTCCGTCTCCAACAACCCACGTTTGGTGTAGGTGTAGTCAACAGAGGTACAAAGCCCATCTTCAGAGTCGTGCTCTTCTGCTCGCACGATTTGCCCAAGGTCATTGTAGGTGTTTGTGCGCCAACGATGGATGGTGAAGTCGATTGTGTCGTTGGTTTGAAACGTCATACGACTCTCGTTGTAGACCAGGTTGCCCCACTTGTTGAAGGTTTTTTGTTCCTGTTCGGTTTGGGTGCGGATTTCTCCATTTTTTAGGATGATTTTACTGAACGAGTACTCGGAAATACTATCAACATCAACACCATACCGGAGATTGTCCTCAAGGAAAGTGTGTGCATTTTCGTGGGGTGGAGGTACAACCCGAGTGGTTGCACACCCACAGAGGAGCACAATGGCGAGTAGTCCTATGGAAGAAATGTGTTTCATTGCAAAAGGGTGTTTGTTTGCCCACAAAAGAGGGTTGCGTTGCCCCTAACGCTCTTTGCACTCGTGGTCAAAGATGCGGCCATCGTTGGCCACCTTTTCCGTGTAGTAGAGGTGTTTGGTGTAGGTGGTGTTGCTCCACTCCTCCTTTTTGTCCACGCACACCTTTTCAATATCCTCCTTGCCGTGTCCGCAGTGGGGGCACTTGTAGGAGTTTATCACCTCTTTCATTTGGCTGTGGGTAACATAATCACGATAGGTTACCACTTGGTCCCAACTGTGTGTGCGATAGGAAACCGTTTCCCATTGGCTGGGGTCGTTTGTGCGGCTCTCGTAACTTAAACTATCGAACAAACCGGAATCTTTTTTGTACCTACCGGTCTCCCAGAGGCCCCACTTCTCGTTTTGCTTGGGTCCTCGGCTCTCTTCGTGGGCCTTGCGGTGTCGTTCCCAGTAGGTCTTTCCGTGGCGTTTGTCGCTGAACTCGTGTTGGTTGAGGTGTTTACACTGCGGGCAGCGCAGGCCGCTGTATGACACCCACAAGAACAGTAGGTTGACCAGTATCAGCAAAACGTAGGTGAACGACAGCCATCCTGCCAAGCCGTAGGTCTTGATTGTGGAGAGCCACACAAAGGGTGGGAATATCGCCAAGCCACCCATAATCAGGGCCACAAGCGAGTTGGACATCCACACAAGGGGTATGCGCCACACCAAGAGAATGGCAAAGATGCCCAACAGAGCAAAGCCCGGCAGGTAGCACCACATCTTCTCCATCCAAAGTTTGTCGAAGGGCGACACCCTTGGGAACTCCTTAATGGAAGCCACGGGGGCCATCAAATCAACCAGCCCCGGAGTCATCATCTTGGAGCGTGGCGACTGCCAAAAGACAAGTTTGTGGGAGAGGTACTTACCCTCCTTGTCGTAGGTAACAATGGGGCGCATAAACGTTCCGATGTTATCATTGGGCACAAAGACCTTGAAGCCATACTCCACAATTGTCTTGCCACCACGGGTTTTGATATACTCTGCGTTTATGTATTTTCTCTGCACTTGTTTCAGCGACTGGCGTTCAATGAGGCGGTTGAACTTTGCCTCGGAGATAAGGCGGCACGACATCCTTTCACGCTTGGCAAGGTGCTTGGCCTTTTTGTTGTCGCCCACATATTTAGAGTTAATAAACCCCCTAAACTTGCCATCTGCGGTCTCGGCCCAATAGGCTCCTTTTTGTTTGGCCAGCAGTCGCACTTCGGTGCCTTTGGCAAGGCGGATACTGTCGGCATTGCCTTCAAAATTTCCGGTGGTCAGATAGGCCGAACTCTCGAGCGCAATCTCCTCGCCCTTGGGGGTGTGAACTCTCTCGGTGGTGGCGAGAAAGATGGGGAGGATGGCAAGGGCTGTTACCAAAAATGCGTGGGCCTTGAAGCCGAGGTTGAACACGAAGCGAGGAATCCACAGCAAAAGGCCGGTCAGTGATTTTACTTCGGGAATGTGCATAGCAAAATTTTTTGTAGGTTTATTTTTGGGTTAGGTGTGGTGGCTTTTGGCACGCAAAAGTCCGTTGTTTCGACAAAAGTAGTAATTTTATAACAAACAACAAGGCACCACAACCTCCACAAACAACCCCAAACTTACAATTCGCAACCGCTGTTTTCTTACTAATTTTTGTGAAAATGGAGAAAATCTTTTCATCTTTGGCAAAAAAGCAATACCTTTGCTAACAAAATGTAAGAGCGAGAAAACAGAAACACAAAAAATTATAACAAAATTATGTACGGAAAGATTAAAAACCACCTCCAAGCGGAACTCGACAGCATCCGCGAGGCAGGACTCTACAAGCAGGAGCGCATCATCGAGTCGCCCCAGCGTGCCGCCATCGAAGTGGGTGGCAAAGAGGTGCTCAACTTCTGCGCAAACAACTACCTCGGACTCTCCGACAACCCCCGACTCATTGAGGCCGCCAAGCGTGCAATGGACGAGCGTGGCTTCGGAATGTCGTCTGTGAGGTTTATTTGTGGCTGTCAGGACATTCACAAGCAGTTGGAGAAGGCTATTGCCGACTATTTCGGCACCGAGGACACCATCCTCTATGCCGCTTGCTTTGACGCCAATGGTGGCGTCTTTGAGCCCCTCTTCACAGAGCAAGACGCAATCATCAGCGACTCGCTCAATCACGCTTCCATCATTGACGGCGTAAGGCTCTGCAAGGCTGTGCGTTACCGCTATGCCAATGCCGATATGGAAGAACTCGAAAATTGCCTCAAACTCGCTCAGGCACAGCGTTTCCGCATCATCGTTACCGATGGTGTCTTCTCAATGGATGGCAATGTGGCCAAGATGGATGAGATTTGCGCTTTGGCCGAGAAATATGACGCCCTCGTGATGGTAGACGAGTGCCACTCGGCAGGTGTGGTTGGTGCCACCGGCAGGGGTGTAACCGAACTCTACAACCTGCGTGGCGAGGTGGACATCATCACCGGCACCCTCGGCAAGGCTTTTGGTGGTGCAGTGGGTGGCTTCACCACGGGTCGCAAGGAAATCATCGAAATGCTCCGTCAGCGCTCACGCCCCTACCTGTTCAGCAACTCCGTGCCTCCCGCAGTGGTTGGTGCCAGCATTGAGGTGTTCAAAATGCTCGCCGAGAGCAACGAAATTCACGACCGCTTGGTGGAGAACGTGGAGTACTTCCGCGAGCGTATGTTGGCCGCAGGGTTTGACATCAAGCCCACCCAGAGTGCCATTTGCGCCGTGATGCTCTACGATGCACCCCTCTCGCAGGTTATGGCCTCCAAGTTGCTTGATGAGGGTATCTATGTTACCGGCTTCTACTACCCCGTGGTACCCAAGGGGCAGGCCCGCATCCGCGTGCAGGTATCGGCCGGCCACACACGTGAGCAACTCGACAAGTGTATTGCCGCATTCACCAAAATTGGCAAAGAACTTGGCGTTATCAAATAATCCCACCCCCCCATTAAACAAACTCAACACCACACAATTATGACAAAGGTAAACATCGACAAAATAGACCGCAAAATTCTCCAACTCCTGCTGCGCAATGCGCGTATGCCCTACCTCGAAATCGCACGCGAGTGCGGTATTTCGGGTGCCGCCATTCACCAGAGGGTGAAAAAACTTGACGAGCAGGGCATTATCCTCGGCTCAAGGTTGGAGGTAAACCCCCGCAGTTTGGGCTACGATGTGTGCGCTCTGGTGAACATCAGGATGCAAAACCCCTCAATGGATAGCGTTATTGTAGACGCTGTGAAGAGTATTCCCGAGGTTGTGGAGTGCCACTTCATCACAGGTCAGTACAACCTCCAAATCAAGATGTACTGCACCGACAACGACCACCTGATGCACACCCTCTCGGAGAGCGTGTTGAAGCTCCCCGGTGTTATCGCCACCGAGACCTACATCAGCCTCAATGAGCCCTTCTCGCGCCAACTTGACGTGCGCCACTTGATGCAGGAGTAGGCTCTCGTTTGTGCGCTTTGCCACCACCAACCGCCACACCCAAATAGTCCAAGGGGTGGCGGTTGGTGTTTTTTTGCATCTGTGGGGCGAAAAAACCGACATCGGTGGAGCGAAATTTCTCACTTTTGGTTATCTTTGCATTAAATAGGACTAAATTAGGTTTGTTATGGAAGTGAAAACCACCGAGGCCCCCAAAGAGAGGTCGCTCAATTTCATTGAGGAGATAATCGAAAACTACATCGCAGAGACAGGAAACACCATCCAAACACGTTTCCCGCCCGAACCCAACGGCTACCTGCACATTGGCCACGCCAAGAGTATCTGCCTGAACTTTGGCCTTGCCCAACGCTATGGCGGTAAGTGCAACCTGCGATTTGACGATACCAACCCCGTGAAGGAGGACACCGAGTATGTGGACTCCATCAAGGAGGACATCAAGTGGCTCGGCTTCGAGTGGGCTGTGGAGCGCTACGCTTCGGACTACTTCGACCAACTCTACGATTGGGCTATTGCTCTGATTAAGAAAGGGAAAGCCTATGTGGATGACCAAACGCAGGAGCAAATTCGCTTGGGCCGTGGCACCATCCAGCAGCCCGGCACCGAGAGCCCTTGGCGCAACCGTAGTGTTGAGGAGAACCTTCGCCTCTTTGAGGAGATGAAGGAGGGTAAGTATGCCGATGGCGAGAAGGTGCTCAGGGCCAAAATTGATATGGCCCACCCCAATATGCTCTTCCGCGACCCCATCCTCTACCGTATTCTCCACACCGAACACCACCGCACGGGCAACAAGTGGTGCATCTACCCGATGTATGACTACGCCCACGGTCAGAGCGACTCCATTGAGCGCATCACTCACTCGATTTGTACGCTTGAGTTCGATGTTCACCGCCCCCTCTACGATTGGTTTATTCAGGAGCTCGACATCTTCCCCAGCCACCAGTATGAGTTTGCAAGGCTCAACCTGACCTATACGGTTATGAGTAAGCGCAAGTTGTTGCAACTTGTTAAGGACCAAGTGGTTACAGGTTGGGATGACCCCCGTATGCCCACCATTTGCGCACTGCGCCGCAAGGGTTACACCCCCGCATCCATTAGGGCTTTTGCCGAGAGGGTTGGTGTTGCCAAGAGGGATAATGTGATTGACCTCTCGCTGCTGGAGTATTGTGTGAGGGAGGATTTGAACAAGACCGCCGAGCGCAGGATGGCTGTTTTGGACCCTTTGAAGGTGGTTGTTACAAACTATCCTGAGGGCAAGACCGAACACTTTAGTTGTGTGAACAATCCCGAGGATGAGGCTGCCGGTCGCCGAGATGTTCCCTTTGGTAGGGAACTCTACATTGAGCGTGCCGACTTTATGGAGGAGCCTCCCAAGGGTTACTATCGCCTTCGCCCGGGTGGCGAGGTAAGGCTGCGCTATGGCTATCTCATCAAGTGTGAGGAGGTGGTTAAGGATGCCGAGGGCAACATTGTTGAGTTGCGCTGTACCTACGACCCGCAGTCGGCAGGAGGTGGCTCATCAGATGGCCGCAAGGTTAAGGGTGTTATTCACTGGGTTTCGGCTGCCGATGCTGTTAAGGCGGAGGTTCGGCTCTATGACAATCTCTTTGCAAAGGAGAGCCCTGATGATGTTGAGGAGGGCAAAACATTCTTGGATTATCTCAACCCCGAGTCGCTGGTTGTTAAGACAGCCTATTGCGAGAAATCGCTTGGCGAGGCCAAGTTGGGCGATAAATTCCAGTTTGAGCGCGTTGGTTACTTCTGTGTTGATAGGGATTCCACTCCCGACCACATTGTTTTCAACCGTACCGTTACCCTCAAGGATACTTGGGCAAAGATGCAAAAGAAGTAGTTGGATTGTTCCACGTGGAACATAGAAGTTGTCTAATAAGGTGATTTCTGCGTTACGCTTGCCCTCAAAACCTTATTTACGCCAAGTAAACCACGGTTTTTCGGGCTGCGCAAGCCTTGAAATCCCTCTTATTATACAACCCCTATTAAAAGAGCAAGGTGTGTCTAATAAAATTTAGACACACCTTTTTATTTGGTGTTCCACGTGGAACATCTTTAATTTCTAAATTTCCTATCGCCCAAAGTGAATGAGTAGGATGTTTATGTCCGCAGGCGATACGCCGGGGATGCGAGAGGCTTGACCAATGGTGATTGGGCGGATGCGCGATAGTTTTTGGCGGGCCTCAATCGTGATAGAGGTGATTGCTTGGAAGTCAAAATTGGCGGGAATTTTTATCTCCTCAAGCCTTTTTAGTTTGTCCGCAATCGCTTTTTCCCTCTCAATGTAGCCGCTATATTTTACCTCAATCTCCACCTGCTCAATGACCTCACGCCCGATATTGTGCTTGGCGATAAAGTTTTTTAGGGGTGCAAAATTCTCAATTAGGTCAAAAATGAAAATTTCGTTGCGGATTAGCAGGTCGGAGAGTTTTCTTTTTTGTGTAAGTTGTGCAGAATTTACACTTTTCAAATAGTCCGAAATTTCGCACGGAGCGACCCCCTGTTTATGTACAAAGTTTTTAAGCAATTCTACGAGCGATTTTTTTTGCTCAAAATTTGCTACCCTCTCGGCACTCGCAAGCCCAATTTTTTGACCAATGGGAGTGAGTCGCAAGTCGGCATTGTCCTGTCGGAGCAGGATGCGATACTCCGCCCTGCTGGTGAACATTCGGTAGGGCTCATCCACTCCCTTTGTAACAAGGTCGTCAATCAGCACTCCAATGTAGGCCTCATCCCTCGAGAGTACAAAGGGGCTCTCTCCCCTACCCTTGCGCACCGCATTAACTCCCGCAACCAAACCCTGTGCGGCAGCCTCCTCATATCCGGTGGTGCCATTCACTTGGCCCGCAAAATATAGGTTTTCGACAAGCTTGGTTTCAAGTGTGTGTTTTAGTTGCGTGGGCGGAAAATAGTCGTATTCGATGGCGTACCCCGGGCGGTAGATGTCCACATTCTCAAAGCCCTCAATCTGCTGCAATGCGGCCACTTGCACCTGCCACGGCAGGCTCGAAGAGAAACCATTAAGGTAGTATTCGTTGGTGTCGGCACCCTCGGGCTCAAGGAAGAGTTGGTGGAATTCCTTGTCCGCAAAGGTGCGCAATTTATCCTCAATACTGGGGCAATATCTGGGGCCTATACCCTTGATAAGTCCTTGAAACAGAGGGGAGTCGGCAAATCCTGTGCGCAGCGTGTCGTGTACCTCGGGCGAGGTGTAGACAAGGTAGCAGGGCACCTGCTTTTCCACCGCCCCAACGCTCTCCAAAAACGAGAACTTGGAGGGTTGTTCATCGCCCTCTTGGCGCTCAAACTGCTCCAAGTTGAGCGACCTCGCATCAATCCTCACGGGCGTTCCGGTCTTCATCCTGCCTGCCTCAAAGCCGAGTGCCACAAGTTGTTCCGTTACCCCGTGCGAGGCGCTATCCCCTGCTCTGCCCCCCTCGGCACTATTGCGGCCCACGTGCATCAGGCCACCGAGGAAGGTCCCCGCAGTGAGAACTACCGCCCTACCCCAGAACTCAACACCCAACTGTGTCCTCACGCCACACACCTTGGGTTGTTCCCCCTCAGTGTCCACAATGAGTTGATTGACAGTGTCTTGCCACAATTTTAGGTGGGGAGTGTTCTCCAGTGTCTTACGCCACAAAGAAGAAAACAGAGCCTTGTCGCACTGCGCCCTCGGGCTCCACATAGCCGCACCCTTCGAGCGATTGAGCATACGAAACTGTATGGTACTACGGTCGGTGATGATGCCCATTTGTCCACCAAGGGCATCTATCTCTCTGACAATCTGACCTTTGGCTACGCCGCCCACCGCCGGATTGCACGACATAGAGGCATATTTGGTCATATCCATCGTTATCAGCAGGGTCTCTGCACCGAGGTTGGCCGCCGCCGCAGCAGCCTCGCAACCTGCGTGCCCCCCACCCACAACAATCACATCGTAGTCAAATCTCATTGTTTTCTATCTTTTTTTATTGTCTAACGTCTTTTTTTAAGGGCTTTAGGGGCTTTAAGGAGGTTAGGGAGTGTAGGGAAATTCTCAATTCTCAATTCTCAATTTTCAATTGCCTTTACTCTTTGGGGTAGCGGGCGAGGTAAAAATCCTCTTTCTGGCGCATTTGGGCGGCCTCTTGGTCGCTCTTATCCTTGTAGCCACACAGGTGCAACACGCCGTGAATAATCACCCTGAGTTGCTCCTCCGCTGGGTCGGTACCGAGTTGTCGGGCATTGTCGGCCACCGTTTCGTGGTCGATGAAGATGTCCCCACTGACCACTCCCCTACCATCTAAGTCGCTGTAATCAAAGGTGATAACATCCGTGTAGTAGTCGTGTCCTACATATTGGCGATTCATCTCGATGTGGTTGGCCGAGGAGCAGAAGATGTAGCAGATTTCGCCCGCCTTGTAGCCCTCGTTGTGGATGGTTTCCCTCACCCACTTGCCAATCTTAACCCTCCCTTTGGGTAGGTAGTCGGAGTCCTGATTGTAGAAGTGTACAGCCATCGGCTTATTGTGTTTTTGTGTTGCTATCTTGTTGTTTTACAACCTCTTTCATTCCTTGCACTCCCCTACTGGGCCAACCACAATTCGGGGTCTTGGTTCATCGTGTGGAACCACACCTCAAAGTGGAGTTGGTGGTCATCGGGGTTGTCGCTTGTGGAGAGGTTGCCGAGTTTGCTGTTTGTACCCACGTGGTCGCCGGCTTTGACGTTCACGCTGGCGAGGTTGGAGTAGATGGTGAAGTAGTCGCCGTGGCGCAACATCACGCAGTTGTTCAGTCCGTTGATGAACATCACCCTTGCCACTTCGCCCTCAAACACTGCAAACACCTCGGCCCCTTTGGGAGCGGCGATGTTCACACCTTTGTTCACCACGGTGATGTGCCTTTGGGTGGGGTGCTTGTGCTTGCCATAACGCTCAATGATTACACCCCCATCCACCGGCATCAGCATTTTGCCCCTATTTTGGTCAAATTTGCCATTAAGTTCCGTTATGGCCCTGCGCTCGGCATCGCTCATTTTGCGCTTTGTTTTGCGCGTTTCCTCGTCAATAATGCGTTGTAGGGCTTGCTGTGCGGCTCGCTTCTGGTCCCTCTTGGCTTTGAGTTCCTTGCTGATTTTTTTCTCATTGGCGGCAAGTTTCTTACCTGCGGCACGCAACTCCTTGCGCTCTTGTCCGAGGGTGTTGAGTTCTCGCTGGTGTGCCGACTTGGTTTGGTCAAGTTCCTGCTGTTGCTTGCCGAGGAGTTCCACCTGTGTTGCCACATCGCTACGCAACTGCTCAATGTCGGCAACACGTTGTTTTAGGGAGTTGTTGTAGCGGCGCATCAGCGCGAGCCTGCGGGTGGCGGTATTGAGGTCGCTTGAGGAGAAGAGGAAGAGTAGGGGAGTGCCCACCTTTTGGTTTTTGTAGGCCACCCTCACAATGTCGGCATACTCACCTTTGAGGGTTTCTATTTGGGTATTCATTGAGGCGATGTCGTCCTCTTTTTGTTTTATGTCGTTGGAGATGAGCGACATCTGCTTGTTGAGCCCATCCACAACCTTTGTGCGGTTGTTGATTTTGACCTGCAGGAGTTTGATTTCCGTCTGGTTGGTTTTCTTGGACTTTGTTACCTCTTTGAGGAGTCGCTCATTTTTTGCGATTTCTTTCTCTGCGCGTTTGATTTCGGCATTAAGACGGTCGATTGACGACTGCCCGAAGGCGGTTGCCAATCCCACGCAAAGGGTTACTATGGATAAGAAAAGTCGCTTCATCATCTTACTGCCTCCTCTGTCTACGGTCTGTTGTTGTGCGCCTATTTGCCCTCCAAGGCTTGGAGCCTCTGTTCTATGTATTCCTTGTTTCCACCTGCTTCAAGGGCCTTGTTGTAGTACATTCGGGCCATAAAATCGCTACCCGTGGCGGCGAGTATTTCGGCGTAGTGGAGTAGGAGGGTGTCATCGCCGGTGGTGTCGAGCGACACTGCCTGCATCATAAGAGTTTTTGCCTCGGCGGAGCGCCCGAGCAGGTGGAGTATCCACGCTTGGGTGTCGAGGTAGGTGGGGTTGGAGGGCACCAACTCACACGCACGCACACTCATCGCAAGGGCTCTGTCGAGGTCCTGATTGTATTCACTCAGGAAGTAGGCCCAGTTGTTGAGCACCAGAGCGTTGTCGGGGTTTTGTTCGAGGGCCTTGGCATACCACCTGAAACTCTTGTTGGACTTGCCGATGGAGTAGTAGTAGTCGCCCAAGGCGGCCATAGTGTCGCTCTTGTCCTCGGGGGAGTCCGACACCTCTATTGCCTTTTTGTAGAGCCCAACGACTGTGCGCTCGCTTGCGGGATTTGTGCCTTTTTGTAACTCAAAAGCCTTGCGAATGTATAGGGTGCCTTCCTCGGGATAGAGTGCGATGGCTTGGTCGAGGTGGGCGAACATTTCCTCCCTCAAATCGAGGTAACTCTCAATGTCCACCACCGCAAGGTGGGTATCCAACGAGGCCCCGCCTTTGGCAACCTCCTGACGGTAGACCTCCAACGCCTTGTCAATCTCGCCTGCCCTTATTTGGTGGGCTGCATAGCGAGTTGCAACCTCGGAAGAGTCGGGGTATTTCACTCGCAGGATGGAACATAATGTGTTGATTGCGTAGAAGTTGCGGCGGTAGAAGTTGGTGTCCTCAATCAGGTTGTCATAGAGGTCCAACTTGTCCTCCAACGCTTCGCCATCGAGCATAAAGAGCCTCTTCACAAGGTCAAAATATTGGGGATAATTTCCGCGCGAGAGGTAATACTCGCCTGCGGCCACAAGGTTTTCTCTATCCTCGGGAGCCAGTTCAATGGCTCGCTGGAAGTTGGCCACAGCGAGTGAGTCCTGACCGGTGTGGGCGTAGATTTCGCCGAGGATGCGGAAGTTGCTGTGGTCGAAGGGGCGGTTGGCAATGGCCGATTGGGTTTCGCTGATGGCCCTGTCGTAGTTCCTCACCCCGATGAGCAGACTGCGCTTGTAGGAGGCGAGTTCCTCGTAGTGGCCCAACTTGTACTCTGCCGAGTCAAGCAACGAAATGGCCATATGGGGCATACCCTCGTTGGCATAGAGGGCGGCAGCCATACGGTAGTTGTAGGGGTTGTGGGGCTCTTTTTCCAGCAGGGTGTTGTAGATTTGCAGGGCGGTACTGTAGTTCGCTGCGGCCACCTGCGAGTAGGCATATTGGCCGAGAAATTCCATATTGGTTGTGTCGGCTTCCACAGCCCTGCGACTGTAAAAGAGTGCCCTTGAGGGCGAAATCTCGGTGCCCAACACCGACATCTGGTGGTTGGCTCCGCCGTGCAGGGAGTCAATTTCAAGAATTTTAACCCAATAGGGCAGGCCATCAAAGGGGCGACCACTTTCGGTGGTGGCCCTTATGCCCTCGGAGTAGAGGTAGGCCACGCGCAACGAGTCGGTGTCAAACCACTCCGGTATGGCGAGCAACAATTCACCCTCCTCCTCTTTCTGGGCCACGCTTCGCTGTGGCAGCCGTGCGCACGAGGCGAGTAGGATGACGGCAAACAGGCAGAGGAGAAGGGTGTTTTTTTTCATAGTTCCACTGTGGGGGTTATGTGATGCGTATAAAAGGCGTGGTGGTGCCGTTTAGAGCGACAACACCGAGTCGAACTGGCTGAGGAAGCGGAGGTCGTTCTCAAAGTAGAGCCTCAAATCCTTAACGCCAAATTTCAACATTGCAATACGCTCAACACCCATACCAAAGGCAAAGCCGCTGTATTTGGTGCTGTCAATACCGCTGGCTTCCAACACGTTGGGGTCTACCATACCGCAACCGAGAATTTCCAGCCAACCGGTACCCTTGCACACATTACAGCCCTTACCGCCGCACAGGTTGCACGACACATCCACCTCGGCCGAAGGCTCGGTGAAGGGGAAGTAGGAGGGGCGCATACGTATCTGTGTCTGCTCGCCAAAGAGCTCTTTGGCAAAGTAGAGCAGCGACTGCTTCATATCGGCAAACGACACCTTCTCGTCAATGTAGAGGCCCTCAATTTGGTGGAAGATGCAGTGTGCGCGGGCCGAGATAGCCTCGTTACGGAACACCCTGCCGGGGCAAATCACACGGATGGGAGGCCTCTGACGCTCCATTGTGCGCACCTGAATGGAGGAGGTGTGGGTACGCAGCAGCACATCGGGGTTTTTCTCGATGAAGAAGGTGTCCTGCATATCCCTTGCGGGGTGCTCGGGGGCGAAGTTCAACGCCGAGAACACGTGCCAATCGTCCTCAATCTCGGGACCATCGGCCACGGTGTAGCCAAGGCGCGAGAATATTTCGCAAATCTCGTTTCTGACAATCGAAATGGGGTGCCTCGAGCCGAGCGACTCCTCAAAGGCGGGGCGGGTGAGGTCGCCACTGGAAGAGGCGTTTACGGGAGCCTCCTCGGCAGCCTCTTTGAGGGCGGCAATGCGCTCGTTGGCGCGAGTCTTGACGGCGTTGATTTTCTGGCCGAGCACTCGTTTCTCCTCCGAGGGAACGCTCTTGAACTCCTCCAATATGTCGTTAAGTTCGCCCTTGCGGCCGAGGATTTTCACACGAAACTCCTCAATTTCAGCCGCATTGGCGGGCGTAAATTCTTCGATTCTGTTAAGCAGGTCGTTGATTTTTTCGATTAAAGCCATAGTATTACAAGTGTTTTATCCTACAAAGTTAGAAATAAAAGCCGATTGCGCACACAAAAAAGAGTGTTTTCCCACAGAAAAACACTCTTTTTTGTCAAATTTACCCCTTTGGGGTAGGGTTTTACTTCGCCTTGGAGGGCTTCACAAAGAGGCAGGCCACGCCCGTAGCCACCAGCGCAAGGGGCAAAACCAACTCCGTGAACGAGATGTGGATGTTGAGCAGGTCAATCAGCATACACAGCACTCCCACACCCGTGGTAACACCTCCCACCACCCAGTTGCGGGTAGCAAGCAGCCACGCACCCACCAAAATCACACCCATCTGCCACGAGAACACCACATCGTAGAAACCCGTGGGCAGCAGGTCGTAGTTGTAGCAGAGCCACACAAGGCCCAGCAAAATCATCGCCACGCCACCAAAGCGATAGGCCACAATGCGCACCTCGCCGGCAGCAGGGCTCTTTTTCTCTTCCTTAATCACTTCCATAATCGTTGTTTGTTGTGTTGATGTTTTTCTTCTTAAAAAGTTGGATGGGGTGGGGGATTAGTCGTCAAAGTCGTTGATGACAATGGCATCGTGGTCCTCGGTGGCGATGGTTATGGTTTTGTAGTGCCCAACGCCACCCTTGTCTGCCCACTCAATTCTCACTTCAACATTTTGGTTTTGTGAGAGTTTGAGGTAGACGAGGTCTTCAACATCATCGGGCAGGTCCATCTTGTCGGAACAAATGGCAAACGACACAAGGTCGCTCCTTCCCTCAAAGTTGAAAATGAGCCCATTGTCGCTCTCCTCGCAGTTCTCCATAATGGCGTCAAACCGCTCCATCCTGCCTTCAATTCGCTCCTCAAAGAGTTCCATTTGCCACTCCACCTGCTCGCCCCAGTGCTCCCACTTGCCGATGTTGGTAACGGCCAACACGCAGGTCCACACCAAGAATATCACCCACACAATGGCTCCAATGCCAAGTCTGCGCAGGTTGATTTGCTTGCCACGCAGCAGGGTGAAGCCCACATCGGCCACAATGCCCATAAAGAGCACCACCACCGCACACACAAGCCCCGCAAAAACCACAGGCGAGGTGCCCTCAAAGCCAATGTAGGCCGACTCAAACGCACCAACCGTCATCAGCGAAATGAAGCCCACAAGGACCCCCACGGCGGCCAGTAACCACCCAAAGAGGAAAAGGCCCAACACAATCTTGGCACACACAACCACCACCTGCCCCAAAGGGTGGAGAGGGGTAGTGGTGTCGCCACCATTGTTCGACTGTCCCGACTGTCGGGGTTGGGTGCTCGGGCTGTTGTTATCTTCAATAATCTCCATAGTTGTAGTTCTGATGTTTGTGTTTATCGGCTGCCCTCGGAGGGAGCGCAACCACGAATTTGGCCAATCTGCCCCACCAACGAGTCCCACGACTCGTCAAGTTGGCGCAGAGCCTCCCTGCCCTCAGTCGTCAGGGAGTAGTATTTGCGTGGCGGGCCCTGAGGCGACTCCTCCCAGCGGTAGGCAAGGATGCCTTGGTTTTTCAGGCGCGTGAGGATGGGGTAGAGGGTGCCCTCCACCACAATCATCTCGGCCGCCTTCAACTCCGCAATAATCTTCGGAGCGTAGGAGTCCTCGCGAGAGAGTATGGAGAGTATGCAGTACTCCAGTATTCCCTTGCGCATCTGCGCCTTTGCGTTGTCAATGTCTATCGCCATAAATCTCGGTGTTTCAGTCTTTTACTTGCGCTCCGGAATCAGCAACCACATAATCAGGTAGGGCAGCACCACGGGTATCATCGGCACGAAAAACAGCACGGCAACGGCCACGCGAATAAGGGTGGGGTCCACATTCCAATATTCGGCCAAACCGCCACACACGCCACCGAGCATACGGCTGCGGCTGCGATAGAGTTTCTTGGGTTGTTCGTTCATCACTTCCATAGCAAAATCCTTTCTTTCTCTCGTTTTTGTAAGTTGTTTCTTGTTTTTATGTTGTGTTGGGGGGGGCGCCTACCTCACACCTTTTGGGGTAGGCCTATTTTTCGGGCTTGTTGAGTATCACAAGGGCTGCAATTACCCCGGGTACCCAACCTGCGATGGTGAGTAGGAGGGTAATCAGAAACGAGCCACAGCCACGGTTGATTACCACCAACGGCGGAAATATTATCGCCAAAAGTACTTGCCAAAATGTCATTTCTCGTTGTTGTTTTTTGGTGGAGGGTTAATCTTGCGGTGTTCCGACCGATGCGGCCTTCTCAATGGGCATAAAGAGCCACAAAACGATGTAAATCCAGAGGCTTAGGCCTCCGAAAATCACCAGCAACATTGTTACTACGCGCAATAGGGTGGGGTCGATGTTAGTGAACTTTGCAATGCCACCACACACACCACCGATAACCTTGTCGCTCCTGCTGCGCAACAACCTCTTGGGCTCCTCGCCCTCGCCCGCCTTGCGGGTGGGCTCTTTGAGTTCGCCGAACTCCTCGGGGCGACCAATGGTCTCCTGCGCACGGCGCACAAGATAGGTATCGACCACGTTGGCCGGGTTGCCCAACCAACCGCTGAAAAGGTCGGCTATGCGCATCTCCACATCATCCACCACCTCTTTGCGTGAGGACTCCTCACACCTTGCGGCAATGTCATCGAGATAGTCGCTAAGGATTCGATGGGCATCGCCCTCGATTGTAAACACGGTTTGACCGATTCTGACTTTGAGTGTTTTGTTCACTGTCGTAAAAGTATTAGAGTGTTTTGTAATGCAAATATATGAAAATATTTTAGTACCTTGCAATACATAGTACTATATTTTTTCACATCCACCCTTCGATTTTTCTC
>JAFQNC010000027.1 GCA_017396085.1 Tidjanibacter sp. | reverse complement strand
CAGTTCAACGCAAAATCACTGCGTTTCTTTATTTACACAAATATATATCTTTTGGTGCTATTTTCCAAATCTTATTTACTATTTACTACGATTATAACTAAAAAAACTGCCTAACAAAAAACTTGTTAGACAGGCTCTTTTGTTTCTATTGTCGTTAGACGTTGGACAAAAAAATCACTCTCTTTCGCCAAAAATCATTGAGCCGATGCGGACCATTGTGCTGCCACACTCTATGGCTTCGTGGTAATCGGAGGTCATACCCATCGAAAGGGTGTCGAACTGCTCGCCAAATCTTGGGCGCAACTGCTCAAACAATTCCCTCAAACGCACAAACTCCCTCCTATTGAGTTCCACATCCTCCGTGAGGGTGCCGATGGTCATCAGCCCTCGGGGGCGAATGTGGGGTAGGCGGGTGGCAAAGTCCACACTCTCGGCCCACGCCAAGAGTTCCGCTGCATCCCAACCGCTCTTGCTCTCCTCCTCGGCAAGGTGCACCTCAAAGAGCACCTCAATGGTGCGTCCGCAACGCTCCGCTTGGCGTTCAATCTCGGCCGCAAGTCGCTCGCTATCAACCGAATGTATGAGGCTCACAAAGGGAGCAATGTACTTCACCTTGTTGGTTTGGAGGTGGCCAATCATATGCCACTCCACATCGGCCGGCATCTGCTCACGCTTGGCACACATCTCCTGCGGGCGGCTCTCGCCAAAGATTCGTTGGCCCGCATCGTAGGCCTCTCGGAGAGCCTCCACGGGGTGAAACTTGGATACCGCCACGAGGGTAACCCCTGCGGGCAGTTCGCCGTGCAATCGTGCTATTTCGGATGCTATTGACATTTTTCCTGATGGTTTGTTTGACAAAATTAGGAATAATTTTTATATTTGTTCGATGTGTTGAAAAACTAATTTAATTCAAGATAGAAAATGATGAAGAAAACGATTTTCCTTGCCCTTGCAATGCTGTGTGCGTGGGGTAGTGCGTTGGCTTGCACCAACCTGATTGTTACACGCGGTGCCTCCACCGATGGCTCGGTGATGGTCTCCTATGCTGCCGACTCGCACCAACTCTATGGTGCCCTCTACCACACCCCCGCAGGTAAGTTCAAGAAGGGCTCGTTGCTGAAAGTGCACGAATGGGACACCAGCCGCTACTTGGGCGAAATTGCGCAGGTGGAGAGGACCTATTCGACCATCGGTAATATGAACGAGCACCAGCTCATTATTGGCGAAACAACCTTTGGTGGCCGCCACGAGTTGGAGGACCCCAAGGGCGGAATTGACTATGGCTCACTCATCTACATCACTCTCCAAAGGGCCAAGACGGCACGTGAGGCCATTGACGTGATTGTGGAGTTGGCCAACACCTACGGCTACGCATCCAGTGGCGAGAGCTTCAGCATTGCCGACAAAGAGGAGGCTTGGATTATGGAACTCATTGGCAAGGGCCCCGAGCAGAAGGGTATCGTTTGGGTGGCAAGGCGCATCCCCGATGGGTACATCTCCGCCCACGCAAATCAGGCCCGCATCTCGACCTTCCCGCTCAACGACCCCGAGAATTGCCTCTATGCCGAGGATGTTATCACCTTTGCACGCGAGAAGGGCTATTTCAGTGGTGCCGATGAGGATTTCAGCTTCTGCGCAGCCTATGCTCCGCTGGATTTCAGCGCAATGAGGGGCTGCGAGGCAAGGGTGTGGAGTTTCTTCCGCAGGTTTGCAGAGGGTATGGACATCTACGAGGACTACGCCCTCGGCCACAACCCCAACAACCCTATGCCTCTGTGGGTTAAGCCCACCAAGAAACTCTCCCCCAAGGATGTCTTTGATATGATGAGGGACCACTACGAGGGTACCGTGATGGATATGACCACCGACCTTGGTGCCGGTGGCAGCAAGTGCCCCTACCGTTGGAGGCCTATGGGCTTTGAGGTAGACGGTGTGGAGTATGTGAACGAGAGGGCTATTGCCACCCAGCAGACCGGTTTTTGGTTTGTGGCACAGGCCCGTAAGCAGTTGCCCGACCCCATCGGAGGTGTGATTTGGTTTGGTACCGATGACGCCGCAACCTCGCCCCTCACACCTATCTACTGTGGCTCGACCTCTGTACCCGAGTGCTTGAGCGAGGAGACTGCCGACATTCTCACCTACAGCGACCGCTCGATGTTCTGGGTAACCAACCGCATCGCACAGTTTGCCTACCTGCGCTACGACTACATCGGTGCCGAGGTGCGCAAGGTGATTGACGAGTGGGAGAACGACCAACTCCTCAAGGTGCAGATTGCCGATGAACAACTCTCGCGTAAGACCATTGGCGGTATGAAGAAGGGTGCAACCAAGTTCTCCGTGCGCACTGCACAGGAGTTGTGGAGCAAATGGAGCGATTTGGACAACTATCTGATGGTGAAATACATTGATGGTAACATCAAGAAGCAGGATGAGAGTGGGGCGTTCCTCAACAACGGATACCACCCCTCGCAGCCTGCCTTCCCCGACCAACCCGGCTACTCCGAGAAATTCCTTCGTGCCATTGCCGAGGACAATGGCGAGGTGCTGAAGGTGGTTAAATAGACGGTTTAGATAGAAGCACATAAACGACTATATATCTGTTTGGTATGAAGTACGACATTGTTGTCATTGGCAGTGGCCCGGGCGGACACGTTGCCGCACTCAAAGCCGCCAAGAGGGGGCGCAAGGTTGCCGTGGTGGAGAAAGCCGAGTTGGGTGGAGTGTGCCTCAATTGGGGCTGTATTCCCACCAAGGCCCTCTTGAAGAGTGCACAGGTCTATCACTATATGACTTCGGCTGCCAACTATGGTGTGGAGTTTGAGGGCGAGGTGCGCCCATCGCTCGGGAAGATGGTGGCACGCAGTAGGGCTGTGGCCGAACAGATGAACAAAGGTATTGCCTTTGCCTTCAAAAAGGCAGGTGTGGAGGTCTACACTGGCCACGGACACATTGTGGAGCGTGGAGTGGTGGAGGTTGTGGCTCCCGATGGCTCGGTGGAGCGCATTGAGGCCGACCACATCATCCTCGCCACGGGCTCGCGCCCAAGGGAGATTCCGATAATGCCCGTGGACGGAGTGCGCATCCTCTCCTCAAAGGAGGCCCTTGTGATGGAGCACCTGCCCAAGAGTATGATTGTCGTGGGCTCGGGAGCCATTGGCTGCGAGTTTGCGTGGGTCTATGCGGCTCTGGGTGTGCAGGTTACGGTGGTGGAATATCTGCCCCAAATGCTCCCTCTGGCCGATGAGGAGATAAGCCGCACGCTGGAGCGCTCGTTCCGCAAGATGAAGGCCACGGTGCTCACGGGCACGGCTGTCAAGGCTGTGCGTGTGGGTGCAGATGGTTGCGAGGTCGATGTGGAGGGCAAGAAGGGCGCAGCCACCCTCACTGCGGAGGTGGTGCTCTCGGCCGTGGGCGTGAAGAGCAACATTGAGGGGCTCGGTTTGGAGGAACTCGGTGTGAAAGTGGAGAGGGATAAGATTGTGGTAGATGAGTTCTACCGCACCAACATTGAGGGCATCTATGCCATTGGCGACATCATCGCCACTCCTGCACTGGCCCACGTTGCTTCGGCCGAGGCTACGGTGTGTGTGGAGGCTATTTGTGGCGAGAGTGTTACCCCTGTGGACTACACCACCATTCCCTCGTGTGTCTACACCTCGCCCGAGGTTGCGATGGTGGGCCTCACCGAAAAGCAAGCCATCGAGCAGGGCTATGAGGTAAAGGTCGGCAGGTATCAGTATATGGCTTCGGGCAAGGCTACGGCTGCCGGCGATAGGGATGGCCTTGTGAAGTTGGTCTACGATGCAAAGACGGACCAACTACTTGGCGCACACATCATTGGCGGAGCGGTTACGGAGATGCTTGGCGAGCCCACGCTGGCCAAACGCTTGGGCCTCACTGCCCGCCAAATTGCTTCTGCTGTCCACTCACACCCCACAATGTATGAGGGTCTGCTGGAAGCCACCGAGGAGATTTTATAAAAAAATATATATATTTGCACAAAGTTTAACCATACAAAAACAATTTGCCTATGACAGAATAGCGTAATTGCTTACGCACATTTTAGGGAAATATATATTAAGGAAAAAGCGTTTTAGCATAATTGTTCCTCTTACGAAAGTTTGGCGACTAAATGTAATGACTTGGAATGATAATGGTAGAATGCTCACGCATTGAGCGTGGGCTTTTTGTCGTTATATTGTAAGTCAGGGTTCGCCAAACACCTCGTAAGAGCAATGTACACTAAAAGTACCATGCTCTTTTTTTTGTGCGTAAAGGTCAGGTGTGTGAAACACCAGTGGTACGGGAAGAATCCGAAAATCCCGAGAGAGTAGGAATGAAACACAAAAACCCAAGAACAATAGATGAAGAAATTACTAATTATCATTGTCGGACTATTTGTCCTGACATCGTGCGACATAGAATTCCCATTTATGCCAGATTTTGATGTAAATAACGAAAATGATAACAACACAGACTCAGATTCCAGTGCCGATGATAGGAATGATTTCACATTTCATATGTATATGGAAAAGTTTTTAGTCAGTCCTGGTTATACGTATGCATTGAGCTTCGGTTTTGGCCACGAAGAAGGAATTTGGTATGATGGAATTACAGAATTTGGAATAGAAGTGCGTCCATTAAATGGTACAATTATAAACAAAAGTGGATGGAACGATGATTATGTAAAGGTGTCTAAATCCGCAGGTTGGACTTATTTTAGCACAGGTGCAAATGGCACAAAACAAAATGAGACTTGGAACACCACCATCTTTATCGATTCATCTGATTCTACTATTGAGGTAGAGTGGCGTCCCAAATGGTATGACGAGAAGGCGAGTCGATGGATGACTTCTGATGGAGGAAAAACAAACCGCAAGACTTTTTATGCAAAATAACACATTCTTTTAACCCCAAAAACAATCATTAAACTTATGAAGAAATTTTTACTTTTGGCAACTGCATTGATTATGAGTGCAGTAGCAATGAACGCACAGGATTTGCTCACCAAGAACAATGGCGAGGACATCAAAGTTATCGTGAAAGAGATTGATGCACAAAATGTTAAGTATGTGCTGTTTAGCGAGCCCAATGGAGTGCTTTACACTATGCCCAAGTCGGAAATCCTGATGATTCGCTATGCTTCGGGCCGCAACGAGATTTTTGGCAATCAGCGCACCGTACCTACACCTGCCCGCACTACCACTTATGCTACTCCATATTCACCCTATCAAGAGTTTGATTATGGAATGGCAGACCATATCCAAGTGGGTATGAAATATGACCAGCTGAAAAAGCTGTACGACTATCGAATGTATCGTCCCGGAGGATATGAAAGATATAGTCCGGCGTGGAGCGGAGTCGCTTCTTTCTTTATTCCAGGCCTTGGACAATTGATTTGCGGCGAAGCAGGTAGAGGTTTTGGTCAATTTGCGCTGTCTACAATGTGTGACATTGTAACAATTGTGTCTATTGTTGAGGATGTTGAAGGTCTTGCTTTATTGACTTCTCTTGCGCACCTTGGTATTGCAATATGGTCTATTGTGGATGCAACGCAGGTGGCAAAAGTGAAAAACATGTATGAAACCGACTTGCGCTCGATGCGTTCTTCGGTGGAGGTTGAAATGTATCCCTCGCTGAATGCTGTGCCTATGCAGGGTGGCCTTGGTGTTGCACCCGGAATGACTCTGTCGCTTACATTCTAAAAGGAGAATACAAATCTACAACAAAGAGCCGAGAACAGCGTGTGTGCGTTCTCGGCTCTTTGTTAATTTAGTGACGTGTGTAGTTGGTCCGTTAGCTGTGGTGGGTATTGGAAGCAGAGATTGCATCTTGTCTGCCACGCTCATAACCTGCACGATAGCCGGCATTTTGGGAGAGTGTGCCAATCCACAGGGCTATCAGCACAGCAATGATAATTTTGTAGGTCCTACGCTTGCGCTCAGGAAGCATACGCCAACCGTAGGCAATCTGTTGCCCGACACTACGTAAACGGTAGGCCACACGACTAAACCACTCTTTTGGTGAAAAGCGGCCTTTGGTGCCGGCTGAGTGTGGACGATGAACTTTTGCCTTTATGGGTTTTATGTTTTTCACCCTAATGACGATCTCATTGTGCTCAATCTTTCCACCCTTTGACGTTGTAAGTCGAAGAGTTGTTTTTCCATTCTTGGATTTTTGCACAGCCAAAGACCTTGTACCACTATCGGGTAATTGTAGGCGTGAGGTGTTGAAGCCATTGTCGATGGTGAGAATGACATTATCGGGCAGGTCGCACTCCCACGTGGCAACAACTATGTCACCTTCGGTTACACTCTTTTTGTCTACATTGAATTTGCTTTTGTTCATCTTGTCTCTCATTGATTTGTGTTGGGGTTTACTTTGCTTTTGGAAACAAGGTTACAATATCCATTCCACACTCCACGGGCTGACAATGTGTCATATTCTCACTGACAAAACAAAGACGTTTGACCGAAAAAGATGTGTAAAGAGTATGGAACGCCTGTTATATCCCTATGCCATAGCGGCAAGGAGATGTGCACACTCTGCTCACCACACTACTTCTTGATTTCGGCAATCTTGGCGTTGGCGGAGGTGTCGGCCGCTTGTACGGCTGCAAGCACCGCATCGGCTTGGGGACGTTTGGTGAAGATGCCAACCGTGTAGACAACCTCGCCTGTGGGGGCGGTGTAGCGCGAAATCTCCTTGTTCGGAGCCTTCGACTTGATGGCCTCCATAACCTCTGCGCTCAAACCTTCAGCAGGGCCCACAATTTCCAGTCGGTAGAAAGTCAATGTGGAGGTGGGAGTGGCCGCACGGTCCACCCAATCATCCCTGCGGATACCCTCACGCCACATCACAATGGAGGGTTGTTTGAAGCCCGCCTTGCGCAACTTCTCAACGCCACCACGTGCGCTTTGGAGGGTGGGGAAGAGTCCTGCGTATACGTAGGTGCGCCCATCCTCTCGGCGCTCGGTGTAGAGGGGAGAGGTGTTGCGGAAGGTCTTGATGGAGGGTAGTGAGGCGTAGTTGCCCAGCAGAATGGAGTACATCTCTCCCTCGGCAGGCACCTTGATACGGGGAATGTCGCCCACGGAGGCGTACCTTGTCTTGCCACCCACAACGACATCGGAAAACTTCGCTTTGGAGCGTTTGGGCCCATCCAGAGGTGCAAACTTGGCGTCTTCGGGGTTGATGGTCGCCATACGCTGCAAGAGCGAGTCGGCCCACTTGCCACCGCACAGTCTGCGGGCAATCTTGACCTCCAAGTTGAGCAGCACGGCCTTACGGTAGGGATACATCGCCACGTCAATGTCGGTGCACTCGCCTTTGAGTTTCTCAATCATAGAGTTCTCCACCTCCTGCTCGCTCTGGATGTAGTACTCCTTCTCGGCACTCATACCGAGCGAGTCGGCAAAGCCCACATAGGCGGCCGATTTGCTCATAAAGAGGCGGTAGCTACGGTCGGCAATCTGGTCGGCGAGGGTCTTCATTCGCTCCACGCCCGTAGTGTAGGTTTTGTGGTGGGCGTTGGCCTCCTTCATCGTTTCGGCCACATCGTGGGCCTCAATGGCTGCGGCAGCCTCCTTGTAGACCTCGGCATACTCGGCAATAATCTTCTCCACCTCGTTCTCAATCATAGCATAGCGGCGTGTGGAGGTGGCGAAGAGCATTTTGAGTCGCTCCTCGGCGGGGGTGAGCACCGGAGGCTCGTTGGCCTCCTCCTTTGCTCTCTCTTGTTCCTCCAGCGAGGTTGATAGCGTTGCAATAGCGGTGGCGATGGCCTCCTTCTGCTTTTCGAGTTCAAAGACAACCTTTGCCAACGAGTCGGTGGGGGTGGCGGCAAAAGCCTCCTTCGTGGATGCGAGGAGTGCCTCCACACGCTCACTGCGCAGGGCGAGTTGTTTGAGCTGTCGTTCCACAAACACCTGTTGAGCCGAGCAGGTGAGCGACACCGTGAGTGTTATTGCCAACGCAATCAACGTGCGTGTGAGAGTCCTTATTTCCACCATTTCATCAAGAAGAATTGAATGAGTCCGAAGATTTCCAAACGGCCCAAGAGCATCTGCAACGTGCTCACAATGCGCACCGTGGCGGGCACTGCGGAGAAGTTGTCCAACGAGCCCACCTCACCAAAGCCGGGGCCTATGTTGCCCGTGGAGGCGATGGATGCCGAGAAGGCCGTCATAAGGTCCACACCGCAGGCCGCGTTCAGCAGAGTGCCACCAAGGATGGTGCAGCCGTAGACAACAATATAGAGAATTGCGAAGTTCACAAGGTCGTTCTCCTGCACCACACCGTTGTTTTTGATACGGATGATGGCGTTGGGGTGCTGTTGCTGTTTGATGCGAGCCTTGATTAGTTTGCCCGCAATGAGCACTCGGTCGCTCTTAAGGCCACCAGAGGTGCTACCTGCCATACCGCCCTGCACCGACACCCACATCAGCAAGCACACAGCCAATGCGGGCCACACGGTGGTGTCGGCTGTGGCAAAGCCGGAGGTGGTAACAATCGACACAACTTGGAAGCAACCATAGCGCAACGACTCCCAGAGGGTGCCATAGTTGCCTGCGGCCCAAAGGGCAAGCGAGGTGGCAAGGCAGATGACCAGTGTGGTGCCGATGTAGAACTTGGCGGCCTCGGTGCGGAAGATGTTGTTCTTGCGCCCGATGATGGTTGCATAAATTATACCGTAGTGCAAACTGCTGGTAAACATAAAGAATATGAGTATCAGCTCAATCCACACGCTATTGAATGCCCCAATGCTGGCATTCTTGGTGCTGAAACCACCCGTGGACATCGCCGAAAAGCTGTGGTTCACAGCATCGAACCAACCCATACCGGCCAACTTGAGTGCAACGATGCAGAGGAGTGTCATTCCGAGGTAAACGGAGAGCAAAATCTGCATAATCTTTGAGGAACGGTAGCGGTAGTTGTCCCTCGCCATTGAGGATATTTCAAGGCTTGACACGGTCATTCGGCTGCGGCCCATCAGGGGTAAAATCACCAGAGCAAACATCACAACGCCCACACCGCCAATCCAATTCGTAACGCTACGCCAAAAGAGGAGTCCTTTGGGCAACCCTTCGACATCGTTCAATATGGATGCTCCTGTTGTGGTAAAGCCCGATACGCTTTCAAACCAAGCATTCACAACCGAAAACTCGCCACCCCACAGCAGGTAGGGGAACATTCCCACAAAGCAGGAGGCCAACCACGCACCAATCACAATGGCGTAACTCTCCTTGGAGGTCATCGTGCCACCCTTGTTTACGAATATCAGTGGGAAACTACCCAGCAGAGCCGTGAGTAGGAACGAGAGTAGTAGGGGAGTAAAGCCCCCATCCACGCCATTCCAATAGGAAATGCCTGCCGATAGCAGCATAAATGCCGACTCAAAGAGCAGCACCATACCTATATATCTGAACACTACCTGTACTCTCATAGTTGTGTCGGTGGAAAGAGGTTGTTATTGTTTCTTGTTCTGCTCGATGAGTTCAACGATGTTGTTGTTCAGGTCCATCAGTTCGCTCCTCTCGTCAATCTTAACCTTGTAGGGAAGTTTGGACTCCACATAGAAACCGAGTGCCTTGCTGATGCGCTGCACGGGGCGGGTGTAGTAGGTGTCGATGAAGAAGTAAAACATACACACAATTATAATGGCAACAATCAGCGTGAGAATACTTGGTGTGATTGTGCGGTAGATGCTGTCCTCAATCTTGCTCATACGCACCGCAATGGAGTTACTGGGCGAGGACATATACTCTTTGATGGCTGTGTCAAGGGCGTAGTAGGCATCCACGTAACTACTCATATACCAATCCTTGTCGGCCGCCTCGGTGGTGATGGTGGCGGTGTGTTGCTCCACGATGGCGTGGTAGTGCTCGTTAGCCCTGTAAATCTTGTCTAAATCGGTATGGTCGGTTGCACTCTCCATAGCCTCCAGTAGGGCTGCATTGAAGGTGAGCAGGCCCGTGGTGTACTCCTCCGAGGGCGATTGGTCGCCGAGGATAATCATCTTCAGCACAGCACTATTCTGCACCTGCAAGGCGTTGAGCATACTTTTTGCAAATTCGGTAGCCTGCGCTCCCTGCTCAATGACAACCTCAGTATCCCTACGCAGGCGACTCATCTCGGCGTAGGCAATCACGCCTGAGAAGAAGAGTACCACAATCAGGGCTATGAAACCCACACTTATTTTTCTACGAATAGACTTCATCGTTATCTCAGTTTATTTCCGTTCAACTCACAAATATACTAAAAAATCTCTTCCACCAACATTTCGCCCCCCTTGTCTACCTGCAAAAGGCGCACGCGCATAGTTTTGTTGATGCGCTCTCGGTCGAAAGGCATTTTCACTTTGATGTAGTTTTCCGTAAAACCCACCATTTGTCCGGCCTTTGGCGAACTCTCCCACAGCACGGTTGCCTCGGTGCCGACATATTTCTCGTAGAAATTGCGGTGCAGACGCTCGCAGAGGGCTTCAAGGCGGGCTGCACGTGCGGTTTTGACGGAGTCCTGTACTTTGTTTTTCATCGCTGCGGCGGGAGTGTTGGCGCGTGCGGAGAAGGGGAATACGTGGAGGTAGGCAGGGGCCAGACGCTCGAGGAAATTGTAGGTCTGCTCAAACTCCTCATCGCTCTCGCCCGGGAAGCCGGCAATTACATCAATGCCGATGAAAGCATCGGGCATAGCCCTCCTCACAGCCTCAATGCGGGCCTCAAACATCGCTGTGGTGTAGCGGCGGCGCATAGCTCCAAGCACCCTGTCGCATCCGCTCTGAATGGGGATGTGGAAGTGGGGCTGGAACTTGGGCGAGGAGGCGCAGATGTCAATAATCTCGTCTGTGAGCAGGTTGGGCTCAATGGACGAAATGCGGTAACGTTCAATGCCTTCCACCTTGTCGAGCGCACGCAGCAGGTCGGCAAAACTCTCGCCCGTGGTGCGCCCAAAGTCGCCCGTATTCACACCCGTGATGACAATCTCCGTGTGCCCACCTGCGGCAATCGCTTCGGCCTCCCTCACGAGGTCGGCAATGGGCATA
The DNA here is from genome assembly GCA_017396085.1 of Tidjanibacter sp. GTDB lineage: Bacteria > Bacteroidota > Bacteroidia > Bacteroidales > Rikenellaceae > Tidjanibacter. The sequence continues at coordinate 48,358 of JAFQNC010000027.1, read as the reverse complement.
TTGCGACTGGAACCTCGGGCGTTGTGAATGGTACAATAACTGCAACAATAATCACATCCATCCTGCACCTTGAGGAATGCACGGGTGCGGTCGCCCGAAGAGAAGGCCGCAAAGAATCGGGTAATCTCCTCGGTGGTGCAACTCGTTACCTCTTGGCGTGTGCCCTTTGCTCCGAGTTCGGCCACTTTGCGATAGAGGTCGCCTTTGTCGTTGTTGCTCAACACAATGTCCACACCCTCAATGGCGGCAATCTCCTGCGGTTTGAGTTGGGCATAACAGCCCGTTACGGCAATTATGGCCGAGGGGTTGAGCTTATGTAGGCGGCGAATCAGGTTGCGGCACTTCTTGTCGGCGTGCTCCGTGACGGAACAAGTGTTTACCACGCACACATCGGCCTCCTGCACACGCTCGGTGCGCTCGTGGCCACCCTCAATGAACTCACGTGCGATGGTGGATGTTTCGGAAAAGTTGAGTTTGCAACCCAGAGTGTGGAAACTTACCTTCATTATTGTGCTATAATTTGGTGCGAAAATATGAATTTTTTTGCGACTTTTGAGTACCTTTGCACACTTTTAACAACCGAGAGGGAGGATTTATGAACTTTTTTGAGGCTTTGGGGACCTACGATTTTCTGGTAGACGCACTTTTGGCGGCTGTGCTGTCGGGTGTGGCCTGCGGAATTGTGGGCACATATGTGGTCACTCGCCGCTTGGTTTTCCTCGGCGGAGGCATCACCCACGCCTCCTTTGGCGGCATTGGCATTGCCTACCACTTTGGGCTCAATCCCATCGGTGGGGCGATGATTTTCGCCATCCTCTCCGCCCTTGGAATAGAGTGGGCGGGGGCCAAAGGGCGCATCCGTGAGGACTCGGCCATCGGAATTGTATGGAGCCTCGGTATGGCCATCGGCACCTTGTTTATATTCGCCACCCCGGGTTATGCGCCCAACCTTATGAGTTTCCTCTTTGGCGATGTGCTCACCGTGGGACACTCCAATATTGTAGCCTTGGAGGTGTTGGTTGGGGTGCTGTGTGTGGTTATGCTGTTGTGGTACAGGCCCGTGATGTGGGCTTCATTCGACAAGGACTATGCTCGCAGTCAGGGCGTTAGGGCCAACCTAATCCTCACTGCAATGACCGTGCTCACGGCCATAACCATCGTGCTCTCCATCCGCATCGTGGGCATCGTGTTGCTCATTTCGCTCCTTACGGTGCCGGCCGTTATCGCCTCTGCACTCACAAAGTCCTACCCACGCATCCTGCTGTTGGCCTCGCTGTTTGCAGTGGTGGGCAATGTGGTTGGCTTGTGGGTGGCCTATGAGGTGGATTTTCCTGTGGGTGCAACCACAATAATTTTGCTCGGAATTACGCTTTTTATTGTAAAACTGCTAACTTTGCCCTCGCATAGGCGCAAGAGCGCACGCAGAAGAGAAAATTTGTCGTAGAAAAAATACCGATAAAAGAGTTGAAAACAATTCACAAATTTACACTCAAAGCCTTCTTGGGCCCAATGGTGCTCTCGTTCTTCATCGTGATGTTTATCCTGATGATGAACTTCGTGTGGCGCTATATTGACGAACTCGTGGGCAAGGGTTTGAGTTTTGACGTGATTGTGGAATTGCTCTTCTACGCCACGGCCAATATGATGCCGCTGGGCATCCCTCTGGCCACCCTCTTTGCGGCCATTATGACAATGGGTAACCTCGGAGAACACAATGAACTCCTTGCGATGAAGTCGGCCGGTATGTCGCTACCCAACATTCTCAAACCACTCATCGGCGTGGTATTGGTGGTGGCTGTGAGCAGCTTCTTTGTGGTGAACAATCTTGTGCCCTATTCCAACAAGAAGATGATGGCTATCCTCTACGACATCAAGCAGCAAAAAGAGACGATGGAGTTCAAGGACGGCATATTCTTCAACGGCATTGAGAATATGAACATTAGGGTGGGACACCAAGACCCCGACACGGGCCTGCTGAACGACATCCTCATCTACGACACACGCGACCGCAACGGCAATATGACCACCACAGTGGCCGACTCGGGATATATCTATATGTCTGACGATAAGAAGTTCCTGATGATTAAACTCTACAATGGTCAGACCTACGAAACCACTCGCAACTACAAGTGGAACACCGAGAATGCCATCCGTCATCAGATTTTTAAGGTGCAAAATGGTGCGCTGGAGATTGAGGGTTTCGACTTCTCGCGCACCGATATGAACCTTTTTAGCAACCATCAGACCAAGACTACAAGTGAGTTGCAGGTGGATATTGACTCTCTGCGTGTGGAGGCCGACCGTGGCTCGGCCCGCTCCTATGAGCCACTGCTGAAGAATAACCTCCTCACGGAAGACGAATCGGCTCTGGGGCTCTTTGATACCGTCAAGGTGGACTACTCCTACAAGGTGCCCACAAACCTGATGAAGGCACTTGATACGCTGACAATCAAGCAGAAGCGTGATATTGTGCAGACTGCCAAAACCAATGCCCGCAACTCTCGCTACTCGCTCAATCGCAACGAGAACACTGCCAAGGAGACGCTCAACAAACTCTACCGCTCGCAGGTGGAGTGGCATAGGAAGGTGTCGCTACCCATTTCGGTCATCATCTTCTTCCTTATTGGTGCCCCCCTCGGAGCCATCATCCGCAAGGGTGGCCTTGCAATGCCGGTGGTGGTGTCGGTGCTCTTCTTTGTCATCTACTACGTCATCAGCATTGCGGGCGAAAAGATGGCCAAAGAGGGTACTTGGAATACAGCCTTCGGTATGTGGTTTTCGGCCATCATACTGCTACCTATCGCACTCTATCTCACGCGAATAGCCACCAACGACTCCAACCTCTTCAATGTCGATTGGTATGTGGTCCAGTTCGGCAAAGCAAAGGCAAAAGTGCAGCAGTTGGCAGGTAGGCTGAAAAAGAAATAGAATCCGTTTTGTAAATATATTTTTCGTATGAAACAAGCCAAAGATTTGCGCATTGTATATATGGGTACGCCCGATTTTGCGGTTGCCCCTCTGAAGGCCCTTGTGGAGGGCGGATATAATGTTGTGGCCGTTGTTACCACGCCCGACAAACCATCGGGTAGGGGATTAAAGGTGAACGAGAGTGCCGTGAAACGCTACGCCAGTGAGGTTGGCCTGCCCATTATGCAGCCCGAAAAACTGAAAAATGAGGAGTTTGTGGAGGCTTTCAAGGCTCTCGATGCCGACTTGGGCATTGTGATTGCTTTCAGGATGTTGCCCGAGGTCATCTGGGCGGCCCCACGCTTGGGTACCTTCAATCTGCACGCTTCGTTGCTTCCGCAATATAGAGGTGCGGCCCCAATCAATAGGGCGATTATGAATGGCGAAACGGTTACGGGCGTTACCACTTTCCTGCTCAATCCGCAGATTGACGAGGGGGCAGTGATAGGTCAAGTAAAGGTTGAGATTGAGCCGTCTGACAATGTTGGTACTCTGCACGATAAGTTAATGTATTGTGGTGTGAACTTGGTGCTTGAAACGGTGGAGAAACTCGCTGCGGGCGAATGTACTCCAATGGAGCAAGAGAGTATGCTGGAGGGGGTTGAACTCAAACCCGCACCCAAGATTTTCAAGGAGGATTGCCACATTGATTTTTCGCAAAACGGAACACTTATCATCAACCAAATACGAGGTCTTTCGCCTTATCCTGCCGCTTGGGGTGCATTGGGCGAAAACCTCACGGCTAAGATTTTTGAAGCATCGTTTGAAGCGGGCGAGGGTAGCGGTAAGTCGGCGGGCACCATTCTCTCGGATGATAAACACTACATTAAAGTTGTGTGCGCCGATGGTGTGATTGATGTGAAAGAACTGCAACTTTCGGGCAAAAAAAGAATGACAACCGAGGACCTTTTGCGAGGTTTTAGGAATATTACAGGCTATCAGTTCTATTAAATGTTAATGTAAAAAAATGCGCCAAATAGCGCATTTTTTTACATTAGCAATTAGTACACAGTATTATTATAAGGATGATGACGGGTATTAAATAGGAAAAATAAAAGCATCCTTTTGCAGCGGTATCGGTGCGAGCAACATCTTTTGCTTGTGTAATATGTTGGTTAATAAGTTTGTCATAATCGCCATAAATTTTCGGCCATATTAACTCATCAGGAGTGTCTGGATAACGAGTTTTATACTCTTTGAAATCCCTTTCCTCTCCATTAATATAATCAATTATACTATCAGCTATATTGTCTAACTCCAATTGCAGTATTTTCTTCCTAAGCGACATAGAATTTGTAGACCTTGGATTTTCAAAATAGGCATCAAGGTAGTCGATGACATCTTTTTTATCCCAACTTCTTAGTTTTAGTAGATTGCAGTAATGTACAATTCTGCCGTGTCTTCTTGTGTTCATTTTTGAAATAGATTAAGTGTGTCTATGCCTATCTTCAAGAGTATATCTTCCGTGCTTGATTGTTTTGAGAATATCCATTCTTTGAAATAAGAGCCAAATAATGCTGACTCGGAAGAATACGTGATAGTTATGTAGTCTTCGTTGTCATCTTTTAAAGTATAAATTGTTTTTGCAAAAGCATTCGCCATTCCCCAAGATACGGAGGTTTTATTCTCTTTGAAGATAACAGCCTTGCCATCATTAGAAAGTGCTTGAATTATTGCTTCATACCTCTCTCGTAGTGGTATTAAAACTTTTTTTTGACCAAATAGATAATTAAACATAATCGAAAAATTTACTTACGGCATCATCAAGTGATAAGTGGAAATTACACATAGCAGACATAAGGTTCCATAATTTCAATTCAGCGGGATGTCTAACTCCATCTGTAGTAATAATTTTAGCAATAAAAGAACAAACAAAAGTTTTTTCATCTTTTGTCATATTAGACACAATGTAAGTTGCTTGTGCAAAATCAAGTGCCTCAGACAATTCTAATTCAGAATCATCCATTTCGAGATTTGTGGAAACTAGAACGCACAAGGCTGTCTCTTTCTTGGCAATTTCACCATCAATACTTACCATAGCCATGGCAAGGCGCATAATGGCGGCCTTTTCCTCGCTTGTAAAAAATAGCATATTGTTAATTTTTTTGTGGAGGAACCCCATACTCCGAGTTAGTAAAAAAAAGAAAGTGTGGAGTTGATTTTCGTTTATCAGCTTGAAGGTTGTGGAATGACCCGAATGAAAATAAACGCTACAATGCCCCACACTTGAATAGTATGGGGTGTTTGCACGCAAAAAACGTGCATAGCCACACGACTATACAAGGAATGAGTGCTGTTCGTTTATCCTTTCATTCAGAAAACTTCCACATTTTCAAGCAAGGACAAAATCGAAAAACACTTTCGAAATATATTTATCTACGGGCAATAAGCCTTTCGACACCACAAATATAAGAATAATTTTTACAAAACGTGCAACACTTTTAAGTGTTGTTTCAACCAAATTTGCGAATCCTGTAAGATGGTTACAAAAAGATAAAAAGTCAAAGCGAGGGCTTCTCGGCCCTCGCTTTTTGTGTGTTTGTATAGTTGAAAAGCCGCCTACGTATTATTATAAGGGCGGTTTGTAGAGTTTTTACTGCATCTCTCCGAGCAAATCTCGGATGACAACACTGGCACAAACACAACCAAAAGTGGCAGGAATGTAGGAGATTGTGCCCACATTTGATTTCTTGTTTGTCTCCTCGGCTATAATCATCGCCCCCTCCCTTACGGGCTCCGGCGAAAATACAGCATAAAAACCACTGCGAATACCGAGTTTGTGCAGTCTTTTGCGCAACATATGAGCCAGCGGGCAGTGGTGGCTCTTGCCAATGTCCTTCACCTCAATCAACGTGGGGTCAGTCTTTGCCCCTGCACCCATAGAACTAACCACAGGAATACCCCTTTCAAGGGCCGCTGCGATGAGATTTACCTTTGGTGAAAGGGTGTCGATGCAATCCACAACATAGTCGTAGGAGGCGGCGTCAAGCAGGGTGTAGGTCTTTTCATCGCGGATGTAGTCGCACACCACATTGAGTTCGATTTGCGGGTTTATATCTCGCAGTCGCTCAGCCATAACGGCACTCTTTTCTCTACCAATGGTAGAATTGAGCGCAAGCAATTGGCGATTGATGTTTGACACCCCTACGGTGTCGGCATCGGCTATGGTCATACGCCCCACGCCTGCCCTTGCAATCATCTCTGCCGCATAGGCACCAACGCCCCCAAGCCCAACGACCAGCACGTGTGCATTGCGCAGGATGTTGAGTTTCTCTTCGCCCAACAATAGTTCGGTCCTCTCAGTCCAACTCATCCAAAAATTCTTATGTAGTTATCGTAAATTTCTCTTTTAAGTGTTGCTATGTCTACCTTTCGTACCTCGGCAACTTGCTCATACAGAGTGGAAATACCATTCTTTGCGGTGTCGCTCTCAAGGAACAATGCACTACTTGGACACGCCCTTAGGGCATTTACCGTCTTGGGCGAGCGCAGGGCTCCAAAGCCAAACGAGAGGAAGTAGCCGCGCGAAGTCAGTTCGGAGGCTTGCTCCGGCGAGCTGATAAAGCCGTGGAAAATTGCGGCTTTGAGGTTGGGGTAGTGGCGCAAAATTGCCAAAATCTCACTCTGTGCTCTCACGCAGTGAATAATCAAGGGAAGGTTTCGCTCAGATGCTATAACAACCTGTCTTTCAAAAATTTCCTTTTGCCTGACAAAATCCGCATCGCACGCTCTATCAAGCCCCGCTTCGCCAATGGCACGAGCGGGAAGTGTGTGCAATTTTTCCAATTTCAGAGCCACCTGTTCAATCCTATCAACATCCCAAGGGTGTATGCCCACGGAGCAGGCAGCCCCAAGCCCTGCGGTCGGCTCAATGCCGAGTCGGTGGGAAATGAGGCCAACCGTACCCTCCGCAAGGGCGAGGTGGGTGTGTATGTCTACAAACGGTATCACTCTACACTCTTTTTCTTCGCCACAAAGGTATACAAATTTCGCAATAGCAAAAAAGTGTGAAAATAATAACACAATAGTTTACCTATTTATAAAAAAAGAGTATATTTGTGCGCGTTTTTAGGGGATAACGCGAATATTGCACATACAACAACACAAAATAATTTCAAAATTCACACTTAACAGATTATGTCGAAAGTCATTAAAATCAAAAAAGGTCTCGACATTAAACTCGTGGGTGAGGCAGAGAAACAAGTGGTAACACTCTCTATTGGAGAACGTTATGCTGTGTCGCCACTCGCCTTTGAGGGAGTCGTACCTAAGCTGTTGGTGGCAGAAGGGGACAAAGTCTTGGCCGGTAGTGCGCTTTTCTATGATAAGGCACATCCGGAGGTGATGTTCACTTCGCCCGTCAGCGGTAGTGTTTCGGCTGTTCGCCGTGGAGAGAAGCGCAAACTTCTCGCCATTGAGGTGATGGCCGATGAACAGCAGAGTTACAAACCTTTCAGCATCGACCTCAGGAAGGCTTCGAGGGAGGAGTTGGTGGCAGTGTTGCTCGAAAGTGGTCTTTGGGCTTCGATTATTCAGCGTCCCTATGGAATTATCGCTGATTCGAAGGATACCCCGAAGGCTATTTTTGTTTCGGGTTTTGACACCGCACCTTTGGCTCCCGATATGAATGTGGCTCTGAAAGAGGATATGGAGGCTGTGCAGGCTGGTTTTGACGCACTTAAAGTGCTTTGCCCCAATGTTCACTTGAGCCTTCCCGCAAAGGGCGAGAGCATTTTGGAGGCTGTACAGGGCGTTGAGAAGCACCACTTTGCAGGTCCTCACCCCGCAGGTAACGTTGGCGTGCAGATTCACCACATCGACCCCATCAACAAGGGCGAGAAGGTGTGGACCGTGGGCGTGCAGAACGTGGCAATCATCGGTCGCCTTGTGCTGAATGGCAAGTTGGATATGACCAAAACCTATGCCGTTTGCGGCTCGCAGGTTGCTCACCCCCAATATGTTAGGGCTATGGTTGGTGCATCGCTTGTACAGGTGCTTATGCCTTGCCGCATCAAACCCCAAGCAGGTGGCAGCAAGTTCCGCATTATTGAGGGTAACGTGCTGACCGGCAAGAAGGTAACGGCTAACGACTATATGAGCCTCTACTCCTCGCAGGTTACCGTTATTCCCGAGGGTGGCGAGTTGGAGCTCATCGGTTGGTTGGCTCCCCGCCTGAACAAACTCTCCGTATCGAGGACCTACTTCTCGTGGCTGATGCCCAAGAAGCGCTACAACCTCGCAACGGGCGTGAATGGTGGCGAGAGGCCCTTTGTGGTTACCGGCCTCTATGAGAAGTATCTCCCGATGGATATCTACCCGATGTATCTCTTCAAGGCCATCCTTGCAGGCGACCTTGAGAAGATGGAAAATCTCGGTATCTATGAGATTGTGGAAGAGGATGTTGCCCTGTGTGAGTTCGTGGACCCCTCGAAGCAAAATCTGCAAGCCCTTGTAAGGGATGGTATTAACCTTATGATTAAAGAGATGTAGGACTATGAAGCAGAATAACAATAAACCACTTCCTAAACGACTGCTCGACAAGTTTGCTCCCACCTTCTCGGAGGGCGGTAAACTCTCGTGGCTGCACTCGTTTTATGAGGCAATGGAGACATTTTTCTATGTGCCTACTGATGTAACCAAAAAAGGTGCTCACGTGCGCGACTGCAACGATATGAAGCGCACAATGTTTATGGTAATCATCGCTCTTGTGCCGACCATCCTGTTCGGTATGTGGAACATTGGTTTCCAGAGGATTGACGGAGCCGACTACACCATTTGGCAGAACTTCTGGTGGGGTTTCTGGCAGATGTTGCCCTCGATTTTGGTAACCTACGTTGTGGGTCTTTCGATTGAGTGTGCATTTGCTCAAATCCGCAAGGAGGAGGTCAATGAGGGCTTCTTTGTGTCGGGTATTCTCATTCCGCTGATTATTCCCATTGGCACTCCGCTGTGGATGACCGCATTGGCTACCGCCTTTGCTGTGGTTATCGGTAAGGAGATTTTTGGTGGTACGGGTATGAACATCTTCAACCCCGCACTGCTGGCTCGTCTGTTCATCTTCTTCTCCTACACCTCGAGCATTTCGGGCGAGGCTGTGTGGTTTGCGGATGCACGCACGGGCGCAACTCCTCTGGGCGAGTTGGCCAACACCGGTACCACCAGCGTGTCGATGCTGGATGCCTTCATCGGTACCATCCCTGGTAGCGTGGGCGAGACTTCCACCCTGTGCATCCTGTTGGGTGCCATCGTGTTGCTCGCAACGGGTACGGCAAGTTGGAGGACTATGTTGAGCGTATTTGTGGGTGGCCTTGTAATGGGTGGCATCTTCAATCTGATTGCCCCTGCGGTTCCCACAACCCCCACCGAGCACTATATGGCTCTGCCCGCTTGGCAGCACCTGCTGCTGGGTGGCTTTGCATTCGGTGCAGTGTTTATGGCGACCGACCCCGTAACCTCGGCTCAGACCAACACCGGTAAGTACATCGTGGGCTTTATGATTGGTGCTCTGGCTGTGCTGGTGAGGGTATTCAACACCGGCTACCCCGAGGGTATGATGCTCGCCATCATCTTTATGAACGCACTGGCTCCCGTTGTGGACCACTATGTTGTGCAGGCCAACATTGGTCGCCGCAACCGTAGGGCCAAGAGGGCTGCTAAAACCATTAACGCATAAAATAAGGAGGATAGAGATATGAGCAAAAAAGGATTTTTGGGCGGCAAAAACAGCAACGCCTACATCGTTTTCTATTCGACCGTAATGGTAATTATCGTTGCAGTGCTGTTGGCATTCACTTCGCTCTCGCTGAAGGATAGGCAGGAGGCTAACGAGCTCAACGAGAAGAAAGACGCCATCGTGGCATCTATGGGCCTTGCAAAGGGCAGCTACGATAGCGTGATTGATGCCTATGTGGTAAACAAGGAGGGTGAGGTTATCAACACCACCGCTACTCCTTTGAAAAAACTCTTCGACCTGCCTGCAAGTTTTGCAGCAGGGGAGTACCCCGTGTTTGAGAACAAGACCACCGGTGAGGTTGTTCTTCCTCTGACCGGCAAGGGCTTGTGGGACGACATTTGGGGCTACATCGCTCTGGGTGCCGATATGAACACCATCAAGGGTGCAATCTTTGACCACGCCGGCGAGACCCCCGGTTTGGGCGCAGAGATTGCCACTCCCAAGTATCAGGCACAATTCCAAGGCCAGACCATCTATGAGGGCGAGCAACTGGTTGGTATCAACGTGGTTAAGGGCGGTGCACAGGGTGCTGCTCACTCGGTTGATGCAGTTACCGGCGGTACCAAGACCTCCGATGGACTGGAGAATATGATTAAAGACTGCCTCAAATGCTATGACGCTTTCTTCAAGAGTCGCACAGCAACCCCCGAGGCAGAAGTTGTTGAAACCGTAAATGCAGAGTAACGCTATGGGAAACAAGACTTTTCAATCGCTGACTAATCCGTTGGCAAAGAACAACCCTGTTCTGGTTCAGATTCTGGGTATCTGCTCTGCACTGGCAGTTACTACACAGCTTAAACCCGCACTCGTGATGGGCCTTTCGGTTACCGCCGTGTGTGCATTCTCCAACCTTGTGTTGTCGCTGTTGCGCAACGGTATTCCCGACCGTATCCGTATCATCGTGCAGTTGGTTGTGATTGCTGCCCTCGTTACGGTTGTGAACGATGTGCTGAAAGCCTATGTTTATGACGTGAGCAAACAACTTTCGGTTTATGTGGGCCTTATTATTACCAACTGTATCATTATGGGTCGTGTGGAGGCCTTTGCGCTCTCCAACAAACCGCTGCCTTCGTTGCTCGATGGTATCGGCAACGGCCTTGGCTATGGTGCAGTGCTCGTAATTATCGGCTTTGTGAGGGAGTTGTTCGGTAGCGGCACCCTGTTCGGCTACCAGATTATCCCCGAGAGTTTCTACGAGGCCGGCTATGTGAACAATGGTTTGATGTTGTTCCCTCCCTCGGCTCTGATTATCGTGGGTATCATCATCTGGGTTCACCGCACACACAACAAAGATTTACAAGAAAAATAGAGGAGGAGCATAGAATATGGAACTTTTGAAACTATTTATTCAGTCTACCTTTATAGACAATATGGTGTTCTCGTTCTTCTTCGGTATGTGTTCCTACATTGCCGTTTCGAAGAGCGTTAAGACTGCAAATGGTTTGGGTTTGGCAGTTACTTTCGTAATGCTTATGACTGTGCCCCTGAACTATTTGCTCGAAAACTACGTGCTCAAAAAAGGCGCACTCGCTTGGGTTAGCCCCGAGTTTGCGAGTGTTGATTTGAGTTTTTTGAGCTTTATTCTCTTCATTGCAGTGATTGCTGCATTTGTTCAGTTGTTGGAGATGGTCATTGAGAAATTCTCGCCTTCGCTTTATAACTCGCTCGGTATCTTCTTGCCTCTGATTGCCGTAAACTGCGCAATTATGGGTGGCGCACTGTTTATGCAGCAGCGCAACTTTGCCACCGTTGGTGAGGCTGCCGTGTTCGGCTTCGGCTCGGGCTTTGGTTGGTGGATTGCAATTCTTGTGATGGCAGCCATCCGCGAGAGGCTCTCCTATTCCAACATTCCCGTGGGACTTCGTGGCCCCGGCATCGCCTTCATCATCACAGGCTTGCTCGGTATGGCATTTATGATTTTCTCCGGTTTCCAGATGTAGAATTTTATTTAAGGCAAAGAAAGAGAAATGGATACACAGATTATTATTGTTGCCATCGTGGTATTCCTCGTAGCCTTGCTGTTGCTGGTGGCTTTGCTGCTTGTTGCAAAGGCTAAACTGACCAGCTCGGGCGAGGTTACCATCAACATCAACGATGGCCAGAAACAACTCAAAGTTGCAAGTGGCGGCTCGCTGCTGACAACCTTGGCACAGGAGAAGATTTTTCTTCCCTCGGCTTGTGGTGGTCAGGGCAGTTGCGGTATGTGTAAGGTGCAGGTGCTTGACGGTGGTGGCGAGATTTTGCCCACCGAGGTTGGCTTCTTCACCCGCAAACAGCAGAAAGAGCACTGGCGTTTGGGCTGCCAAGTGAAGGTTAAGAACAATCTTGACATTGTTATTCCCGAGAGCGTTTTGGGCGTTAAGAAGATGGAGTGCGAGGTGGTTTCGTGCCGCAGCGTATCGACCTTTATGAAGGAGTTCGTGGTAAAACTACCCGAGGGCGAGAGGCTTAAGTTTAAGAGCGGTGGCTACATTCAGATTGACGTGCCCCAGTATGACGAGATTAAGTTCTCCGATATGGACATTGACGAGAAGTACCACGCCGACTGGACCAAGTTCAAGATGTGGGACATCGTGGCCAAGAACCCCGAGCCCACCTTCCGTGCCTACTCAATGGCCAACCAGCCTGCTGAGGACGACATCATTATGCTCAACGTGCGTATTGCCACTCCTCCCTTTGATAGGGCTACGGGCGGCTTTATGAACGTGCCCACGGGTATCTGCTCGGCCTATATCTTCTCGCGCAAACCCGGTGATAAGGTTACCATCTCGGGCCCCTATGGTGAGTTCTTCATCAAGGATACCCCCAATGAGAAGATGTTTATCGGTGGTGGTGCAGGTATGGCCCCTATGCGTTCACACATCTTCCACCTCTTCAAGACCGTCAAGAGCGACCTGCCCATCTCGTTCTGGTATGGCGCACGCTCGAAGCAGGAGATTTTCTATCAGGAGCAGTTTGAGGAGTTTGCCAAGGATTTCCCCAACTTCAAGTTCGCTATTGGTTTGAGCGACCCGAGGCCTGATGACAACTGGGACCCCAACTACATTGGCTTCATCCACAACGTCATCTACAACAACTACCTCAAGAATCACCCCGCACCGGAGGATATTGAGTACTACTTGTGTGGTCCTCCTATGATGATTTCGGCAGTGGTGAATATGCTCGACAACTTGGGCGTACCACCCGAGAACATTATGTACGACAACTTCGGTAGTTAAATAGATGAGGGACTCCAACACGGAGTCCCTTTTTTGTTTGTCTAACGTCAAAAGTCTAACGTCTAACGACTTTTTTTGAAAATAATAACTATGTTGGGGTGGAGTCCTTCCGTTACTTTCAAATACTATTTCTAATTTTCAATTTTCAATTTACTAAAAGAGGTTGCCAAGTGTTTGGCAACCTCTTTTAGTACTCAACCTTGTCCTCTTTGGCAGTCCACATTTTGAAGGCCTCCAAGCCCTCGGCCCGCATCAGGGGTAGGGAGGGGATGGTGCGCTTGGTGGGAGCGAGGGGGATTTGGTCGTAGATGAAGGCATCGTCAAAACCAATCGCTGCGGCATCCTCACGATTGTTGGCGTAGTAGATGCGCTCTATTCCGGCCCAATAAATGGCACTCAAACACATAGGGCAAGGCTCGCAGGAGGAGTATATCACGCATCCCTTGAGGTTGAAGTCCCCAACCGCCTGACAAGCAGCACGAATTGCGCTCACTTCGGCGTGGGCTGTGGGGTCGTTCAGAAGGGTTACACTATTGGAGCCTGTGGCGATGACTTGGTCGTCCCTCACGATGACTGCTCCAAATGGGCCGCCACCCTTGGCAACGCTCTCCTTGGAGAGTTCGATGGCCATACGCATAAATTTGTTTTCACTCATAATTGTCTATACACTCTGTTTGTTATATAATTCCCAATTAGTGCAAATCTTATGCGATTTGCCTACAAATATAGCCATTTTATTTTTATTTTTCAATTTAATTCCTATCTTTGTAGGAAAATAGCAGACTATGACCATCAGTGAGAAATACTCCATCGAGGCGCAACCAATGCCCAATGTTGTTTCACAGGTCGCACTGTCTGCTGATGTTTGCGATTTTAGGAGGTAACTCGTCTGCGAGTTACCTCTTTTTTTATGCTCTACCGGAGTAAATGAGAAACACGTCTATGGGAGAAAAATTGTTGGTTTTTGGTGCCAAAGTGTGGCTGGAGGGTAGACTTACCAAGTGCGATGTGCTCGTGTCGGAAGGCAAAGTGGAGCGCATTGCCGAGCGCATTGACGCCACCGAAGGTGTGGTGGAAATTGACGGTAGGGGTAAGTTCCTGCTACCCGGACTGGTGGATATGCACGTTCACCTGCGTGAGCCCGGTTTTGCCTACAAGGAGACAATTCTCTCCGGTAGCCGTGCGGCCGCTGCGGGTGGTTTTACCACCGTGTGCACAATGCCCAATCTCGCCCCCGCACCCGATAGCCCCGAACATCTCCAAGCACAACTCGACATCATTGCGAGGGATGCAGCCATTGAGGTGTTGCCCTATGCAACCATCACCACCGACCGCAAGGGAGCCGAATTGGTCGATTATGCCGCTTTGGCACCAAGCGTGGCGGGCTTTTCTGACGATGGTACAGGAGTGCAATCGGCCGAGGTTATGGAGCAGGCGATGGAACGAGTTGCTGCCACGGGGAAGATTCTCGCTGCCCACTGCGAGGTGGAGAGCCTTCTGCACGGGGGCTACATCCACGATGGAGAGTGGTGCGCTGCTCACGGACACAAGGGTATCTGCTCGGAGAGCGAGTGGGCCGAGGTGAAGCGAGATATTGAGATTGCCGAGCGCACGGGCTGCCGCCTGCACGTGTGCCACATATCCACCAAGGAGAGCGTTGCGCTCATCAGGGAGGCCAAAAAGAGGGGAGTGAAGGTAACCTGCGAAACGGCCCCTCACTACCTTGTGCTGTGCGATGAGGACCTCAAAGAGGAGGGCCGCTTCAAGATGAACCCGCCATTGAGAGCAAGGGCCGATATGGAGGCTCTGCGTGAGGGCTTGGTCGATGGTACCATTGACGTTGTTGCCACCGACCACGCACCACACTCGGCCGAGGAGAAGAGCCGAGGGCTGGCAGGGAGTGCAATGGGCGTTGTGGGCATTGAGACCTCGCTGGCGGCGGTCTACACCTTTATGGTTGCAGGCGGCGTGATTGATTTTGGCCGTATGGTGGAACTTATGGCCGAGAGGCCCCGAGAGTTACTGGGCTTAAAGGGCGGGCTCCGAGTGGGCGAGAGGGCCGATATGGTGCTTGTGGACTTCGACAAGGAGTTTACGGTGAGCCCCGAGGAATTCCTCTCGTGTGGCAAGGCAACCCCCTTTGAGGGGATGAGGATGCGTGGCGAGGTGCTGTGCACCATTGCAGGGGGCAAAGTAGCCTACCAAAAATAGACAAAAAAAAGAGGACAGAGAAGAAACGAACATAAACTTGTGTAAACCAAAAACACATTATGGAAAACTACACTAAAAAACTTGTGCTCGAAGATGGCAGCCAATTCTACGGCTACGGCTTTGGTGCCGACAAGGTGGCTGTGTGTGAACTTGTGTTCAACACCTCCGTTGTGGGCTATCAGGAGATTTTGTCGGACCCTTCGTATGCAGGGCAAATGGTTGTGATGACCTACCCACTGATTGGTAACTATGGTATCACAGACGAGGACTTTGAGACCAAAGTGCCCTACGTTGGGGCTATGGTTGTGAGGGAGAACAACAACCTGCCGAGCAACTTCCGCTACACCAAGACCTTTGGCGAGGTGCTGGAGGAGAGTGGCGTGCCTGCCATTAGCGGAGTGGACACAAGGATGATTACCAAGAAATTGAGCCGAGAGGGTAGCACAAGGGCTGCTCTGGTGGATGCGGATATGGCTGTGGAGGATGCTGTGGCTCTCATTAAGAACACCCCCGTGGAGAGCGACCTCATCAGCAGGGTTAGTTGCCGTAAGCGTTGGTTTTCGCGCACTCCCCACCACAAATTTGACGTGGTGGCCGTAGATTGCGGTATCAAATATAGTATCATCCGCCGACTCAATGCGTGGGGTTGCAATGTTACGATTGTGCCCTACAACACTTCGGCCGAGGAGATTCTCTCCTTCAACCCCGATGGTGTGATGATACCCAACGGCCCGGGCAATCCACAAGACGTGCCCGAGGTGGTGCAGACTGTGAAGGCTCTGGTGGGCAAGGTGCCGATGTTTGGTATCGGCCTCGGTATGCAACTCATTTCGTTGGCCTATGGTGCAGAGAGTTACAAACTTAAAGGTGGCCACCGAGGTGGTAGTCCCGTGAAACGCCTTGCGGATGGCAAGTTGGAGATGACCTCGCAGAACCACTCCTACGCTGTAAGGGAAGAGTCGCTTCTTAACACCCGCCTTGAAGTAACCCACCGCAACCTGCTTGATGGCTCGGTGGAGGGTGTGGAGTGTGTGGCCGACAAGGTGTTTGCGGTGCAGTATCACCCCGAGAGTGCCCCCGGTCCGCAGGATAGCCTCTACCTGTTCGATAAGTTTGTTGAGAATATGAAATAAAACGAAAAATCAGTAAGTATATGCCCAAACGCAGTGATATAAAGAAAGTGATGGTAATCGGCTCCGGCCCCATTGTGGTGGGTCAGGCTGCCGAATTTGACTATGCCGGCACGCAGGCTTGTATGGCTCTGAAAGAGGAGGGCTATGAGGTTGTGCTCGTAAATTCCAATCCGGCAACCATTATGACCGACACCAACATCGCCGACAAGGTCTATATGGAACCCCTTACGTTGGAGTATGTGGCCAAGATTGTGCGCTATGAACGCCCCGATGCTATTGTGCCGGGTCTGGGTGGCCAAACGGGACTTAATTTGGCTGTGCAACTCGCCAAGAAGGGCGTGTTGGAGGAGTGTCAGGTGGAGATTTTGGGCACCTCGTTTGAGAGTATCGAGATGGCCGAGGATAGGGAACTCTTCAAGGAACTCTGCGAGCGCATAGGCGAGCCGGTGTTGCCGAGCGATGTTACGGAGAGCATTGAGGGTGGCGTGGCCATTGCTGCAAGGATTGGCTACCCCGTGATTTTGCGCCCTGCCTTCACACTGGGCGGCACGGGTGGCGGTTTTGCCGACAACGAGGAGGAACTGCGTGAGTTGATGCGCACCGCACTGGACCTCTCGCCCGTACACCAAGTGTTGGTGGAGAAGAGCATCAAGGGCTACAAGGAGATTGAGTTTGAGGTGATGAGGGATGCCAACGACACTGCCATTGCCATTTGTAGTATGGAAAATGTGGACCCCGTTGGTGTTCACACGGGCGACTCCATTGTGGTTGCCCCCGCACAGACACTTACCGACAAGGAGTATCAACTACTGCGTGGTAGTGCGCTCAAACTCATCCGTGCGCTCAAAATTGAGGGCGGTTGCAACGTGCAGTTCGCACTCGACCCCCACTCGTTTGAGTACTACCTCATTGAGGTCAATCCGAGGGTGTCGCGCTCATCGGCTCTGGCGTCAAAGGCGAGTGGCTTCCCCATTGCGAGGGTGAGTGCCAAGATTGCCATCGGTATGCACTTGGACGAAATTCAGATTGCCAACACACCTGCAAGTTTTGAGCCTTCGATTGACTATGTGGTTACAAAGGTTGCCCGCTTCCCGTTTGATAAGTTTGCCGATGCAAGCAACGAACTCGGTACCCAGATGAAGGCTACCGGTGAGGTTATGAGCATTGGCCGCACGATGGAGGAGAGCCTGTTGAAGGCTGTGAGGTCGCTTGAGACGGGCGTGTGCCACATCCACCACAAGAAGTTCGACTCGATGCCCACGGCCGATATGCTGGAGTATATCCGCAAGGCAACCGATGATAGGCTCTATGCCATTGCCGAACTCATCCGTAGGGGAGTGGACCCCGGTTTGGTCTACGACCGCACCAAGATTGATATGTTCTTCTTGGAGAAGATTAAGAACATTGTGGAGGCCGAGCCGAGGGTGAAGGCTGCTCCGATGAATGTGGAGGTGCTCAGGGATGCCAAGCGTATGGGCTTTGGCGACAAGTATATTGCCCAACTGTGGGGCACCACCGAGGCAGAGGTCTTTCTGATGCGCAAGAGGGAGAACATCCTACCTGTGTACAAGATGATTGACACCTGCGCAGGCGAATTTGACGCCTATGTGCCCTATTTCTACTCCACCTACGAGAAGGAGAACGAGTCGAGGGTGAGCGACAAGAAGAAAATCGTTGTGCTCGGCTCGGGCCCCATTCGTATTGGTCAGGGTGTGGAGTTTGACTACTCCACGGTACACGCCATCTGGACCATTCGCCAAGCGGGCTACGAGGCTATCATTATCAACAATAACCCCGAGACTGTATCGACCGACTACACCACCAGCGACAAACTCTACTTTGAGCCGCTGACGGTGGAGGATGTGATGAATGTGCTCACACTGGAAAAGCCCGATGGGGTGATTGTGTCGCTCGGTGGCCAGACCGCCATCAACCTTGCCGAGCCACTTGCTGCGCTCGGTGCCCCCATCATCGGCACAGGCATTGAGGCCATCCGCAATGCCGAGGATAGGGGTTGCTTTGAGGCCATTATGACCAAGTTGGAGATACCGCAGCCTATGGCCGAGGCGGTAACCGACATTGAGGCAGGCGTGAGGGCAGCCAACCGCATCGGCTACCCCGTGCTGGTGAGGCCAAGTTATGTGCTTGGTGGCAGGGCGATGCAGATTGTGTCCAACGAGGAGGCCCTGAGGAGGTACCTTCAGACGGCTGTGGAGGTCAATGTGGACCAACCGGTGCTGGTGGATAAGTATATTATGGGCAAGGAGTTGGAGGTGGATGCAGTGTGCGATGGAACGGATGTGTTTGTGCCCGGCATTATGGAGCACGTGGAGCACACCGGTATCCACTCGGGCGACTCCATCAGTGTCTATCCCACCTTCAGCGTGAGCCCCAAGGTTAAGAAGGATATTTTGGACTACACCGTAAGGCTCGGTGTGGAGATTGGCATTGTGGGCCTCTACAACATTCAGTTCATCGTAGACGAGAAGGAGGATGTCTATGTGATTGAGGTCAATCCTCGCTCCTCGCGCACGGTGCCCTTCTTGTCGAAGGCTACGGGTGTGCCTTTGGCCGACATTGCCACAAGGGTTATGCTCGGTGTGTCGCTCAAGGAGCAGGGTATCAACCAACTCTACCCCGAGGAGAAGAAACGCTGGTTTGTGAAGACTCCCGCCTTCTCGTTTGCGAAACTCAGGGGTATGGACTCCTACCTCTCGCCCGAGATGAAATCCACGGGTGAGGCCATCGGCTACGACAAGTCGCTCAATAGGGCGCTCTACAAGTCGTTGCAGGCTTCGGGCCTCAATGTGGAGAACTACGGTACCATCTTCGTAACCATCGCCAATGCCGACCAGCAGAGGGCTCTGCCACTTGTGAGAAGGTTCTACAACTTGGGCTTCAACATTGAGGCCACAAGGGGTACGGCACTCTTCCTGCGTGAGCACGGCATAAAGACACGTATGCGCAGGAAATTGAGCGAGGGTAGCACCGAGATTATCGACTCGCTGCGTCAAGGCCACGTGAACTATGTGATTAACACAATGGCTCTGGACAAGCACTCGGCCCACAGGGATGGCTACCAAATCAGGCGTGCGGCGGTGGAGAACAACATCTCGCTCTTCACCTCGCTTGAAACTGTGGGTGTGCTGCTCAACGTGCTGGAGGAAATCACGATGAGCGTTTCGACCATTGACGCAGAGGAGTAAAAAGAAGAGATTGAGAGGAGAAAAGCGACACTATGTACAAGCGCAATATATATAAGGTACGCACCAATCGCCCGCTGTCGGCAAAGACTATGCTGATGGTGTTGGAGGGCGACACGCAGTACCTGACCGCACCCGGGCAGTTTGTCAATGTGGCTGTGGAGGGTAAGTTTTTGCGTAGGCCCATCTCGGTGTGCGACTACGATGCGGAGAGCATCACTCTGCTCTACGACATTGTGGGCGAGGGCACAAGGGCTATGAGCCTGCTCTGTGAGGGTGCCGAATTGGACCTACTCACGGGACTTGGCAACGGATTTGATGCGGGCGTGGAGTGCCACAGACCGATGTTGCTCGGTGGTGGTATCGGTTGCGCTCCGCTCTACAATTTGGCCAAAGTGTGGTTGCAGAGGGACGTTAGGCCCGTGGTGATTTTGGGCTTCAATTCCAAGGCCGATGTGGTTATGGAGGAGGAGTTCAGGGGGCTGGGTGCCGAGGTCTATGTAGCCACAGTGGATGGCTCACACGGCACTCGGGGCTTTGTTACGGATGTGATTAGGAACGAACATATCGGTGGCGACTACTTCTACGCCTGTGGCCCTATGCCTATGCTGAGGGCACTGTGCAGTGGGGTGGAGTGCGATGGCGAGTTGAGCCTTGACGAGAGGATGGCTTGCGGCTTTGGAGTGTGTATGTGTTGCAGCGTGCAGACCAAGAGCGGTGCCAAGCGCATCTGCAAGGAGGGTCCCGTGTTTAAGAAGGAGGATTTGATATGGAAGTAGCAAAAGAGAGAGATATGTCGGTGTGCCTCGGCGATGTGAGGCTCGACAACCCTGTTATTCCCGCCAGTGGCTGCTTTGGCTATGGCTATGGAATGAGCGAGTTCTACGACATCAACATCCTCGGCTCCATATCCTTCAAGGGCACCACAAGGGAGGCCCGATATGGCAACCCCCTGCCGAGGGTGGCCGAGTGTAGTGCGGGTATGATTAACTCCGTGGGGTTGCAAAACCCCGGTATTGATGCTGTGATTGCCGAAGAGTTACCCAAGATGAGGGCTGTGTTCCACAAACCGATTATTGCCAACATCAGTGGCTTTTCGATTGACGAGTATGTGGAGTGCTGCGAGAAGATTACGGGGCAGGAGCAGGTGGAGATTATCGAACTCAACGTCAGTTGCCCCAATGTACACGGTGGAGGTATGAGTTTTGGCACCTCGGCCGAGAGCGTGGCAGAGGTGGTTAGGGCTGTGAAGAGGGTGGTAACAAAGCCCCTCTATGTGAAACTCACGCCCAATGTTACCGACATCGTGTCTATTGCGAAGGCTGCCGAGGAGGCAGGGGCCGATGGCCTGTGCCTGATAAATACAATGCTCGGTATGAGGATTAACACCGCAACAAGGAAGCCCGTGATTGCCAATGTGATGGGTGGTTTTTCGGGTGCGGCGGTGTTCCCCGTGGCTGTGAGGATGGTGCACCAAGTGAGCAAGGCTTGCAGTGTGCCCGTGATTGGTTGCGGAGGTGTGGAGAGCGCAGGCGATGTGATTGAGATGATGATGGCCGGAGCCACAGCGGTGGAGGTGGGTGCAGCCAACCTGCGCAACCCCTACGCCTGCAAGGAGATAATTGAGGCTCTGCCCGCTGAAATGGAACGTTTGAAGATTGAAAAATTGAGCGATATAATTGGAATAGTATGACACGAGAGAGAGATGTGATTATTGCGTGCGACTTTGCATCGGCTGCCGACACGCTTGCCTTCTTGGACAAGTTTGAGAACGAAACCCGCAAACCCTTCTTGAAGATAGGTATGGAACTCTACTATGCCGAGGGAAACGCCATTGTGAGGGAGATTAAACGTAGGGGGCACAAGATTTTCCTTGACCTGAAACTCCACGACATTCCCAACACCGTGAAAAAGGCTATGAGGGTGCTGTCGGCTCTGGATGTGGATATGGTCAATGTACACGCTGCGGGCACCGTGGAGATGATGAAGGCCGCCAAGGAGGGACTCACAAGGGCCGATGGCAGCCGCCCGTTGCTGATTGCCGTAACCCAACTCACATCCACCTCGGAGCAGACTATGCAGCAGGAGTTGGGCATTGCAGGCACGATTGGCGACACCATTGTTAGGTATGCCCGGAATGCCAAAGCGGCAGGACTGGATGGCGTTGTGTGCTCGCCTTTGGAGGCTGCTATCGTGAAGGGTGCGTGTGGGACCGAATTCCAGACTATTACCCCCGGCATTAGGTTTGCCGACTCGGCTGCCGATGACCAAGTGCGCATCACTTCGCCTGCCAAGGCACGTGAGATTGGCTCGGACTTCATCGTGGTTGGCCGCCCCATTACGGCTGCCGAGGACCCCGTTGGTGCCTACCGTAGGTGCGTGGCCGAATTTGTGGAAGGAGTAAATGAATAAAAAATAAGAGAAAAATATGAACACTGAGAAACGTATTGCAGCCGAGTTGCTGAATATCAAGGCCGTATTTTTGAGCCCCGACAAGCCCTTTACGTGGGCGAGTGGCATCAAGAGCCCCATCTATTGCGACAATCGCCTGATTTTGACCGCCCCTGCGGCCCGCAAGGTGGTGGAGAATGCCATCGCACAGACCGTGAAGGAGAAATTTCCCGAGGCCGAGGTGCTGATGGGTACCAGCACGGCGGGTATCGCCCACGCAGCCATCGCTGCCGACATCCTCGATATGCCTATGGGCTATGTGAGGGGTAGCGCAAAGGACCACGGCAGGGGTAACCGCATCGAGGGTAGACTCGAGAAGGGAGCCAAAGTGGTTGTGATTGAGGACCTTATCTCCACGGGAGGTAGTTGCATTGACGTTGTGGAGGCTCTGCGCGAGGCCGGTGCCGAGGTGCTGGGCGTGGTGAGCATCTTCACCTATGGAATGAAGAAGGGCGTGGAGAGATTGGCTGCTGCAAATGTGGTCAATTATTCGCTCTCCAACTTCGACACCCTCGTTGGTGTGGCCGTGGAGAAGGGCTACATCGCAGCCGAGGATGAGGCAAGGCTCAAACAGTTTATGGCCAACCCACAAGACGAGAGTTGGATGAACAAATAGCCCCTGCGCAGAGGCTGAAATAGCCCGCCCGCAGAAGGTAAACAAAAAGTGTAACTAAAAGGCGTTAAGCCAAAGAACAAAAAGAACTTACAAAGTATATGAGGCATCTTATAGACCCCACCGATTTGTCGATGCAGGAACTTGATGAGGTTATTTCGCTGGCTCTCGACATCATCGACAACAGAGAAAAATATGCAGAGGTGTGTAGAGGTAAAAAACTCGCCACGCTCTTCTATGAGCCCAGTACCCGCACGAGGTTGAGTTTTACCTCGGCAATGATGGAGTTGGGTGGCAATGTGCTTGGTTTTTCGGATGCCAAGAGTTCTTCTGTAAGCAAGGGCGAAACGTGTGCCGACACCACAAAGGTTATCAGTTGCTTTGCCGACATCATCGCAATGCGCCACTTTGAGGAGGGTGCGGCACTCGTGGCTGCGCTCAACGCAAGGGTGCCGGTGATAAATGCGGGCGATGGTAGCCACAGCCACCCCACGCAGACTCTGACCGACCTGCTGACCATCAAGAGGGAGATTGGCAGGTTTGACCACATCACGGTGGGATTCTGTGGCGACCTCAAGTTTGGGCGCACCGTACACTCGCTCATTAAGGCCCTCTCGCGCTATGAGGGTGTGAAAGTGGTGCTCATCTCGCCCGAGCAGTTGCGCCTGCCGAGTTATATGAAACACGAGGTGTGTGAGCAAAATGGCATTGAGTACAAGGAAGTTGCCACGATGGAGGAGGTTATGGGCGAACTTGATGTGCTCTATATGACAAGGGTGCAGCAGGAGCGTTTTGACGACCCCGAGGAGTATGAGCGCTTGAAGGATAGCTTCATCTTAGACGTGGACAAACTTCGTGGAGCGCAACCCCATATGCGTATTCTGCACCCACTGCCGAGGGTAAACGAGATTACCGTGGAGGTAGACAACGACCCAAGGGCTGCCTACTTCCGTCAGGTGGAGAACGGCAAGTTTGTGCGTATGGCACTGATGCTAAAACTGTTGGAGTGGGCAAAAGACGAAAGCAAAACCCAACCACTGCTGCCCGAAGGGGTGGAGAGGAACACAAGGGTGTGCTCCAACCGCCGTTGCATATCCAATATGGAGAATGTGGACCGCTTGTTCCGCCCATCGCTCAATGGTGATGGCTCGTGGAGGTGTGTCTACTGCGAGTCGAAGGCGAAGTGATTTGTTGATAAGTCGTTGATAACTCACTTTGGAATAACGAAGAAATAGGAGTACTTTTGTGCTCGGATAGTGATAACCGAAAGGAAACCCGAATTTAGTCATTAAGTAATGAGGCAACCCCGAAACATATCCATCACCGCACAAGGTGGAACAATAGTGTTTGTTGGTAGCATCGTATGTGCCTGCCAAGAGATGCGTGAGCGTGTGCCGATGTTCAAAAAGTTGGGTTGCTTGGGGATAAACGCAAGATTCTCTGCGGATAAGGTGCGCAAGCACAAGCAGGCAGAGTGCGACATATAAAGAATGAGTGTGGCCGCCGAAATCGGAAGATTGGGCGGCCACACTTTTTTGTTAAAACGATAAGAATCAGTTAGGTATGAATCGTATGAAAGTTGGGATTTTGATGGGCTCCACCAGCGATTGGGGCGTAATGTCGGGAGCAACAGCAATCTTAGACGAGTTTGGAGTTGAGTATGAGAAGAGGGTTTTGAGTGCCCACCGCACCCCTGCTGTTCTGGAAGAGTATGTCAAGGGAGCAAGGGAGAGAGGCTTGGCCGCAATCATTGCCGGAGCAGGTGGTGCAGCCCACTTGGCAGGCGTGGTGGCCGCTTTCACCACACTTCCCGTTATCGGTGTACCCATCAAGTCGCGCTCGCTGGAGGGCCTCGACTCGCTGCTTTCGATGGTGCAAATGCCTTCGGGTATTCCGGTGGCAACGGTCGGCATTGACGGAGCCAAAAATGCCGCACTGCTGGCAGTGGCCATTATGGCTGTTACTGACGAGGGACTCAAAGCCAAATTGGATGACTTCAGGGCCGAGCAGGCTCGCAAGGTCTTGGAGGCAGAGATTTAGGAATACCGAAAAAACTGACGAATAACACACCAACACCATAACCCAAACATCAAGGAGATGAACACCCACCGCATATTTGTCGAGAAAAGGGAAGTTTACAGGGTGGAGGCCGAGAGCCTGCGCCAAGAACTCAATGCAAATCTGTCGCTCAACATCGGACACCTGCGCCTGCTGTGTGTCTACGACTTGTTTGGCTTCACTGACGAACTTGTGGAGCAGAGTCGCTACAAGGTCTTTGGCGAGAGGGCTACCGACACCGTTAGCGACAGCGTGGAGTTTGGAGGTATGCCCCATTTGGCCATAGAGTGCCTGCCCGGTCAGTTTGACCAGAGGGCCGCATCGGCTGTGGACTGCGTGAAACTGCTCTGTCCGACTGCCGAGGTGGAAATTCGTAGCGCAAGGTTGCTCATTTTCGACCAGAGCGTGGGGGAGAAGGAACTGGAAAAGATTGCCCACTATGAGATAAACGCAGTGGAGTCGAGGAGGAAAGACCTCGGCGTGTTGGCTCCGGCCGAGAGGGCTGTGGCAAAGCCCGTTGCAGTGCTGGAAGGCTTTTGTGGACTCACGGCCGAAGATGCCGAGGAGTATTGCAAGAGGCAGGGCTTGGCGATGAATGGCGATGACCTGATGGAGGTTGTGAAGTACTTTAAGCAGGAGGGTAGGGAGCCCAACGAAACCGAGTTGCGCATCCTCGACACCTACTGGAGCGACCACTGCCGCCACACCACTTTCACCACCGAACTGACCGACATTGAGGTGGAGGACTCCTTTGTGGCTGACGACATCAGGGAGGCTGTGGACCAATGGAAGAGAATACGCAAGAAATTAGGCAGGGAGGGTAAGAGCCTCTGCCTGATGGACCTTGCAACCATAGGCGCACGCTACCTGCGCAAACAGGGCCTGTTGGATGACCTTGAACAGAGCGAGGAGAACAATGCGTGCAGCATATATGTGGATGTGGATGTAGACGGGGCTGTGGAGCGTTGGCTCTTGCAGTTCAAAAACGAAACCCACAACCACCCCACGGAGATTGAGCCCTTTGGTGGTGCATCCACCTGCCTCGGTGGTGCCATCAGGGACCCGCTGAGCGGTAGGAGCTATGTCTACCAAGCGATGAGGGTTACGGGTGCGGGCAATATCTATCTGCCCGTGGAGCAGACAATGAAGGGAAAACTGCCCCAGAGAGTTATCTCGTTGCGTGCAGCAGCAGGCTACTCCTCCTATGGCAACCAGATTGGCCTTGCCACAACCCACGTGAGGGAGATTTACCACCCCGACTATGTGGCCAAACGACTGGAAGTTGGCGCAGTGGTGGGTGCAGTGAGGGCGGCAGATGTTAGGCGCGAGAGCCCACAGGCGGGCGATGTGGTGCTGATGTTTGGCGGCCGCACCGGCAGAGATGGTATCGGTGGTGCCACCGGCTCCTCAAAGGAGCACAACGAGGCTTCGTTGGAGGAGTGCGGTAGCGAGGTGCAGAAGGGCAATGCCCCCGAGGAGAGGAAGATTGCAAGACTCTTCCGCCGCAAGGAGGTTACCCGCCTGATTAAGAAATCAAACGACTTTGGTGCCGGAGGTGTGAGTGTGGCCATTGGCGAGTTGGCCGATGGATTGGATATTTACCTCGACAGGGTGCCTACAAAATATAGTGGTCTTAACGCCACGGAGTTGGCCATCAGCGAGTCGCAAGAGCGAATGTCGGTGGTGGTGGAGGCCAAAGATAGGGCCGAATTTGAGGCCTATTGCAGGGAGGAGAACATTGAGGTAACCCACGTGGCCGATGTTACCGACAAGGGCCGTATGAGGATGTTCTACGGCGAGAGCCTTGTGGCCGACCTGCGCAGGGAGTTTATTGACTCGGCAGGTGCCAAACACTATGCCAAGGCAGTGGTGGGTGCCGTGGAGGAGAAAAATCCCTTTGAGCGCAAGATTGCGGGCGAGGGTATTAGGGAGAAAATGCTCAATCTCTTGGCCGATGATAACGTAACCTCGCAGAAAGGCCTTGTGGAGATGTTCGATGCGAGCATTGGTGCAAGCACGGTGTTGATGCCCTTTGGTGGGCGCACCCAGCAGACCGAAGCGCAGGTGAGTGTGCAGACCCTCCCCGTGGGCAACCACACTACCCACACGGCAAGTATGATGTCCTATGGCTTTAACCCCTACCTGAGCAGTTGGAGCCCCTATCACGGTGCAGCCTATGCTGTGGTGGATGCGGTGGCAAAGGCTGTGGCTGCGGGTGCAGAGTACGACAAGATGAGGTTTTCCTATCAGGAGTATTTTGAGAAGATGACTTCGCCCACTGCTTGGGGTAAACCTCTGGCCGCACTGCTCGGAGCATTGAGGATGCAGGTGGCACTGGGACTGCCCTCGATTGGTGGCAAGGACTCTATGAGTGGCACCTTTGCCGACATCAACGTGCCGCCCACACTGATTGCCTTTGGTGTGGCTGCGGTGGATAGCAGGGTGGTGATAAGCCCCGAATTGAAGTCTGCGGGCAACTACCTCTACCTCGTTCGCCACACACCGCTGAAGGGCTATATGCCCGACACGGTGGAGTTGGTGGACAACTTTGAGATGGTGCGCCACAAGATTTTCAGCGGTGCCATTGTGGCTGCCTACGCAGTGGGCTTTGGTGGCGTGGCCGAGGCTTTGGCCAAGATGACCTTTGGCAACAGGATTGGTGCCGAGGTGAGCATTGAGGAGAGCAACCTGTTCGATTGGAACTATGGCTCGATTGTGATAGAGAGCAACCGTCCGCTTGACTATCCCAACGTGGAATTGCTGGGTCGCACGGTGGACAAGCAGAGCCTTGTGATTAACGGCGTGGAGATGCCGATTGAGGAGCTCTATGAGGCCAACCGCAGGAGGTTTACGGAGGTGTATGCCGACCGTAGCGGTATGGAGGGTAGGGTGGAGAACGCCACCTCGGGCGCCAATACCACTCGCTATGAGGGCGAGGCAGTGGAACACCCCGTGGTCTACCTGCCGGTGTTCCCCGGCACCAACTGCGACTACGATATGGCCAAGTGCTTCGCCAGAGAGGGAGCCGAGGTGCGCACTTCGGTGTTCTGCAACCTTACGGCTGAGGACGTGGAGCGGTCTACGGCAAGGATGGCTGAGGAGATTGACGGATGCCACATTTTGGCCATTAGCGGTGGTTTTTCGGCAGGCGATGAGCCCGATGGTAGCGGTAAGTTTATTGCCAGTGTGCTGCAAAACGAGAAGGTTAAGGCAGCCATTGAGGGGCTACTTTCAAGGGGTGGTTTGGTGCTGGGTATCTGCAATGGTTTTCAAGCACTTGTGAAATCGGGCCTGCTGCCCTTTGGTAAGATTGGCTCGCTCACGCCCGATTCGCCCACACTCTTCCGCAACGACATCAACCGCCACACCTCGCAAATTGTGAGCACAAGGGTTGCATCGGTGGCTTCACCTTGGTTGGAGGGCTTTGAGTTGGGCCAGCTCCACTCGGTGGCAGCCTCCCACGGCGAAGGTAAGTTTGTGGCAAATGCTACGCTTGCAGCACAGTTGAGGGCTGCCGGACAGATTGCCTTCCAGTATGTCGATGCAGAGGGTAACGCCACGATGCACTCGCCCGAAAACCCCAACGGCTCCACGGAGGCCATTGAGGGTATCTGCTCGCCCGATGGCCGCATCTTGGGTAAGATGGGACACTCGGAGCGTTGGGCCGAGGGATTGATGAAGAACATTGCGGGCAACAAGGACCAAAACCTCTTCCGCAATGCGGTGCGATATTTCAGGAAAAAGTGATTAGAGAGAAAATAAATAGGTAACAACATATATATAAAATAATCAGGTAAGATGAAACAGTTAGAGATGCTCTATGAGGGCAAAGCAAAACAGGTTTATGCAACAGACGAGGCCGACAAGGTGATTATTCACTACAAAGACGCCGCAACCGCTTTCAACAACATCAAGAAGGCAACCATCGCCAACAAGGGTGTGTTGAACAACGAGATTTCGACCATCATTTTCCACAAACTCCGCGAGGCCGGCATCCCCACCCACTATGTGGAGACTCTCAACGAGAGGGACCAAGTGTGCTTGAAGGTGTCAATTGTGCCTTTGGAGGTAATTGTGCGCAACGTGATTGCCGGCTCAATGGCCAAACGCCTCGGCATTGAGGAGGGCACTCCCGCACCCAATACCATCTTTGAGATTTGCTACAAAGACGATGCACTCGGCGACCCCCTTATCAATGACCACCACGCTGTGGCTCTGGGTGCTGCAACCTATGAGGAGTTGGCCGAGATTTATGCCCTCACGGCACGCATCAATGAGGTGCTGAAAGAGATGTTTGCGCAGATTAATATCCGTTTGGTGGACTTCAAGATTGAGTTTGGTAAGACCGCCGATGGTAAGATTGTGTTGGCTGACGAGATTAGCCCCGACACCTGCCGCTTGTGGGATGCCGACACCAACGAAAAACTCGACAAAGACCGCTTCCGCAGGGATATGGGTAGGGTTATTGAGGCCTATGAGGAGATTAACGCAAGGCTCAACACCATCAAATCAAAGTAGAAGAGAGTAAGAAAGATATTTGAAGGGGGAAATGATTTCCAATAAGAACACAAAGGCTGTGGGGCGAAACGAAGGGCTCCACGAGGAGTGTGGCGTGTTTGGTATCTACGGCTCGTCAGATGCCGCCAACATTACCTACTATGGCCTTCACGCACTGCAACATAGGGGGCAGGAGGGCTGCGGTATTGTGAGCGCCGAAGGCGATAGGCTGCAATATATCAAAGGCCCGGGGTTGGTTAATGGTGTATTCAACGAAGAGAATATCCAGACATTGAAAGGCTCCATCGCCATCGGTCAGGTGCTATATACCACAGCCGGAGGTGGCGGTGTGGAGAATATTCAGCCCATTGTATTCCGCCACAGCACGGGCGACTTTGCAATATCCTACAACGGAAACATTGTCAATTCTCGCCGACTGAAGAAATATTTGGAGTCGAAGGGGAGCCTCTTCCTAACCACCTCGGATTGCGAGATTATCGCCAACCTAATCAAAAAGGATGTCAATCACCAAGGTCCGCAGGATAGAATTCACGCCATTATGGATGCCCTGAATATGGTGGAGGGTGCCTTTGCATTCCTCATTATGACCGGCAAGCGCATCTATGCGTGCAGGGATAAGCACGGACTGAAACCGCTTTCGCTCGGACGTATGGAAGACGGTAGTTGGGTGGTGGCCAGCGAGACCTGCGCCTTTGAGGTCGTGGGTGCGGAGTTTGTGAGGGATGTTGAGCCGGGAGAGATTGTAACCATCGACCACCACGGCATCCGCAGCAACCACTTCTCCGCCTTCAAACTCCACAAGATGTGTTCAATGGAGTACATCTACTTTGCTCGCCCCGACAGCGATATTGACGGTTGCAACGTACACGCCTTCCGCAAGGAGAGTGGCCGACTGCTCTATCGTGAGGCTCCGGCCGATGCCGACATTGTCATCGGTGTGCCCGACTCGAGCCTGAGCGCAGCCATTGGCTACGCCGAGGAGAGCGGAATACCCTACGAAATGGGCCTTGTGAAGAGTAAATATGTGGCCCGCACCTTCATACAACCCTCCCAAACGATGAGGGAGAAGGGTGTGAGGATGAAACTCTCGGCCGTGAGCAGCATTGTGAAAGGTAAGAGGGTTGTGATGGTAGACGACTCCATTGTGAGGGGTACCACCTCCGCACGCATCGTGAGGTTGCTGAAAGAGGCGGGGGCAACGGAGGTACACGTGCGCATCGCCAGCCCACCAATGCGCCACCCTTGTTTCTATGGCGTGGACACCTCCACATACGAGGAGCTCATCTCGGCCAACTACAACTTGGAGCAGGTGAGGGAGAAGATTGAGGCTACATCGCTGGCTTTTCTCTCTGCGGAGTCGCTGATGAAGGCGGGCCGCAGGAAGGAGTTGTGTATGGCTTGCTTTGACGGCAACTATCCCACCGACCTCTATCAAACAGATGAGGAAGAGTCGCTCTACAAACGATATAAGATTAAGGTAAAGTAGAAGAGTAGAAAACGATACAATATATACAGTATATATGGCAAAGAGTTATGAGGCTTCGGGCGTGAACCTCGAAGCAGGCTATGAGGTTGTGAGCCGCATCAAAAAACACGTTTCCTCGACCGTTAGGCGTGGCTTAATGGGCAACATTGGCTCCTTTGGCGGAATGTTTGACTTGGGCGAGTTGGGCTATGAACACCCCGTGCTGGTGAGCGGTACGGATGGTGTGGGCACCAAACTGAAAATTGCCTTTGCAATGGACAAGCACGACACCATCGGCATTGACGCTGTGGCAATGTGTGTGAACGATGTGCTGGCACAGGGCGCCGAGCCGCTAATTTTCCTCGACTACGTGGCTGTGGGTAAGAATCACCCCGAGGTGGTGGAGGCCATTGTGTCGGGTGTGGCCGAGGGTTGCCGTCAGGCAGGTTGTGCTCTGGTGGGTGGCGAAACGGCCGAGATGCCCGGTATGTATGCCGAGGATGACTACGACATCGCAGGCTTCACGGTGGGTGCTGTGGAGAAGAGCAAACTCATTGACTGCTCCAAAGTGGCCGTGGGCGATGTGCTGGTGGGTGTGGCTTCGAGCGGAGTACACTCCAACGGATTCAGCCTTGTGAGGAAAATCGTGAGCGACAACGGGCTGGAACTCAGCAAGAAATATGAACTCACGGGCGAGCAGACTCTGGGCGAGATGCTCCTTACACCCACGAAAATATACGTTAAGCAGGTGCACAAAGTGCTCTCCGAGGTGGATGTTCACGGCATTGCCCACATCACCGGTGGCGGTTTTGACGAGAACATTCCCCGTATCCTCGGCGAAGGACAAGGCGTAGAGGTTAAGGAGGGCAGTTGGGAGATTCTTCCTGTGTTCCGTCTGCTTGAGAACTACGGTGGCGTGCCCCACAGGGAGATGTTCAACATCTTCAATATGGGTGTGGGTATGGTTTTGGCTGTGGAGGAAAAAGATGCCGCAAGGGTGGTGGAAATTCTCACCGAGTGTGGCGAGAAGGCAAGTGTAATCGGCCGCATCGTGGAGGGCCAAGGTGTGAGCATACTGTAATGGGAAAGAGAAAGTTAGCAGTGTTCGCAAGTGGCAGTGGCTCCAACTTTGAGGCCATAGCCGAGGGTTGCCGCAGCGGTGCCATCGTGGATGCCGAGGTGGTGCTGTGTGTGTGCGATAGGCCGGGTGCGAAGGTGTTGGAGCGTGCCGAGCGTTTTGGAGTGAGGAGCTTTGTGTTCTCGCCCAAAGCCTATGCCACAAAGAGCGACTTTGAGAGGGAGATTGCCGACCTAATGGACTCATTGGGTGTGGAATTGGTCTGCTTGGCGGGCTATATGCGCATCGTGGGGGAGGAACTGCTCGGTAGGTATGGAGGTAAGATTGTGAACATCCACCCCGCACTGCTGCCCGCATTTCCGGGTGCTCACGCCATCAAAGACGCTTTTGAATATGGCGTAAAGGTCTATGGAGTAACCATCCACGAGGTGGATGCCACTCTGGATGGTGGCAGGATTATCTCGCAGGTGGCTGTGCCCTATGAGGGTGGCGACATAGAGGAATTGGAGGCCGAAATTCACAAGGCCGAACACAAATTGTACGTTGAAACGATAAACAAAATTTTAGCATAAGGAGAAATTTACGATGAGAGCGTTAGTTAGCGTTAGCGACAAGAGGGGAGTGGTGGAGTTTGCCACCGCACTGGCAGAGTTGGGATATGAGATTATCGCCACGGGCGGCACAATGACCGCACTGCTTAATAGTGGTCTGAAAGTTACGAACATCAGCGATGTTACGGGCTTTCCGGAGATTTGCGAGGGTAGGGTAAAGACTCTTCACCCCAAGGTGCACGGCGGTCTGCTGGCCCGCAGGGATAAGGAGTCGCATATGGCCCAACTCGCAGAGAATGAGATTGAAACCATCGACCTCGTGTGCGTAAACCTCTACCCCTTTGAGGCCACCATCGCCAAAGAGGGCGTAACGATGGAGGAGGCTGTGGAGAATATTGACATAGGTGGCCCCTCTATGTTGCGTAGCGCAGCAAAGAACTACGCCTCGGTTACGGTGGTGTGCGACCCCGATGACTACGCCAAAGTGTTGGAAGAGATTAGGGCCGAGGGCAACACAACGCTCCAAACAAGGCTCGCCCTCTCGGCAAAGGCCTACACCCACACAGCCCTCTACGACAGCCACATCGCAACCTATATGCGCAAGGCAGCAGGTCTGAACGAAAAATTGTTCCTCGCTTTTGACAAGGCACAAGACCTGCGCTATGGCGAAAACCCCCACCAGCAGGCAACCTTCTATCGTGCCAACAAGGAGGTCTCCTACTCGGTAGCCCACGCCAAACAGTTGGGTGGCAAGGAGTTGTCCTACAACAACATTCAGGATGCAAATGCCGCTCTGAATATCGTAAGGGAGTACAGCGAGCCCTTCTGTGTGGGCTTGAAGCATATGAACCCTTGTGGTGCCGCTGTGGGTGCCGACCTGAAGGAGGCGTGGACAAAGGCTTATGAGGCCGACAAGGTTAGTATCTACGGTGGTATTGTGGCCGTAAACCGCCCCCTGACGGGCGAGGTGGCCGAGTTGATGAAACCCATCTTCTTGGAGATTGTTATGGCCCCTGCTTTTGAGCCCGAGGCTCTGGCAGTGCTGTCTTCAAAGAAGAACTTGCGACTGCTGGAGGTCAAGATGGACAACGTGAAAGAGCCACAGCCACAATATGTTGGCGTGAATGGTGGCCTGCTCGTACAGGCAGCCGATGTGGAATGCAAGGAGGTTGTGGAGGATATGTGTGTAACCGAGAGGAAACCCTCGCAGGAGGAGTTGGTTGATTTGAACTTCGGTTGGCGAGTGGTTAAGCACGTGAAGTCCAACGCCATTGTGGTGGTTAAGAATAGCGCAACGGCAGGTGTCGGTGCGGGCCAGATGAATAGGGTTGGCTCGGCAGAAATCGCTCTTGAGCAGGCCAAAGCCGCAGGCCACACCGAGGGCCTTGTGTTGGCAAGCGATGGCTTCCTGCCCTTTGACGACACCGTGGAGTTGGCCTCCAAATATGGCGTTGTGGCAATCGTGCAGCCGGGTGGCAGCATCCGCGATGAGGATGCCATAAGGAAGGCAAACGAGAAGGGTATCGCAATGCTCTTTACGGGTATGCGCCACTTTAAGCACTAATATTGTAAGCGACTATGGGTAAAAGAGATAAACGAGTTCTTGTGGTTGGTAGCGGTGGCAGGTGCCACGCCATTGTGGATGCATTGAGCCGCTCGCCACAAGTGGGCAAAATCTACTGCGCACCGGGCAATGCAGGTATTGCCGAGCAGGCCGAGTGTGTGAAAATCGGGGTGGAAGATGTGGAGGCGTTGGTGGCCTTTGCAAAGAGTGAGGCCATTGACCTCACCGTTATCGGCCCTGAGGCTTCGCTCGCTGTGGGCGTGGTTAATGCCTTCAAGGAGAGTGGTTTGAAGGCCTTTGGCCCCACCAAAGAGGCTGCCCAGATTGAGAGTAGCAAGGAATTTGCCAAGAGGTTGATGGCCAAGTATGACATCCCCACGGCAGGCTATGAGGCATTCTCGGACTACGAGCAGGCGTGGGCCTATGTGAAGGCCCGCCCGCTACCCGCTGTGATTAAGTATGATGGACTTGCAGCCGGCAAGGGCGTTGTGGTAGCGGAGAGTTACGAGGAGGCCGAGGCCGCACTGAGGGATATGTTGCTGGGCGAGAGTTTCGGCAGTGGTAGAGTGGTGGTGGAGGACTTCTTGGATGGTCCGGAGTTCTCGTTTATGTGCGTGGTGTCTGGCGAGAAGGTCTACCCACTGGCTATGGCACAAGACCACAAGAGAGCCTACGATGGCGACAAGGGCCCCAACACAGGCGGTATGGGTGCCTATTCGCCCGTGCCGTTTGTTACTGACAAGGTGAGGGAGTTTGCTTTGGAACGTATTATGCGCCCCACGGCAAAGGCTATGGTCGCCGAGGGCGTACCCTTTGTGGGAGTGCTCTATGGTGGTCTGATACTGACACAGCAGGGCCCAAAGGTGATTGAGTTCAACGCAAGGTTTGGCGACCCCGAGACGGAGGTTGTGCTGCCTCGTTTGAGGAGTGATATTTATGCCCTCTTTGAGGCAGCCATTGAGGGAGCAGATTGTGCCACAGAGTGGAGCGAAGAGGCTCTGCTGGGAGTGGTGCTGGCCTCGAAGGGCTACCCGGGAGGCTACGCCAAAGGTGCTGTGATTGAGGGACTTGATGGCGTGGAGTCGAAAGTGTACCATATGGGCACCGCCCGCAATGCGGATGGCGAAGTACTCACCGCAGGTGGCAGGGTGCTGATGGTTGTCGGTAGGGGTGCCACTCTGGCCAAGGCGAAGCAAATGGCCGAGAGGGATTGCGCCCGCATCAAGTGTGATGGACTTTTCCACCGCAGCGACATTGGACATAAAGTGTTGAATTAACAAGAAAAACATAAAAGTATGATTATCAGTGGTAAAGACTTGGCATTAGAGGTCAAGAAAGACGTTGCCGAGCGAGTGAAACAGTGCGTGGCCGAGTATGGCCGTCCGCCACATTTGGTGGTTATCCTTGTGGGCGAAAACCCTGCAAGCGTCTCCTATGTGGCCGGTAAGGGTAGGGATGCCGAGGAGGTGGGATTTAAGAACACCACCATCCGCAAGCCCGAAAGTATCAGCGAGGAGGAGTTGCTCGGACTGATTGCCGAACTCAATGCCGATGAGAGCGTAGATGGACTCCTTGTGCAACTACCTCTGCCCAAACACATTAGCGAGGCCAAGGTGATTGAAGCCATCGCCAAGGAGAAAGACGTGGATGGTTTTCACCCGCTGAATGTGGCTTCGCTGTGGCAAAAACAGCCCTGCTTGCTCCCCTGCACCCCGAAGGGTATCATCAAACTGCTCGACAAAGCAGGTGTGCAGATTGAGGGCAAGAAGGCTGTTGTGATTGGCCGCAGCAACATCGTGGGCCTGCCCGTGTCGAAACTTCTGCTCGATAGGAACGCCACGGTAACCATCGCCCACAGCCGCACCAAAAACCTCGCACAGGTGGCCTCCGAGGCCGATATTTTGGTTGTGGCCATCGGCAAGCCCCTCTTCGTTACGGCCGATATGGTTGGCGAGGGAGCCGCTGTGATTGACGTGGGCGTAAATCGCCACCCCGAAACGGGCAAACTTTGTGGCGATGTAGACTTTGAGGCGTGCAAAGAGAAAGCCTCAGTGATTACTCCCGTGCCGGGTGGCGTGGGCCCGATGACCCGTGCCTGCCTGATGGAGAACACGTTGGAGTGCTACCTCAATAAGATGATGAGCAAATAGAGAGAGAAAACAAGTATACACAAGTAGAAAGTTAGGTATGATTGAGAGATATGGGCGCGAGGTGATGCGCCAAGTGTGGACCGAAGAGAACAAGTTTAACGCCTACCTCAAGGTGGAACTCCTTGCTGCTGAGGCTTGGAGGGAGTTGGGGGTGGTGCCCGCCGAGGATGTGGAGAAACTGTGGCAGAAGGCAACTTTTGACATCGAGCGCATCAAGGAGATTGAACTTCAAACCCGCCACGACATTGTAGCCTTCACCCGTGCGGTGAGCGAGTTGTTGGGCGAAGAGCGCAAGTGGGTACACTATGGGCTGACCAGTACCGATGTGGTTGATACGGCCAACGGTTACCTCTTCTCGCAGGCCAACAAGATTATTGCCGATGACCTCCAAAGGTTTGCCGCCGTGCTGAAAAAGCAGGCCGTGAGGTTCAAATACACCCCCTGCATCGGCCGCACACACGGTATTCACGCCGACATCACCTCCTTTGGACTCAAATGGGTGCTGTGGTATGAGGAGATGCAGCGCAACATCAAGCGTTTTGCCGAGGCTGCCAGAGGGGTGGAGGTAGGTAAGATTAGTGGTGCTGTGGGCAACTTCGCCAACATTCCTCCCTTTGTGCAGGACTACGTGTGTGAGAAACTCGGCATTGATAGTGCCAACATCTCCACACAGGTAATTCAGCGCGATAGGCACGCCTACTATGTTGCCACCCTTGCCGTGATTGGTGCCTCGCTGGAGCAGATGGCACTCGAGGTGCGCAACTTGCAGCGTACCGAGGTGCACGAGGTGGAGGAGTCCTTTGGCAAGGGCCAAAAGGGCTCCAGCGCAATGCCACACAAGCGTAACCCCATCAGTAGCGAGAACATCTGCGGCTGTGCAAGGGTGTTGCGTGGCTATATGGCAACCGCCTATGAGAATGTGGCTCTGTGGCACGAGAGGGACATTTCCCACTCGGCAACCGAGCGCATCATTATGCCCGATGCAACCATCCTGCTCGACTATATGCTCAACCGTATGATGGGCATTTTGGAGAACTTGGTGGTCTTTGAGGAGCAGATGAAGGCCAACATCTACCGCACCAACGGTGTGATTTTTGCCCAGAGGGTGATGAATGCACTCATCGACAAGGGATTTGCAAGGGAGAGGGCTTATGATACCGTGCAGCCCGTGGCTATGAGGGCTATGAGCGAGGGAGCAGCCTACATCGACCTGCTCAGAGAGGAGCCCACCGTGAAGGCCACCCTCACCGAAGAGGAGTTGGAGGGGTGCTTCACGTTGGAGTACTATATGAAAAACGTGGACTATATTTACAAACGCAATAAAATTGAGGAGGAATAGGGAGATATGTCAGAAAGGTTAGTAGTCATCGGCTCGCAGTGGGGCGATGAGGGCAAAGGTAAGATTACCGACTACTTTGCCTGCAAAGCAGATATGGTGGTGCGCTATCAGGGTGGCAACAATGCGGGCCACACGGTGGTGTTTGACGGACACAAATACTCCTTGCAGAGTATTCCTTCGGGTATTTTCAACCCCAAGACGGTGAATGTGATGGCCAACGGTATGGTGGTAAACCCCGTGTCGGTGGTGGAGGAGTTGGAAAGGTTGCACAAACAGGGTATTACCGACTACCAACTCTACATTTCGGACCGTGCGGCTGTGGTTATGCCCTACCACTCGGCCTTAGACGGAGCCTATGAGGCTCTGAAAGGGGGTGCTCAAATCGGCACCACAAAGAAGGGTATCGGCCCCGCCTATGCGGACAAATATAGCAGGGTGGGTATCCGTATGGGCGACCTGCTGGAGCCCGACTATTTTGCCGAGCGACTCAGGGCAGCCCTTGAGGTTAAGAATATGGAACTGAAAATGCTGGGGCTGGAAACCTTTGAGTTTGAGCAGGTTTACAATCAGTATATGGACATCGCCGCCAAGATTGGATATATGATTTGCGACACCTCGGCACTGATTAACGAGGCGTTGGAGGGCGACAAGAAGGTGCTCTTTGAGGGTGCGCAGGGTATGATGCTTTGCATCGACCACGGCACCTATCCCTATGTTACATCCTCCACCCCCTCATCGGCAAGCGTGCCTGTGGGTGCGGGAGTGTCGCCCAAGTGGATTGACAACGTGCTGGGTGTTGCAAAGGCATATTGCACAAGGGTAGGCGAGGGTCCTTTCCCCACCGAACTCTTCGACCAAAGGGCCAGCGACATCCGCGAGAGGGGACACGAGTATGGCACCGTAACAGGCCGTCCACGCAGGGTGGGGTGGTTTGACGCTGTGGTGGCTCGCTATGTGAGCAAGTTGGCGGGCATAGATTCGTGGGCACTGATGTTGTTTGATGTGCTTTCGGGCTTGGACAAGGTCTGCATCTGCACCGGCTATGAGTTGGATGGAGAGGTCATTACAAGTCCTCCTGCCACCATAGCACGCTTGGCTCGCTGCAAACCCGTGCTCATCGAGTTGGAGGGCTGGAAGGAGGACATCTCGGATGTGAAAGAGTTTGACGCTCTGCCCGAGGCTGCCAAAGCCTATGTGCGCAAGATTGAGGAGGTTACGGGCGTGAAGGTGGGTATCATCTCCGTTGGTGCCGACCGTAGCAAAACCATAATCATTGACGAGAAGTTGAAGAAGTTTTAGTGTAATATAGATAAGCATTTGTAAGGTATGTCGTTTATTGAAGAAAAAATCGTTCAGGAGGGGATGACTTTCGATGATGTGCTGTTGATTCCGGCCTACTCGGAAGTAACTCCCAATATGGTGGCGCTCGAGAGCCGCTTTTCGCGCAACATACGCATCAACATCCCCGTGGTGTCGGCAGCGATGGATACCGTAACCGAGGCAGAGATGGCCATTGCCATTGCGCGTGAGGGCGGTATAGGCGTTATCCACAAAAATATGTCCATTGCCGCACAGGCTGCACAGGTGCGCAAGGTGAAGAGAGCCGAGAGTGGTATGATTTACGACCCCGTAACCATCTCCAAGGAGGCAACCGTGGGCGATGCGCTGCAACTGATGAAGGAAAACCGCATCGGTGGTATCCCCGTGGTGGATGCGGAGAACAAACTCATCGGCATTGTAACCAATAGGGACCTGCGTTTCCAAACCGAAATGTCGCTTCCCATTGCGGAGGTGATGACTTGCGACAGGCTCGTTACCACCAACAATCCCGACCTCTCGGAGGCCTCCAAGATTTTGCTCAAAAACAAAATTGAGAAACTCCCCGTGGTGGACGAGCAGATGCACTTGGTGGGACTTATCACCTATCGCGATATAACCAAAATTCAGGACTACCCAACCGCTTGTAAGGACACTAAGGGCCGCCTGAGGGTGGCCGCAGGTGTTGGCGTAACCTCCGATACACTCCAGAGGGTGGAGGCTCTGGTGGAGGCAGGTGTGGATGCTATTGTAATTGACACTGCCCACGGACACTCGGCCAACGTAACCCGCACCCTCAAAGCGGTGAAAGAGGCTTTCCCGCAGATTGACGTGGTGGTTGGTAACATCGCCACCGCCGAGGCTGCCGAATTTCTCATCAAGGCGGGTGCCGATGGTATCAAGGTGGGCATTGGCCCCGGCTCCATCTGCACCACCCGCATCGTGGCAGGTGTGGGTGTGCCCCAGCTGAGCGCAATATTCAATGCCGCAAAGGTGGCACACAAGTATGGAGTGCCTGTGATTGCCGATGGCGGTCTGCGCTACTCGGGCGATGTGGTGAAAGCCATTGCCGCAGGTGGCGACTGTGTGATGATGGGCTCTATGTTGGCAGGCGTGGAGGAGTCGCCCGGCGAGACAATTATCTACA
The DNA here is from genome assembly GCA_017396085.1 of Tidjanibacter sp. Classification (GTDB taxonomy): domain Bacteria; phylum Bacteroidota; class Bacteroidia; order Bacteroidales; family Rikenellaceae; genus Tidjanibacter. Next base: position 8,642 of record JAFQNC010000027.1, on the reverse strand, counting down.
ATGGTCGTAAGTTCAAATCCTACCGTGGTATGGGCTCCATTGAGGCTATGCAGGCGGGCTCGAAGGACCGCTACTTCCAGAGCGAGAAGTGCGACTCCAACAAGTTTGTGCCCGAAGGCATCGTGGCAAGGGTACCCTACAAGGGCACACTGAGCGAAACCATCTACCAACTCATCGGTGGTCTGCGCTCGGGTATGGGCTACTGCGGTGCAAAGGATATTGGCGCACTCCACGAGGCCAAATTTGTGAAGATTACCTCGGCTGCGGTGGTGGAAAATCACCCCCACGATGTAACCATCACCAAAGAGGCTCCCAACTACACCCGTGGTGTATAATTTGAAATGGCATTGAAACACAAAGAAAAGAGAGTAAAAAAATATGAAACAGGATATGATTGTCATTCTTGACCTCGGCAGCCACCACAACACGGTGGTTGCAAGGGCTATTCGTGCGCTGGGTGTATATAGCGAGATTTACCCACACGACATCACCGCCGAAGAACTCAAAGCGCTCCCCGGAGTGAAGGGTGTGATTATCAACGGTGGCGAGAATAATGTGATTGACGGTGTGGAGATTGACGTGCGCCCCGAAATCTATGGTGTGGGCCTGCCCATCATCGCTGCGGGCCACGACAAAGCACTCTGCGAGAGAAAGTTGGCTGAGTTTGCAGACGATGAGGAGGCTATCAAAGAGGCCCTCCGTGGGTTTGTCTTTGACACCTGTGGGGCCGAGGCCAACTGGAATATGAAAAACTTTGTCAGCGACCAAGTGGAGCTCATCCGCCAGCAGGTGGGCGACAAGAAGGTGTTGCTCGCTCTGTCGGGTGGTGTGGACTCCTCGGTGGTTGCGGCTCTGCTGCTGAAGGCCATCGGCAACAACCTCGTGTGTGTACACGTCAATCACGGCCTGATGCGCAAGGGCGAGAGCGAGGCCGTTGTGGAGGTCTTTGGCAAGCAACTCTGCGCCAACCTCGTCTACGTGGATGCCACCGACCGCTTCCTCTCCAAGTTGGAGGGAGTGGAAGACCCCGAACAAAAGCGCAAAATCATCGGTGGCGAGTTCATCCGAGTATTTGAGGAGGAGGCGCGCAAACTTGATGGTATTGACTTCCTCGGTCAAGGCACCATCTATCCCGACATTGTGGAGAGCGGTACCAAGACCGCCAAGATGGTCAAGTCGCACCACAACGTAGGCGGCCTGCCCGAGGATATGAAGTTTGGACTCGTTGAGCCACTCAAACAACTCTTCAAAGACGAGGTGAGGGCTTGCGGTGTGGAACTCGGCCTGCCCTACGAAATGGTCTACCGCCAGCCATTCCCCGGCCCGGGCTTGGGCGTGAGGTGCTTGGGTGCAATCACCCGCGATAGGTTGGAGGCCGTGAGGGAGAGCGATGCCATTCTGCGTGAGGAGTTTGCGCTGGCAGGGCTGGACAAGAAGGTGTGGCAGTACTTCACCGTGGTGCCCGACTTCAAGTCGGTGGGCGTGCGCAACAATGCCCGCAGTTACGATTGGCCCGTGATTATCCGTGCAGTCAATACCATTGACGCAATGACCGCCTCCATTGAGCACATCGACTGGGCAGTGTTGGACAAAATTACAAGGCGCATTTTGGCCGAGGTGCCCAACGTGAACAGGGTGTGCTACGATATGTCGCCCAAGCCATCGGCAACCATCGAGTGGGAATAAAAGAGCGCTTTCGGGTGTAAGACTAATACAGCTAAACAAAAAACTATCGGGTAACGTTTTCGTTACCCGATAGTTTTCTTTTGTATATCCGGTTGGCCGGAGCCTTAAACGAGGTTCAGTTCCTTTTTCATCTGCTCAATCTTGGCATCAAGCGAAGCGGAAACCTTGTCGTAGTCGGCAAGCGATGCAAGGGGCTCCTTCACGCCAAAGTAGAACTTAATCTTAGGCTCCGTTCCGCTGGGGCGAATCGAAAGGATGGTACCATCGGCAGTCAGGTACTGGAGCACGTTGCTCTTGTCGCTCTCCAAAGCAGAAGTGGTGCCCGAAGCAACATCCAAGATGGTGCTCGACTGGTAGTCCTTAATCGTTACAATGGGTGAGCCGCAAATGCTCTTGGGGGGATTGGCGCGGAAATCAACCATCATCTGCTTAATCTCTGCGGCACCCTCCTGTCCCTTGCGTACTACCGACACAAGGCCCTCCTTGTAGAAGCCATACTCAACGTAGAGTTCCTTGATGAGTTTGTAGAGGGTGGTGCCAATGCTCTTTGCCCAAGCGGCAGCCTCGGCAGCAAGCGAGCAAGCCGACACACCGTCTTTATCCCTCAAGAACGAGCCTGCAAGGAAGCCGAAACTCTCCTCGCCACCACCAATGTAGACCTTTCCCTTGGCCTCCTCGGCACGGATAACTTTGGCGATGTTCTTGAAACCGGTCAGGCAGTCGAAGTACTCCACACCGAAACTCTTGGCCACATCGGCCATCATCTCGCTGGTTACAATGGTCTTGACGATGTACTGCTTGCCATCCAACATACCATTCTCCTTCCAGCGGCGGCACATATAGTAGGTGAGCAGCACGCAGGTCTGGTTACCATTGAGCAACACATACTCGCCCTCCTCGTTGGGAACGGCAATACCGATACGGTCGCTGTCGGGGTCGGTAGCCATAACAATCTCGGCACCCACCTTGCGGCCCAACTCAATGGCCATACGCATTGTGGTCCTCTCCTCGGGGTTGGGCGACTCCACGGTGGGGAAGTTGCCGTCAATGACCATCTGCTCCTCCACACAGTGGATGTTGGTGAAGCCATAGTTGCGCAACGATGCGGGCACAAGTTTGTGGCCACAGCCGTGGATAGGGGTGTAGGCAATGCTCATATCGCTGTACTGCTTAACGGCAGCAGGGGAGAGCGAAAGCGACTTAACCCTCTCAAGGTAGATTTTGTCAAACTCCTCACCGATAATCTCGATGTTCTCGGGATTGAGGCCACAGATGATTTGGTCCACCGAGGTAATTTTGTTCACCTCGTCAATGATGTTCTTGTCGTGGGGAGCAATGACCTGCGAGCCATCCTCCCAATAGGCCTTGTAGCCATTGTACTCGCGGGGGTTGTGCGATGCGGTAACCATAACGCCACTCTTGCAACCGAGTTCACGAATTGCAAAACTCAACTCGGGAGTGGGGCGGAGCGACTCAAAGAGGTAAACTTTGAAACCATTGGAGGCAAAGATGTCGGCGGTGCGCTCGGCAAACTCGCGGCTGAAGTTGCGGCAGTCGTGGCTCACAGCAACCTTAATCTCCTCTCCCTCAAAGCATTTCTTCAAGTAGTTGGCCAAGCCCTGTGTTGCCATACCCACCGTGTAGACATTCATACGGTTGGTACCCACGCCAAGAATACCCCTCAAACCACCGGTACCGAACTCAAGGTCCTGATAGAAACTCTCGGAGAGTTCTTTGGGGTCGTTTGCCATCATCTGGCGGATTTGCTCTTTGGTCTGCTCATCGTAATTTCCGTCAAGCCACTTTTGGGCTCTGTCGAGAATATATTGTTCCATAGTATATAAATATGTATTGGTGTTTGTTCTTTGTAGGTTGTGTTTGTAGGTTAAATATTTTTTTCTTGATACAAAATGCCGATAGGCAAAGATAGGAATTTTTCCGTAAATTCTCACAATCAGCACGTTAAATTACAAAGAAAAAATTACTCCAAAATCACCATAACAATTAAAACTTATTTTGCAATAGAAAAAGATATTTTTTTTAACAAAATTATGCACAATTTTGTGGTCGGAAATCAAAGTTACCCAATCAACATAAATGACAACGAACACGGAAACATATAGCGATGTGTGGAAGAACTGCCTGTCCCAAATCAAGTCGCAAATCACTGACGATGAATTCGTTAAGTGGTTTTTGCCTATCGTGCCACTGAGCTACGATGGCAACATTTTGCGCCTGCGTTTGCCCGATGAGGAGAGTGTCTATCACATTGAGCACAACTACATCCCGGCTCTTCGCCCAATCATACATCGCCACTTCGGAAACAACATCAGAGTTCGCTATGCTGTACCCCAGCACAGCAGCACCGATGTACCCACCGAGGCAAACACCACACCAATGTCGTCTTATGTTGCACAAAAGGATACCACAAAGATAAAAAATCCTTTTGTGATTCCGGGTATCAAAAAGTTGGTTATTGATTCGCAACTCAACAGCAAGTACACCTTTGAGTCCTTCGTGGAGGGTGCTTGCAACAAGTTGGTCAGGAGTGTGGGCGAGGCTGTGGCACAGGCCCCCGGTCGCACTGCCTACAACCCCTTCTACATCTTTGGCGATTCCGGACTCGGCAAGACGCACTTGGCACAAGCCATCGGTTTGGAAATCAAGAAGAGGCACCCCGAATTGCAGGTGCTCTATGTGTCGATGAACAAATTTCAGGCGCAATACACCACAGCAATTCTCAACAAGGAGCCCAACGATTTCATCAACTTCTACCAGATGATTGATGTGTTGATTATTGATGATATTCAGGAACTTTCGGGCAACAAGAGCAGTACCCAAAACGCTTTCTTCAACATTTTCAACCACCTTCACCTCACTGGCAAGCAGTTGATTCTCACCTCGGACAAACGTCCCTCGGAGTTGAGCGACATCAACGACCGCCTGCTGACCCGTTTCAAATGGGGTTTGGCTGCGGAACTCACCACGCCCGACTACGAGACAAAGGTTAAGATTATTCTCAACAAGGCCCGCCAAGCCGGAACGGAAATTCCGTTAGACGTTGTGGAGTACTTGGCCGAGAATGTCAATGACAACGTGAGGGAGATTGAGGGCGTGCTCTCTTCGCTGATTGCCAACGCCGACTTCCTCAAACGCAAACTCACCATCTCGTTGGCAAAAGAGGTGCTGAAAACCTACGTTAAGATTGACCAAAAGGAGGTGTCCATCGGCCTAATACGCAAGATTGTGTGTGAGCATATGGAGATTAGCGAGAGCGACCTCGATTCGCCCAAGCGCACACGCGACATCGCCCAAGCCCGACAGGTGGCAATGTACTTGAGCAAGAAGTACACCACACTACCGTTGTCGGTTATCGGCTCGTCTATCGGCGGTAAGAACCACGCCACGGTGCTACACGCCTGCAAGGCGGTGAACAACCTGCTTGAGACCGACCGATTGTTTGCCCACACAATGGATGAACTTGAACGCCGCTTGACACAAGCAAGGTAGGCAAGGAATGGCAAGCAGGGGAGGGGCGAGAAAATACTCCTTCGGTAAGAAAAAAATCGCAACTATCGGTTGGATAGTTGCGATTTTTGTTGTATTTTTACCCTACAAATGCGCATTTGCCAAAAATAGCAGACAAAGATGATTAAAATTGGAGATAAGGCCCCGCAGTTTGAGGGTGTTACACAGAGTGGCGAGAAGGTGTCGTTGGCCGATTTTGCAGGTCGCAAAGTAATTCTCTACTTCTACCCGAAGGACAACACATCGGGTTGCACCCTCGAGGCAAAGAGTTTGAGGGATGGCAAAGAGGCGCTCAAAGCCGAGGGCTTTGAGATTGTGGGTGTGAGCCCCGATAGCGTGAAGTCCCACCAAAACTTCTGCGCCAAGCACGAACTCAACTTCACCCTCGTGGCCGACACCGAGAAGGAGATTGCGCAGGCCTATGGAGTGTGGGCAGAGAAAAAGATGTATGGCCGCAGTTATATGGGCATAGTTCGCACCACCTTCATCATTGACGAGCAGGGCACCATTGTCCACATCTTTGACAAGGTGCGCACAGCCGACCATTGGGAGCAAATCAACCAGTGGTGGCAGAGTGTAAAGTAGGCGCAGGTCTAACAAGAGAGATAAGATATATAGAGATAATAATAAAAAAAAACTACAAAACTACTATGGCAGAGAAAGTTGCGGTTAATCCCGACAAACAAAAAGTGTTGAGCGCAGTGCTCGACAAGATTGAAAAAGATTTCGGCAAAGGCTCCATTATGCGAATGAGCAGCCAAGCCACTGAGCAAATCCCCGTAATACCCACAGGCTCCATCACACTGGACAACGCTCTGGGCGTGGGTGGTTACCCCAAAGGCCGTATCATCGAAATTTACGGTCCCGAGTCTTCGGGTAAGACCACTTTGGCTATTCACGCCATCGCCGAGGCTCAGAAGGAGGGTGGCATTGCCGCCTTCATTGACGCCGAGCACGCATTCGACAGCTTCTATGCAGCAAAGTTGGGTGTGGATGTAGACAACTTGTTGGTGTCGCAGCCCGATAGTGGTGAGCAGGCTTTGGAGATTGCCGAGACGCTCATTAGGTCGAGTGCCATCGACATCATCGTGATTGACTCCGTTGCAGCGCTCACTCCCAAGGCAGAGATTGAGGGCGAGATGGGCGAGTCGAAGATGGGCCTTCAAGCAAGGCTTATGTCGCAGGCTCTGAGGAAACTCACCGCTGCCATCAGCAAAACTAAGACCGTGTGTATCTTCATCAACCAGCTGAGGGACAAGATTGGTGTAATCTATGGCAACCCCGAGACAACCACCGGTGGTAACGCACTGAAGTTCTATGCCAGCGTGCGTATCGACATCCGCAAGACCTCGGTCATCAAAGATGGCGACACCCAGCTCGGCACACGCACAAAGGTTAAGGTTGTGAAGAACAAAGTTGCGCCCCCATTCCGCAAGGCCGAGTTTGACATTATGTATGGCGAGGGTATCTCCATCGTGGGTGAAATTCTCGACCTTGGTGTAGACTTGGGCGTAATCAAGAAGAGCGGCTCGTGGTTCTCCTACGGCGACAGGAAACTGATGCAGGGTAGGGATGCCACCAAAGACCTCCTGATGCAGGACCTCGAACTCCGCAGCGAGATTGAGGAGAAGGTTAGGGCTGCGCTCAAAGAGAGCAACCAACAAAACTAATATGGTAAGACAGTAAGCCTCGGTTGTCGGAATTGCACAGTTGCGAACAACCGAGGCGTTGTTGTTCTTTGTCGGAACAACACAAAAGGGTAGGACTTAAGGATAAAAACACCACCTATGGCCAACTACACACCGGAGGACGAGTTAATTATTGAGCAGAAGTACAACGAACTGCTGGCCTCTTGCAACAAGATTTGCAAGAGCGAGTCCGATTGGGATATGATTGTCAAGGCATTCTCTCTGGCGAAGGATGCACACAAAGGAGTCAGGCGCCGCTCCGGAGAACCCTACATTCTCCACCCCATAGCGGTAGCCAAAATAGTCGTAGACGAGGTCGGGCTGGGGGTGAAATCCACCGTGGCTGCACTGCTGCACGATGTGGTGGAGGACACGAGTTACACCGTGGAGGATATGGAAAACCTCTTCGGGGCAAAGGTTGCCTCAATGGTGGATGGCCTCACGAAGGTGGCCGCCGCATTGGACGAGGAGGCCTCGGCACAAGCCGAAACATTCCGTAAGATACTACTCACTCTGTCGGATGACATTAGGGTTATTCTGATAAAAATCTCCGACCGACTGCATAATATGCGCACCCTCGGGTCTATGCCGAGGAACAAACAACTCAAAATCACGAGCGAAACGATGTACCTGTTCGCTCCGCTTGCCTACAGGTTGGGCCTCTACGCCATCAAAACCGAACTCGAAGACCTCTCGCTCAAATATATGTACCCCGACCAGTATGCCGAGATTGAGGCCAAGATGAACGCCACGGCTGCCGAGCGTAACGAGTTCATAGAGAGGTTTATAGCCCCCATCAGGGAGCGACTCACGGAGGCCGGTATCGACTTCACCGTATCGGGTAGGGTCAAGACCGTGTTCTCGGTGTGGTCAAAGATGCATCGCAAGCAGATTCCGTTTGAGGAGATTTATGACCTTTTCGCCATCCGCATCGTGTTCAAACCCACCGACCTTGTGCCGGAGAAGTCGCAGTGTTGGCACATCTACTCGTTGCTAACCGACATCTACTCGCCCAAACCCGATAGGATTAGGGACTGGGTTAGTTTCCCGAAAGCCAATGGTTATGAGGCACTTCACGCCACTTTGATGCGCCCCGATGGTATTTGGGCCGAGGTACAAATTCGCTCCGAGAGGATGGAGGAAGTAGCCGAGAGGGGTTTTGCCGCACATTGGAAATACAAACAGGCACACGAGTCTGACGATGAATTTGACAAGTGGCTGAAGGATGTGAGAGCCGCCCTGAGCCAACCCGCCGGTAATGCCGCCGAATTCCTTGAGAATGTGAAGATGACCCTCTATATGACTGAGATGGTTGTTTTCACTCCGAAGGGAGAGACAAGGAAGATGCCCGTGGGCGCAACTGCGCTGGACTTCGCCTACGAAATTCACACCAACGTGGGCAACACCGCCATCGGCGCCAAGATTAACCACAAGATTGAATCCATCTACACCCCGCTGACAAGTGGCGACCAGATTCAGATTCTCACTGCCGAGACCGCTCATCCCACCATTGAGTGGCTTGACCACGTGAACACGGTCAAGGCCAAACAGTCCATCATCAGTTACCTCAAACGAGTAAGGCAGAACAACATAGAGCGCGGTATCTCAATCTTTGATAGAAGAATGAGAGAGTTTGGAATTACCCCCAGCGCAAGACTTTTCCGCAAACTCCTGCCCGCCTACGAATGTTCCAACAAAGACGAGTTTTACAGCAAACTCGGCTCGGAAATCATCAACCTG
>JAFQNC010000026.1 GCA_017396085.1 Tidjanibacter sp. | reverse complement strand
GCCTACGGCAGTCGTGGCAAGACGCAGGCACAGCCTGTTTTGTGCAGTTGGAGGGTCAGCACGCTTCCCTACCTTGCGATGCCTTCCAACCACGTCCCCCTCTAAGTTAGAGGGGGTGCCACGGAGTGGCGGGGGCGTCTGTTTCGGGTAGGGCCACTAAGGACCTTAAAGTCCTTAAAGCCCCTTAGGGCAGACGGTAGTCAGCACCTTTGGCACAGAAAGAAAAGAGCGGTAGATGCCAACCGCCTGCCTACGGCAGTCGTGGCAAGACGCAGGCACAGCCTGTTTTGTGCAGTTGGAGGGTCAGCACGCTTCCCTACCTTGCGATGCCTTCCAACCACGTCCCCCTCTAAGTTAGAGGGGGTGCTGCGGAGCAGCGGGGGCGTCTGTGATTGAATTGAGAATTGAGAATTGAAAATTGAGAATTGTGGTGCCTGCGGCGCAATTTTATTTCGGGTAACTTTTTTATTACCCGTGCCATCCGACTACTCCTCCCCTAAGTTAGGGGAGGTGCCGTTAGGCGGAGGGGTTTGTGGAGGCAGGAAAGGGCAGAAAGGAATTGAGAATTCGGCACGGGTATGAAAAACGATACCCGTAGAATTGAAAAATTGCAGACTAAAAATTATTTTGAACGTTAGGGCTATTGTAACGAACTCGTGTGATATTCTTTTTGGGTAAAAAGTGCTTACTTTGTAACGATGCAAAGTGTGCAGTACGAAAACACGCAATATTTAGACAATGAAGCCTATAAAACTAACCACTCTACTACTGACTGTGGCCATCCTCGTGGGTGGCGTGGCTCCTGCTTGGGGCAGTCAGAACGATGCAAAGTCCAATTCCTACCTTCCCGAGAATGTTGCCACAGGCGACCGAGCCTACTGGTTGGAGAGTATGCTCAAAGTTGCCCATCCTGTGTTGAGCAACCTCGCCGCCGACAATTTGAGAGCCTCCATACCCATTGGTCGCTCGGCTTCGGCCAAGGCCAGCAGTCGTGAGTTCATCACCCATATGGAGTCGGTGGGCCGCACCATTGCGGGCATCGCTCCTTGGCTCGAACTCGGCCCCGATGACACCCCCGAGGGGCAACTCAGGGCCGAGTACATCGACCTCACCTGCCGTGCCATTGCCAACTCGGTGGACCCCAATGCCAAGGACTATTTCAACAGCACCGCCACACGTCAGATTTTGGTAAATAGTGCCTTCCTCATTCAGGGCCTGTTGCGTGCTCCCACCCAGCTGTGGGGCAATCTTGACGAACTCACTCGCCAGAGGCTCTTTGAGCAGTGGAAATCAACACGCACGATGGTGCCGGGCAAGAATAATTGGTATTTCTTCTGCGCTATGGTGGAGTGTGGACTGAAGGAGTTTGCGGGCGAGTGGGACTTTCCAATCGTGGAGAGGGCCATCAACTCCCACAAGGAGTGGTATGTGGGCGATGGTATCTATGGCGATGGCGAGGTTTTCCACCTCGACTACTACAATAGCTACGTAATTCAGCCGATGATGATGCAGGTGTTGCGCACGATGGATAAGTTTGGGGTGGGCGACAGCGAGTTCCACGCCGAGCAGTTGCGCCGTTTCCGCAGGTTTGCCACCATACAGGAGCGTATGATTGCCCCCGATGGCACCTACCCCCTGATTGGTCGCTCCATCACCTATCGCCTTGGGGCTTTCCAAGTGTTGGCCCAATGCGCACAAGAAAAACTCCTTCCCGAAGGGTTGAGTGAGGGACAAGTGAGGGCCGCCCTCACTGCGGCTATGCACCGAGTGATGGATGCCGAGGGCACCTTCGACAAGGATGGATGGCTCACCATCGGAGTGTGTGGCGACCAGCCCGAGTTGGGCGACACCTACCTCTCCACCCCTTGTGTCTACCTCACCTCGCTTGTCTACCTACCCTTGGGCCTCCCTGCCGAGGACTCCTTCTGGAGGGCCCCTGCGGAGCCGTGGACCGGTTGTAGGGCCTTTGCGGGCGAGGCGTTTCCCATCGACACATTCCTCAAAAAACCAAAGGCGGGTGCAACGCAAAACACAGTGGCAACACCTTCTGTGGCCACTCAATCCACCACCCTCGCAACACAGCAGCCTATCGTTGCGGCCCACACCCCTGTGCCCGCTCCGATACTCGCCCCCATTCCCACCACCGGTGCGGAGGATAGGGCTATGTGGGTGAGCCGAATGATTGAGATTGTGGGGCCCGTGTTGGAGAATATGAGCCGTGGGGAGTTGCGCAAAAATATGCCCGTGGAGACACCGCCGCGCAAAAACACCCCTACTAACCACCTCACCACCCATCTTGAAGCACTGGGTCGCACGGTGGTGGGCATTGCTCCGTGGCTTGAACTCGGCCCCGATGACACCCCCGAGGGGCAACTCAGGGCCAAATACATACGCCTCACGTGCGAGGCCATAAAGAATGGCTTTGACCCCAACTCGCCCGACTACCTGAACTTCACCATCAGGCGACAGCCTTTGGTGGATGCAGCCTTCTTGTGTCAGGGTATGTTGCGTGCTCCCAAGCAGATTTGGGGCAATTTGGACGAGCAGACCAAAGAGAACTTCGTGCGCGAGATGAACAACATCCGCAAAATCAAACCCCTCGAAAGCAACTGGTTGCTCTTTGCGGCCACGGTTGAGGCGGCCCTGCTGGAGTTCACTGGCGAGTGGAACCCTGCTCCGGTGGAGTATGCTCTGATGCGCTTCAAGGAGTGGTACAAGGGCGATGGCTGGTATGCCGATGGCCCCGAACTCCATATGGACTACTACAACAGCTACGTCATCCACCCGATGCTCTACGATGTGTTGGCCACAATGCAACGCCACGGCAAGGGCGAGGCCGAACTCTTTGAGTTGGAGAAGGTGCGCCTGCGCCGCTATGCACAGCAACTGGAATTGCTCATTTCGCCCGATGGAGCCTACCCCGTGGTGGGTCGCTCCATTGCCTACCGCTTTGGGTCAATGCAGGTGTTGGCCCAGTCGGCTCTTTTAGAGGACCTCCCCGCCACCCTCACCAATGGCTCGGTGCGTGCGGCACTCACGGCCGTAATCAACCGACACTTGGCTGTTGAGGGTAACTTTGACGAGAGCGGTTGGCTCACACTCGGCTTTGCGGGCCACCAGATTGGGTGTGCCGAAACCTACATCTCCACCGGTAGCCTCTACCTCTGCACTCCCGTATTCTTGCCACTTGGCTTGCCTGCCGACCACCCCTTCTGGACCTCGGAGTGGGAGCCGTGGAGTGGGTTGAAGGCTTGGACCGGAAGCAAGAACGTGAAGTTGGATAAGGCGATTAAGAAATAGCCGCAAGGTGTTGAAAATGAATATGTATAAATAAAACATAAAACCACGCATTTAGCTTATGAGAAGATTTCTTGTGATTTTGTGCGCTATGGCGACCTCCTTGTCGCTCTCGGCACAGCAACCCCAAGCAGTTGGCAAAACCTACTGGAACGAACACACAATGTTGCAACCCTTCCGTGTACCCCTACCCGCTGAGGGTGTGGTGCCCGAGTTGCTTGACCTCAATGGCGATGGCCGTCAAGACGCTGTGCGTAGTGCTATCCACGGTGGAAAGGTGCCCATCCTTTGGCTTGATGATGACGGCAATATGGCCAATGGCGACATTGAGGGCGACACTGTGAACGACTGCCTGCTGGTGGACCGCGATGCCAACGGAGAGTATGACCTGATTGTGAAACACTGCGACCAAAACGGTGATGGTAAGGCCGATGTGCAACTCATCTTGGACCACCCTGTGGGTAAGGAGAATGGCCCCAAGGGGTGGAATTCGCCCCACTATATGTTTGTGTTTGACGATGATGGCGATGGGGTGTTCAACTACATAGACTGGAGCACTCTCACCTTGGAGTGTTGGGAGAAGAACGGCATCTCCGACTTCTACACCGACTACAGTGGCGACAGCACCTTCATCAAGGCGCACCGAGTAACCAACTCCTTCAGCGACCTGCGCATCAACTGGGAAAACCCATTCATCTTCTACGACTACGACAAAGACGGACTCTCGGAGATTGCCCTGCGCTACTGCGACTCTCGCCGCCCTCACCCCGAAGCTGCCGAGAAGGGTTTTAGTCCCACTCAGTATGACGGTGGTATGACTTGGTTCTCCATAGGTATTGATTTGGACAACGACAACTGCCCCGGCAACGACTTCGACTTCGATATGACGCTCCACTACAAGGCCCCCAACGCCTTCACCTACCTCGACCACGTACACCCGCTGAAGAATATGCGTGGATTGCCCGAGGCCGACAAGTTCTTCCCCGATGTGCGCATCCGCCACCTTACGGAACTTATCTACCCCGACCGCCACGTGGCCTTCGACCTTGCGTGGACAGGCAAGTGGGAGGAGGCCCGCTTCTGCTACGATGAGGATGACGATTGCGGCCGCTGGGAGAGGGTGGAACTCTATGAGGATAGGGATGCCTTCCTCGTGGGTAAGAAGAATGGTGGCGTGGACAACCACGGCCAAGCCGACCCCGCAGGCGACCGTGGCGAGTGGGATAGCGACTTCTCGGGCGGTGGCGACATCTATGTTGCCCCCTTTGATGGGCGCATCCACCTGCTCGGTGCCGAGAGGGGTGTGTGGCGCATAGACCAGAACACCGATTACTATCAGGGCTACGACCGTGCTTTCCAGAACAAACAGCCCGACAAGTTCGCCACCATTGAGGGCCTCGATACCGATGGTAACGGCTACTTCGACACCTTCAACTACGACCTTGATGGCGACCGCACCTACGAAACCACCGTGTCGCTCGCCGCACTCGGCATCAAGGACTCCGAGGGGTGCAAGGTCTACGATGTGTCGAAGATGAAGTACAAGGACTACACCCGCCTTTTTGACAAGGTGCGCAAGAATATGTGGAAGCAGGCAGGCAAGGCACAAAAGGTGGCTGAGAAGTACCACATCGCCACCTTCTGGTATGCCAAGATGCTCACCCCCAAGTCGCCCCGTGAGGAGTATCACTACGGCTGGTGGTTGCAGTTCTACATCTACAAAGACCTTGAGCACTACTTCACTCTGCAAGGCAACACCGAGGGGCTTGCTCTGCTCCACAAGGCATACTATTCGGGCGATTGGAGCCTGATGTTGTAGGGGGTGGGGAAGGAAAAATATTGTTGGCTATGAACAGAACGGTCCGCCACGTAACCCTGCTGTGCCTTTTCGGTACCCTCCTGCTCACAGCCCACGACAAGGTGTGGGCGAGGGAGCACCGTGTGCCCATTGCCGAGCAGGGAGAGCCCTTGTGCCACATTGTGGACAAGGGTGGTGATGCCACAAGCCGACTCGCAGCCCAAGAACTGCGTTCCTACCTCGGCGCCATCACCGGAGCCGACTTTTCGCCCTCTGCCACAACCTCCGCTCGTGGGCGCATTGTGCTGCGCTACGATGGCGGGTTGGAGGCCGAGGAGTGGCGCATTGAGCCCCGCAAGGGCACAATCACCCTGCGTGGAGGAGGACCTCGTGGACTGCTCTACGCCACCTACACACTGCTTGAACAGTTGGGCTGCCGCTGGCTCGCCCCCGACTTTGAATTCTACCCCGAGGGTAAGCACGAGGTGGTGCCCCACAGCCCCACGCTCTGCTATGTGGCCTCGGCACCAACAGCCGGTCGCCCCGCCCTGCACTACCGCAAACTATACATTGAGGAGGGCCACTCCCACACCCCACAGAACACCCTCGCACTCATCGAGTGGATGGCCAAATTGCAGTACAACACACTTGTCTACCCCATTGACTATCAGGGCAAAGGCCGTGTGAGGTGGGATGCTGTGAGGCAGGTGCTCACTCCCGCACTGCGTGAGCGAGGCATTGTGATTGAGGTGGGTGGCCACGGCTACCAAAACTTCCTTAATGCCACGATGGAGCAGGGGCAACTCTTTGCCGACCACCCCGAGTGGTTTGCGCTGGCCGATGGGGAGCGCAGCAGGGAGCAGAAGCGTGTCTTTTGCACCTCCTCCGAGGAGGCCACCGAGTATATGATTGGCCGCCTGCTTGCCTACATTGAGGCCCACCCCGAGATTGACATCTTCGACTTTTGGCCTCCCGATGGAGCAAGGTGGTGTGAGTGTGAGAAGTGTGAGGCCATCGGTAACGACTCCGACAAACACGCCCTGCTGGTGGAGAAGGTGGCTGCACGCATCGCCACCCTGCGCCCCGAACTGAAAATTGAGTGCTTGGGCTACTCGCACTACAAAAACCCCTCACGCAAACACACCATCAATCCCCGAGTGCTGCTCGACTTCTGCCCCATAAACCAGAGTTTCGAGGGGCAGATTTATGAGCCCTTCGGGAGCAACCCCACCTACACCTCCGCCCTTGCCGAGTGGAGGGAGTGCTTTGGGGGCGAAATCAGCATCTACTCCTACTACCGCAAGTATGCTTGGCACAGCCTACCGATTTTGCTGCCCCACTATATGCAGCGTGATGTGCAGTGGTACAGGGAGCAGGGCGTGAGCGGTATTTCTATCTACTGCGAGCCGGGCGATTGGGGTACCTACGAGGTAAACCTCTACACGCTCGGCAAGTTGGCCCAAGAGCCCACTGCTGACGTGGACCTGCTGCTGCGGGAGTTCACCCGTGGTCGCTATGGGACTGCGGGGGCAACGGCACTTGCCGCCATTGAGGCCATTGAGGAGTTGGCACGTGTGGGCTGTAGTATCCCCGGCACAAGGCTCAAAAGCGCAGAGTGGTACACCGAGGCCCTTGTGAGGGTTGCCCACCATAGGCACGAGGTGTCCGAGGCTGCGGAGAGCGAGGGAGCCGAGCGGGAGGCTTTGGAGGACTTGGGCCTTATGTTGGAGTTTCTTGGGCGTGATTTTGAGATACAACGCCGCAGGGCCGAGGGGGCAACGGTAGAGGAGCGCAGAGAACTGGCCGATGGGCTTGTTGGGTGGCTTCGTGAACACCTTGACGAGGGCGTTTTTCTTAATGCTAAGGCTCGCCCCGCCCTCTTCTACAAACAGTACGGCGCCCGCCTGAAATAGAGTAATAAGGACAAGTATTGCACAAACCGTATGCGCAAAAAAAATCACGGGTATCATTTTCGATACCCGTGATTTTTTTGTGTGTGGAACAACAGCGCCAAGCACTACTCAATGGTCCAAGTCTCGCCGCTGTTGAGCAGGTCGTCCATACACTTAATCTTGCTGGTGGCCTTGACCTCCTCCACTTGGCGGCACACCTCATCGTTGTAGGTCTTATCCTCCACGTCCCTAATAACGCCCAGAGCCACAGGGAATTCGGGATATTTCATTGCCGCAAGGGCGTTGTGGATGTAGGTGTCCTTCTCGTGGGAGTCGTGGGTGAGCACATCGTCAATGGTGTAGCCATCCTCGCCAACTGTTACCACCTTCAGGCGGAAGCCGTCAAGCACGAGGCCCTTCTCCTTGTTGGCACCGAAGAGCATCTTCTCGCCATCCTTCAGGACGATTGTGTGGGCAGCACGGCTGGCCTTGTCCTTGGCAAATGCAGCGTGGGCTCCATCGTTGAAAATTACGCAGTTCTGGAGCACCTCCGTAATCGAAAAACCATCGTGTTGGGCTGCCCTCACAAGGCACTGGCGGGTGATGTCCACCTCCACGTCAATGGAGCGGGCAAAGAAGGTGCCCTTTGCGCCAATGATGAGTTCGCCCGGGTTGAAGGGTTTTTCAATCGTGCCATAGGGCGAGGTCTTGGTAATCTTACCCAACTTTGAGGTGGGCGAGTATTGGCCCTTGGTGAGGCCATAAATCTCGTTGTTGAACAGCACCACGTTGAGGTCGATATTCCTACGGATGGCGTGGATGAAGTGGTTGCCACCAATGGCAAGCGAGTCGCCATCGCCTGTGGCCACAAAGACACTCACACCCGGGTTGGCCACCTTCAAGCCGGTAGCAATGGCGTTGGCACGTCCGTGGATGGAGTGGAAGCCGTAGGTTTTCATATAGTAGGGGAAGCGGGACGAGCAACCAATGCCCGACACCACCACAAACTCCGAGCGTTTGCGGCCTGCAATCTCTGCCACATCGGGCATAGCCCTCTGCACAGCGTTAAGGATGAAGTGGTCGCCACAACCGGGGCACCATTTGACCTCTTGGTCGCTCTTAAAATCTGCTTGTGTGTATTTCATAGCCTTCTATCCTCCTATTTCTCCAATAATTCGTTAAACTTGGCCTCCAACTCCACGGTGGTGAAGGGAAGTCCCTGACACTTGTTGTACTGCTCGTAGTGGAACTGCTGGAAGTTCATACGGAGGTAGTTCGCAAACTGGCCCTCGTTGAGTTCGCACACAACGATTTTCTTGTACCTTGCGAAAATCTCCTCCACACCTTTGGGCAGGGGGTTGATGTAGTTGAAGTGGCACAGAGCAACGCTCTTACCCTCGGCCTGCATCTTCTCCACGGTGGCCTGCAAGTGGCCCTTGGTACCACCCCAGCCAACCACGAGCAACTCGCCCTCCTCGGGGCCCATAACCTTCTGCTCGGGGATGTAGTCCACCACCTTTGCCACCTTTGCGGCCCTTGTGTGGACCATCAACTGGTGGTTCTTGGGGTCGTGCGACACGCTACCTTTGAGGGCATCCTTCTCCAAGCCACCGATGCGGTGCTCAAGGCCCTCGGTGCCGGGCAGTGCCCAACGGCGAGCGAGTTTTTCATCGCGCTTGTAGGGCATATATACGGGCTCATCTTCGGGCAACTCGGTGATGATGGGCGGGTGAATTTCGGGATAGTCCTTCATTGAAGGAATCTTCCAAGGCTGCGAGCCGTTGGCGATGAAACCATCGGTGAGCAACACCACAGGGGTCATATGCTCCATTGCAATCTTACCTGCGGTGAAGGCAAAGTCGAAGCAGTCGCTGGGCGAACTTGCTGCCAACACCACCATCGGGCACTCGCCATTACGTCCCCAAAGGGCCTGCATCAGGTCGCTCTGCTCGGTCTTGGTGGGCAGACCCGTGGAGGGGCCACCCCTCTGTACATCTACCACCACCAGTGGCAACTCGGCAATCACTGCCAAGCCCATAGCCTCACTTTTGAGCGAAAGTCCGGGGCCGCTCGTGGTTGTTACGGCAAAAGCACCACCAAAGGCCGCACCAATGGAGGTGCAGATACCTGCAATCTCATCCTCGGCCTGCACGGTCTTCACGCCCAACTCTTTGTGTTTGGCGAGTTCCTCCAAAATCACCGTGGCGGGAGTGATGGGGTAGGAGCCACAGAAGAGCGGGCGACCACTCTTTTCGCTGGCTGCCATAAAACCCCACGCTGTGGCCACATTACCACTGATGCTGCGATAGCGACCCTTCTCCAACTCGGCCGGTTGCACGGTGTAGGTGTTGGCGAAGGAGTGGGTGTTGTGGGCATAGTTCCAACCGGCATTGAGCACAGCCACGTTGGCCTCTGCAACGGCAGGGTTTTTCTTGCCGAACTTGGTGCGGATGTAGGCGGTGGCGTGGTCAAGTGGTTTGTCGTAGAGGAAGAGGCAAATGCCGAGTGCAAACATATTTTTGCACTTCACGATGGCCTTATTGTCAAGCCCCGAATCTTTGAGCACCTCTTTGGTCATCGAGGTGATGTCGGGGGTGAGGATGTTGTACTCCTTTATGCCGAGTTCTTCCAGCGGGTCGTTGGTCTTAAAGCCGGCCCTCGCAATGCTCTTCTCATCGAGCGAGTCGCCATCAAGGATGATTGTTGCATCCTTCTTGAGCCACATAACGTTGGCTTTCAGTGCGGCGGGGTTCATTGCGATGAGCGCATCGCAGTAGTCGCCCGGGGTGAGCATACGGCTGCTGCCGAAGTGTACTTGGAAGCCCGACACGCCTGCCACGGTGCCCTGCGGGGCGCGAATTTCGGCCGGATAGTCGGGAAATGTGGAAATACCGTTACCAAAAAGAGCGGCGGTGTCCGAAAACAAAGTGCCTGTGAGCTGCATACCATCACCGGAGTCGCCGGAGAAACGGATGACAACATCTTTCAACTCTTTTACATTCATAGTGGTTTCGAGTTTTGATTTTTTGTGTTAAAGTTTAGGTGTCTAATTGCGAGCAAAGGTAATAATTTATAATGGTGTGGCAACCATTTCACAAAAAAATAGTTACCTTTGGCGGGAAATTCAGAACATCATAAAAAGAAACCAATCATAAAAACACCACAGTGATGAACAACAAAATTACTTTTACCACCGCAGACGAGGCCGTGAAGGTTATCAAATCGGGCGACCACGTTCATTTGAGCTCGGTGGCAAGTGCCCCCCAGTGCCTTATTCAGGCTATGTGCCGCAGGGGTGAGGCCGGCGAACTTAAAGATGTACACATCCACCACCTCCACACCGAGGGCCCCGCTCCCTATGCAGACCCCAAGTTTGAGGGCGTATTCCAACTCGACTCTTTCTTTGTGGGTGGCAACGTGCGTAAGGTAACCCAAAGCGGCTATGCCGACTATATTCCGATTTTCCTCTCCGAGACACAGAAACTCTACCGCGCAGGCGTGCTGCCTTGCAATGTGGCTATGATTCAGGTATCGCCTGTGGATGCCCACGGCTATGTGTCGCTGGGTACCTCGGTAGACGCTACCCTCGCAGCCATTGAGTGCGCCGACTATGTGTTGGCCGTGGTAAACAAATATGTGCCCCGTGCGTTTGGCGATGCCTTCATCCACATCTCGCAGATTGACTACTTCGTGGAAGACGACCAGCCTCTGATGGAGGGACACATTGCCGAGATTACCGAGGTGGATGCAGCCATCGGTCGCCACTGTGCAGCCCTCATTGAGGACGGTGCCTGCTTGCAGATGGGTATCGGTGCAATTCCCAATGCTGTGCTCTCGCAGTTGGGTGGCCACAAAGACCTCGGTATCCACACCGAGATGTTCGCCGATGGCGTGTTGCCACTGGTTGAGAAGGGTGTGGTAAACGGTAGGAACAAGGTTACCGACAAGGGTAAGATTGTTTCGACCTTCCTGATGGGCTCAAAGGAGGTCTACGACTTCATCGACAACAACCCCGGTGTGCTGATGAAAGATGTTGCCTACACCAACGACCCCTTCATCATCGCCCAGAACCCCAAGTTCTGCGCCATCAACTCGGCACTCCAAATTGACCTCACCGGTCAGGTGTGCGCCGACTCGCTCGGTACCAAGTTCTACTCGGGCGTGGGTGGTCAGGTAGACTTCATCTATGGCTCTTCGCTCTCGAAGGGCGGTAAGGCCATCATCGCAATGCCTTCGGTTACCAACAAGGGTATCAGCAAGATTGCCAACACTTTGACCTTGGGTGCAGGTGTTGTTACCACTCGTAATCACGTACACTGGGTGGTTACCGAGTATGGTGCTGCCGACCTCTATGGTAAGTCGTTGCAGGAGCGTGCCAAGGCCCTCATCGAGATTGCTCACCCCGACCACCGCGAGGAGTTGGAGAGGGCAGCCTACGAGCGCTATGGTGCCCACTACACCTACATCAAAAACAGCTAATCCACGCCACACGCGCTGGAAAGAGCATATAGAGCAAAAGTCCTTCCCCTCGGCACCTGCCGAAGGGAAGGACTTTTTTTTGAGCCCCCAAAGAGATACCCATCTGGCACGAAGTAGGTCCCCCTCTGAGTTAGAGGGGGTGCCACGGAGTGGCGGGGGCGTCTGTTGCCGACTGGGCCAACTGGGCCGATTGAGTCCCTTAAGGGCTTTAAGGACCCTAAGGCCCTTAAGGCCGTTAGGAAAGATAGGAGAGATAAGAATAATAGGAACGATAGCAGGGTGGTATTCCTCCTATCATTCCTATTGTCAGTTGTCTGGGTAGATTGGCGGTTGTCAGCAGTCGCTTGTCTACTCCGCTTTGAAGAGGTCCACAAACCACTGAGGGGCGTGGCAGGGCCTATGTGTGGTGGTGTTCACAAAGACCAACTCCACAAAGCCCGTGTTCACAAGGTCGCCCGCTTCGTTGCGAATTTCGTGGTCGAAGCGGAGCCTTGCACCCTTGATTTCGTTCATCACACACTTGATGGTCAGAAGGTCGTCATAGCGAGCAGGAGTGAGGAACTTCATTCCAATCTCCCTCACAGGCATCATCACACCCATCTCTTCCATCATCTTGTAGGTGGCACCCTTGCGGCGGAGTATCTCCGTGCGGGCATACTCATAGTAGACGGGGTAGTTGGAGTGGTGCACAAAGCCCATCTGGTCGGTCTCCTTGTAGCGTACTCGGAGCGTTACTTCATCTTCGTAGAACATAATCGGTATTTGGGGTTCTTTGGGGTGTTTTCTGTGTCATATTTCCGCCTCATCGGGGAGTGCTTCAAGGAAGGTTATGCGCACCTCCTCACGAATGGTGCGCCCACTTTCGAGCCTTATGCCACACTCCTCGTCAATCTCCAACACATCCCTTTCGCCGGCCACATCGACCAAGTACCTACCCACGGGGGGCATCATTTTGTTGGTCATCAGGTGTGCCAAGCAGCCACGCTCCACGGTGGAGGTAACAAAGTAGCGGTGTCCGAGCATATCGGCAGCATCATCGAGGTGCCCTTCGGCGAGCAGACCACGGATTACGGTAGAACTGATTTTGGCTCCGTGGCTGGTTAGTGCCGAGCACCTAACCACGTCAAAACCATAGAGTTTGCCGAGCCTCTCGAAGTGGTCGCTGGGGGTTTGCCTGCCATCGCTGCCGAAGCGGTGGTTGTAGCCCACAACGAGTGTGTGCAGGTGGAGTCTGCCCACGAGGAAATCCCTCACGAACTCCTCTGCCGTGCGTGCGGCAAAGTTGGGCGAGAAACGGGCCACAATGAGGTGGTCCACACCGGCCTCCTCAAGGAGTGCTATTTTTTCGGGTGGGGTAGTGAGAAGTTCAATGTTACCTCCACCGGGCAACACCTCGCGAGGGTGCGGCGAGAAGGTAACGACCACGCGACTGCCACCCACCTTGCGTGCCACCTCGTCTACCTTGCGTAGCATCACAAGGTGTCCGGAGTGTACACCGTCAAAGGAGCCGATGGTTACCACCGGCCTCACAATCTCGTCTACGTTGTCGTCAAAACTATAGTGTATGCGCATATCTTCTCACTCGCAACCTTTCGGTTGTCAGTTGTCAGTTGTCAGTTTCTTTCCTGCCCTTAATTCACTCTCTCCTAACTTAGGAGAGGGAAATTTTCAATTTTCAATTTTCAATTGTCAACTCTCCTCCTGTTCCTTCACGAAATATGCCACCTTTTCGAGTAGGGTGGTAATATCGTAGTTTTCCACCACAATTCCGAGGGGGAAATTGAGCGGCTTGGAGGTGAAGTTGAGCACGCCCTTGATGCCCGCATTCACAATGGGCAACACGGTTTGCTCGGCTTTACTGGAGGGACAGGAGAGAATTACAATGTTGATGTCGAGTTCTTCCACCCTATCGGTAAACTCCTCCATAGAGTAGCAGGGGATGTCGTCAATGACGGAGCCGACCTTTTGGTTGTCCACGTCAAAGGAGGCAACGATTTTGAGTTTGAGCCCCTTGCCGTTGAAATACTTGGTGATGGCCTGACCGAGGTGGCCCATACCGATAACGCCTATGTTCATCGGTGCTTCGGAGTCGAGAATGTCGCTGATGAAGTTTGCCAACACGCTCACATCGTAGCCTTTTTTGGTGTCGCTGGAGAAGCCTATGAGCATCAAATCACGGCGCACTTGTACGGCTGTAAGTCCGTGTATGCCAGCGAGAACGTGTGAGAATATGTGGGTGATACCCTGCTTCTGACAACGCAATAGGGTACGCCTGTACTCGCTCAACCTTTCGACCGTTTTCTCGGGTAATGACTGCAACTCTGACATCTTTTTCTCCTTTTGGGTTTTGTTATTTTAGGCAAAGATAATACTTTTGCTTGAAATTTAACAAACCGACTATGATAAAAGGAGCAATATTCGATATGGATGGCGTCTTGGTGAACAATATGAAGGTTCACTTCCTCGCCTTTGCGGAGATGGGCGCACGCTACAACCTTCAGGCCGAGCCGGGGCAGGATTTCAGCCACCTCAATGGGCGTGGCAATGAGGACATCATCAGGGCCTTGTTTCCTGCGTGGCTTGTGGAGCAGAAGGGCGTTGAGGGCCTTGCGACCGAGAAGGAGGCTGTCTATCGTGAGATTTATGCTCCCACCATTAAACCCACCCCGGGCCTTGTGGAGTTTTTGCAACGTCTGCGTGCGGAGGGCGTGGCGTGTGCTGTGGGCTCTTCGGGCCCTCGTGAGAATGTCGAATTTGTGTTGGAGAGGTGTGGTATTGAGGAGTTTTTCAGCGTGCGCATCAGTGGGGATATGGTTACCCGCTGCAAGCCCGACCCCGAGATTTTCCTCACTGCGGCTGCCCGCTTGGGCCTTGCACCCGAGGAGTGTGTGGTGTTTGAAGACGCTGTTGCGGGGGTTGCTGCGGCGAGGGCTGCGGGTATGAAGGTTGTTGCCATTGCCTCCACCCACACCGCCGAGGAACTTGCCGCCAAGACATCCCCCGACCTCATTGTCAATGATTTTACGGAACTGTTGGCTGTTAGCCATTAGCCGTTAGCCACTGGCCGTTAGCCTTATTTGGCTTTACCTTTGAGTGCCACATCGAAGAAGGCACCCACTTTGGCCTGCATATCGTGGCCGAAGTAGTGTGGCGAGGGCCACAATATCCATTCAAACCTATCTTTTGTCCCCTGACCGGCCCACACGGAGGCCATCTTTTCGTAGGCTTCCACCACCCCTGCGGGGAAGAGTTTGTCTTGTGCACCCGAGATGAAGAGTGCGTGTTTTGGACAAGCGAGGGCTGCCACATCGGGGTTGTCCATCCATCGTGAGAGCATCGGTACCTGCATCGTGAAGGCCGAGCCCCCTTTGAGTTCGTTGTTACCTTGTGCGAGGAGTGCGTGTGAGGTGGCCATCCAACACACCGAGGCCACGGCAGCCACCTTGTCGGAGAGTGCTGCGGCCATCCACGCCCTGTGTCCGCCCATAGAGTGGCCATAGACACCAATGCGCTCGGGGTCCACAAACTCTTGTGCGGCGAGCCACTCAATGCTGCGCAGGTCGTCCCACGTGATTATGCCCACCAGTGAGGTGCCGAGTTTCAGACAGTTGGAGGCGAGGGCCTGCTGGGTGTCGTATTTGGTCTGCCTACCATCGCTCCCCTCGCCACGGTTGCCCCACAGGAGCGCATCCACTGCCAACACCACATAGCCCTGTGAGGCATAGAGGTCGCCCGTGTAGACTCCATCGTAGCACTTGTCGAGCCAATCCTCGGCCTCGGCACACACCTCGGGCGTTTCGCCAATGGGCCTGATGACCTTCTCCTTGCCTATGGAGAATTTGGCTCCGTGGTCGTGCATAGCCACAAGTGCGGGGTGTGGTCCCGGGGTGTCGGGCACAAGCAAATAGGCCTTGATGGGGTTACCCTCGGAAATCTCAAACTCAATCTTGTGGGCTGTGTAGCCATTGCGCCTTTCGGTTGCGAGGGTGGTGTAGGAGGTTGTGCGAGGTGCCTTGGGCGGCAGGCCCATCAGTTCCACCACCTTGTTGCGCCCCTCGGTGCGCCAAGCGTCAAAATCGCCCTCTCCGCTCCACGCCAGAGGGTACTCCTGCTGTGGCTGCCACCCACGTGGCAACCTTCCCACAACCTCTTGGGCTGTGGCGGAAGTGAGCGTTGCAATGGTAAGTAATAATGAAAGAGTCAGTCGGCGCATAGTCAAAATAGTAATTAGTAAATAGTAAATATTTTCCCCTATGCTTGGAGTGGGGCTTCCACGCGCTATTCCTTCTATCTTTGCTAGTTGCCCTAATGGCCCTAAAGTCCCTAAAAGCCATTAAAGTCCTTAAGGAGTTTAAGGAAAATTCTCAATTTTCAATTTTCAATTTTCAATTAGAAAGTGCCCCTCAATGCCTTCGAGGAATTCCTTGCGGGTGCGGTCGTTCACGGGAGGTATGGTGCTCTGGGGCTGACCTTTCTCATCCCTTGTCATACCGAAGAACAACTCGGCTATCTCCAAACTCTTGTCCAACTCATTCACCAGCTCCATACGGCCATTGGGCAGTGCGAGCGAGTAGATGAGGTGCTCCAAGTACTGGAAGTTGTCCACCATCTCATCGGCAATGTAGTCCTGCTGACGGTCGGGGAAGGTGAAGAAGTAGTAGAGTTTTTGGGTGATGTCGCGTGCAAAATCCCTTGCGAGTGCATCGCCTTTGGCGGTGTCGCCTGCGGCATAGTAGGCATCAATGTAGGGGAAAGTCTGGTAGTTGTGGGGCACCTGCGAGAAGGGAATCTCCTCTGCTCCACGGTCGAGCACCTTCACCGCCTCCTCCTTGCGACCTTCGGCCACCAGAGCCTCCGCCAAGCGAGCAAAGCCGCCACGGATTTGGGTGGAGTTGATGTTGTAACGCGAGAAGTTGTCGATGTAGACACTCTCGTCTTTGATGTTACCATAGCGGTAGACATTCATAATGTTGTTGTAGAGGTAGTCGGTGTCAATGCGGCCCATTGTGGATATGCTCTCCACAGGGGTTTTGATGGGCACAAGGCGATAGCCGAAACCATCATATTGGAGATAGTCTTGCAGGCCGAGGTTTTTCATCAACGTGGGCTGCACGAAGTAGATGGGCCTCTTCCAGTCGAAGTGAGCCAGCAGGTCGAGCACCATCACCTCGGGCTTCTCAAGGGTGTTGCCCTTGATGTCGAGTTCGAGCGTGTCGAGCATAAGGTGTGCATCCTCGGGCTTGACGATGCCGGCAGCAATAGCGTTCTCCTTATTCACGGGCAGGGCGAGTTTATGTTGTGGGAGGAAGTCGAAGGCCAACTCTCCGTAGTTGAACTTGGTGCCTCGCGCTTCGCTGCGCACGATGTCCATAGCCTGACCGATGGGCACACGGTAGTCTACCACATCCTCTACGAAGATGTATTCGTTGGCATACATATACTTCTCCTTGGGGAACGAGAATGGCACGGGCTCGGAGTCGTTGTACTTGTGCTTCATCTGCTCGATGTACCAGCCGCCACCGAGGTAACTTTGGTTCATAATGCGCACATCGGGCCTGATGCCCTCCACCTCCTGATTGTACCACATCGGGTAGGTGTCGTTGTCGCCAAAGTTGATGACTATGGAGTTGGGTAGTGCGGTGGAGAGGTAGTTGTAGCCCATATCACGCATCACATAGCGCCCACTGCGGTCGTGGTCGTCCCAGTTCTCGGCACAGAGGATGGTGGGCACACTCAGGCATACCACCGTGGCCACCACGGCGGGAGCCTTGTCGCTCTTCTTCCACACCTTCGAGAGCCACTCTTTGACGGCCACCACGCCCATACCTATCCACATACAGAAGGCATAGAACGAGCCGGCATAGACATAGTCCCTCTCGCGGGGCTCCCCGGGGGGCGAGTTGAAGTAGACCACAAGGGCTACGCCCATCATCACAAACAACCACATCACCACCGTGAAGTACCTCGGGTTGCGACCGAGTTGCCACAGCAGACCAATGAGGCCGAGGATGAAGGGGATGAAATAGTACCTATTGCGGCCCTTGTTGTTTTTCATCGTGTCGGGCAGGTTGTCCTGCGGGCCGAGCATCAGTTCGTCTATGGGTTTGATGCCCGAGAGCCACTGACCATCGGTAATTTCGCCCACGCTCTGGTTGTCGCTCTGACGGCCCACAAAGTTCCACAGGAAGTACCTCCAATACATAAAGTTGAGCTGGTAGCCAAAGAAGTAGCGGAGGTTTTCGCCAAAGGTGGGTACCTCATAGACCTCCCCATCGTAGCGAATCTTCTTGCGTCCCTGCACTCCGCCCCACGACTTGTAGCCCTCAATGTGGCTCTCCTTGCTCGACCACATACGCGGGAAGAGCATTTTGAACTTCGAGGGGTACTCATAACCACTGATGGTCTGCTCGCCCACATATTTTCCCTCGTCATTGACGTAGTATTTGGTGCGATACTTGACATCGGTGATGGGTGCGGCATAGGAGACACCCGAGAGGATGGGCTGTGCCTCATACTGCTCACGGTTGAGCAGGTAGAGCAGTGCGTAGGGATTGTCGGGGTGGTTGGAGTTCATCGGCGGGTTGGCACTCGCACGGATGATTACCGAGGCGTAGGAGGAGTAGCCGATGAGAATTACCGTAAGGCACGTTACGATGATATTGGCCAACTTCTTGCCCCTCGTCTGGGTGTACCAAATGGCCACACCGAGGGCCACAAAGAGCAGCACTGCGTAGAGCGCAAAGCCCACGTTCACAGGCACTCCCACGCTGTTGAGCACACGGTCAAACCAAGCACCAATCTGG
Organism: Tidjanibacter sp.; assembly: GCA_017396085.1. Lineage (GTDB taxonomy): Bacteria > Bacteroidota > Bacteroidia > Bacteroidales > Rikenellaceae > Tidjanibacter. Next base: position 81,051 of record JAFQNC010000026.1, on the reverse strand, counting down.
GTGGTGTAGGGGATGACGATGGAGTTCACAAAGAGTATGAACGCACCACTGATGAGCGTCATCTTCACAATGCCCCAAGTGGTAACCTTCGGGGTCTTGCGGAAGTAGTAGACAAACACCAGTGCGGGGATGGTGAGCAGGTTGAGGATGTGCACACCGATGGAGAGGCCCATCAGGTAGGCAATCAGCACCAGCCAACGCTCGTTACCCTTCTGGTCGGCCACGTTCTCCCACTTGAGTATGGCCCAAAAGACCACCGCAGTGAAGAGCGAGGAGAGGGCATAGACCTCCGCCTCCACTGCCGAAAACCAAAAGGTGTCGGTGAAGGTGTAGGCAAGTGCGCCCACAAGGCCCGCACCCATAATGGTGATGAGCTTACCACCCTGCGGCTCCTCATCCCTGCGGCACAACATACGGCGCACGATGTGGGTAATGCTCCAGAAGAGGAACAAAATGGTGGCCGCTGCCGCCAAACACGAGGAGATATTCACCATCAGAGCCACCTTCTCCACGTTGCCAAAGGCCAGCTGCGAGAAGAAGTTGGCAATCATCATAAAGAGAGGTGCTCCGGGAGGGTGGCCCACTTCGAGTTTGTAGGATGTTGGGATGAACTCTCCACAGTCCCAGAAACTTGCACTGGGCTCGGTGGTGAGGATGTAGACCACTGCCGAGATGGCAAAAGTGAGCCATCCGAGCAGGTTGTTAATCGTGTTATATCGCTTCATACTGCTATGGTAACGGATTAAATGCACTATAATTTTGCAAAGTTAAAAAAATAATGAGTATTTTTACAACCTCAAACAACAGATTATACAAAAGACTATGGCTACAAAGTTGATGCTATACAACACACTCTCTCGCCTGAAAGAGGAGTTTGTTCCACTCAATCCCGAGCACGTTGGAATGTATGTGTGCGGCCCCACCGTCTATGGCGACCCACACCTTGGCCACACCCGCCCCGCCATCACCTTCGACCTGCTCTTCCGCTACCTGCGAGCACTCGGCTACAAGGTGCGCTATGTGCGTAACATTACAGACGTTGGCCACCTCGAGCACGATGCTGATGAGGGCGAGGACAAAATCACCAAGAAAGCACGACTCGAGCAACTTGAACCTATGGAGGTGGCGCAGTACTACACCAACCGCTACCACATCTTTATGGACAAACTCGGTGTGTTGCCACCCTCCATTGAGCCCCACGCAAGCGGACACATCATTGAGCAGATTGACCTCGTAAGGCGCATCCTTGATGCAGGCTATGCCTATGAGAGCAACGGCTCCATCTACTTTGATGTGGTCAAATACAACGAGAAATTCCACTACGGTAAACTCTCGGGCCGTAACCTTGACGATGTGCTTGTGGGTACACGTGAGATTGACGGTCAGAGCGACAAGCGCAACTCCTTCGACTTTGCCCTCTGGAAGAAGGCACAGCCCGAGCACATTATGCGCTGGCCCTCGCCTTGGAGCGATGGCTTCCCCGGCTGGCACTTGGAGTGTACGGCAATGAGCACCAAATACCTCGGTGAGCAGTTCGACATCCACGGTGGCGGTATGGACCTTATGTTCCCCCACCACGAGTGCGAGATAGCCCAGTCGTGCGCTTCGCAGGGTAAGGACTCGGCCCGCTATTGGGTACACAACAATATGATTACCATCGGTGGCCAAAAGATGGGTAAGTCGTTGGGTAACTTCATCACCCTCGAGCAACTCTTCACCGGCACCCACGACAAACTTGAGCAGGCCTACTCGCCTATGACCGTGAGGTTCTTCATCCTTCAGGCCCACTATCGCTCCACGCTTGACTTCTCCAACGAGGCCTTGAAGGCTGCCGAGAAGGGCTACGAGCGACTGATGAAGGCTGTGGACACATTGGCCACGTTGAAGGCTTCGGAGAGTTCGAGTGTGGAAGTTGCGGACCTACGCACACGTTGTGAGGATGCTATGAATGATGACCTCTCTTCGCCTATGGTCATCAGTGCCTTGTTCGACTGGGTGCGCATCATCAACCAGATTGCTTCGGGCGAGCAGACCATTTCGGCTGCCGACTTGGAGGAACTTCGCAGGGTGGTAAACCTCTACGTGTTTGACATTCTGGGCCTTCGCAACGAGCGTGCCGAGGGTGCAGACGACAAGATTTCGCCTCTGATGGATATGATTTTGGAGATTCGCAGCAATGCCAAGGCGAACAAAGATTGGCCCACTGCCGACCTCATTCGCAATAGACTTTCGGCCATCGGCATCAAGGTGAAGGATAATAAGGACGGGACTTCCACTTGGGAGTAAAAAATGCAGAATAGCGGGCAACTGCTGCGTTGCCCTTCGATAAGCGGGCTCCTCATTTGCACAAGCAAACTGCGGGCCCGCTTTCTCGTGCGCCTTGCATTTGCCTCGCTCTCTGCATTTTTACCGCTTTCAAACGTCAGATAACCCCACCACCCAAAAACACAAAACGGCCTATGGCCCTGTCTTGCCACGACTGCCGTGAGGCAGGCGGTTGGCATCTACCGCTCTTTTCTGCGGCGAAGCCACTGATTGCGTCTTGGGTATCTTTTTTAATACCCGTGCAGAAGGCACACCAAAATTAACCCACCTTTGGTGGCTTTTAGTTGCTCTCGCTCGGCAAAGTGTGCAAGCACCCTCTGCCCTCGCTTACTCGCAACTTTTTCAATTTTCCATTTTCAATTCTCTCCGCTCTCTGCATTTTTTTGTCCAACCTCCAACGTCTTTTTTTAAGGGCCTTAAAGCCCTTAAAGCCCTTAAAGTCCCTTTCTGCCCTTTCTGCCCTTTCACAGACGCCCCCGCCCTTCGGGCACCCCCTCTAACTTAGAGGGGGACAATTTTGAATTCTGAATTCTGAATTCTGAATTCCCCTTGTTCTCAACTCAAGAGGTATGCGAGGGTGGAACAGGTGGCCAGCACAAGGCCCACGAGCGATTCGTAGGGGATAAGGCGCAGGCGTTGTTTTATGCTCATCTCCACCGAGCCGCCGGTGGCGTGGAAGAACGAGCCGTGGGGCAGGTGGTCCAGCACCGTGGCACCTGCATTTATCATTGCTGCGCCCCACACTGCCGGTATGCCTGCGGCGAGAATGGTCTGTCCAAAGGAGGCCGAAGCCACGGTGGCTCCTGCGGTAGTTGAGGCTGTGGCGGCCGACATTATCGCACCTGCCAGCGGAGCCAGCAACACCCTGCCGCCCTCGCCACTGCCCATCACTCCGATGAGCAGGTCGGTGAGCGAGGAGGCCTTGATTATGCCGGCTATGGCACCCGTGCCCACGAGCAACACCGCCACCACCGACATCTTCTCCAATCCGAAACTTATGCTCTCGCCGGCCTTGTTCCACGTGCGGGTGGTTGCAATGCCCACAATTCCGCCCACGGGTAGAGCCACCAGAGGGTCAATCGCTACCCCTGCAAGGGGTCGCAGGGCGAGCAGTGCGATGGCAACCAGAGGACCTGCCACGCTGGCCCAAAATGAGGGGAGTGCCTTTGTTCCGCTGCCATCCTCTTCCTTGTCCGAGGTGGGGGTGTAGAGGTCGCTGTTGGGCATCAGGGGGATGATGACGTAGACCGTAACGAGGAGTCCGATGATGGCGGGCACGAGGCCTGCGAACATCACCGAGGAGAGCGGTGCTTCCATATTTTCGGCTGCGATGATGGTGTTGGGGTTGGGCGAGATGATGTTGCCACACTTGCCGCCACCAATCATTGCGAGCAAAATCTTGAACCTTGAGGCTCCCAACTTGCGCCCAATCATTATGGCCACGGGGGCCACGGTGATTACGGCCACATCAACGAACACGCCCACGGCGGTGAGCAACATCACCGAGAGGGCCAGTGCGAGGTAGACCTGCTTGCGGCCGAGTTTTTCCACAATAGTGTGAGATATGCTCTCGGCGGCGCCACTCTTGATTAGCACACCCGAGAGCACACCTGCGGCCAAAATACGCACTATGGCGGGGGTGATGTCTTTCACTCCGCTCACCATTGTGGTGGCGGTGGCCTCAATGCCGAGTCCGCCAAGCAGACCGCCCACAAGTGCGCCCAACAAAAGGCTGTAGACGGGCGATAGTTTGCGCACAATCAGCACGATGGACAACACCAAGCCCACCAATGCTCCAATAGCACTCATCATCATAAACCGAAAATAATGTTAGGTCGGAAAGAGGGGTGAGTCCCCTCGCTGTTTATTGTTCTACTTTTCTTTGTGTGCGTGTGGCCACCCACTGCTCCACTATGCGCTCGGTGGCGAGCCTCACGTTCCTTTTTGCCACTTCGGGGCGCATAGCCTCCTGCAACTCCACACCCTCGGGGGTGGCGGCAACGATGACGGCAAACCCACTTTTTTCGAGGGCCTCACACCACCTCACACCTCCGCCAATGGCCACCACGGGAATTCCCTGACGGGTGGCGGCGTGCAACACTCCGCTGGGGGCTTTGCCCATCACGGTCTGGTAGTCGATGCACCCCTCGCCGGTGATGACGAGGTCGCTACCGAGGAGCCTTTCCTCAAAGTGCAACGCCTCCATAACCATATCAATGCCCCTCTGCAACTTGGCATCCAACACTCCCACGAAGCCTGCACCGAGTCCTCCGGCGGCTCCTGCGCCCTCCACGAAGTCCACCTCGCAGCCGTTGTAGGCCCTCACGGTGCGTGCAAAGTTGCGCAGTCCGAGGTCCAACTGCTCCACCATCTGTGGGGTTGCTCCCTTTTGGGGTGCAAAGATGTGGGCGGCTCCGTTGGGTCCATAGAGTGGGTTGGTAACATCGCAGGCCACCACAAACTCACACTCTCGGAGCAGAGGGCTTACAAGAGTGTCGTCAATGTGGTCAATTTGCACCAAGGCCTCACCACAAGGTTGTAGGACCTCGCCCTGAGCATCCACAAAGCGGTAGCCTAAGGCGTGGAGCATACCCATTCCGCAGTCGTTGGTGGCACTTCCGCCAATGGCCACGAGGAACTTGCGACACCCTCGCCCTATGGCGTTGGCAATCATCTCTCCGGTGCCAATGGTGGAGGTGAGCAGTGGGTTGCGCTCCTCGGGAGTGAGCAGGGGAAGTCCGCTTGCTGTGGCCATCTCCACCACGGCACATCGCCCCTCCTCAATCACTCCATAGCGCACCCCAATGGGCCTGCCCAAAGGGTCGCCGGCCACCATCTGCACCCACTCCCCACCGAGGCTCTCCACGAGTGCTTCGGCTGTGCCTTCGCCACCATCGGCTATGCTCACCTTGCACACTTCGCAATGGGGCAACACGGCCTCTATGCCCTGCGCCACTGCCTCGGCCACCTCTGCGGAGGAGAGGGAGCCCTTGAAGGAGTCCACTGCTATGGTTATCTTTTTCATACTTTTGTGTGTCGGTGGCTGTAAAAACCTATGTTCCTAACTCTCAATAATCTTCTTGGCCGAGGGAGCGACCACATAGGGCAAGGGCTCCAACTGGCTTCTATATTTGGAGTGCATTTTGCGTGCCACCTCAATCTCATCGGTCTGTGGAGTGGTGGGGTAGCACTCCTTGCCGAAGGTCCACTCCCATTCCCACTCTTTGCTCTGCTCGTCAAAGAGTTTTTGGTCAAACTCCACTCCCTTGCTCATAGCCTCACGCACGCTTGCGAAGAATCGCTCCCAGCGGGGGATGTAGAACCCGCCGACCATTCCCGACCACTGACGGCAGGCATAGTCCCTGATGCGGCAATCCTTGTTGCCCCAAGTGGTGAGCAGGTTGCGGGCGTTTTGCTCATAGAGGCCTCGCTCGGCGGCGTTGGTACCCATCGCTTTGGCTGCTTCCAGCCACCTGCCGAGCAACAACTCCTCTCGTGAGGAGAGTAGTTCTTCAAAGTCCCAAAGATAGGAAATAAATTGGTTTGCTGCGCCATCGAAGGCCTCAATGTCGCCACTTTTGTAGGCCTCGGCACACGCTTGTTGCAACACGGTGGCGTGGTTGGCCATCACCTGACGAGTGATGTCCACAAGGTCGTAGCGGTAGCCCTCGCTCTCCTCAAACTCCTCGGCACACTCCATCAGCAGGTCCCACGCTGTGGCCAACTCCATTTGGTCGTAGTGGAGTTTGACGTTGGTGGTGCCTCCGGGGTTCATCTTGAAGTTGGGCCTGCCGGTGATGATGGACTCGGGGCCTCCGTTGCTCACATCGTTGTTGTAGACACTCTCGGCGATGATGCCCCACGCTTGCTCGGCCTGCTCGTTGCGACTGCCATACCTCTCCTCCAGATAGTCGGCCACAAAGTCGCCCACCTCTATGGGCTCCTCTCGCCACACGTTTTCCAACATCATAGCGAACATCATCGGGTTGTGTTCAATGCCCTCGGGAGTGAGTCCAATGCCACACATCTTGCCCGACTTGGGCGAGGCGAGTGCGCTTGCGGGGCCTTGTGCTACACGTGCGGAGTTGCCGGAGAGGGTTATGTTTTGGCCGAAGTTGTGCAACATACACCATATCCAAGGTTTGCCATAGTAGGCTTCGGTGCGCTGCCATACGGGGAAACGCTCGCTCCAAAGGTCGAGAATAATCATACCATCATCGGGCACCGCACCCAGCAGGGCTTTTATTTCGGGCTCGCCCCAGAAGTCATCGGAGTGGTGGAACAGCCACCCCTGCATCACCCACACGGCCTCGCTGTCGGCAGCCCTCATCGACTCAAACACCTTGCGACTCATACCTGCCAAGTAGGCCGAGTCGGTGCTTGGGGGGTCATTTTCGTTGAAGGTGTCGGCCGAGTAGAGGTGGTTGGTGCCATAGAGTGCGGCTTGCTCCCTGATGAACATCTCGCCAATGCGGTCGAACATCTCCTCCTCGGGGTCCAGCACAGCAACCTCGGGGAAGTTCACCCACGAGGTCTTGCGTACCCTCACATCGGGGAACTTCTGCTCAAACGAGGGCGGTACGTGGCCTGTGAAGGCGGGCAACACGGGCTTCATACCGAGTGCTCGCTCGCTGCGGAGGATGTATTTTTGGAGTGCCTCGTGCTTGCGGAAGAAACTCTGCGGCAGCGGACCGCCCCAACCGTCCAGATTGCCCATCCAAAACCAGTTGAAGTAGGCGGGGCCGCTGAAGAAGCCCTCCAACTCTTTGTCCGTGAAGCCGAGCGACCGATAGACCCGCTGCCACACGGAGTTTTGGCCCGTTACGGCAAGGGGCATATTGATGCCGTTGAGTGCCATAAAGTCAATTTCCCACTGCCAACGCTCCTTGTCCCACCAACTCATAGTGTAGTTGAAGGTGCAGTAGTTGAAGCAGTAGCGATACTTGTAGGGGCTTGTTTTGATGGTTTTACCTTGCGGCAGGGGGAGCCTTTCGGGCAACTCCACGCTGGAGCCACACCAACTGATGTGGCAACCGCACCACTCTTGCAGGTAGTGGTTGAGCGCACTTGCCACACACACTCCATCGCTACCCTCGAGCACCACCACACCCTGCTGCTGAGGGTCGGCATAGAGGGCGAAGTAGTCTTTGCCATCGACCTGCTTTTGGGTAATTACCACCCTGAAATCATCGGCACGGCCATCGGTTACACGTTCCACGAGTGCTTCGGCAGCCTCGGTCTGCTCACGGAGCGAGAAGGTGGTTTGGGTGGCATCGGGGGCGCACCCAACAAGGAGTGCTCCCACCCACACCCACAACAATCGGAATAGGCTTTTTGCGGTTTGAGTCATATCTGTTTGTTCGTTTTTTTTGTTCGTTTGTCTGGGCGTGCGCTACTTATAGTGCTCCACGAGGCTTTTTGCCAGCTCCACGGGGTTGCCCTCTGCGGTGGCAAACTCCGTCATCGGGGTGCCAATCCACTCCTCTTCCCACTTGTCGGTGGCGGCGGCTCCGTGGGCAAAGTAGATTTCCAGACGAGGGATGTAGTAGCGGGCCACCATATCGCTCCACAGCCTTGCAGCATAGTCCTCCTGCCAACCGCCCCAAGTTGCAATCAGCCTCTTGGCGTTGGCCTCGGCAGCATTTTGGGCCTCCACACTCTCGGCCGACTTGCGGGCCAAGGTTACCCAATTTTCAAGCCTGTGGTTGGGGTGGTGGGCCAACAGGGCGTCTACACCGCGGAGTATTTCGATGGTTTGTGTGAGTTCGGCCTTTGCGGCACGCTTGTGGCCACGTGCTTTGAGCGAGAGGGCCTTTTCGTAGTGTCGGTCGGCCACCTCGGAGAGCCACATTGCGCTCATCTCCACCACATCGTTCACATAGAGGGGCGAGCCTCCACACTCCTCGGCTGCGGCCAGCAGGTGTACAACACCCTCGCCAAAGAGGTCGTTGATGTCGTGGGCACTCTTGCGGCGCTGGTCGGGCACCACGGTCTGCCACGTAAACCTCGGATAGGAGTAGAGCGAGGAGTAGACACTCCCACGGAAGGCATCCCAAGCGGCCTTGATGTTTTCGTTGTAGGCTCCGTAGCGTGCGGTGCAGTAGTTCTCCACCCACTCGTCAAGGTCGATGGCCTCGGAGGTCCAGCCCATATCGGCCAACAACTCATAGACTACCTCGTTGTTCTCCAAGCCCTCGGGGGCCGAGCCGAAACCTACGAGGTTGCCCTTGGCGGGCGAAGCGAGAGCCTCGGCCGAAGAGGTGGCATACATTTGGAGTTCGCCCGTGGGCAACACCTTGCCACCGAAGTTGGGCACATAGCTGAATATCCACTTTTTGCCGTAGAAACCCTCTTGTACCTTCCACGTCTGCTCGGTTTTCCACACCCACTTGGGGTAGTCGCAACCGAGGTCGATGATAATCATCCTATCATCGGGTACACGGCTCAACAGGGCCTGCATACTCTCCTTGTCCCAGAAGTCGTGCTGGTAGCCGAAAGTCCAGCCTTGGGTTACCCACACGGCATCGGGGTCGCCGGCGATGATGGAGTTGTAGATGGCCTCGCCATAGTCGGCCAACAGGGCGTGCTTACCCTCGGTGTCGCCGGGCTCCACGGGCAAGCGCATCTCGTTGAAACTATCGGAGAGGTAGTATGTTGCATCCCCAAACTCGGCCTCCCACTCCTCCACAAAGAGCTGTCCAATCTTGCTGAACCAAGGAGAGTTGGGGGCCAACACCACTGCGTTGAACGACTTGTCGAAGCCGCCCCAGAGGAGTTGGTTGTAGGTGATGTCGGGGTTTTTCTCAATGAATGTTGGGGGCACAAAACCCGCAAAGGCAGGGGCCACGGGGTTCATACCGAGTTCTCGCATACGGGCGAGTATTTTGTGCTGGAGTTCTATTTGTCCTTCGTGCCACTCCTCGGTGAGGGGGCCGTCAAAGGAGTTGAGGTTGCCCATACGGTGCCAAGGCAGGTGTGCTGCGCCCGTGAAGAAGGCATCGGCCTCCTCGGGGGTGAGTCCGAGTCGCACCCACACACGCCTTGCGATGGCCTCGCTGGCCACGCTTGCCAAGGGGAAGTTCACTCCGTGGAGAGCCATCCAGTCGAGTTCCTGCTCCCAACGCTCCCAATCCCAGTAGGGGGCGGTGTAGCCAAAGGTGCACACGTTCAGGAAGTAGCGCAACTCATAGGGCGAGGTGCCGCTTTCGCTGTAGTCGGGCCACTCGGTGGGCACACACAGGTGCTTGCCGCCCCAGACCACCTGCGAGTGGCAGGCGCGGTGGAGATAGTGGTTGAAAGCGTAGCACAAAGCCGTGGGCGAGGAGCCCTCTATGGTGAGGTGTCCGCCCGTGGCCGAGATGTTGTAGGTATCCAGCCCCTCTGCTGTGGGGGCGGTAAGTTTGAGTGTGAGGTTTTGTGGCTCTGCGCCGAGTGTGCGCTCAATCACCCCACGTGCCGCAGCAATCTGTTGGGTGCGCTCCTTCTGTTGGGCACTACATCCTACCAAGGTGGCACACACCACCATAAATATCCAAAATCGTTGCAGCAGTTTCATCATTATTTGTTGTTGTTTTTAGTGTGTTGGTCTTGTGTGTGTGGTTGAGAAAAAGTTGCCGATGCGGGGCCACACATAGAATTTCCCCGCATCGGCAATTGTTTGTTTTAGGGTTTGCTTATTTGGCAATCTCCATCTGCGATTTAACAGCGAAGTAGTTGGGCTTCATAAAGAGCTCATAGGCGGCACTATGTTCAATGCACATCCAATCACCCTTGGTAGATGGCAAGGTAAACATCTGGCTATCGTCAACGAGTTGAAGAACCTGAATAAGACCATAGTAGTAAACAGTGTTCTCGCCTACGGTGCGCTCGCTACGGATGATGATGTAGTCGCCTGCACGGAAACCCTCGGTAGGAGCAGTTGCGGATGTCTGACCAGCGTTTGTCCAACGACGCAGATAGGTCTTACCACCAAGGCTGGTAGGCTCTTCCTCAACACCGAGAGTGGCGTTGTCAAGTTTCTGCTGAATCTTGCTCAACTGGTAGAATGCCCTCATCTTGTCGGCTTCGGTGGTGAGTTCGTCGTTGATGCTGAGCCAGATTGCATCGATGAATTTGTATTCCTCGTCTTTGTATTTCTCACCAATCCACGAGCCGTTGATGGCTTTGAAGGTGAAGTTTACGTCAATGTTTGCATCAACAATCTGGTGCTCACCATACTTCTGAGTGTCGCACTGACGACCTGTGGTACCACCACCCAAGGAAGTCTTCTTCATACCGGTGAACATGTAACCCCTTTGGCCACCAATGAAAGTGAGAGCGTCCAAACCCTCTTTACCCTCTTTGGGCAGAGCATCGGTTTTCTCCAAGCAGTTTACCCAGCACATCGAAGCATTTTTGCCATCAACAGTCAAGAGTTCGTTGAGCGAGAGAATGTGCTCAACCTTACCATTGATTTCAACACCGTGCATCGAGAAGAACGATTTGGTGTCGCTACCTGCACCGGTGTTCTCTTCGGGATAAGTAACATTGTCATTTACGTTGTGAGCAACTTTGTTGTCGGCGTAGAGAGCAACAGTACTCATTGCCCAAGCACTACCGGCCAACTCGCCCTCAACTGCGCCAAGTGCGTAGTAGAAAGAAGCAGCCTTGTTGCCGGCTACGAGTTTAACCTCCAAGTGGGTTGCCTCTTTGGTGTCGGCAAACCACAGCACGTCCACCTCGTTACCATCCTGCTCGAGAGTCTGTGCGCTACCTTTGGCGGCATAGGCGTTGCCATTTTTGGCTACACCGGTCAGCACAACCTCGGTGAGGGGTGCGGTGGTGGTTACGGTACCTTTGATGGCAAGGGGGCTACCATAGGCTACACCCTCGGCCAAAGTGGCCTCAACACCCTCTGCCAAAGCGATGGTTGCATCGAGTTTTTCTGCGCCTTCGCCGGGACCTTTCTCGCAAGCTACCAGTGCTACTGCCAGCATTGCAATTGCAAATAATGTTTTTTTCATAGCGTAAAAATGTTTTTGAAAAAAAAGGTTAATAAAAAAGTTAATTGTTTGGTTTGTTGTTGTTTGGTTTATTATTGTTTGGTTTGTTCGGTTGTTACTCCATTGCGATGGTCGAAACCACGGGGAAGTGGTCCGAGAGGGTACACCATTTCACCACCTCCGTGTGGCGCAATTCGGCCTTGCGGGGACCACGGTAGAAGATGTAGTCAATCTTGATTGTGGGGTTGGTGGAACTGTAGGTTTTCTCCTCGTTGGTCATATTCTGCCACCCTGCTTCCACCAGCGAGCGCATCTCCTTGGTGTGGGGCTCGGCATTCATATCGCCCACCAAAATAACAGCGTGGGGCCACTCGGCAAAGTAGCGGTTGATGAACTCCACCTGCTCCTGACGTGCCTCACTGGAAGAGACCTCCAAGTGGGTACTCACAAAGGTGAGCAGCTGGCCATCGGGGAGTTCGGCGGTGGCCACAAGCAGTGTGCGCTGCTCGGTTTTGGGCCTGTGGGGCAGCAACACTCGCTCGCTCTTGATGATGGGGTAGCGGCTCAGTATGCCCACACCGTAGTAGCCACCCTTGTAGTTGATGGCCTTGCCATAGAGCCCGAACATACCGGCCCTGTGGGCAATCTCGCTGACGAACTTCACTCCGTGTTGGTGTGGGGCCCTATCCCTCTTGGTGGCCCAATCACACTCCTGCAAGGCCACAAAGTCGGCTTGCTGTGAGGCCACAAAGTCGCCCAACTGCTCCACGGTGGCGAGTTCGCCGAAGCGGAGGTTGTAACTCAAAATCTTGAGTGGCTCGCTCGCCGAGCCCGCAAGGCTCACGGCCAGCACCGCCACAAGTATCAAAAAAGTTCTCTTCATAGGTTATCTTTCGGGTTAGAAAAATTTTTCCATCGTTACTTTCCAATAGGTGAGGTTGATGGTCTTGAGTGGCTCAATGGAGCGACACACCATCAGGGCCGGACAGAGTACCACCACATCGTAGGGGGTACCCTCGCTGCCTGCAAAGGCCACACGATAGCCCTCAAAGTTGGCCGCCAACCACTTCTCTATGGCCTCCTTCTGCTCCACGGCCACCGAGCCCACGAGCACACCATTGTTCTGCCAATCCACCCCAAAGTGCTCCACAGCCTTGGCCACCTGCTCGGTGGTGTCGAAGCGAGCCGTGTAGAGGGTGATTGCGGTGGGTTTGGAGAGGCCCACGTTGAATGTTACGCCCGACAGGTGCAGGCCCTCTTCGTAGACACCCACCACAAAGGAGGTCTGATAGCGACTCACTGCGGCGGTGCCACGGGTGGTCTGCTCCTCGGTGGGGCCCGTTTGGAGGAAGTAGCAGAAGGCTTTGTTGTCGAGTGCCATCTGCACTGCGGGCTGCTTGCTACCTACCGTGAAGTCGCATCGGTCAAACATATAGACCACCGAGCGCGGGGCCTCCTGAGTGGAGATGAACTGCGAGGCCACACCCGCATCTCTGCCCACAAAATAACCACCCTCGCTCTCCAACGTGGTGAAGTAGTCCACACGGAAGAGGTTGGTTGCCACGGGCGTTTCGGGCACCTCGGGAGCAACATAGTCGCCACCACCATTTTCGTTACCTCCGCCACCGCCCCCATTGTCGGGAGTGGGACCGCAGGCGGTGGCCAATGCCACGAGCAGTAACATTGGCCACACTCTGCAAAGAAACTGTATTGTTGTGCGTGTTGTCATACTCTCTATTGTTGTTCCTTTTTTAGTTATTAGGTGTGTAGGTCAGCTCGGCCACGATGAAGCAGTGGTCGGAGAGTTCGGGGCAGTCGAGTATCTCATAACTCACCACACTCCACCCCGTCTTGGGGTAGGCCATCACGTAGTCGAGCCTACACGGAGCATAGGTGATGTCCTCACGGCTGGAAGGGTAGGTGTTGCCGTAGCCCCTGCCGAGGTCCACCCAACGATTGGCCGCATAGGAGATGGGGTCGCTACCCTCGGCGGCATTGAAGTCGCCCACGAGGAGTGTGGGAGTGCTCTCGTCCTCGGCAAAGAGTTTGGAGTTTACATCGGCCAAGTGGCGAATGGTCATCTGCGAACTCTCCAGCGCAAGGTGGGTGGAGGCCACCCTCACAATGCCACCCTCGGGCAGGGCAAAGTAGAGCCACCCCGTGGACCTCGGCTCTCGTGCGCCTTCGAGCGTGGTGATAATCTTGGTCAGTCGGTGGAAGGGGTAGCGACACAATAGTGCCGTGCCGAAACCGCCACCCTGATAGGTCATTGATTGACAGAAATAGGGCATCATACCCGTGGCGGCTGCCACCTCGTGTAACCAATCACGCCCTCCGTTGCGAGTGGTGCGGTGGTCCACCTCCTGCAAACACACCACATCGGGCTTGTGCTGGTTAATCAACTCGGCAAAGGGAGCGGAGAGAAAACCGCAATACCGGCCTCCCTCTTTGATGTTCATCGACATCACTCGGAGCCTTATTGTTCCCTCTTGGGCTTGCACACGCTGCGATGCACACAGCAGCGTACACAGCACCAGTCCCAACGTGAGCACAATCTTCTTATGTGTGTTTTTCATCATAGAAGTCAAGGTCTTGTTAGTTCCAACCCGGATTGTTGGGTTTCAGATTGGGGTTTAGTTGCATTTGGGCGAAGGGGATTGAGAGCAGGTAGTGCTTGTTGGGGTCGAAGGTACGACCGGTCTCCAACAACAGATACTGCTCGCCATCAATGGTAACCCACGCAAGTGTGCTCAGGTCCACTTTTAGCCTCGATTGGTCGAGCCACCTGCGGTTTACGCCCACAAGGTCCTCACCCAAAGTCTCGCCCTCTCTCCAACGGATGATGTCGAAGTAGCGGTGGCCTTCGTAGAAGAGTTCCACGTTGCGCTCACGGCGAATCTCGGTGCGGATGTCGCTGCCTGCGGGCAACTTACCGAGTTCCATAGGTACCATACCAACCCTCTGACGCAGGAGGTTGATGCTGATGTCGAGGTCGTGCTGGGTGAGTTTGCCGTCCAACTCTTTGGCCTCGGCGTAGTTGAGAAGCACCTCGGCGTAGCGCATCATCACGATGTCGTTGTCATCGTGGCTCACATATTTCACCGTGGAGGGCTCCACATACTTGCGCATATAGTAGCCCGTGTAGGTCATCGCACCGCTCTTGTCGTTAATGAGCAGCGGGTAGCGGTAGATGCTCTTGTCGGTGCTGGTGATGTCGCCATCGGGGCCTCCGGTCCAAGGAGTGCCGGGAGCGAGGATGGTCTGACACATACGGGGGTCTCGGTTTTGGAAAATCTCCTCATAGGAGTTGCACTGCTTGGGGTCCCAAATCTGGCCATCGGCAGTGAGGTAGAGTTCTATGGCCTTCTTTGTGGGGACCCAACGAGCATAGTCGCCCGGTACCCAGTTGGAACGCGACACGTTGTGGGAGGTGCGTGCCTTCTCGCCGAGGTCGTAGTTGTAGACGTAGGCGAGGATGGTCTCCTTGTTGGCTGCCACACGTGAGGCACGTCCGGTGTAGGTGAACAGATTGTAGTAGTCCTCATTGGGCTTGCCGGTGGTGTAGAGTTCGTGGTAGGGGTTTTGCATCGCCCTCTCGCAGGCGTTTACGGCATCGGCATAGCGACCATTGTAGAGGTAGATGCGCGAGAGCAACACCAGTGCAGCGGCTTGCGACACACGGCCGAACTCGGTGCTTGCTGCGGGGATGTACTCAGGCAGAGCCTTGTAGTGCTCCTCGAGGTCTTTGGTGATGTTGTCAATCACCACCTCGCGTTTGTCCCTGCCACGATAGACATCGGGCGACTCCACGTTTTGCACCTCGGTGATGTAGGGTACATCGCCGAAGTAGTTGGTCAGAATCCAATAGTTGTAGGCACGGTAGAAGTATGCCTCGGCGGCATAGCGTTCTCTGATTTCTTTCTTCACATTGACTGCCCTGTTGTAGTTGGCGAGGAAGTAGTTGGTGGTGCCAATACCATTGTAGGCCCTCACCCAGATGGAGTTGAGGTTGCCGATGTTGGTGGCATAGTTGCCGCCACCGATGGTGCGGAAGGCGGTGGTTACGGCCCAAGGTGCAAAGTCGGCCATAATCTCTGTGATGTTCAGCCAGTAGGCACCCTGCATACAGGTGGTGAAGGTGTTGGCCACACTCTGGAGGTGGGCCTCGTTTTGCCAGAAGTTCTCATCGGTGATTTGGTCAAATTGCGGACGCTCCAGAAAGTCGTCATTGCAACCAACCATCAGTGCCGCTGTGGCAATCAGAAAACCGTATATAATCTTTTTCATAACTCTCTCTCTTTTGTCTTGTTTGTTCGTTCAACACGTTGTTGTCCTATGGTAGGGTCGCTCCCTCTATCGGAAGGTGATGCTAACACCGAGCACACAGGTCTTAACTTGCGGGTAGTAGCCACCGCTCGACACGGGGGTCTCGGGGTCGTAGGCGTAGAAGAAATCGCTCACGGTCAGCAGGTTGTCGGCCGAGATGTAGATGCGGCACTTGTCCACTTTGGCCTTCTTGGTGATGGCCGAGGGCAGGGTGTAGCCGAGCTGGATGTTCTTCAAACGGAGGTAGGAGGCATCTTCCAACCAGAAGGTCGAGAAGGTCTCCTGATTAAACTTGGTGTTGTAGGTCAAACGAGGGTAAGTCGTGTTGGGATTGGGGTTGTTCAGGTAGTGGTAACGCTCCAAGTGTACTTTTTGTGGATAGGCGGCCATATCCTGCAAGGCGTGGCGTGCCGAGCCTTTGAGGTAGCCATCACACTTACCCACACCTTGGAGGTTGAAACTGAAGTCGAAGCCTCTCCACGCAACATCGCCACGGAAACTGTAGGTGTAGCGGGGGATGTTGCTACCGATGTACTTCTTGTCATACTCGGGGGTGATGCGGCCATCGGGTTTACCATTGGGGCCGCTGATGTCCCTATATTTGATGTCGCCGGGCTGGTAGGCGTTACCCAACACAATGGGAATGTTGGGCAGGGCAGCCTGACCGGTATTCGGGTCGTAGATTTTGAAATCCTCGGGAGTCATCAGACCGATAGCCTCATAGCCATAGAAGGCGTCAATGGGAAGGCCCACAACCCTCACTTGGTCGCCACTCAAATCGGGAGCGTTGCCTGCCAAGTCGGTGATTTTGTTCTTCACATCCGAGAGGTTGAAGCCAAAGCCGTAGCGCACTTCGCCAACCTTGTCCCTCCAAGCCATATCAATCTCCCAACCGGTGTTGTTCATCTTGCCGGCGTTCTCCTCGGAGGGGGTTGCACCAATCTGTGCGGGGTAGTTGAGTTTGAGCAGAATACCATCGGTGTCTTTGGTGAACCAGTCAAACGAGAGCGAGAAACGGTTTTTGAACATTGTGAGGTCAAAGCCGAAATCGGTCATCGTGATGGTTTCCCAAGTGAGCAAGGGGTTGGAGAGCACCGATTGGGTGTAGCCCGTGGTGGCACCGCCACCGATGAGCGAGATGTCATCGGTGTAGGCGGTCAGGTTAGAGGTAGGGGGTGTTTGACGAGCCAACATACTGGTTGCCGAGCCTACCCCACGAAGCCCTCAATTTGAGGTTGTCGAGCCACTCCTCGGTGGAGGCCATAAAATCCTCTTCGCTCACCCTCCAACCTGCCGAAAACGAGGGGAACAAGCCCGCACGATTGTCGCGGTGGAAACGCGAGGAGAGGTCGTAGCGCATATTCATCTCAAAGAGGTACCTCTCGTCGTAGTTGTAACTCAAACGTCCGAAACCGGAGCGAATGGCCCACTGTTTGGCCGAGGCGTTGTTGCTCATTGTTGAGGCATCGCCGAGGTTGATGGTGGGGTTGAATTCGGTTACGAGGTTGTTGCGTGAGGCGTCAAAGGAGCGATACACATACCACTCTTGCGACATACCCACCACGCCACTGATGTTGTGGTTGCCCACCGAGAAGTCGAAGTTGCTCTGCAAGATGAAGGTCTGCTGCTGTGCCCTCACGTCAATGTTTTTCACCTGATTGGGGGCGTTTACCTCCACCACTCGGCCCGAATCGGGGTGTACGAAGCGGATGGTCTTTTTGAGTATATCACGGAGTGAGTTGGTGGATGTGAGGTTGTAGGTTGCGCTCACATTCCAACTCTTGTTGATGTCATAGCGGAGCACCTCCAACACCGACACCTCTTCGGCCGAGGTTTTGCTGTAGCCGCCATCGGTGAGGGTGGCCACGGGGTTGGTGTTACCGCCACCATAGGCCCAAGTGCCATCGGTGTAGTAGATGGGGGCGTTGGGGGCGATACGCATTGCGGTGTAGATTGCGCCACCGCCACTGACGAGCGAGTTGATGGGAGCCACAATGTTGCGTGCGGTATAGCCCACGTTTGACGAAAGGGTGAGTTTGTCGAGCAACTTGGTGTCCATCTTGTAGCGCAGGTTGTGCCTCTGCTCGCCTGTGGTGCTACCCACGGTCAGACCATCTTGGTCGAAAAATCGGTATGAGAGCATATAGCCGCTGTCGCCCATACTGCCATTGATGCTCAAACCATAGTTCTGCTGCATTGCGCTGGGTTTCAGCACCGCACCGAGCCAGTCGGTGTTGGCGAAGTTGTTGGGGTCGGAGCCTGTGCGCACCTTGTCGAATGCATCGTCAAGCCACGCAATGGCGTTGCCGATGTTGCTACGGGCCTCGTTGTCGAGGGTCATAAACTCAATGGCATCACACATTTCGGGCAATCGGGTGGGGGTCTGCACACCCACATAGGAGTTGAAGGTTACCGAGGGGCGGATTTTCTCGCCACTACCGAGCTTTTTGGTGGTAACGAGCAACACACCATTTGCACCCCTCGCACCATAGATTGAGGCCGAGGCTGCATCCTTCAGCACCGACACGCTCTCAATATCCTCGGGGTTGAGGACCGAGATGTCGCCCTCCACACCATCAATCAAAATCAACGGGTTGGAGTTGCCGAGCGTACCCACACCCCTCACCCTGATGGTGGCGTTGGACTCACCGGGCTGTGCCGATGCGCTGGTTACGGTAACGCCGGGGAGAATACCCTGCAAACCGTTGGCCACATTGGAGATAGGCCTCGCCTCGAGGTCCTCACTATTGACCATAGAGACCGAGCCGGTGAGGTTTACCTTCTTTTGGGTGCCATAGCCCACAACCACCACAGCCTCCATTTGCTGCACGTCATCGGCCAACACAATGCGCATATTGGTGCGGGTGCCGACTTTTTCGGTGCGTGTGGCATAGCCCAGACACGAAAACTCCAACACGGTGTCCTTCTTGGCGGCGATGGCAAAGTGGCCTTTGGTGTCGGTGGTTACGGCGTGGGCGCCATCGGTGGTCATCACCACCACACCCACCAGAGGATTATTCTGACTGTCGTAGACATTACCCTCCACTTGACCGCCGGATGCGTGCGCCTTTTGGCTCTTTGGAGCCTGCGGGGCCTTTTTCGACACCACGATAGTGTTGCCCTGAATTTCGTAGGCCACATCGTTTTGACCGGCCAAGATTTGTCCGATGGCTTCCTCAATGCGGGTGGCGTTGATGCTGACACTCTTTGAGGTGTCCACCTCGCCCACCTTGTAGAAGAAGGTGTAGCCACTCTGCTCCGAGAGGGCTTCCATTGCGCTCTTCACGCTCACCCCATCAAGTTTGAGCGAGAGGGGTTTATTCTGGGCCGACATCCCAATGGTGAATAGCAGGGCCCAAAGGAGCAAAATTAAGTTCCTTTTCATAGACTGACTTATTGAATTATTTTGTGTTAATAGACGGAAATAGTTAAATTGCTTAATAAATATTGCACTTTGGACTTCTGCAATAGGGTGGAAATAAGCAATTTTTCCTATCTTTGCGGAAATCTTTTCTTGTGCAAACCTGTACAAAGGGCATAGAGTTGAGATTTTTTTGCGAACCGGGGAATGTGCGAGATTCCTCGGTTCTTTTTATCCCAACTCTATGAGGGTACTAACAATAGTTCCGAATAGTTGTCGTTTTCTGAGGTATGGTTATCAATGTCGTTTTTTAGGTTGATTTTGTAGTGCTGTGATTGTAATATAAATCTTTAGGTTCTCTTGTTGTGTTATGGCTCCTGCACTTGATTATAGGAGCGTGATGTGTCGGCCCTCAATGGAGTAGTCCACCTCGCCTGCCGAGGAGAGAATCTCCAGCACCTCCCCGATGGAGAGTTGTCGCGAGGGCAATTTGCCATAGAACTTGTAGTCGTTCAGCAGCGGGTTCTCAATCGCAATGTCCACCCCGTAGCACCTCTCCAACTCACGTGCGATGTCGGCCAAAGGCTCCTCGTCAAAGTAGAGCACGCCCTCACGCCAAAGCACGTTTTCGCTGGCGGAGGTTTTGGACACCGACATAGAGTGGGTGCGGTTGTCAATGACGGCACGTGTGTCGGGCGTAATCTCCACGTGGATGTTGTCGTAACGGTTGGTTACGTCTACCTTGCCCTCCACCAGTGCCACCGCAGCCTCTTGGTCCTCGGCATAGTCGCACATATTGAACTTGGTGCCCAACACTTCCACCCTCATATGGTCGCTCTCCACCACAAAGGGCATATCCTCATTGCGTGCCACCTCAAAGTAGCCTTCGCCACAGAGGCTGATGTTGCGGTCGTTCACACCGAAGCCTTGCGAGTAGACAATGCGTGAGCCTGCATTGAGGACCACCTGTGAGCCATCGGGCAGCACCACCTGCGAGGTCGCTCCCAGCGGGGCCTCGGTTACAATCTGCTCAAAGCGGGACTCCACCTCGTGGCGACCACCCACGTAGCCCACCACAACGAGTGCCACCACGGCAGCCGCTGCTGTGGCCAAACGAACAAAGGGCAACGCCTTGCTACGCAAACTCTTGCGCTGTGCACGGTGTACCCTTTTGATGAATTTCTGATAGCCTTTGTGGGAGTCGAAAACCAAGTTGCGATTGGCTGCCGACATTGAAAACCACACCTCCCTAATGCGCTCAAAGAGTTGAGTGTTCTCGGCGCTGGCTGAAACCCAAGTGTTCAACACAGCCAACTCTTCGGCAGTGATGGTGTCTGTCAGGTAGGCCTCCACGAGGCCTTCGATTTGGTCATTAAAGAGGTTCATAGTGTGTGAATGACTCGGTCTTATATATTAGACGAAATTCCTCCTTCGGAGGGTAGTGAAAAAGTGAGTTTTTTTCTTAGAAAAAGATGCAACCCACGGCGAGCACCAGCAGATAGCGCTCCAAGTGGTTGTAGATGCGTGCGATAGCCGCCTTGATGTGATATTTCACGGTATTGACCGAAATGCCCAGTGAATCGGCAATTTCCTGATAGGATAGCCCCTCAAAGCGGCTCTTCTCAAACACCGCTCGGCACTCTTTGGGCAACTGCTCCACAGCTTCCACCACCTTGTCTTCCAACTCTCTTTCGAGCAGAATACCAAGGGGGCTGATTTCCTCCACGCCGTCAAGCAGGTCGGTATGCTCTTCGTTGGAGGAGTTCACATCGCCCTCGGATATGGTACGGCGCACATACTGCGATGCGAGAAAGTCCAAGCAACGGTTGCGCACGGCCCTGATGAGATAACGCCTTATGGGGCCTTGTATGTCGAGTGTTTCGCGCCTTTCCCAGATGTGGAAAATGGTGTCGCCAACGATTGTTTCGGCCAGATAGGTGTCTTTGACATAGTCGTAGGCAATGCGACACAAGAGTTCGTAGTGGGCATCGTAGAGCATACGATAGGCCCACTCTTCTCCGGCCCTTATGCCGGCACTAATCTCTTGTGGCGACTTGTCCATTGCTTCGTATATGAGTGTTGTCTAACGTCTTTTTTTAAGGGCCTTAAAGCCCTTAAAGCCCTTAAGGCCTTCTGGGCCTTCTGGGAGAGATAGCCAGCCCTTCTTGCCCATTCTAAAAAATTTTGAATTTCTCAACTCCCCTTGTGTGTCATAATGTTGAGAATCATCTTGTCGGTCTCAAGCATACCGCGTGAGCCGATGCTGGTGAGGTTGAGGATGGAGCGGTCCACATCGTCATCCACAATGCCCTCGTAGGCCGACACGCAGTGGTGTTCCACCGCCATCGTGGCAGCCATCACTGCCGTAGAAACCGCACTTGAGAGTTTGAGCGCACAACTCGGCTTTGCACCATCACAAATCATACCCGTCAGCGTGGCCACCATATTTTTCACCGCCATAGCCACCTCGGTGTAGCCACCACCCATCAGGTAGGTGATGCCGCAACTGGAGCCCGTGGAGGCCACAACGCACCCACACAGGGCCGAAAGACGACCGAGGCTCTGCTTGATGTAGATGACCGTGAGGTGGGAGAGCACCAGCGCACGCACCAGTTGCTCCTCGCTACAGCCCATATCCTCGGCATAGACCACCACGGGAAGGGTACTCACAATGCCTTGGTTGCCACTACCGGAGTTGCTCATCACGGGTATTTTGGCTCCGCCCATACGTGCATCACACGCTGCGGAGGTGTAGGAAATCATATGCGAGAGGGTGGTGTCGCCCATAATGCGCAGACTTTGTGCGCTCTGCTGGAGGGTGCGGCCCAAGCAGTGGCCCCACTCGCCACGCAGCGACTCATCGGCTGCGGCCTTGTTGAGCGTGCGGGCCTCAAGGATGAACTCCAACTCCTCCAGTGGCGACTCCATTGCGTAGTCCCACACGGTGCGCAGGTTGAGGGGGATACTCTTTGTCTCCACGGCCCCCACTGCGGGTGTGCGGTGGTCGGAGATGACGGCTCCGTTGCGCTCGATGTAGACAAAGTTGGTGTGGGCACCCGAAATCACAGCCACGGCCTTGTTGCCCTCGCCTTCGGCCACCACCTCAATGTAGAGCATATCGCAGCCGCCCTCTTTGAGCCCCACCTGTATGCGCCCCTCGGCAATCATCTGCTCGCCTTGTGCCACAGCCTCGGGGCACACCTCTTTGAGCACCTCCAGTCCGTAGGCACTCTTGCCCACGATGGCACCCAAAGCGATGGCTATGGGCAGGCCAATCATATCCGTTCCGGGGATACCCACTCCCATTGCGTTTTTGAGCACATTGGGACTGAGCAGTACGGTGATTTTTTCGGGCAGGTGGCCGAGGGTTTCGGTGGCTCGTGCGGTACACAACGACACGGCTATGGGCTCGGTACACCCCATTGCGGGTACAACTTCCTGCTGGATGAGGGCGCGGATGGCCCTGCGACTCTCGGTGGACAACATAACTTTTTTGCCTTAAAGTGTGGAGTATATTCGGTCAAAGGTAAGAAAAGAAAACGGAAATTTGTATATTTGTAGGTCAAATAAAAAACAAACACTATGAAATTTGCACTTATTTCCACCGAAAAGGGTGATATGAAGGTGGAGCTCTATGAGAAGGAGACCCCCATTACTGTGGCCAACTTTGTGCGCCTTGCGACCGAGAGGTTCTACGATGGCCTCACGTTCCACCGCGTTATTCCCGACTTTGTGATTCAGGGCGGCTGCCCCATTGGTAACGGTGCGGGAGGCCCCGGCTACACCATCCCTTGTGAGACCTCGGCCGAGCGCCAGTACCACGATAGGGGTGTGCTCTCAATGGCCCACAGGGGTAAGGATACCGGTGGCTCGCAGTTCTTCATCTGCCACAACCGAATGAACACCCAACACCTTGATGGTGTTCACACCTGTTTCGGCAAGGTGGTGGAGGGGGTAGACGTGATTGACGACATCCGCCCCGGTGACCTCATCTTTTCCATCACCATCGTTGAGGAGTAGTTAGTTTAGGGCCCAAAGCCCCGGAGGACCTTAAGGCCTTAAGGTCCTTAAAGCCCTTAAAGCCCTTAACGCCCCTAGTAGACCTAGCCGCCCTAGTTGCGGCGGAGCCGCTGATTGCAATTTCGACCACCCCTCCCGACCTCCCCTATCGTAGGGGAGGAGTTCTTGGGTGAGGCTGCCAAGCGGTATCACTCCTATCACTCCTAGGCGTCATACCAGCCCCTTAAAGCCCTTAAAGCCCTTAAAGCCCCCTAGTAGTCCTAGCCGCCCTAGTTGCGGCGGAACCGCTGATTGCAATTACGACCACCCCTCCCGACCTCCCCTATCGTAGGGGAGGAGTTCTTGGGTGGGGCTGCCAAGCGGTATTACTCCTATCACTCCTAGGCGTCATACCAGCCCCTTAAAGCCCTTAAAGCCCTTAAAGCCCCTAAAGGCCCTAGTAGACCTAGCCGCCATAGTTGCGGCGGAGCCGCTGATTGCAATTACGACCACCCCTCCCGACCTCCCCTATCGTAGGGGAGGAGTTCTTGGGTGGGGCTGCTAAGCGGTATTACTCCTATCACTCCTATTCGTCATACCATCCCCCAAAACCCTAACAAAACCCCCTCACAACTATGAAACGCATATCTCTACTCCTACTGGCATTTGCATCGTGCATAGTGCTCGGTGCGCAGGAGCCCACGCTGGTGTTCTCACCCGAGGTACACCCCGATGGCCGAGTAACCTTCCGCTACACCTCCGCCAAGGCCGAGAAGGTGAGCGTGGTGGGCGACTTCACGCGCCGACCGCTCACTATGACCAAGGGCGACAAGGGGGTGTGGAGCGTTACCACCGAGCCCCTGCCCAGCGAACTCTACCACTACCGCTTCAACGTGGACGGGCGCAAGGTTATGGACCCCAACAACGCCTACCTCATTCGCAACATTGCCGAGTTCTACCCTTACTTCATAGTGGGAGGTGGCAAGGCCGAGGATTATATGGTCCACGATGTGCCCCACGGCACGCTCTCCAAGGTGTGGTACCCCTCGCCCACACTGGGTGTGCAGAGACGTATGAGTGTCTACACTCCTGCGGGCTACGAGGAGGGTAGGGGGCGCTATCCGGTGCTCTATCTGCTACACGGAATGGGTGGCGATGAGGATTGTTGGCAGGCCTTCGGGCGTGCGGTGCAGATTTTGGACAATCTCATTGCCGAGGGGCGTGCGGTGCCGATGATTGTGGTGATGCCCAATGGTAACACCCTCCACAAGGCGGCCCCCGGCGAGAGCGAAGAGGGTATGTACAAGCCCTACTGGTGTGGCTCGAAGGATGGCTCCTTTGAGGCTTCGTTTGGCGACATTGTCCGCTATGTGGAGAACCACTACCGCACCAAGCGGAAGGCCTCGGCGAGAGCCATTGCGGGCCTCTCAATGGGTGGTGGCCACTCGCTCTACATCTCGGCCTCCAACCCGGGGATGTTCGACTACGTGGGCCTCTTTTCGCCTGCCGTCAAGCCCCGTGAGGAGTCGCCCCTCTACACCGACATTGAGGGCAAACTCGCAGCCCAATTTGCTGCCGAGCCCAAACTCTACTACATCGCCATCGGCAAGGATGACTACCTGATGGAGGAGAACATCGCCTACCGCCAAATGCTTGAGGCCGAGGGTTATCCCCACCACTACAACCTCACCGAAGGTGCCCACAAGTGGAATGTGTGGCGCGACTATTTGGTGGACTTTCTGCCCCGCCTTTTTCGATAGTCAGAAAGAAACCATCTGATAAAACAGTAGGGTGTGTTGAACTGACACACCCTACTTTTCTTTTGTGCGTTGCGGTAAGCAGCCCGCCACTCTCGGTCTATTCCACTCTCACCCAGTCGATGTCCATACGGCCACCATCGTTGGTCTTGCCCTTGGTTACGGCAAACAGCCCCCACTTGGCTCCAATCCACACACCCCATTTGGCGGTGAACTCCTCCCACAGAGGCTCCCAACGCTTGCCATTGGTGGAGTAGAAGAACCTGCACTTGCACCCCTCGGCAATCTCCACACGCAGGTACATCCACCCCTCGTGTGAGAAGGGTTTTTCCTCCACAATGCGCTCGCCCATACCCTTATCGGCACCCTCGCAGATGGTCTGCACAAGGCGCATCTTGCCATCGGTGCGCACCAGCGACAAGGTGGCGTAGTCCCTGCCGTGGACAATCACTCCCGCACGGTCGCCATCCACACCGGACACAAAGCGCACCTTTGCGGTGATGGTCTGCTTGGGGGCGGTAATCTTTTGGCAAAGAAGATTTTGCGCCTCGTAGAGGTTGTCGTAGGGGCGGCAGTAGAGTCGCAGGAACCCATCGGGCGAAAGCATAGCCCAATCCCTTTGGCCGTGGCTACCAAACCACTGCCATTGCAGCCCAAGGGTGGTGGTGTTGAACTCATCTCCCTCGGTGGGGCTGCATATCTTTGTGGGCACGTTGCTGTGGGGCTTGCGGTAACTCTTCACGGGCTCGCCAATGCCGTCTTTGTTGGTGTCCACACCCATCGTACACCACCCATCGGCGGTCCACTCCATAGGTTGGAGGTGTACCACACGACCATAGGCATAGCGGTCCTCAAAGTGGAGGAACCAACTCTGCCCTGCGGTGTCGGTAACCCAACCGCCCTGATGGGGGCCGTGGATGTCGGTGTCGCCCTGATGGAGCACCTTGCGACACTCATATTTGCCGAGTGGCTCACGTGAGCGCAACACAATCTGCCAACCCTCCTTCACGCCACCTGCGGGTGCAAACACGTAGTACCACCCATCTCGCTTGTAGAACTTGGGGCCCTCCACGGTGGGGTGCTCGGCGTGTCCGTCAAAAATGAGCACCTCATCGCCAATGAGCCTACGCCCATTGGGAGTCATCTCGGTGGCGGAGAGTATGCTCTTGAAACCAGCCCTCGAGCCGGCCCAAGCGTGCACAAGGTAGGCCCTGCCGTCATCGTCCCACAGGGGGCAGGTGTCGATGATACCCTTGCCCTCCCACACAAGGTGCGGGGTGCTCCACTCGCCCCGAGGGTCGGTGGCGGTGGTCATATAGATACCCACATCGGGGTCGCCCCAGTAGATGTAGTAGAGCCCATCGTGGTAGCGTATGGAGGGTGCCCACACACCACCTCCGTGGCGTTGCTGCGCCCCTTGGGGTGCATAACTCCTTACCGCACCTGCAAACTCCCAATTCACAAGGTCGGTGGAGTGGAGAATTTGCAATGCGGGCACGCAGTCGAAGGAAGACGAGGTCATCCAATAGTCATCGCCCACACGGATAACATCGGGGTCGGAGTAGTCGGCATAGAGCACGGGGTTTTTGTAGGTGCCATCGCCTTGGTCGGCCACCCAAGTTTTGCTCACGCCCTGTGCCCACACCTGAGTAGTGAGGGCCAGCACGGCGATTGCGAGTGTAAGGTTGTGTTTCATCATATAGTTTTTTTAGCGTTTAGCGTTCAGCCGGGGCATTAGGGGCCTTAAGGGCTTTAAGGACTTTAAGGGCTTTAGGGACCTTAAGGACTTTAAGGGCCTTCTGGGCCTTCTGGTGTTTTCCCTCTCTAAAATCATTTTGAATTTTGGCAAATGCGAGTAAGCGAGCGCAAAGGCTGCTTGCAGACTCGGCCGAGCGGGAGCATTTTAGACAAAACAACGTTTTGTCAATTTTGAATTTTCAAATCCCCCTCGGCATCCAATCCCAGCGGAAGGCCTCCGAGCCGGTCTTGAAGGCAAAGATGTTCTCGGGGGTGTAGTCGGCGGCCTCCTCGGGGGTGAGTGCGTGGCTCCACGCAACCCTACGGCTGCGGTCGGCACCCTCGCCTGTGCAATCATACTCGGCGTAGAACGAGTGCTCCTCACGCCTGCGGTCGTTCCAGTTGTGCCACCCCTCGGGCCTGATGGCGGCGGGGAGTTCACACCCGATGAATACCGTCTTGGCGGTCTGCTTCCAAGGCCTGCCGAGGTAGACCTTTGTTACCCCTTCGGCAGCGGTGATTTTACACCCACGGAAGACGTATCCATAGCGGTTGCGCTCGGTGGTGGAGGCGGCAGTGATGTAGGAGTCTTTCTTGCAATGTATTGTGCAAGAGTCGAGTAGGGCAATGGAGGGACCGAAGATGAAGTCGGTGGTGCCCTCAATGTAGCACCCCTTGAGGTAGAGCCTTGAGGCGTAGCCTTTGGTGAAGAAGGTGTCTTGGTCGCCAAGCATACGGCAGTTGTAGAACTCTATGCGGTCGCCACGGGTCTCCACAGCCACGGCCTGCCCCACCTCGCCTGCATCGTTGCAGATGGTGAGGTTCTCCACCACCACATCATCGGCCTGCACCGAGAAGGTCCAAGTGTCGTAGGTGGTCATCACGTGCCCATCGGGCTCCACTCGGCCCGTGTGGTCGTTCCACACGATGGTGGCCCCATCGTGGCCCACGATGTGGACTTTGTCCTTGTAGACATCGAGCGTAACCTTCTCGCGGTACTCCCCGGGCCTAATCTCCACTGTGCGCCAATGGTCTGGTTTTGAGGGTAGTGCATCCAAGCACTCCTGCACCGAGCGGTAGTCGCCCGAACCATCGGCCGCCACCACCCAGTGGGTCCTCTTCTCGCTCGGACCACACCCACACAAAAATCCGGTTAATAGCAAAACTATTGCCCCTAACCTAAAATTCTCAATTCTCAATTTTCAATTCTCAATTCTACAACGTAACTCCGGTTTTGAATATTGCCACCTCTTTGAAACCGGTCTGTTCGTGTTTGAGCCACTCGCCATTGGCGGTAGCCAACACCTTGTCGATGAAGCGGTTGAGCACATCGTTGGCATCCTCGTCTTCGACCATTGTGCCGGCGTTGAAGTCAATCCAGCACTGCTTGAACTCGTAGAGTCGGCTGTTGGTGGAAATTTTCATCGTGGGCACAAAACTACCAAAGGGAGTACCCCTGCCGGTGGTGAACAGCACCATCTGACAGCCACTCAACGCCAATGCCGAGGAGGCCACGAGGTCGTTACCGGGGGCTTGCAAGAGGTTCAAACCACGCCTCTTGACCCTGTCGGTGTAGTCCAACACGTCCACCACGGTAGCCGCACCGCCCTTCTGCACACAGCCGAGTGATTTCTCCTCCAGTGTGGTGATGCCACCCTTCTTGTTACCGGGTGAGGGGTTTTCGTAGATGGGCTGGTCGTAGCGTTTGAAGTAGTCCTTGAAGTCGTTGATGAGCGACACCGTTTGGTCGAAAATCGCCTTGTTCTCCGAGCGGTCCATAAGTATCGTTTCGGCACCGAACATTTCGGGCACCTCGGTGAGGATGGTTGTGCCTCCCTGTGCGATGAGCCAATCGGAGAAGAGGCCCACCAGCGGGTTGGCCGTGATGCCCGAAAAACCATCGCTGCCGCCACATTTGAGGCCGATTTTGAGTTTCGACAGAGGCTGTGGGGTGCGCTTGTCGTGGCGGGTAATCTCCACCAATTCGCCACACACCTTCACGCCCTCTTCAATCTCATCCTCCACCTCTTGGGCAACGATGAAACGCACCCTCTCCTCGTCCCACGAGCCAATCTCTTTCTGGAACTCGCTGACCTGATTGTTCTCACAACCGAGGCCCAGCACCAACACGGCACCTGCATTGGGATGGTGTACCATATCGGCCAGTGCCTTGCGTGTATTGCGGTGGTCCTCACCGAGTTGCGAGCAACCATAGGGGTGGGTGTAGACCCTCACGTCATCCAAGTGGGAGCAGTCCATCTCGGCCTTAACCCTCTTGGCGATGGCCTCGGCCTGACCGTTCACGCAGCCCACCGTGGGGATAATCCACAACTCGTTGCGGATACCCATATCGCCATTTTTTCTCTCATAGCCCATCACCTTGCGCTGGTCGGCGGGGTAGTGCTTGGGTGCGATTTTTGGAGTGTAGGTGTACTCCAAGTTGTCGTGGAGGTTGGTTTTGATGTTGTGGCTGTGTATCCACTCGCCCTCGGCAATGGGGCAGATGGCGTGGCCGATGGGGTAGCCATACTTAATCACATTCTCCCCCTCGGCAATGGCGTGCAGGGCCACCTTGTGCCCCTTGGCCACATCCTCGGCAAGGGTAACCTGCTTGCCGTCTACCTCGATGACTTCGCCTGCCGACAGGTCGTCCAGAGCGATAGCCACATCATCGGCCTCGTTTATTTTCAGATAGCGTTTCATAGTGCTGCTGTTTTCTTTTTTTTCTCGTTTGACCAAAAAATGGGTGGGAGTGCGACAGCCCTCGTAGGCCCCACACCCCCACACTTTCACATTCTGCTTACAATTTGCTCTTAATCTGCTCAATAACCTCGGCATACTCCTCTTCGGTGAGGTAGGTCTGCTTGGGGTTCATCGCAAACACTCCGCCCCACTCGGCACCGCCCTCATACTTGGGTACGAGGTGCCAATGGGCGTGGCGAAGGGTGTCGGAGTAGGCTCCGAAGTTTACCTTGTCGGGAGCGAATGCGCTCTTGATGGCGGCTGCGGTGCGCCTCACATCGAGCATAAAACGCACATAGTCGGCCTCGGGAATCTCAAACTGCTCTCCAATGTGGTCCTTGTAGGCCACCACACACCTGCCTTTGTGAGTCTGCTCGCGGAACAGGTAGAGGGTGGACACGTCCAAGTCGCAAATCTTTATCATCAGTTCGTCAAGCACCGCCTTGTTGCGGCAGTACAGACAGTTATCTCTTTCGTTTGCCATAGTGTGGTAATAGCGTGTAGGGATATGTATCTACGTTGTGTTCTACGTGTGGAGTGCCCACTACAACATCTTCTTCAGTGCAGCGGCCATACCCTCCGCCAAAATCACCTTCACATAGCCGCTAACCTTCTCCACGAAGGGCTCAACCTCGGTGAGGTCCACGGTCCAAATGTTGCGGTTGCCCACGATAGCCCTAACGGTGGCATCCACATCTTCGCTGTTCCACACCTTCTGGATGAACTCCACGTGCTCGGCGGTGTCATCGGGAGTGAAATCAACCTTGCCACTGTAGAGAGTGAGCAGGGCTGCAAAGGTGAAGAGCTCCTTCTCGGCCACCTTGCCTGCCTTCTTCCAGTTGTCGAGCACGGTGGGGAAGTTGCGGGTCTCCCACTTGCTCAGCGAGTTGAGCGAGATGGTTTTGAGCATATGGCGGATGTAGGGGTTGTAGAACCTCTCCAAAATGCCTGCGGCAAACTCTTTCAGTTCGGCTTGGTCCTCCTCAATCATAGGGATAACCTCCTCGGCAACCATCGTGTTGATGAAGGCTTCAAGGTCGGCATTGTTGAAGGCGTCCATAACGGTCTCGCAACCAATCTGCAAACCGATGGGCACCATACCGGTGTGTGAGCCGTTGAGGATGCGCACCTTCTTGTCGCGGAACTGCTTGATGGTGGGCATAAAGATAACGTGCAGACCTGCCTTGTCGAGTGGCAACCTGCGCTGTACCTCCTCGTAGCCGGGGCCACCGATAGCCCACAGGTGGTAGAACTCGGCCTTAACCACCAGATTGTCATCAAAGCCCAACTCGGCCTTAATCTCGTTGATGTTCTCCCTTGGGAAGCCGGGCACGATGCGGTCCACCAGAGTGTCGCAGAAGTGGCAATACTTCTCCACCCACTCAATGAAGTCGGCGCCCAACTTGTTGTACTCTGCGTGGCGCAACACATACTCCCTCAGCGTGGAACCATTGTTCTCAATGAGTTCGCAGCAGATGATGCAGAGGCCCTTGGTGGGGTCGCCTGCGAAGTGTTTGAAACGCTTGTAGAGCAGTGCGGTCATCTTTGCGGGATAACTCTTGGGGGGCAGAGCCCAGAGGTCATCGCCCTCCTCATAGCGGATACCTGCCTCGGTGGTGTTCGACACGGTGGCCTCCAACTCGGGCGAGAGGAAAATCTGCTCATAGGCGGCGTAGTCCTCATAGGGGTTGATGGCGCACTGCACGCTCCTGACGAGGCGGATGTCCTTCACGGGCTGTTTGTCCTTAACGCCCTCAAGGTAGACGTGGTAGAGGCAGTCCTGCTGCTCCAACATTCCGGCCATACCTTTGTCGATGGGCTGCACGATGGCCACACCGTGGTTCATAATGCCTGCTTCGTTGGCCTTGTCGATTTGCCAATCCACAAAGGCGCGCAGGAAGTTACCTTCGCCAAACTGGAGTATTTTGATGGGCAGTGTGGGTTTTTCCACATTCTGCTTGTTGAGTGCTTTGAGTGCCATAATATTATAGGTTGTTTAGGTTTGTATTGATTTAGAACTTGAAGTAATTTTTGGCGTTGTAGTAGGAGATGTTCTCCACCATCTGACCGAGGAAGTCAATCTCGCTTGCGGGCAGCAGACCGTTCTCCACATCGTTACCGATGAGGTTACACAACGTTCTGCGGAAATACTCGTGGCGGGGGTAGGAGAGGAAACTGCGGCTGTCGGTGAGCATACCAACAAACCTGCTGAGCAGACCGAGCACCGAGAGTGCGTTCATCTGCTTCTCCATACCGTCTTTTTGGTCGAGGAACCACCAGCCACTACCGAACTGAATCTTGCCGGGGCCGTAGCGTCCGTCTTGGAAGTTGCCGAGCATTGTGGCGATGAGTTCGTTATCCCTCGGGTTGAGGTTGTAGATGATGGTCTTGGTGAGTTTGTCGTCTTTGTCGAGCATATTGAGGAACTTCGACATATTCTTGGCCACGGTGAAGTCGCCGATGGAGTCGAAACCGGTGTCGGGGCCGAGCTGTGCGAACATACGGCTGTTGTTGTCGCGGATGGCACCGTAGTGGAACTGCTGTGTCCAACCGCTTGCGTGGTCCATAATGGCGAACTCCACCATCATTGCGGTCTTGTACTTCTTGGTCTCCTCGGGGGTGAGTGCCGTACCGCCGTAGACCTTCTGGAAGAGGGCCTCCACCTCGCCGTGGGTGTAGTCCTCAGCGTAGAACTCCTCAATGCCGTGGTCGGAGAGACGGCAACCAACGCTCTCGAAGAAGTCGTGGCGTACTTGGAGAGCCTCAATCACATCATCGAAACACTTGATTTCCACGCCACTAACCTCGGCCAAGCGGTCGATGTAGGCACGGAAGTTGGCGGGGTTCTCCACAGCCATAGCCTTGTCGGGCCTCCACGTGGGCAACACCTTCACACCGAAGTTGTCTTTGGCGCACTTGATGTGGTGCTCGAGCGAGTCGATGGGGTCATCGGTGGTGCAGACGGTCTCCACGTTGTAGTGCAACATCAGGCCACGTGCCGAGCGCTCGGGAGTTTGGAGCATTGCGGAGCAGTGGTCGTAGATTTCGCGTGCGGTGGTGGGGTTGAGTAGTTTGTCCACACCGAAAGCGGTTTTGAGTTCGAGGTGAGTCCAGTGGTAGAGGGGGTTGCGCATAGTGTAGGGCACGGTCTCTGCCCACTTTTCGAACTTCTCCCAGTCGGAGGTGTCCTTACCGGTGCAGAAACGCTCGTCTACACCGTTGGTACGCATAGCCCTCCACTTGTAGTGGTCGCCTTCGAGCCACACTTTGGAGAGGTTTTCGAAGACGTGGTCGTTGGCCACATACTCGGGGATGAGGTGGCAGTGATAGTCGATGATGGGCACCTTGGCTGCGTGTTCGTGATAGAGCCTCTGGGCGGTTTCGGTCTGCAACAAGAAGTTGTCGTCATTGAAAGTTTTCATACACGGAAAAGTATTTTATAGGTTTATTGTTTTGTGCATAGTTTTACGCATCGTAAAAGTACAAAAAACTTTTCAGAAAGCGATACGAATAATTGACACAAAAGAGGGATTTTTGTGCAAAAAGGGCGAAAAGGAATTGAAAATTGAAAATTGAGAATTGAAAATTAAGGTGCCTGCGGCGCATTTTATTACGGGTATTAAAAAAGATACCCGGGCTTTAATGGCCTTAATGGCTTTAAGCTCCTTAGTGGCCCCAGCAGGCCCAGCAGCCCCAGAGGCTCTTTCTGCCCTTTGCTCCGTCTTGCCACGACTGCCTTTGAGGCAGGCGGTTGGCATCTACCGCTCTTTTCTATTGCGCCAAAGGCGCTGTCTGCCGTCTGCCTTAATGGCCTTAAGGACTTTAATGGCTTTAAGGTCCTTAGTGGCCCTACCCAAAACAGACGCCCCCGCCACTCCGTGGCACCCCCTCTAACTTAGAGGGGGACGTGCACGGGGCCGAGCGCAATTTCGACCACCCCTCCCAGCCTCCCCTGTCGTAGGGGAGGAGTACTTAAGTGGTGCTACCAAAGCATAGAAAAGTATTTACTAATTACTCTTTACTAATTACTAATTACTCTTCCTGCCCTTTCTGCCCTCTTCTAAAAACAGCAAAGGGCCACCCTTGCGGGCAGCCCTTGCGCTGAAATAAGGTTTCAATTAGGCCGATGCCTATTTGCTGTACTCAATTACTACGGTTTGAGCTTTGATGTCGCTACCCAAAGATTTGTCGTAGTCGATGCGGAAACCATCTGCACTAACACCTGCTGCCTCGAAATCGAAGGTAATGGGGCTTGCACTGGTGCCGGCAACCTCGGTTGCATTAACACGCGTGCCATCAGATGTCTTGCAAATCAAGAACTCGGGTTTACGAGCGGATTCAAGAGTAAGAGTGATTTTCTTAATCTTACCAAAGCCATCAGCGGCAATGTGAATCTCGGTTTTGCCTTTGTTGAAATACCACATAACACCTTTGGCAGCACTGTGGTAAACATTGCCTACGAAGGTGATGGTGTCGCTACCCGAATCATCGGTTGCGGTCCAAGTTGTTTCAGCCTCGGTGTACGAGCTGGGCAGACCGGTGATGTTCGAGGACAAAGCGTTGCCGTTTGCCGACAGAGTCATAACGTAATCCTGTGCAGCAGCCTGAACGTAGGTGTACTCAATCTTGTAGAACCTTAAACCTGCATCGGTGTAGATGTAAACGGTTTCGCCATTTGAGGTAATATCCCAAGTGAGTTCAGTTGCATCGGGCCATACGCCACCAACTTGTTTGGTTGCTTCACCCTCCAAACCTACTTGAACGACGACATTGCGATTGAGGTCTTCTTTACCCGCACCCGCAACAGTAACTTTGAGTGTACCATTGGCAGGAGCAGTAAATGTGAATACACGCTCAGTGGTACTACCACTACCACCCATTTGGATGTAGTTATTTGCAGCCTGCAAGTATTTGGTGGCGGTACTCAGAGTCAAACCATCAATAGTCTTGTTGTAGGTGGTACAACTCTTGTCGTTTTTGATTTCTGCGATTACGTCAGCCCAAGCTGCCGATGAGAAGTCCCAAGTGAGGGTTACGGGAGCGCCGAGGACAACCTCCTTAATCTTGAAGGTTGCGGTGGCGGTCTCCGATGCGCAGTACTTGCTGGAGGTCTCAACGGGGTAGGCGGTCAGGGTGATGGGGTACTCGCCAACGGGCAGAACTGCCACCTGCTCGGCGGGCACGGTCAGCGACAACTCTTCGGTTGCGGCGAACTCCAAAGTCTGACCAAGGCCGGAGAGCACATACTTGTCGGCGTTTTCCACAGCCTCCCACGACACGGTAACTGCCTCGGCAGTACCCTCATCGAGGCTGCTTGCCGAGAGGTTGATGGCGGGTTTAGCCAAGGGGAACACGGTTTGGTCGGGGGTGATGTCTTTGGTCCACTCCACTTTGGTGAGGGTAACGGCACTCGAAGCCAGAACGTAGATGTTGTTCTCGCCTGCGAGGTCGCCCAACACAACCTTGTGGGGCTCGCCATCGGCCAAGATGGTGTAGCGGTCGCCACCGGCCAAAACCTGCATAGTCTCGATGCCGCTCTCGCCCTGTGCGGTAACCACGATGGCACCATAGCCCTCGGTCAGCACACCAACTGCGCTGTACTCGGGCTCGCCATTGGCACCAACCATTGCGCCCTTGCTGAACTTAACGCCCTCGCCCATAACAACCTCGGCGGGCACCTCGGCGGTAGCGTAGATGCGCACGTTGTCGATGATGGTTGCTTTCTCAAGGGTCTCGGTGTCGAACTTGCTCTTGGTGGTGAAGTCCCACACGTAGGGCTCGCTCACGAGAGTGAGTTCGGTAGCACGGATAATCACGGGCTGCTGTGCGTTCCACCAACGGGGGTCACCCACCTTCTTGGCGGAGATGTCGCTGGTGGTATTGAGGTAGAATTTGGCACCGGCCGAGTTCACGCAGGGGTCCTCGGTCAGAATCTTACCACCATCGGCCAATGCATCAGCCTCGCCAAAAGTAGTCTCAGCACCCCAAGCGGTGTATTTTGAGCCATTAAAATAGGTGCTTGCAACATTGAAGAAATAGCAGTTCTCGAATTTTGGAGCGAAACCACCACTACCATTCTTACCAAGACCAACCTTGGCTACTACTGCCTCGATATCGCTATTCATATTCAAGAACACGTTCTTCGAACTTGTGAATGCTTGGGGAGCCACTTTGGTAACATAGAAGATACCGTTGGTGTTGGCAGCGATACCAACTGCATTGAAGGTGTTGTTGGCAACAACGATACTCTCGGTTGCGATGTCAATACGCAAGAACGAACGACCGCAATAGCTCCAAGTGTTATTTACGATGTTGAAGTTCTTGTATTCACCATTACGGAAGTCCAACAAGTCACCACCGCCGATTGCGTTACCGTTGGCAGCGAGTTCATTGTTGAGGTCGTGAATGTAGCAACCCTCAATACGGATGTCGTCGCAACCGCTGGTGTTACCACCACTACCATAGAGTACACCCTTGGTGTAGCCTGTGATTTCGCAGTTGACGAGTGCCAACTCGGTGATTTTTGCACCCTTGTTGTCAACCACAAAACCTGCTGTGTTGACACCATCGAGTGTTAAGTCCTCAATGTGGATTTTCTCAATAGCCACTTTGGGACGGATATCGAGGTTGTTGATGATGGGTTTTTTGCCATCACCGGTGCCTTTACCAACGAGGTAGAGGTTGCACTGGATGTCTTCAAATACAGGAAGAACGTAGGGCACGCCATCGTTGTACTCAACGAGGAGTTTCACATCACCAACGGTGCCGGTGACGGCATTCACGATAGCCTCAACGGTGTCCACAGTGTTGAAACCGGAATCGGAAGGACGGGTCCAACCGGTGGTTATACCACGCGAGCCGCTCTTGCCGAATACCAACTCAAAGCGGTAGTCGGTGCAGGCGGTCAGGCCCTCCACCCTCTTGCTGCAAGCTTCTTTGTCGGCGCTCTCCAAGGTGATAACAACCTCCTCGCCCTCCCTCACGGGTGCAACACGCAGGCTGGTCAGGTCGCCTTTGTCCTCGGCAGCATCCCACGACACAACGATGTAGTCGGTGCCACGCTCGGTAACTTTGGGGTTGAGGCTGTTACGCACTGCAAAGGTCGAGAAGTCCTCCTCCAGAGCCACCCATTTCGAGGGCTCCAAGTTGGTCTTGCAACTGCGCACACGGGCATAGAAATCTGCATCCACTGTGAGGTTGTCTACTCGGTAGGGAACCTCCTCGGGCAGAACAATGTAGGTGTCGATGGGCGAAGCCTCATCGTAGTTGGGGGCAACG
The DNA here is from genome assembly GCA_017396085.1 of Tidjanibacter sp. Lineage (GTDB taxonomy): Bacteria > Bacteroidota > Bacteroidia > Bacteroidales > Rikenellaceae > Tidjanibacter. Next base: position 44,545 of record JAFQNC010000026.1, on the reverse strand, counting down.
GTGTTGCCCTCGGCATCTTTGGCGGCGGCGAAAAGCTGAAGCTCATACTTCTCAACGCCTTCCATTACCTCCCAAGAGAACTCCACGTCTGTACCCTTGGAGGCAATCACGTTTGCTTTGAACTCCAGAGGAGAGAGCGCACGATTGAGCTCGATGGTGTCGATAATCTCGCCCTGTTCGGGAGCACAACCCACCGCTGCCAATGCTGTCGCAGCAAACAATGCAATGTTTCTGAATATCTTTTTCATATACTTATATTATTCAAAGGTATAAGTGTGTGTCTCTGTTATTTGCCACCCTCTGCATCGTTACCGGCATAGCCGTAGTCGTTCTTGAGCTGGGTGTTGGCAACGCAAGTTGCATCAAATAAGGGCCAGAACTGGCGGGTGTCGGGGTCGTTCTCAAAGAGAACATCGTAGGCGTAGACTTTGCTCTTGTCGGAGTAGAACCTGTCGGGTTTGATATACTCCTTGATGTGGGTCCACTCACCCTCGGCACCTGCGGGAGCAGCCTTCTGGTTGGGCTCGAGGCCGTAGATGGTGATACCCTCTGCGCCATTGTCCTTCCAGTAGAGGTCGCCACTGAGGAAGGTGTACTTGCCCTGCAAGTTGGCGAGGTCGATGAGGTTCTGTTTGGTCTCGGTAAGTTTGCTGCCAAGTTTGCCCCAACGGATGAGGTCGCCCTTGCGCAAGAACTCACCAACGAACTCCAGTTTCCTCTCCTCCTCAATTGCGAGTTGGATGTTCTCCTCGCCACTGAGTGCGTTCACATAGGCCTGAGCCTCGCTCTCGTTGCCCTTGAAAGCCCTCTCGCGGACCTCCAACAAGCAATTCTTAGCAAAGGTCTCGTCCCTTGCGCCACACTCGGTGCTGTTGGCAATCTCGGCTGCCATCAGCAGAATGTCGGCATAGCGCATCACGATGGGTTTCACACCGCAGTCGTTACCGCCACCATAGGGAGCCTTAATCTGCCACTCAAACCTGTACTTACCAAAGTACCAGTTGTTCACGTTGGAGGGCTCGGCAATGTGGCCTTTGCCCCACTTCCAGTTCACGCAGCTGATGTCCCTGCGAACATCATCGCTGTCGTAGTCGAAGTAGAGAGTGGGCACGGGACCTGCATTACCACCCCTGCCGCTGAAGTCATCATCTTTGATGGCGAATGAGTAGTTCCACCTACCACGACCATCGCTGAAGGGAATCACAAACAGAGTCTCCTTACCTGCGGTCAGGTCCATATCCGAAGTTGCCTTCCAGAGGTCAATGTAGTTGCCATAGAGGCTGTTGCACTTCTGGTTGATAGCCTGTTTCAGATAGTTCAGAGCCTTGGGATAGAGCACGCTTGCCTGCAAGTCGGCATCATCGGTTTTGCGTACCGAGCCGGGGTTGTTGGTACCAAGCATACCCTCATCAGGACGCAGAGCGTAGCCACTTGCTGCAAGAGCCAAGCGGGCATACATACCGATGGCAAACGATTTGCTGATACGGTCGGTGCGCATAGTCTGTGCCTTCTCGCCGGGCCAGTAGAGCATAGGAATTGCGGTCTCAAGGTCAGCCAGAAGCTGTTTGTAAATCACATCACGGTTGCTCTTGGGAATGTAGATGGTCTCCGAGTTGATGGGCTCAAAGCGAGCAGGAACATCACCCCAACCTTTGAGCAGGTCGTGGTAGAGCACTGCACGGAGCACCAGAGCCTCGCCATAGAGGTAGGCCATCTCGGGGTCGTTCTCAATGTTGCCGTGTTTCTTCAGGCCTGCAATGCAGAGGTTAGCCCTCTCAACACCGGTATAGAGGCACTCGAAAGGACCATTGCTGTTACTCATCTGGCCGTTACCGGTCTTGGTGTTGTAGGCCGACAGGTCGCGCTTGTCGCCGGCATCGGTGTTGTTGTTCCACTCAATGTCGGTGTTGAAGCCGTAGTAGGGCAGGTAGCGACCACGGTGGCCGTTGGTCTGACCAAATGCATCCGAAATTCCGAACACGTTGTATTCGGCCAAGGTGTAGTTTGAGAATACTACCGACTCGTCAAACTCCGACTTGGTCTCCACATCCAAGAAGTCGCTGCAAGAGTACAACGATGCGGATGCGGCAATCATCATTATAATATATGCAATCTTTTTCATCGCTTTCATAGTCTTTTAAGAGGTTTAGAATGTGAGGTTCAGACCAAATACTACACCTCTGCTCTTGGGATATGCCGAGTAGTCTACACCCGGAGTAAGAGGAGTGCTGCGGCGCGAATCAACCTCGGGGTCGTAGCCCGAATAGTTGGTCCACAAGAAGAGGTTGGAACCGGTTGCGTAGACACGCAAGTTCTGGATACCAACACGTTTGGTCAGTTTCTCGGGGAAAGTGTAACCCAAGGTTACGCTTGCCAAACGAACAAACGAACCGTCCTCAACAGCAGCATCGCTGAATGCAGCGTTGTAAATCATAGGCGAACCCTCGGTCTTGCCGGCATTCATCTCTGCCAACTTGTCGGGGTCGTTCACCAACTCACCGGTGGTCCAATCAACGTTGGTCCAGCGGTTCTCCACTGTCATAGTGTTCAGCAGGTTACGGTAGTTGTACTTGCGAGTCGAGGTGAACTCCACCAAGTTGGCGTTGTAAATCTCGTTGCCAAACACGGCGTTGAAGTTTGCCGAGTAGTCGAAGTTGCCAATCCAACCCGAAATGATAAGACCGCCGGTCCAATCGGGCAGTGCGTTACCAATGATAGCCTTGTCTTTGGAGTTGGCATCGGTGCTAATCTTACCATCACCCGAGAGGTCTTTGAACTTGCGAGCACCGGGGCGCATATAGTTGCTACCAACAACCTCGCTGGCATCTGCAACACCCTCTTTCAGTACCCACGCTTTGCCATCGTAGCTCTCGAAGTCGTCAACGGTGTAGAAACCATCGCTCACAAAGCCATACATATTACCCATAGGCTGGCCTGCCTCAACGAGGTAGTCGCCCTTAATCTCGGTCGAAGCCCAGTTGGAGCTCTCCATAATGTAGTCCATACCGAGGCTTATAACCTCATTGCGGTTGTAGGATGCGTTGGCCGAGATGGTCAAACCTGCATTCTTGGTCTCAAAGATGGTCAGGTTCAAGGTTGCCTCAATACCCTCGTTCTGCACCTCACCGAGGTTGCGATACTGGGTGTCGTAGCCACTACCTGCGGTGGGGAAGTTAATCAGCAGGTCTTTGGTGTTGTTGCGATAGGCCTCAACCGAACCGCTAACCTTACCACCAAGGAACGAGAAGTCCAAACCGAGGTTGTGCGAAACGGTGGTCTCCCATTTCAGGTCGGGGTTAGGCATAGTCTTACCTGCCGACCAGATGATACCGCCCTGCGAAATCCAGCTCGAAGTGTTGGCCTTGAAGGTCTGCATAGTCTGGCCCGAGGGAATGTTGTTGTTACCTGCGGTACCATAGCTGTAACGAATCTTCAGGTTGTCGAGCGACTCAACATCCTTCAAACCACCAATCTCCGACAGACGCACTGCAACTGCACCCGAGGGGAAGTAGCCCCAGCGGTTTGCGCCCAAGAACTTCGAAGAACCATCGGCACGCATTGTTGCGCTGGCCGAGAGGATACCCTTCCAGTCGTAGTTCACACGACCGAAGAACGAAAGGAGTTTGTCGTCCTGGCTGTAGAAGATGTTGGTGCTGTTGGCAATACCCGAAGCCATAAAGTTCCAAGCCATATCGGCAGTGAAGAAGTCGGGATAGCCACCGAGTTCGGAAGTCTGTTTCTGCGATTGAGTGAGGATGTACTCCTGACCAAGCAGAATGTCGAGTTTGCTATCCTCCCAGTCGAATGCCTCACCAACGTTGTAGTGAATGGTGTTGGTGTTGCGCAGACGAGTGCGGTCGTAGTCGTTGTAGGCAATCGAAGGCAGACCTTTCTGCTCGGGATATGCGATGTTGGCAGCCCTGTAAGAGGTGATACCATAATAGTAGTAATCAGCCTGCGAATAGGTGTCCAAACCGCCCTCAATCTTCACGTTGAGGCCTTTGAGTGCCTTCCAAGTAACTGCACCATTGAGGTTCCAGTTCTGACGGTTGCGCTTCTTGTCGTTGTCCCTAAGGCTCTGCAATGGGGGCGCCGAGTCGCCATAGTCCTCTTCGAGGTCGCTACCCTCCACACTGCTCTTGATGGGAATGGGAGTGTAGATAACGGCGTGTTTCAGACGAGCGTTGCTACCCGAGGTGGAGCCACCGCCATCGTTGAGCGAGTTGGCACCTGCACCACGCACGTCAGTGTCCGAGTAACGCAAGTTGAAGTCAAACGAGAGTTTCTTGTTGGCTTTGATTTTGGTCTTCAAGTTGAGGTTGTTACGCAGGTAGTTCGAGCCAAGCATAATGGCGTCATCCTCCATACGTGCATAACTTGCAGTCCAGCTGAAACCATCCCTACCACCGCTCACCGAGAGGTTGTGGTTCATACTGCGACCTTGGTTGCCGAAAATCTGACCGATGTAGTCGTTACCCTTCAAACCTTTGTAGAGGTCGATGTCTTGGAACATACCGAACACGGGCTCGTAGCGGTCGCTCAAACCACCATTGAGGAGGTAGTTCTCATACTGCAACTGAACGAAGTCGTAGGGCTCCATAACCTCAATGGCATCCCTGTTGGCCATAGTCTTAACGCCAACATACATATTGTAGTTTACGCTCAGCTTACCCTCTTGGCCGCTCTTGGTGGTAACGATGATAACACCGTTTGCACCACGCGAGCCGTAGATGGCGGTCGAGAAAGCGTCTTTCAACACGTCAATGCTCTGGATGTCGCTCGAGGGGATGTCGTTGATGTTGTCAACGGGGAAACCATCCACGATGTAGAGGGGCGAAGAGTCCTGAGTAATCGAACCGGTACCACGTACACGAATCTTGATGTCGGCATCGGGGTCGCCCTCGGTGGTGGTTACCTGCACACCTGCCATCTTACCTGCCAGTGCTTCGCTCACGCTGGTCACGGGCTGCGAAGTCAGTGTCTCGGAGTCCACCGAAGATACCGAACCGATAAGGTCCTTACGTGCTACGGTTGCATAGCCCACAACCACAACATCTTCCATCACTTGGGAGTCGTTCTCCAAAGTAACTTCGATGTAGGTGCGGCTACCGATAGCCACGGTCTTGTCTTTCATACCGAGGTACGAGAAGACCAACTTTTTCTGCGGTGCGTTGGGCACATCGAGGCTCCACTCGCCGGTAACGCCGGTAGACGTACCGTTGGTAGTACCTTCGACAATGACCGATGCGCCAATGATTGGCTCACCTGCCGTGTCCTTAACAATACCGCTAACCTTTTGAGCCTCCGCTGTGAGGGCAAGGCTCAACCCTACGAGCAGTAGGGCAAACTTTTTAGTAAAGTTTTTCATGGTTTGAAATTTGGTTAATGTTAATTTGGTTAATTATGATAGGTTGATTGAATTGTTCAAATTGCCATCGCAACTATGGCAACCGATTGCCACTCTTTGGTGCCCGAACAAGGGAGGTAGAGTAAGGTAGTTTTAGACTGTTTTGGTCCGAATGTAGTGCTTTTAGGTGTGAGTATAGGTTTTTAGGTATTGCAAATATACAAATTAACTACGTTAATACAAATGTAAAAATTGACACTTTGCACGGATTTTTTGACACCCCGCATTTGGCTCCGCACGCCTTGACGGCTGCCCACGGCGGGCCCAACTCTTTGGCTTTTACCTTGTTTCGGTCAGGCTGAAGAGGTAGTGCTCCAAGTTGGAATATCCGTCAGCCCTCAATGTGGCCCCATCGGCAGGATTATTTTTGTCCATTCCGTTGCGCTTCTCCCACCTATCGGGCACACCATCGCCATCGCTGTCTTTGGCCACTTTTCTCTTGCCTTTGAGGGTGGGCCAACCGCCCACTTCCTCCTGCGAATTGACAATTTTTCCGCCATTCAACAACACCTCTTGGAGTACCCTTTGGTCCACCGCATCGGCAGGCTTGGCACCCACGCCACTCTGCACAACCACCCTTTCGTAGGCCGACCACGCAGGCTCGCCAAACATCTTCCTCGGGGCTGCCATCTCCACATCCTCTCGGCTTGCGCCACCCTTGATGGTTACGCCATTCCAGTTGTCCTGCTCAACACTCTCGTTGCCGGCCAACACATTGCCGCTGATGTGGTAGTGGCCCGTGGCAGCATAGGGTTTTTTGTAGACCGAGGCCTCCAAAAACTCCTTTTTGTTCTTGGTGTCGGGGCCGGGCATAAAGAGGTTGTTGCACACTCTCCACCAGCCCTCTTCACCGCCATAGCAGGCTTTGTTCTTCCAGTTGTAGACCACATTGTTGTAGACCTCCACGGTGCCACGGTAGAGCAACTCATCGCTACCCCAATAGATGAAGGGGTGGTCCAAACGGGGGTTGCGTGAGGTGTGGTGTGCGAGCAGGTTGTGGTGGAAGGTGGCGTTGCGGCCGCCCCAAATGCCACCATAGCCGTGGTCGCCCTTCTTGTGGGTAGAGTGGTTAAGGCTCTCGCTGATGAGGCAGTACTGCATTGTGAAATCCCTGTTGCCATAGGCCGAAGCGCACTCGTCCACGCTCCAACTCATCGAGCAGTGGTCCACAATGGCCCTTGTACACTTGCGAAATTCCACGGCATCCTCCTGTGTCTTGGTCCTATCTCCAAGGCGGAAACGCAGGTGGCGCACGATGATGTTGTCGGCCTCAAAGCGGGTGTCGTGCCCGCTGATGCAGATGCCGCCTGCGGGTGCGCTCTCGCCGGCGAGGGTGAAGTTACCCTCCCTCACGTGCAACATCTCTTTCAACTCAATGGTGCCGCTCACCTCAAAGAGTATCATCCTTGGTCCCTTTTGTTCCAGAGCCCAACGCAGTGTGCCCTCCGAGCCGTCATCGGCCAACGAGGTTACCTTCAACACCCTGCCACCTCGGCCACCCGTGGCCCACATACCGCCACCCTCGGCTCCGGGGAAGGCGGGAGTCTGCTCGGTGAGGGCCAACTCGGCGGGGCGGTAGTCGATGTTGTGCAGAGCCTCATACTCCAGCGAGGCCCAGATGAAGGGACCCACGCCCTTGCAGTCGTTCTCAATGATGGGCTCCGAGAGGTAGTAGGCAAAGTCGCCCATACGATTTTGCTTGCCACCCAAGCCGCCCACGGCGCAACACTGTATCATTGAGATGGTTCCATCGCCATTCTCACGCATAAAACGCTCCACAAACTTCTCATACAACTCGGCACCCTTGGCCCTGTAACTCCTATCCACAAAGCCCAACCTGCCCGCTTTGAGCATTGCATAGGTGAGCATAATGGAGCCCGTGGCCTCCTCGTAGTTACCCTCCCTTGTGGGGCAGTCCATCACCTGATACCACATACCGCTCTGCGGGTCGGCAAAGGCGGGAATGGTCTGGAAGATGTGGTTGAGTAGGCCGATGAGTGTTTCCCTACCTTCGGTCTTGGGGGGCAACATTTCGAGCACCTCCACGAGGGCTACGGTGTACCAACCCATTGCCCTCAACCAAGCGTGCTGACTTTGGCCCGTGGTCTTGTCGCACCAGAACATCTCTTTGGAGGAGTCCCAAGCGTGGCGGAAGAGCCCCGTGGCGGGGTCGTAGGTCTTTTCGGCCACCAGCACAAACTGTTTTACAATATCCTCGTAGCCGTGCTTTCTGTCAATACCGCTCTTGCCGCCGCCAAACCTACGCAGATACTCCGTCTTGAAGGGCTCGGCCATATAGAGTCCGTCAAGCCACATCTGATTGGGGTAGGCCTTCTTGTGCCAATAGCCACCCTCGGGGGTGCGAGGCTGGCCCTCCAACTGCTCCCACATCAGTCGCAGGGCGTTGCGGTAACGCTTGTCGCCGGTGCGGTCGTAGGCTCGGTAGAGGAGCCTGCCGGGGCAGATATGGTCGAGGTTGTAGTTGGAGAGTTTGTATGTCTGTATGCTCTTGCCATCTTCGCTCAACATCACATCCACCCAATCGAGTGCATACTTCTCAAAGGCACCGATTTGGTAGCGGTCGCCGGCGTGGATGATGGAGAGGAGTTCCAACCCCGTGGTGTAGTTCCACTTGGGCTTCTTCACTCCATCCATATAGACGGCATCGGGTATGCGCACCATTTCGCTCTCGGCCATACGTACCGAGAGAGGTTTGTCGCCCCTAATTTCGGGCACTGTGCGGGTGTCTTGTGCCGTGGCCACCGACATTGTGGCCACCACCAGAGCGATGTAGGTAAACAGTCGTTTCATACGGGTTATACTATTCAATGGGGGAAAATATGTTTTAACTTTCAACTCTCACTTTGTGCTTTTTGAGATACTCCACGGGCGAACTCTTGTACTGCTCCTTGAAGCAGCGGCTGAAGTAACCGGGGTCCGAGAAGCCCACCTTGTAGGCCACCTCCGACACCGCAAACTGACCCGTGCGCAACAACATTTCGCTCTTGGTTAGGCGATACTCCTTGATGAGTTCCACGGGCGACTTGCCGGTGAGCGACTTGATTTTGTTGTAGAGTGTGGTGCGACCAATGAGCATATGGGTGGCCATATCGTCAATGGTCAGTTCGCTATTCTCGATGTTCTCCTCAATCCAAGCCATAATCTGTTGCAGGAAACGCTCGTCTTTGTTGGTTACCACCACATCACTCTTCGGTATGGCCTCCACAATGCGGTTGCGTGCCGAGCCTTTGGACATCTTCTCAAAGAGTATCCTGCGCTGCGAGAGCAGGTTGTCAATCTTGGCCAGCAGGAGTTCCATACTGAAAGGCTTGGTGATGTAGCCATCGGCTCCATATTTCATCGCCCTGATGCGCTCCTCGGGGGTTTGCTTGGCGGTGAGCATCACCACGGGTATGTGGCTCGTCTCGAAGTCCTTGCGGATGCGGTTCACGAGTTCGATGCCATCCATCTTGGGCATCATCAGGTCGGTGATGACGATGTCGGGTTGCTCGGAGGCGATTTTCTCCAGAGCCTCCTCGCCATCGGCAGCCTCCACCACCCGATAGGTGTCGATGAGGTTGTTGTAGATGAAGGCCCTCACCTCGCTGTTGTCCTCCACGAGCAGTATCTTTTGTGCCCCCTCAGGTGCGGTAACTCCCTTGCGGCGTGGCCCACTTGTGGTGCTCTCCTCTTGGGTGCTATCCCCACCGAAGTCAATCTGATTCATCTCAAAGTGGGCATTGCCGAGGGGGAGCCCGATGGTGAACGTTGTGCCACTTCCCACCTTGCTCTCCACGTCAATGGTGCCCTTGTGCAACTCCACAATCTCCTTGCACAGCGACAGACCTATACCACTGCCACCCGTGTCGCCCCTCACCGCCGAGGCATACTGCGCAAAGCGGTCGAAGACGGAGCCGAGTCGCTCTTTGGGGATACCTATGCCGTTGTCCTGCACGCGAATGGTAACAAGGCCCTGCTCCTCGTTGGAGATGACCTCCAGAGCGATTGTACCCTTGTTGTGGGTGAACTTCATTGAGTTGCTCAGCAGATTGTAGAGCAAACTTTCGAGCCTTTGTCGGTCGCCCCAAAGGGTGATGTTTTCCCTTGAAAATGAGAACATAAGGCTGATTTTGCGCTCATCGGCAAGGTCCCTGAAATCATCCACCACTCCTTTGGCCAACTCCACAATTTCAAGCCTCTCCACCCTCAACTCCATCTTGTTCTTGACCACCTTGCGGAAGTCGAGAATTTGGTTGATGAGCGAGAGCATACGCTTGGAGTTCTTGTAGGAGAGCGTGAGGCTGTTCTCGGCCCTTGGCGAGAGGTTTTCGTGCTTCTGCACCTCCTCAATGCCGCCCATAATGAGGGTTAGGGGAGTGCGCAACTCGTGGGATATGTTGGTGAAGAACTTGAGTTTCATCTCGGCCGTGTCCTGCTCAATGCGTGCTTCGGTGCGCAACTTGGCCATACGAAGGTAGAGATGCCCGATGAACCACAGTATGCCCACAGTCAGAGCCACATAGATGCACCACGCCCACCACGACTGCCAAGGTGGAGTTACGATGTGTATGGGAAGCACAATCTCCTCGCCCGCCATCAGGTGGTTACCCACGTAGGCCTTCACACGGAAGGTGTACCTGCCCGGGGGCACTTTGGAGTAGTAGGCCCCACCCGTGTTGTGCGAGTCGGTCCACTCGGAGTCGTAGCCATCGAGTTTGTAGAGGTAATTAACCCTGTTTTGCAGACGGAAGTTGAGCGAGGCAAACTGGATGCGGAAGAGCCCATAATCCCACGGCAACTCCACACTGCCACCCTCGCTTATGGAACTCTCCAGTGGCGAGCCCTTGCTACCCACCTCCACCTCTTTGTTCTGCACCTCCAACGAGGTGAATCTCAGGCGGTAGTCATAGTCCTCCTGCACCATCTGACGGGGGTTTACCACGTGGAGGTCGTTGGCACTGCCGAAGAGCACGTTGCCCTGTGCATCGGTTGCTGCGGCGGCCTCGTTGTAGAGATTGGGTTTGAAGGTGTCGTAGCGGGTGTAGTTGGTGAATATGCGCTCCTTGGGCTCAAACTTGGAGATACCCTTTTCGGTGGAGAGCCACAGAGAGCCCTCGCTGTCCTCGGTGGCGGCCAACACGATGTTGCTTGATAGTCCATCACTGGTGGTGAGAGTTTCAAACAGGGGTGCTCCCTGTTCGGTGTAGCCCTCAATGCGACACAAGCCACCGCCATAGGTGGACAACCACACTTGCCCGTTGCGGGTTTTAAGTATGTGAATTATATCGTTGGCTTTCAGGCCGTTGTCGTCTGCACTGCGCTGAGCCACCACAAACCTCACACTCTCCGGACTCTCCGTGGGGTTGAACACCAACAACCCCTCCGAGGTGCCCACCAACATCCTCTCGGCCGAGTCGCAAATGATGTAGCGAGCCTTTTCGCCGGGCTCGGTGGGGTAGTGGGGGAAACTATTGGTGGTGTTGTAGAAACGGCTCTCTTCGCTGCCGGTGAGCATATTGATAGCCCCGCCATAGGTGGCTACCCAAATGCGCCCACCACGGTCCTCCTCAATGCAGTAGACTTGGTCGTTGGAGAGCGACCAAGGGTTACTCTCGCTGTGTTTCAGGTGCTTGAAGGTGTGGCTCTTGCGCCCGCCACTTGGGGGTGTAAGTCGGTAGATACCATCGCCTTTGGTACCCACCCACAGGTAGCCCTTGCTGTCCTGCTTGATGGCATAGATGGGCCCCATAGGGTTGCCATTCGGCAGACGGTCATAGTGGTAGAGCAGTTCGTGTCTTTGGTTGTAGCAGTAGAGGTGTCCCTCCTTGGTGCCCACCCAAGTGTGGCCTTGCGGGGTACACACCACGGCTCTGACCTCATCGGAGTAGTTACTCCTTGCCGGCAGGCCCGCAAACGAGCCCGAGGATGAAGTATCATCCCTCTGGAGCACAATGCGTTGCAAGCCTCGCTCGTAGTAGGTGGAGAGCCACAGCACCCCATCCTTGCCCACCTCAAAGTGGGCCACGCCGTTGGTCATCCTGCAATCCGACTGCGAGGGGTTGTTGTAGAACGACTCCACGGTGTCGTTCTTGCGGTCGTAGTAGCCGAAGCCCACGTGGTTCATCTTTATCCACACCCTGTCGGCCTGTTCGATTACCATTGAGGTGGTGTCGGAGTAGTAGTCCACGGTGTTGCGCTGCTGTCGGAAATGTTTGTAGTTCTTCTTCTCGGGCGCAAAACGTGTGATACCCTCCCTTGTGTCGGTTATCCACACGGTGCCGTGGGAGTCCACGGTGAGGTTGCGTATGCGACTGGGTACGGAGCCACGATGGAAGTGCTCCACCTTGCCACTCTCGCCATCCACGGCCCACAGACCGCTACGGAGAGTGCCAACGTAGACCACTTGGCCCTTGTTTGAGGATGCAAGCGTGGTGATTGTGTCGCTACCGAAGGCAACCTCTTTTGCCACCAGACCACTTTGCCTGTCTACAAACAGCACCGAGTGAGAGGTGGCGCAGACTATGTGGGTACCGCAGTTGATAATCTCCACAATGGGCCCTTCGGCTGTGGCCACACGCTCCACGAAGCCCTCAGCACCTATGCGTAAGATGTTGGTATCATTGCCCACAGCCCACAACTCGCCACCTTCGCCCTCACACATCAGGCTAACATCGGTTCCCAAGAGGGGGTTACCAATAAGGTTGTGGCACAGCAGGTTACCATCCTTGTCGTTGTAGAAACCAACAAGGCCGAAGCCCTGATACTCCACCCACACCCTGTCGGAATGGGCACTGCAAAGCACCTTGCCCACACGGTAGGAACGGTCGTGGAGTTGGTCGATGTGCTCACACACATCCTCAAACTGCTCGCTGTGGCGGCTGAAGCGGTAGATGTGGTCATCATAGGTGCGGAACCAGAGGTTGCCCACGCTATCCTCCTCCACACCTCGGAAGCGGTTGTGCCTCACGGGCATATTTTTCGGGTCGGTGCAGTAGTTCTTGAAGGTGTAGCCATCGAAGCGGCTCACACCATTCCACGTGCAGAGCCACACAAAGCCGCGCGAGTCGGTGTAGATGTCGTGTATGTTGTTGTGTGCGAGTCCGTCAATGGATGAGTACTCGGTAAAGACACCGCGCAGGGGTTCGGCCGACACCCTTTGTGGGGCCACGACTGCCAATGCCCATAGCGCAATGCACACCGCTACTATCTTCTTTCCTTGTCCTCGCATCTCAATCTTGTTTGGCGTGTTTACAATTCGTTTTTCTCCTTAGAGCGTGCCCACCAATTCGTTACGCTCCTTTTGTGAGAGCCTCTTGGCCCACTTTACCCTCGCTTTGGGGTTTGCGCCCTCGCCCGTGGAGCCCCACTCGCCATAGTGTGCTGTGCGCTCGGCCTCGGGCTTGTTCCAGTTGTGCCAACCCTCGGGGCGGATGTGCCCACCCAAGGTGCACTCCACAAAGAATGTCTGCGCATAGGCTCTCCACGGACGACCGAGGTAACACTTGGTTACCCCCTCGGCGGCGGTGAGGTCGCAGCGCACAAACACCAGACCCCTCTCTTGGCCCTTGCAGGTGCTGGCGGCGGTGATGTAGGAGTCCTTCTTGGAGTGGATGCTGCACTCCACAAAGTCGGCTGCTCCCGAGCCGAAGATGAAGTCGGTGGTGCCCTCAATGTAGCACCTGCGGAAGGTGCAGTGGATGTTGTGGCTCACCTGCTCGCCATCACGATTGCCCACACCATATATATACAAGGTGTCCTGATTGCCCAACAGACGGCACCCAACATAGGTCTGCACCCCTGTGCCAACTGCTTGGAGAGCCACTGCTTGGCCCACCTCGCCTGCGGAGTTCTCAATGGTGATGTTCTCAATGGTGATGTTGTGCCCACAATTGTAGAGGGTTGCCGAGCCACTGGTGCCGAGCTGCCCACCTGCGGGGCCCACCTTTTGGGCCCAATCGCCCCAAGTGATAACCACCTCGCCTTCGCCCTCAATGTGTATGTTCTGCTTGGTGGAGGGAATAACCACCTTCTCCTCATAGTGTCCTTCCCTAATGAGCACCCTAATGGGCTCCTGCACACCCTTGTGGAAGTTGGGCAGAGCCTCCACCATATCGCTCACGGTGAAGAAGTCGCCACTGCCATCTTTGGCCACCACAAAGTGGTGCTCCCTGTGGTGGGGGGCCAGTTCGGGGATGATATTTACCATCTCACGTGCGAGCATACGGGCCACGATGCGGGCTCCCTCCACGGTGAAGTGGGTGTTGTCGGTCTTGCCATCGGGGTGGCTGGGATACTTGCCTGCGGGAAGGTTCATAAAGTACCTCCTGCTGCCCTCATCGCCCAGCGGGGTGAGCCACTCTCGGGTTAGTTTTTCGGCATCAATGAAGAGCACACCGCTCTCCTTGGCCACTCGGTGGCACTCGGTGAGATACTCTCCGTGGGAGTCGGCCAACTCGCCATTCTTCCACCAACGCCTGCACACCTGTGTCATCAACACGGGGGTGGCTCCCTTGCTGCGCACGATTTCTATGTAGCGGAGCAGGTTGCGCCCATACTGTTCGGGTGTGGTAAAGCGCAGAGTGTCATCCACTTTGGTGTCGTTGTGTCCAAACTCAATGAATACATAGTCGCCCGGTTTCATTCGCTCTTCCACCACCTGCCAATGGCCCAGTGTTACGAAAGATTTGGTGCTGCGACCATTCTTGGCGTGGTTTTCCACCACCACCTCTGCGGGGTCGAAGAAGGGTTGCAACACGTGTCCCCAGCCTCGCTCGGGCGACCCTTTGGAGATGTCTTTGGTGGCGGCTGTGGAGTCGCCACACACGAAGAGTGTGATTTGTGCCTGCGCCACGCACAGCGTGCAACACAGAGCGGAGAGTATGGTGAGTAGTCGTTTCATCGTTATTGGTTATAGGTTATAGGTTGTTGGTTGTTGAGAGTTTAAGGAGTTTAAGGAGTTTAAGGTCTGCTCTTTGTTGCTCTTTTCTGCACTTTGCTATCCTTCCTGCCACTCCTTCCCCTACCTGATTGCTTCGTAGGTGCCGCCGCTGCATTGGGCTGCCACCTGCTCACGCACGAGGTAGTGGAGGTAGATTTCGAGGTTGGTGTAGCGTCCCTCCTTGTCAAGGGTGGTGTGGTTGCCATCGGCAGCACTATTTTTGTCGGTGCCCACCTCGCTCTCAAACCAGTCGGGCATACCATCGCCATCCGTATCCTTCACCCTCGCCAACTCCTCTGCCGAGGCCGAGAGGGTGGGCCAACCACCCGCATCGGTGTGGGAGTCAATGATGCCATTCTTGCCACCATTGGAGCCTTTGTTGGTATAGGTGCCATTCTTGGCCTCGCCAACGATACGCTCGTCTACGCTGTCCCTGCGGTGGGATGCGCCCACGTGGGCCAACACCTGCTCAAAGGCTTTCTGGGCGGTGTGGGTGGTGGTGAAACACTGCTGTGTGTCGTTCTTGCGAATGGGGAGTTGGGCGGTCGATTTCCACGAGTTGTAGTTGCTGGGCTTGGAGCCATCGTGTAGGTAGATGCCGCTCCAGTTGTCGGAGTTGATGCTTGCGGCATAGGAGCCTGCGTGGTAGTTGCCACTCACGTGCATTGTGGCATAGCCATAGTCGGTGCCACTACTGCTGTAGATACCGTTGGCATCCACAAAATATTTTCGCTCCCTGCTTGCGGGGCCCGGCTTGTAGTAGTTACCCACCACATTCCACCACGCACCCTCACCACCGTAGGTGGAGTTGCCGCCCCAGTTGTAGACCACATTGTTGCGATAGTCGGCATTGCCACGATGGGTAGCAACGTAGTTGTCGTAGACCTCGGGGTGGTCAAAGCGTGGGTTGCGGCTGTCGTTGTGTGCGAGCATATTGTGGTGGAACGAGGCGTTGCGACCACCCCAAATGCCACCATAGCCGTGGGCACCCTTTGTGTGGCCTGCATTTTTGAGTGCCTCGGCCACCATACACCACTGCATCGTGAAGTTCTTGTTGGCATAGAACGAGGAGCCTTCATCTATGGACCAACTCATCGAGCAGTGGTCGAGGATGATGTCGCTGTTGTAGCGACCCCAGATGGCATCCTCCTGCGACTTGTCCTCGTTGCCGAGGCGGAAACGCAGGTAGCGTATGATGATGTTGCTGGCATTTACATTCACCGTGCGACCGGCGATGCAGATACCATCACCCGGAGCGGTCTGACCTGCGATGGTCAGGTTGCCGGAGTTGATGCGCAGGGTGCTTTTGAGATGGATGGTGCCGGCCACGTCAAAGACGATGGTGCGTGCTCCGCTCTGGCTCACAGCCCAACGGAACGACCCCTCGCCACTGTCGTTTAGGTTGGTTACGTGCAACACCTTGCCCCCACGGCCACCTGTGGTGTACATACCGCCACCTTCGGCTCCGGGGAAGGCCCTCACCACGCCATCGTTCTCCCACGAGGGCAACATCCACTTGCTGTTGTCGGGGTTTTGGGGTGTTACCACGGGGTCATCAGGAAGGTCGGGAGTTGTGCCGCCTTGGTCATCATTGCCACCGCCGCCTTGGTTGTCGTCATTGCCACCGCCTTGGTCGTCATCATTACCACCACCGCCAACATCCTCTTTGTCGGCTGTGCGGGCTGCAACGTACTCACTCCACGGGCTCTTGCGCTCGCCATCGGTGGCCCTCACGGCCAACTGATAGTCGGTGCTCTTTGTGAGGCCCGACACGGTTGCTACCGTGGTGTCGCTCTTGGTGGAGAAGTAGCCCGATGCGCTCTTGCACCTTACTTCATATCCTTTGGCACCCTCCACACTGCCCCACTTGAGGGCTATGGTGGTAGTGGTGGTGGCCGTAACGGCCACTCCCGTGGGTGCAGTAAGGGGCTCTGGCGTGGGCTCTTCGGTTATCTCGGGACCGCAGCCGACAACACAAAGGGCTGCAAGCAGTGCGCCCAAAAATCTCAACTTTTTCATAGGGGGTTGGTTATTTCTCCGATTATGGACCTTATGTGTAAAACTATGCTATAAGGTAAAAGGGTGTGTGCCTACTCAAACCTCACCTGCTCGGCTGCTCGTGCCACGATGTTGGCATTGTCGGCACCGGCGGTGGGGGAGGAGATGGTGATGTTGCGGTTGCGACTACCGGTAACTTTCACAGCCTCGGGCATACCCTCGGGGCAGAGGAAACCTCTCACAACCACATCCTTGGCATTGTTAATCTTCAAAGCAGCACCCTTGCGGGGAACGATTTTCACATTCTCCAAGAGCACGTTGGTCGATTCGTTAATTTCGGCACCAATCTCGGCCTCAATGACCGAGTTGCGCACCTCCACGTTCTCCACATTCATCTCGGGTAAGCCGTTGAACAACATAGCCCTACGTGCCGAGCGGCACACTACGTTGTCCACATAGATGTTGCGGAATTGGGGAGTTGTTTCGTCAACGGGTTTGGCAACCATATCGGTCGAGGGCTCGCCATTGGGGCTATCCTCGAGTGCCTCCAAGGCCGACTTGCCACCGTAGAAGAGGTCAAACAGGAGGGCTTCGGTGGCGATGTCGTTCATCACCACGTCTTCAATGTAGATGTTCTCCACAACGCCACCCCTACCGCGGGTACTCTTAAACCTCAGACCTACGTCAGTGCCCGAGAAGCGGCAATTTTTCACGTAGACGTTCTTCACACCGCCCGACATCTCGCTGCCCACAACGAAACCTCCGTGGCCGTGGTAGCAGATGCAGTTCTTCACGATTACGTTCTCGCAGGGGATACCCCTCTTGCGGCCATCCTCGTCTTTGCCACTCTTGATGCAGATTGCGTCATCGCCTGCATCAATCCAGCTGTTGGTCATCAGCACGTTCTTGCACGACTCGATGTCGATACCATCGCCATTCTGTGCATACCAAGGACAACGGACTGCTATATCATTGACTGTGAGGTCCTCGCAAATGGCAATGTGGATGTTCCAGCAGGGCGAGTTTTGGAATACGGGGCCCTCAAGCAACACCCTCTGACAATCTTTGAAATTGACCATCACGGGGCGTAGGAAATCCCTGATGCTCTCAAAGTCCTCTTTGGTTACAGCCCAGCGAGCGATGTTCTGGTCGGCATCGCCTGCGCCAAGTTTGTAGTTCTCGGTGGGGTACCAAGTCTTTTTGTCGCTACTGAGCACACCGCCACTCTTGACCTTTTTGCTCCAATCGGAGGGAGCAATCTTACTCTGTTTGATAGCCCTCCAAGGGTCGCCCTGACCATCAATGATACCCTTGCCGGTTACGGCTACATCGTGTTTGCCGAATGCCGACAGCAGGGGCTGGCAACGGTAGGTGTTGCGGCCCTCAAAGATTGTTTCAATTACGGGGTAGAGGTCCCTATCGGCACTGAACACGATGATGGCATCCTCCGAGAGGTGCAACTCGGTGTGATTTTCGAGCACGATGGGGCCGGTGAGCCACACGCCTGCGGGCACCACAACCCTACCACCACCTTTCTCATTGAGGTGGGCAAAAGCCTTGGCGAAGGCCTCGGTGTTGAGGCTCACGCCATCGCCCACGCCACCAAAGTCGCACACCGACACCTCCCTATTGGGAATATCGGGACGCTCCACTTGTGGCATTTCAAAGGGCAGGTCGGAGTAGATTTCTTTCTCGGTGGTGCCACCACAGCAACCCACCGTCAAGAGGCCACACAGGGCCACAATCAGGGTGCGGAATAGAGGTTTCATAGTCTTTTAGGTATTTTTACAGTTTTTTGTTATTTCCGTCTTTTGCAAAGGTAGTCATACGGAGCAACTACCGCTTGGATTTTTTATCCGAAAATCTGCACAATTTGGTATATTCATATACCAAGAAACCGCCATAGGCTGCTCTACCTATCGGCGGCTCCAAAGCCATCCACGTAGCGGTGGAAGTTCTCCTCGGTCCACTGCTCCCACTCCTCGCGGAGCCATACAAAGGCGAATGTGTAGGTAATGTGGCCCTCGCTGTCGGGGCTCACAAGGCACAGATAATTGTCCTTGTCCTCCACCCTCGGGTAACCATCGGCCCTACCACTTGCGGGCCACACCACAAGTCCCACGCGCTCCTTTTTGTACCTCACGGTGTCGTTCTGCGGGAAGTCCTCGGCCCACACGGCCAAGGCTTTATCTGTGATGTAGGGGGTGCGGTCGCCAAACTTCTTTTGCACACCTGTGCAGAAGAGTTTACCCTCGTAGGGACCCGAGAGGGTGTGCCGCACTTCGCACTCCCTGCTGCTGCCCCAGAGCACATAGATGGAACGAAGGCCAAGCCTCTCGCCACCATAGTTCCACCCCTCCACGCTCATCTCAACCACCGTGCGCACAGGCCCATCGGAGAGCACTCTGGCCCACCTGCGCTCAAACTTATCAATGTGGGTGGCCTTACCCTTCTTGGGGTCCCACCCTTTGAGCGTACCCACGCCCACCGTGCCACTCACTCGCAGCACATCATCGCCCGAGCCCTCGGCAAGGTGCTCTTCGGTGGGGTACCACATCGTTTGGGCTATCTCCAATCCTCGGTGGCGTTTGCCGTAGATGTCTACCGTCTGCTTTTTGTCGAAATAGAGTCGGTAGGCCACCTCGCTATTTTCAAAGGCGGGGCCGTGGTGGTGGAGTCGGTTGTACATCGTGTCGGCTCCCTCCTCCACGTAGTCAATCTTGCGCAACGACTTGTCCTTGTTCTTGTAGTACATCTGCGCCCACACCCTGCTTGGGTACTCCTTTTGCTCGCCCTTGCCACAGCGAATTACAATGCGGTTGCGCCCCTCGGTGGCGTCATATTCAAAGGCCACCACACGGCCCACCTCGGGCAGGCTGTCCACCTGCGAGGCAACTTCCACGCCGTTCACTCTCACCACAGCCGAGGTGTAGGCAGCACCAATGGGCACCTCACACCTCACGTTTTTGCGAGGTGCAGTGTGATGTTGCGTAATCTTTTGGATGCGGGGTTGTCCGTAGGCGGCACCACCAATGCAAAGCAGCGTGGCCACGAGGGCCACAAGGGGGCGTGGGAGGGCAGTAGTTTTCATAGGTTTTTGTTATGGCATTAGTCCATCTTGGCGGTTAGCGAGCGCACCAAGCGGTAGTTGTAGAAGAACTCCTTGGCGAGGATGCGCACCACGGTGTAGGCAGGTATGGCGATGAGCATACCCACAATACCCGAGCAGGAGCCAGCCACCAGTGTTACGATGAATATCTCCAGCGGGTGGGCGTTCATCTGTCGGGAGTAGATGTTGGGCGACACAAAGTAGTTGTCGATGAACTGCGCCACAGCGATGGTGCCCGCAATGATGGCCACAATCCACACCACACTGAGCCCCGAGGAGGTTACAAACGTGAGCCCAGCCGAGGCGCTCAGGAAGAAACCAATCCACGGACCAACGTAGGGGATGATGTTGAACACACCCTCAATCACACCCACAAAGAATGCATCCTGTGGGCGGAAGCCACAACACATCAGTATGACCGAAATCACCAACATCATCGTGGTGCTCTGCAACAACACTCCGAGGAAGTAGCGCGAGAGCATAGAGGTAATCTTCTCCACAGCCCTCCTCACGTTATCCTCATACTTGGCGGGTGCCACAGCGAGGAGTATCTTCAAGAAGAGTCCCTCTTCGTTCATAAAGTGGAACGCAATGAAGGAGATACTCACGGCAGCAATGGCGATGGAGCCGGCCACGGAGAATACCGAAGAGAATACCGATGTAAGTGAGTCAAAGTTAAGCACTTTGTCAATCTGAGCGTGGAACATCTCGGCCAGTGAACTTGCCGATATGTCCACTCTGAAATATTTGTTGAGGAATGTCCCAATGTCGTTCAGTGGCTCACGCAGCGAGGCCAGCATACTCTGGTAGTCGAGTTGTGAGAGGTCGCTCACCTTGCCCGAGATGAGTGGCACAAAGAGCACAAAGAAGAGTGCCACCACGAGCCACATTGTAACCACACCCACAATGGCAGCCACCCAGCGTGGCACCTTTGCCTTGCCGATGTGAAGGTTTGCAATCTTGTTTACTAGCGGTTGGCACATAATGGCCAGCACACCTGCGATGAAGATGTAGAACACGATGTTGCCGAAAAACCAGAAGATGGCAATCGTGGCAGCCAGCGCAAGCCCGCCAAGCAGGTATCTGTTAAAGTTGTTCATAGGCGTGAGTGTTGTCTAATGTTGGTATTGGTTATTCCGACCGTTTCTATTTCTCTTTCAGCTCCGCCAACACCGTTTGGGAGCCTACGACCTTTTGGCCAATCTGCACCTTAATCTCGCTACCGAGGGGCACAAACACGTCTACCCTTGAGCCAAACTTGATGAAACCGGCCTTGTGGTTTTGCTCCACTTGGTCGCCCACTTCGGGGTAGGAGACGATACGCCTTGCCACCCATCCCGCAATTTGGCGGAACATCACCGTGTGTCCACCCTTGGTGCGCACACCGATGGTGGTATGCTCGTTCTCCAACGAACTCTTGGGGTTGGAGGCAAAGAGGAATTTGCCGTTGTAGTGTTCTTTGTAGGTAATCTCTCCGCCCACGGGGTACCAATTGACGTGTACGTTGTAGAAGTTCATATAGACCGACAGCTGAATACACCTGCCGCCCATAACCACGGGCTCGTCTACCTCCTCAATCACCACAATCTTACCATCGGCAGGCGCAAAGACCGCACCCTCGCTCTGCACAAGGGGCCTCACAGGGTCGCGGAAAAACCTGATAACGAAGATTATGCGCCACAGCAGGAAGGCCTCCACCGGAGCCACCACCCACCAAGGCCATTTGTAGACCAAAGCCGTGGCGGTAACCACGGCAATGATAATTGCAAAGACAAAAGTGTTCTGCTTTACGTTCTTGTGTCCTTCGGGATTTATTTTCATAACAATTTATAGGTCAGGTAGTTCTGTGTGTTCTTAGAGCAAGCCGAATAGCAACATATAGAGATATGCGGCGGGGGCAGCCAACAGCAGTGCATCAAACCTGTCGAGCACACCTCCGTGGCCGGGGATGAGGTTGCCGGAGTCCTTCACTTCGCACTCCCTCTTGAGTTTCGACTCCAGCAAGTCGCCCACCACGCCCGCAAGCGCAATGGTCAGACCCAAGCCGCCCCAAATGTAGATGTTACCCTCCATCATATAGCCCGCAGCCATAGCAAAACCCACAGCGAAGAGCACTCCGCCCACAAGGCCCTCCCACGACTTCTTGGGCGAAATGGTGGGGCACATCTTGTGTTTGCCGATGGAGCAGCCCACGAGGTAGGCGAAGATGTCGTTTACCCACACGGTGAAAATCACCATCAGCACCTTTGCGGGCTCCCACTCGCCACCGCTGCCACCAATGAGCATCAGCAGAGCCATTGGGAGAGCAACATAGAGCAGTGAGAGCGAGGCTATTGCAACGTTTTCAAGCGTTTGGCTATCTTTTCTGAACACCTCAAAGATGAAAATCAGGGGCACAAACAGCAGTGCCACAAGCAACATCAGTGGCGATGGGTTGAGGGCCACGCCTGTTACCCAGCCGCCGGCGAGTGCCACAATCAGGAGGTAGTTGGCTCCCACCTTTGGGAGGCGTTTGGAGGCCAATTCCATAAGTTCGGTTATGGCTCCCACGCACACCAGCACGGAGAGTATGGCGGTGGGCCAGATGCCCCAGAGGATGGCACCCACAACCACGAGCCCCAACACCGCACCACTTACGGTGCGCACTCCCAAGTTTTTACCTTTCAAACTCATATCTTTTTTTTCGTCGACCGTCAACCGTCGACCGTCAACCGACTTTTTAATTAGTAAATATTTTGCTCTTTCTGCTCTTTCTGCTCTTTCTGCTCTTTCTGCTCTTCTCCTATGCTCTCTTCTTGCGCTCTCCGAAGATGCGCTCCAAGTCCTCCGAGAAGACAACCTCCTTCTCCAACAACAACTCGGCCAACTCGGTGAGCCCTGCGCGGTGGGTGGTAAGTATCTCGGTGGCCATCGTAAATGCCTTGTCAAGCAGTGCTTTGGCCTCGGTGTCAATCATCTCGGCGGTCTGCTCACTGTAGGGCTTGGCGAAGGAGTAGTCGCTCTGGCCGGTGGAGTCGTAGTAACTGCGGTTGCCCACCTTCTCGCTCATACCATAGTAGCTGACCATTGCATAGGTCATCTTCGTAGCCCTCTCCAAGTCGTTGAGTGCGCCGGTGGAGATGGCCCCAAAGTTGAGCTGCTCGGAGGCCCTACCCGCCAAGAGCGATGCAACTTCGTGCATCATCTGCTCGGTGGTGGTGATTTGCCTCTCCTCGGGCAGATACCAAGCCGCACCGAGGGCCCTGCCTCGGGGGATGATGGTAACCTTGATGAGGGGGTTGGCGTGTTCAAGGAGCCAACTTACCGTGGCGTGGCCTGCCTCGTGGTAGGCTATGGTGCGCTTCTCCTGCGGGGTGATAATCTTGTTTTTCTTCTCCAAACCACCGATGATACGGTCCACGGCGGCGAGGAAATCCTCCTTACCCACAGCCTTCTTGTCGTGTCGTGCAGCAATCAGTGCGGCCTCGTTGCAGACGTTGGCAATGTCGGCACCCGAGAAGCCCGGGGTTTGCTTGGCGAGGAACGAGCGGTCGAGGTTGGGCTCAAGTTTGAGTTTGCGGAGGTGTACGTTGAAGATAGCCTCCCTTTCGTGCAGGTCGGGCAAACCCACCTCAATCTGGCGGTCAAACCTACCGGCACGCATCAGTGCCTTGTCGAGAATGTCCACCCTGTTGGTGGCAGCCAGCACAATCACACCCGAGTTGGTGCCGAAGCCGTCCATCTCGGTGAGGAGTTGGTTGAGGGTATTCTCCCTCTCATCGTTGCCGGAGAAACCTGCGTTCTTACCCCTCGCCCTACCGATGGCGTCAATCTCGTCAATGAACACAATGCAGGGGGCCTTCTCTTTGGCCTGTGCGAAGAGGTCCCTCACGCGCGAGGCACCCACACCCACAAACATCTCCACAAAGTCGCTACCGCTGATGGAGAAGAAGGGCACATTTGCCTCGCCTGCTACGGCTTTGGCCAACAGAGTCTTACCCGTTCCCGGAGGGCCCACAAGGAGTGCGCCTTTGGGAATCTTGCCACCCAACTCACGATACTTGTCGGGTTTGCGCAGGAAGTCCACAATCTCCATAATCTCCACCTTGGCCTCTTCCAGTCCGGCCACGTCTTTGAAGGTAACCTTGTTGGCGTTGTTCTTGTCAAATACTTGTGCTTTGGCCTTGCCCACGTTCATCACTCCACCTCCTCCTGCGGGGCCACGTGAGGCCGAGCGGAACATCATCACCATAAATAGGATGAGGAGCAAATAGGGGAGAAATGCAATCACGTGCCCCCACACATTTGTGGGGTACTCATAACCCGGCACGGGCACCTCCACGCCGTGTTTGTCGGCCAACATACGGAGGTCCTCGCGGAATATCTCAGGGTTACCCACGTTGTAGGTGAACTGCTTGCCGCTTGTGGGGATACCCTTGTAGGCGGGCATTTGGCGGTATTTTTCTACTGCCTCTTTGGTGAGAGTAATGTGGGCGGTCTTGTCGTTTTCCACCACGATTTTGTCCACATCGCCTGCCACAATCATCTCTTCAAGAGCCTTCCAATCGGTCTTTACGGGCATACCCTCGCCCTCGAAAATGCTCAATAGGAAGAGGCCGAGAATCATCACTCCCCAGAAGGAGAATACAAGTCGGCGCATCCTTCTTGGACCACCCATCATTGGGCCACCGATGAAGCCACCACCTTGTGGCTGTCGTGGTCCGTTGGGTCTGCCGTTGGCTTGTTGCTGTGGTCCGCCATTGGAACGATTGGAGTTGTCGGGTTGTGAGCCCTCGCCCTCGTTGGGCTGGGCATTGTTGCTCTCATTGTTGGAGTGCTCACCACCGCCATTGGGTTGTGAGTGCTCTTGGGGTTGTGCGTTTTCGCCCTTGTTGGGCTGCACATCCTCTTGGGGCTGTGTGGGCTGCTGCTCCACACCTGCCTGCTGCTCGGTATTTTTGTTGTCTACCTCTTTGAAATCCATTTTTCTTGCTTGTGTTCAGTATTTTTTTTGTTGGTTGTTTTTTCGTCTAACGTCTTTTTTCTGGGGCTTTAAGGTCTTTAAGGGCCTTAAGGGCTACTATGAGTGATATGAGTGATGACCCATTCTTCCTGTCCTTCCCAGTCACCCTTCCTGCTCTTTCTGCCCTTTGCTACTCACGGGTATCTTTTTTAATACCCGTGCCGAATTCTCAATTCTCAATTTTCAATTCTCAATTCTCAATTCCCTCCCTATTCTTCGCTTTCGTAGCGGGTGGCGGGTGCATCGGCCCAGAGTTGCTCCAGTCGGTAGTACTCCCTCAGAGGGGTGAGGAAGATGTGGACCATCACGTCTACGTAGTCGATGGCTATCCACGCAGCGTTGGTCTTACCCTCCACCCTGCGTGGTTTCTCGCCCAATTTCTCCTCCAACTCCTCCACGATGCCGTCTGCAATGGCGTCTACTTGGGTGGTGGAGTCGGCATTACAAATCACAAAGGCATCACAAATGGTGCCTTCCAGTTCGGTGAGGTCGAGCGAAACGATGTTGTGGCCCTTTTTGTCTTGAATGGCCGAAACAATGTTGTCAATGAGTTTTTGCATATTGCGATATTATGTTGTTTTCGGTTGCGTTACGTGGCCGTTACTCATAGAGTAACGCACAATATTCTACAAAATTACAATTTTTGTTCGGAAAATCACCAATTTGCCTCGGTTTTTTTCGCCACACACTCCACAATTATCTCGCGCAGGGCTCCGATGATGGTCTCCTTGGCGTAGGTGCGCCTCACAGCGATGACGATTTTTCGGCTTGCGGCACCCCTTGCGAGGGTCTTTACTCGGTTGCGTGCAGCCTCGGGCAGATAGGGAATGGCCATTTCGGGGATTACGGTTATCATCGCCGTGGCGTCTACTATTCTCATCAGCGTTTCGAGCGAGCCGCTTTGGAACGAGTAGGAGTGCTCCTGACGGTCGGCCAGTCCGCAGAGTTCCAACACCTGATTGCGCAGACAGTGGCCCTCGGAGAGGAGCAAGAGGTCTTTGCCGGCAATGTCCTCAATGCGCAGATTGGTGCGTGCGAAGAGTGGGTTGTCGGGCGACACGTAGGCGTAGAAACGGTCGTCAAAAAGTTCGTGCTCGGTGATGCGCTCGGGGCAGGTGCCACCTGCCATTATGGCTGCATCCACCTCGTCTTTGTCCATTGCCTTGATGATTTCGGGAGTGGTCATCTCCTTGATTTCGAGTTCCACTTTGGGGTACTTCTCGGCAAAGGAGTGCACCACTTTGGGCAGCAGATAGGGGGCGATGGTGGGGATTACGGCGAGCCTTATTTTGCCCGCCACACTGCCTTTGAGTTCGGCCACACACTCCTTGATGTTGTTGTAGGCGAGCAGGGCTTCCTTGGCTCTCTCCACCACGATTGCACCCACTTGGGTGGTAACCACGGGTTTCTTTGTGCGGTCGAGCAGGACCACGCCGAGTTCCTCTTCGAGGTTTTTGATTTGCATACTGAGCGAGGGCTGCGTAACGAAGCAGAGCTCGCTGGCTTTGGAAAAACTACCGCAACTTGCCACAGCAAGGAGGTATTCGAGTTGGATTATAGTCATAACTTATGATTTTTCGCAAAGTTATAAAATCGCTCGGAGATTGGCAACTCTGCGAGGGGAAATTTTGTTTGGTGGGCAGGGCTGGGGAGATTGGAGTGATAAGAGTGATAAGAAAGATAGGAGTGATAGGAAAGGTGGCCGCCCTCTCCCTATTACTCCTATCATTCCTATCACCCCTAATAACCCTTAAAGTCCTTAAAATCCTTAAGGCCCTTAAAGCCCCTTCCCCAAGGGTATTAGCGAAAAATTTTGAATTCTCAATTCTCAATTCTCAATTCTCACTTCTCAATTCTCAATTCCCTCCTACTGCTTGTGGATGAGTTCCACGCTGCGGCGGATGAAGGCGTTGAGGTTTTCGCCCTTGAGCATACCGTTGGAGAGCAGTGCGAGGTCCACGAGTTGTTTTACCAACACGTTGCGCTTGCCCTCGTTGCGGAGAGTCTCGTTGCGTGAGGTGCGCAGCGAGTCGATTTTCTTCTCAAGGTCCTCCCTGTGGGTACGCTCCTCAGTGGTAATTTCCTCCTCTTTTTTATCTTTGAGGAGGGTGTTGAGGTTGGCGAGTTGCCCCTCGGCTGCGGCAATTTTCTTGTCGGCCGAGGCCACCTTTTCGCCACACTCCCTCTCAACATCGCCCAAAATCTCGGCCACCAGTGGGTGGTTGCCGTTCACGGCTATGGTGAAGGAGTCGGGCATCTGGGCATAGAACTGGCTCATACCGCCACCACTGATTTGTGCCATCTCTTTCATACGGCGCATAAACTCGTCACGAGTGATGGTTACGGGCACCTCGGTGGGCTCCATCGACTCAAAGGAGATGTTGTAGTGAATCTTCTCATCGGTGGGCAGTTGGCTCTCAAAGACGGGGCGCAACACCTCCTGCTGTTCGGTGGTGAGGGCCATTTTGAGGTCGCTCTCCTTTTGGATGAGTTTTTCCACCACATTGGAGTCCACCCTCACGAAGGAGGTCTTTTCGTTTTTGCTCTCCACCCAGTTGATGAAGTGGCTGTCAAGCGGGCCATCCATCAGGAGCACATCGTAGCCCTTGGCCTTGGCGGCCTCCACGAAGGCATATTTGTCCTCCACATTGTCGGCATAGAGGTAGACGAGGGTGCCGTTTTTGTCGGTTTGGTTCTCTTTGATGAGGTTACGGTACTCCTCGAGGGTGAAGTACTTGCCCTCGGAGTTCTTCAGCAGCACAAAATTCTGCGCCTTCTCGGCAAACTTCTCATCGGTTACGATGCCATACTCGATGAAGATTTTCAGGTCGTCCCACTTGCTCTCAAACTCGGGCCTCATTGTGTTGAACAACTCCTGCAAGCGGTCGCCCACCTTGCGGGTGATGTAGCCGGAGATTTTCTTCACGTTGCTGTCGCTTTGGAGATAACTCCTCGACACGTTCAGAGGGATGTCGGGCGAGTCGATAACACCGTGTAGCAGAGTGAGATACTCGGGCACAATGCCCTCCACCGAGTCGGTAACAAAGACCTGATTGCAGTAGAGTTGGATGCGGTTTTTCTGCACCTCAAAGTTGTTGCGAATCTTGGGGAAATAGAGGATACCCGTGAGGTTGAAGGGGTAGTCGATGTTGAGGTGAATGTTGAAGAGTGGGTCTTCGGCGGTGGGGTAGAGGGCGGCATAGAAGTCTTTGTACTGCTCCTCGGTGATGTCGTTGGGCTTGCGGGTCCAGAGGGGGTCGGTGTCGTTGATGACGTTGTCCTCCTCGGTGTCCACATACTTGCCATCCTTCCACTCCTGCTTCTTGCCGCAGACAATCTCCACGGGCAGGAAACGGCAGTACTTGCGCAACATATCCTCAATGCGACTGCGCTCGGCAAACTCCATTGCATCTTCCGAGAGGTGCATAATGATGTCGGTGCCACGCTCCCTCTTGGTGTCGCTCTCGGCGAGGGTGTACTCGGGCGTGCCATCGCAACTCCATAGCATTGTGGGCTCCTCGAGGCGGTAACTTTGGGTGCGAATTTCCACCTTGTCGCTCACCATAAATGAGGAGTAGAAGCCGAGGCCGAAGTGGCCGATGATGGCTTGGTCTTTGTACTTGGCCATAAACTCCTCGGCCGAGGAGAAGGCGATTTGGTTGATGTAGCGGTCAATCTCCTCGGCACTCATACCAATGCCGCTGTCGGAGACGGTGAGTGTGCGGGCCTCTTTGTCCACGCTTACCCTCACTTTGAGTTCACCCAGTTCGCCTTGGAATACACCACTGCCTGCCAGTGTGCGCATCTTTTGAGTTGCATCAACAGCATTAGCCACAATCTCACGCAGGAAAATCTCGTGGTCGGAGTAGAGGAATTTTTTGATTACGGGGAAGATGTTTTCGGTTGTTACCCCAATAGTTCCGTTTTTCATACCTTGAATGTTTGTGCTTGGCATCCACTGCCCGAAGGCGGGAATACCAAAGATGGTTTATGTTATTTGTTGTTTGTTCTGTCTTGACGGAACAACAAGAGAACAAACAGTGTGCCACCACCCGAAGGCTGACACTTTGGCAGAAAAACTGACAGGATTTCCTCCCTGAGGGTGCCACTACTCGTGGATTTTGCCACCACACTTGGCACACACGCCCTCCACGGTGTAGGCCACCTGCTCGGCCCTGAACCCCTCAGGCAGGGGTGGTAGGTCGGCTCGGAAGTGCTTGATGCAGAAGGTCTGACCGCAGATGCGACAGGTGGCGTGGATGTGGGTTTCCTTGTGGTGGGAGTGGTCGTGGCAGGTGCAGAGGCAGTACTTTTTCACTCCGCCGGCGGTGTCCACGTGGAGCAGGCCTGCCTCGGTGAAGAGTTCGAGCGTGCGGAAGAGGGTGGAGCGGTCCACACTCTCCATCAACTCCTCGGCATCGGCCAGAGTGAACACTTCCGGCAGCGAGCCTATGTTACGCAACACAAGTGTGCGTATGGCTGTGGGCCTGATGCCGTGGTCCACAAGGAGTTTTTCGGTGTTGCTATCCATTGCAGTTTAGTTTGCGAAACATCTCCCACAGCACCACTCCGCCCGTTACGGCCACGTTGAGTGAGTGCTTGGTGCCCACCTGTGGAATTTCTATGGCTCCGGCGCACACATCCACCACCTCTTGGGCCACGCCGTCTACCTCGTTACCGAACACAAGTGCATATTTCTTGCCACACTCGGGCGCAAAATCGCCCAGCGACACCGAGCCTTCCACCTGCTCCACGGCCCACACCTCATAGCCCTCGGCTTTGAGTGCTTCCACGGCGGCGAGGGTGGTGGGGAAGTGGCTCCACTCCACGGTGAGTTCGGCTCCGAGTGCGGTTTTGTGTATCTCTTTTTGGGGTGGGGTGGCGGTTATGCCGCAGAGCACCACTCCTCCCACGCCAAAGGCATCGGAGGTGCGGAAGAATGCGCCCACATTACCTGCCGAGCGCACGTTGTCGAGCACGGCCACCACGGGTAGTTTCTCCATTGCGGCAAACTCCTCTGCGCTCTTGCGCCCCATTTGTTGTTGTGTCAGTTTTTGCATAATATACTTTTTAGCGGTCAGCAGTCAGCGGTCAGCAAAGGCTTTAAAGCCCTTAAGGCCCTTAAAGTCCTTAAGGCCCCTAATTTTGAATTTTGATTTTTGCATTTTGCATTTCCCTCTCGTCCAGCCTCTTTACCACCCTCTGGTAAATCACCAGTGCAATGGCGGCCACGGCAGCGATGGCGGCAAAGTAGTACCAGATGTGGTGTGCGTTGGCCGAGGCGGCAAGCCACTCCTCGTGGGTGGCAAAGCGACTCGGGTCGGGGCAATACTTGTCCAGCAGCCAGCCCGACATCGCAAAGCCCACCAAGGTGCTCACAAACGACTCCAACTGTGCAAAACCGAGGTACAAACCCTCCTCACCTTTGGGCGATTGGAGCGAGAAGTACTCCAAGTAGCGGGGCGAAATGAGAGCCTCCGCAAGTGCCTGCACCACAATGCCACACAACATCATAAAGACCACGGGGTGGAGCCCCAGCACACTGCCCTCCAGCAGGTGGCCGCTCGACATAATGAGGGCCGACAGGGGGATGATGCACATACCGAGCATCATTGAGAATAGGGCCGAGCGTTTGGAGAGGAGTTTGGTGAGGCCGTTCACGGTGAGAATTACCACCAGAGGGTTGAGCATCGTGTACCAACCGATGGTGCTTGCCTCGCCCGCAAGGCGGATGACATACTTGGGCATTGTGGCGTAGAGTTGGTAGTAGACAATCCAGAAGCCGCTAACAATCAGGATGAGAGCCACCAGTCGCCCATTGCGGCAGAGTTTGCCGAAGGAGCGGAAGATGTGGCCCACGGTCTTGGTGCGGTCGGGCTGTGCGTTGTCGCTCTTGTAGAAGAAGTAGATGGCCACGAGTGCCACAAAGGTCATCGCTACGGAGAACCAGTTGAGGTAGATGAGTCCCGTGTCGCCCAACGACCTGCGCAGGGGGTCCACAAGGAACTTGCCCGAAAAGGAGCCGATGTTAATCATCGCATAGAAGATTGCAAAACCACGTGCGCGGTTGCTTTCATCGGTCTCTTTGGCCACACTGCCGCTGATGATACCCTTGATGAACGAGCCACCCACCATCAGCAGAATGAGCACCGGCACGATACCATAGCGATAGGGACTGCTGGTAAGTCCCGTGAAGGTGGTCTTGTCGCCATACTCCACCAGCCCTGCACCCTCCAACATTGTGGGCAATAGGGCCAAACCTGCATATCCCACCGTGAGGAGCGAGAAGGCCAACAACATCGACTTGCGGAACCCTATGCGGTCGGCATAGGCACCCGTGAAGGGTGGCAGGAAGTAGAGCAGCGAGGCGTAGAGTCCGCTGATGATACCTGCCTCAATGTCGCTGAAACCGAGGATGTTGCTCAGGTAGAGCGTGATTACCACAAAGACGCCATAGTAGGCAGCCCTCTCGAACATTTCGGCTACGTTGGCCACCCAGAAGGCACGTGAAAATTTAGGTCTCTTCTCTTTCATTTTTTTAGTCTATCTTCTATCGTCTAACGTCTTTTTTTAATTCTCAATTCTCGCAAATGCGAGTAAACGAGCGCAAAGGCTGCTTGCAGACTCTGCCGAGCGGGAGCATTTTAGACAAAACTTTGTTTTGTCAATTCTCAATTCTCAATTCTCAATTCTCAATTTTTATACTCCCTTATCAACTTTTCCACCAACAGCGGTGTGCCCTCGGCCGAGCGCATTGGGATGTACTCTTTGAGGTTGCGTATGCCGTGGCCTGCGGGCAGATGGGGGTCCACAAGGAACACCGGCACCTCGGGCCTCACGTATCGCACCAACGAGGCGGCAGGGTAGACCGCAAGCGAACTGCCCACTACAACCATCAGGTCGGCCTCGGCGGCAATCTCGGTGGCACGGTCGAAGTTGGGCACGCTCTCGCCAAAGAAGACGATGTGTGGGCGCAACAGTGCACCATCGGGGCCCACTGCATCGAGGGGTTGCTCCCACGTGTCAATGGGCACAATGAGGTTGGGGTTGCGCTCGCTGCGTAACTTCATTACCTCGCCGTGGAGGTGCAACACTCGGCGGCTGCCGGCCCTTTCGTGCAGGTTGTCAATGTTTTGTGTGATAACGTCTACGTTGAAGTGCTCCTCCAATGCGGCGAGTGCAAGGTGGCCTGCGTTGGGCTCTTTGCTCATCACCTCTCGGCGGCGTATGTTGTAGAACTCCACCACCTGTGCTCTGTTGCGCACAAGTGCTTCGGGGGTGCAGACGTCTTCAATGCGGTAGTTGGCCCACAGCCCATCGCTATCACGGAAGGTGGCAATGCCGCTGTCGGCACTCACTCCGGCACCCGTGAATACAACCAATCTCTTTTTCATACCCATTTGCGCTTGTTAAGTGTCCCACAAAGATACGAATGAGAATTGAGAATTGAGAATTAAGAATTGAAAATTGTGGTGCCTGCGGCGCAATTTTATTTCGGGTATTAAAAAAGATTATTATATCAAAGGTGTAACAATCCCAAATTCCTTAGTTAAATAATTTAACAGAGTGCTCACCCCACAAAAGTACCACAAATTCTGGATGATTTCAAGATTTCTAACTGTATTGACAACCAAATCGCTAATCTTTTGTAGATTGAGATTTTTGTTCTACCTTTGATATAATAATGAAATGTTATACAGAGGTAACGCTTTGTTTGGGATTTGCAATAGTTTGAAGTTCTTTTTTGTGTGTGTGGGGGGGATATATGAGAGTGTTGAGAGCGTTGAGAGCGTGGTAAAATGTGTGTAGGTATCTGTAAAATAAAGCAGGGTGGTAGAATTACCACCCTGCTGGTTGTTGTATAGGCTTATTATTCAGAGTAGAGCCTATATTTTTTGTACGACATAGAATACATAGCCGTAGTGTTGGCCATATTTGTCGAACATTTAGGCCTCATGACGTTGGTTTTCCACAAGCATTTGGGCTGTTGGATTGCCCTTGTGGTGGGCCAAAAAGATTGTTTGCGCATTGCGTTGGGGCAGATAAAAATTATCGGTCCAACACTCTGTGGGTAGTACAAACCACTCTTTTATGCGATAGCCGGCCTTCTTGATAAGCTTCAAGTTGCTCTCGACTGTTCCCATTTGAGGATAGGCTTCTTGCCAGAATTGCTCAATCTCCTCGGGGCGTTCGTTGGTGAGCCAAGTGGCATCTGTAAAGGCAATGTGGCCGCCATCTTTGAGCAATGTGTGCCAAAGATTGAGTCCGCACTCGATACCTATGTTGTATATTGCACCTTCGCACCAGATAATATCAACCGACTCGGGTGCGAATGGCAGTTTCTCCATAGGGGAGTGTAGTGTGCGGATAGTCAGATTTTTTGCCTGTGCTCGTTGTTGGACTTTTTGCAAGAATGCATCGAATATATCCACCGCAATAATTTGTGCCGAGGTGGTTTCGGCAAGTATCATAGCCGAGGAGCCCGTACCGCACCCGAGGTCGGCAATGATGGCATCAGGCTTAGGAATACCTATGCAATTAAGGGCTTTGAGAGTCATTTCCCTACTGCCCGGCCCTTGTCGCTCGGTCAAGGAGAAGTATTCACAAATGAGATTGAAATCGAAGTCGTGGATATTGTTTTTATTATCGTTGCTCATATTTTTTAATTATTTAGAGTATTTATTTAATCTAATAAATAATTAAACAAATGTATTTAATTGTTTGATTTTTGGGATGTTATTTTTCGATTTGGGCCACAACACCCTGCTCCCTGCACTTGGTGGGGAGTAACCGTTACCGCCTCAGGCGGCATTATGCAATATCCAACTTGCTGATCATCCGATACAAAGGTATAATTTTTTTATTATTATATCAAAGGTGTAACAATCCCCAATTCCCAAGTTAAATAATTTAACAGAGTGTCCACCCCACAAAAGCACCACAAATTCTGGATGATTTCAAGATTTCTAACTATATGGAATTCCAAATCACTAATAATTTGTAGGTTGAGATTTTTGTACTACCTTTGATATAATAATTAAAAAAGATACCCCAGAGCAACAACGGACCAAAGAAATTTACTAATTACTCTTTACTAATTACTATTTAACAGATTGGCGGGGCACGATGCCGAAGAGGTAGCGGCGCACTATGGGGATGCGGTGCAGCACCTCATAGAGGGCCACGGAGCCACCGAAGGTGCCCACTATTGCGAGTGCGTAGGTGGCCACCACCGAGAGCCCACACCCTTGCAACCAGTAGCATACGGCCGTGCAAACGGTCATATGGACCACATAGAGCCCAAAACTACTGCGCCTCATATACTCCGCAAAGGGCCCCGTGGTGTCGGCCGTGCGCCCAAAGAGCCCCACGAGGGCGAGGGTTGCCACCCACGCAAAGAGGTTGTAGTCGGGGCTTTGCACCACCTCGGGGGCGG
The DNA here is from genome assembly GCA_017396085.1 of Tidjanibacter sp. Taxonomy (GTDB): domain Bacteria; phylum Bacteroidota; class Bacteroidia; order Bacteroidales; family Rikenellaceae; genus Tidjanibacter. Next base: position 10,655 of record JAFQNC010000026.1, on the reverse strand, counting down.
TGTAGTCTTGCCCAAAGCGGTGGGCGGTGAAGCCCGTGGCGCACACTGCGGCAGCCCCAACGAGCCACCACGCACCTTTGCGCAGCAGGTCGTGGATGCGCTCGGAGGAGAGCAGATAGTAGCCCACGAGGAAGGGTACAAAGTAGAACACGGGGCGGTAGAGGTTCAAAAGCCCCTGCGCTGCCGTGGGAGTGTCAATTTGGCTCTGCGCCACGCCCCAAAGGAGCGGTGCGATGAGGGCGAGAAGTGCCCACAGAGTGCCCTCGGAGCGTTTGGAGAGCCACTCATCCACCTGCTCGGCACTCACAATGCGCCTTGCGGGGAGCAGCAGGAGCGAGTAGAGGAAGAGGTCTTGCAGGAACCACAGTGGCCCCGTGCCACTTGCCACCCAAATGATGTATCTTACCAGCAACGGAAGGTCGTCCACGGGCAAATTTCCCGATGCGGTGGCAATGTGGGTGTTGAGCAGCCCCAGTACCCAACCGAAGAGTAGGAGGCCTATGGTGGAGGGTATGAGCAACTTGCGGGTGCGCTCACGCCTGAATTCCTTGGCGGTGCGCTCACGCAGAGCATAGCGGCTCGATGCGCCCGCAAGCGCAAAGAGCAAGACCATAAACCACGGGTAGATGGGGTACATCACAATGTCGGCCCCACGGCTACCCTCCGGGCCACCAATGGCTCCGAATATGCCGAGTGAGTTGTAGTTGTAGAAGACGTGGTAGAGGAGCACAAGCAGCACCACTACCCATCGTAGGTTGTCGATGAAATGGTAGCGTTGTTTCATAATTGTAGATTTTTTTTGGGGGAGGGGGCAGTGAAGTGGGCCTTGCCTACGCCTGTCCTGCCGGTCGTGAGGCTTTCCAATGGGGGTGGTTGGTGAGCCTTTGCAGGGGGCAGTTGATGACGATTTTGGCCCCCTTGAGGGTGGTCAGCAGGAGCATATTGGCGGTGTCGGTGGTAACCATCTCAAAGTTGCCGAGCGTGGGGTTGTGGAACTTGCCAACCGAGAGCTTTATGCCCCCGATGCGAACTCCTGCGGCACGTCTTGCGCTCTTGTGCTCAAAGGGAACGGCGGTGGCTATCTCTCGCAGGGGGAAGCGCAGGGTGCGTGTGGCGGTGCGCACAAGGAGGGCGTCCTTTGTGATGCCCACCCATTTGGGGGTGCCAATGAAGATGAGCACGCTGGTGAGCACACCCACGCCGGCCATAACGTAGGGGGCACAGCGGTCCTCGCCCACGAAGTAGTCGGGGTTGCAAAAGCCCCAAATGGCAAAGCCAAATAGTATGGCAGCGGTGCCGACAAAGAGAGCCACATCGGCCCAATGCAGACGATAGCGGTAGAGGAGTTCCATAGTTCGTATAGTTTAATTTTCCGTTTTATTCAGTGCCTGTTCGATGGTTGAGGCAAAGATGCGCTCACGCTTGCGGTCGTAGAGCCACAGCACTACGCACACCAACAGCAGGGCCACCATACCGGCCACGCCGGTCATTGCGGTGGTGGTTGCACTGCCGGTGGGGTACCACAGCAGGGTCATACCGCTGCAAGCGTTGAAGGTGCCGTGGATGATTGCCGAGGGCCACATCGAGCCGCTCTTGACCACAAAGTAGAGTTCCACCACGCCGAGCAACAAACACATCACCACCATCATCGCCACGCCCAACACCCTGTCGTTGGGGTAGTTGTGGCCCATAAGCAGAATTATCGGAGCGTGCCAAATGCCCCACACGGCACCAATAAAGAGTGCTGTGGGGAGAAATTTTTTGCTGCGGAGCCTGCCTACAAGGTAGTACCTCCAGCCATACTCCTCGCCAAAGGCGGCAACGGCATTGACCGTGAAGCCGGCCAACAGGCCCGAGATGAAGGAGCCCACGGCCATCACCCACGAGGGTACGGCCTCAATCTCGGCCAGAGCCTCTGCCGCAGCGGGGGTGTCGCCGAGGGTGGCGGCAATTTGCAAGCGCAGAGTGTCGGCCAACGCTATGGGCTCGGCAAAGAGCATCGCCACGGCGGCACAAAGGAGCACGGTGGCGGGCACCAGCAGGGCTCCCACCAGCCACGACCAACGTGGACGGAAGCGCAACAGTCCCATATCCTCGGCTGCTGTGTGGCCACTCTTGCGCCCCGAGAAGAGGTGCTTTTCTCTGCCGAGCAGTTGCATCACAAGGGCAACTACCAAGGGGAGAAACATATAGGCGGTGGCAAACAGCGTGTAGGCGCTGCGAGTGGCAATGTCGGTTTGGGTGCCATCGAAACCCGTTGCGTGGCAAAAAGCGAGTGCTGCAAGCCAACTTACGGCACACAGCACCACGGAATATATTACGGCCTTTTTCATAACTTTTTTTCTCTCTCTTTGTGAATTTTTCCTTTTTGTTGTTGCCCTCGACCTGCGCCACGCATACACGTTGGGCGAGCCGAGGGCGGTTGTTTTTTAGTTGGGGGATTGGGGATATATTAACTATCTGTGGAAGTGGACAAGTGCTCCCACAAGAGCACCACGTCAGCACCTACTTTTTCTTGCGCCCACTCTTGCGCAATGCCTCCGCAATTATCCACTGCAACTGTCCATTGACCGAGCGAAACTCATCGGCGGCCCACTTTTCGAGAGCCTCCCACGTGTCGCCATCAATGCGCAGCACAAAGTTTTTGGTGGTGTTTTCCTTTGGCATAACCTTTTGTGGTGTCTAATGTCTGATACCTAAATTATAATTAGTGGTCTGATGTGCACTAATTGTAGAGCGAGCCGGTGTTCACAACGGGCTGGGCCTGCTCATCGGCACACAGCACCACAAGGAGGTTGCTCACCATTGCGGCCTTGCGCTCCTCGTCAAGCGATACAACGCCCTCCTCGGCCAACTTGTCCAAGGCCATCTTGACCATACCCACAGCACCGTCTACAATCTTCTCCCTTGCGCTGATGATTGCATCGGCCTGCTGGCGGCGCAACATCACTGCGGCAATTTCGGGAGCATAGGCGAGGTAGTTGATGCGGGCCTCCACGGCCTCAATGCCTGCAATGGAGAGTCGCTCGTTGAGGGTATCTTTCAGGAAGTCGTTGATTTCCTCGGCTCCACTGCGCAGGGTAACCTCCTCGGTGTCGCCATTGGTGTCGTAGGCGTAGCGACCTGCCACCTGACGCAGAGCAGCGTCCGACTGCACCCTCACGAAGTTCTCAAAGGCGTTCATACGACTGCTCACGGTGGCAATGCCTGTGCCATCGCTTGCTCCGGCCATAGTCTGCGAGTCAATCTCAAAGAGAGCCTTGTAGGTGTCTTTGAGTTTCCACACCAACACCAAACCAATCATAATGGGGTTGCCGGTCTTGTCGTTCACCTTGATTGCATCGGCGTTGAGGTTGCGGGCACGCAGGGAGACCTTCTTGCGGGTGTAGAAGGGGTTTACCCAGTAGAAACCTGCATCGGTGAAGGTGCCACTGTATATGCCGAAGAATACCATTGCTCGGGCCTCGTTGGGCTCCATAGTCATCAGACCAAAGAGCATAATGAAACCTACCAATAGGATAACGATGAAGGCCACGATGTTGAGCCAGTGATAGGGATTCTGCAACAGCACCCACACCGAGCCGCCCATAATTGCAAGGCTCATCAATAGACCCAAAAAGCCGTTCATCTTGAAACCGCCAAATTTGTACTCTCTGTTTTCCATAATGTTTTTTGTTTTTTTAGTTAGGGGTTAATGTTAAAGTTTGCTTTTTCAAAATGATATTATTTTGATATTACAAAGGTAGGGCAATTTTTCTAATCTGCAACACTTTTCGGAATTTTTTTGTAATTTTGTTTCCACACTGCCAAAGGATAGTGGCAGGGGTGGGAGAGTTATGGCACGAAAACGAAAGATGCAGAGATATGAGTGCGCCCTCATTACGGGTGCAACGAGGGGCATAGGGCTGGCTTTTGCCCGTGAGTTGGCTCGGAGTGGGTGCAGGCTTGTGATTGTGGCCCGTGGCGAGCAGAGGCTTGCGGAGGTGGCTGCGGAGTTGCTTGCACAGGGTGCTGTGGAGGTAGTCCCGCTGGTGTGCGACCTCTCAAAGGAGGGCGCAGCCGCGTGGCTCCACGAGGAGTGCTGCAAGCGTGGATTGAATGTTGATTTGGTGGTGAACAATGCGGGCCTGTTTGCCTACTGCGACCAGACGGCTCTGGACAACGAGCGAGTGAAGGCTATGCTGCAACTCAATGTGGTGGCTCCCACCGAGTTGAGCCGCCTTTTTGTGGGCGATATGGTTGGGCGTGGTAGGGGTGCCATTGTGAATATCTCCTCCTATGCGGCTCTGATGGCGTGGCCGGGGCTGGCGATGTATAGTGGCACGAAGGCCTATTTGGATACCTACACGTGTGCGCTTGCGCGTGAGGTGAGGGGGCACGGAGTGAGGGTGCTGTCGGTTGTGCCTGCGGGTGTGGCCACGGACCTCTATGGGCTGCCACCACGACTGCAACGTGTGGGTTTGCGATTGGGGGTATTGTGGAGTGCGGAGCGTGTGGCGAGGGGTAGCCTGCGTGCTTTGGGAGGCAGCAGGGTGCGCTATGTTCCGGGTGTGCTGAATAGGGTACTGCGCCCTGTGGTGCGCCACTTGCCGGAGAGAGTGATTTCATTTTTGCGCCGAAAAACGCTTGTTTTTCAAAAATAAACCTCTATCTTTGTGGCATCAAACTCGGGGCGTAGCGCAGTCCGGTTAGCGCACCTGCTTTGGGAGCAGGGGGTCGAGTGTTCGAATCACTTCACCCCGACAAGATAATTAGAGAGAAGCCACTTGCCAAAAGCAAGTGGCTTTTTGTTTTAGCGAGCCTTGTGAGTTTACTCAAATAAGGCTCGCTAAAACAAAAAGGACTTCGTGCTCTGCACGAACTTCTCTCTAATTATCTTCCCGCCACCCCACCGAGTGATCACGGAATGGAGAGCCACCTTGTGTGGCTCGCAATGACGTAATCACAAAAGAAGAGAGAGTGCAGAAAGGGACATTAAGGGACCTAAGGTCTTTAAGGCCCCTAAGGCCCCAAAAGACGTTAGACCACAAAAAAACGCAAAGTGCGGAGGGAATTTTGTGCCAAGCAAGAAGGCGAGCAGGCACAGCCTGTTTTGTTATTTTAGTTGCGGTGCTAACTGACGTTTGATAGCGGTAAAAACGCAAAGTGCGGTGCAAATGCAAGAAATACAAGAAAACTCCCTCCGCAGTTTACCAAAGTAAATGAGGAGGGAGTTTATCGCAGTATGACGCCGCAGTTGCCCGCAATCTGAGTTTTTTATTTGTCGCGGCGGTACAAGAATCGCTTAATCTTCATCGTGGGGGTTTTCTCAAAACCCTCTTTCTGCTCCTCCACCTGCGACACGCGGGCAAACTTGCCAACGCGGGAGTTCACATAGTCGCGAATCTCACGCATAATCTCGTCATACTTCGCCGACACGTTGTCCTTAAACTCCGAGAGTCGCTCCTCAAGTTTCTCCTTGTCGAGTTCCACCAGAGCCACAAGGGTGCCCTTGTCGGCCACCACGATGGACTCCGTAACGAGGGTGTGGGTGTTGATAACACTCTCAATCTCTTCGGGGTAGATGTTCTCGCCCGAAGCACCCACAATCATATTGTTGGCCCTGCCTTTGATTACAAGGTAACCCTTCTTGTCGAACACGCAGAGGTCTTTGGTGCGGAACCAACCATCCTCGGTGAAAGCCTCGGCCGTGGCCTTGGGGTTTTTGTAGTAGCCCTCCATAATGCAGGGGGTCTTAACCACGAGTTCGCCCTCGCCCGTTTCGGGGTTTTGGTTGATGAGCCTACCCTCCACGTGGAGTGCGGGGTAGCCCACAGCCTGATAGCGAGTTTTGGAGGGCACAGCACCATAGAGAAGGGGTGCCGTTTCGGTCAGACCATAGCCAATGGCGTAGGGGAAGTGGGCCTCACGCATAAAGCGCTCGGTCTCGCTGTCGGCCTTTGCGCCACCAATACCGAAGAAGCGCACCCTGCCACCGAAGAGTTTTTTCATAGCCACACCTGCAATGCGGTGGAGCAACTTGCGGAATATGCCCACCGAGTAGATGGCTGCCATAAATTTGGTCTTGGTAAATCGGCCCTTAACCTGACTGCGGTAGACCTTCTCCATAATCAGTGGCACCGAGAGTATGATGGTGGGGCGCACCTTCTTGAAGGCGGGCATCAGTGCCGAAGCGGTAGGAGGACGGTCGAGGTAGACCACCTGCGAGCCGTGGCTGATGGGGAGCAGCAGTCCGAGCGAACACTCGTAGGTGTGGGCCAACGGAAGTATGCTCAAGAAGATGTCCTCCTCGTCTACGTTCTGCATATCGTAGCAGAGTTCCACTTGAATGGTGAGCGCACGATGGGTGAGCATCACGCCCTTGGGGGTGGAGGTGGTACCGGAGGTGTAGATTATTGCTGCGAGGTCCTCGGGTTTGGGCTCGGCGGGAGCAACGTGCTCCTCGCAGGTGCGGTTGAGCACACCGAGGTTTTTGGTGCGGATGACGATGTTCATCCTACCGATGGTTTCGGCCGAGAGTTTGGTGTAGAGTTTGTCGCTCACGCAGAGTGCTTTGGCCTCGGAGTGGGTGATGATTTTATCGAGTTCGGCACCCGAGAAGTCGGGCAGGATGGGCACGATGACCATACCGGCATTGACGGCTGCAAAGTAGCACACGCCCCAGTTGGGCATACTGCTACTCAACAACACCACCTTGTCGCCGGGGGCTATGCCTGCACCTGAGAGGAGTTCGCTGACGTAGGCAACCCTGTCGGCCATTTCGCCATAGGTCATACTCTCACGCTCGAACATCGAGAGTGCGGTACGCTTGCTCCACTTGCGAACACTATGGGTAAAAAGTTGTTTAAGTGTTTCGATTTTCATTTCTTAAAATATTGACTTACCTTTGAGGTTGTTTACATTTTTGTAAAACCAGCGGCAAAAGTAGTGTAATTATTGTTTCCGACCACAAAAGTAACAAAATCTGTGGGATGTTCAAAACCGAAAAAATATCGGAACTGATGGCCTCGGCGGGCTTTGATGCGTGGGGAGTGGTTCGTGTGGAAAAACTCTCCGATGCCAAAGAGCGATTTGAGGAGTGGTTGGCGGAGGGCAATGCGCCCGACCTCGGCTACCTCCATCGCAACATCGACAAACGCTTCGATGCGAGCCTGCTGTTGGAGGGAGCGCGGAGTGTGGTGGTGGGAGCCGTAAGTTACAAAAACGGCTTCTCAATGGGCTACGAGGCCGATTGCAACACCCGCATAGCCTCCTATGCTCTTGCGCCCGACTACCACACGATGCTCAAAGATATGCTCCGCACGGTAGCCGCAGGGCTCGGTATCAGCGACCGTAAAGCGGTGAAAATCTGCGTGGATAGCACTCCCTTGGCCGAAAAGACCTTGGCTCGCTTGGCGGGCATCGGTTGGATTGGGCGCAATTCGCTGATTATTAGCCCACGGCTCGGTTCGTTCATCGTCTTGGGCGCACTGGTCCTCACCGAGGAGTGCGACTCCTACAGTGCCCCCTATGAGGAAGATGGTTGTGTAGGATGTGGTCGCTGTTTGCTACGATGCCCAACGGGAGCAATTAGTCCAAATAGGGCGATAAATACAACACTTTGCATATCAAACAGAACAGTAGAACTCGGCTCCGAAAGTGCCGATTTTGACACCCACGGGTGGATATTCGGATGCGATGAATGTCAGACCTGCTGTCCCCACAATGCCACCGCTCCGCTGCACGTCAATCCACGCTTTGACACCCTCATCAACCCCACCGACTACGACAGCACATTTTGGGCCAACATTACCCCCGAGGAGGGCAAAACTTTGTTTGAGGGTACCCCACTTGTGAGGAAATTCAAAAAATAGGTAGTATCTTTGTGCGATTTACGCACACGCACAAACAGACACATACGAAACACACATAAACAGACACAACAAGAAACAATGGCACTGTTTGACATATTCAAAAAGAAGAAAGCGGAGTCCACGCAAGAGCCCGCACAGAATAACGCCCCGACCGAGGAGGGACAGCAACCCACCACTGAGGAGGTGGCAGAGCCTGTGGGCGAGAGTTCCCAGCAGGAGGAAATTGACGAGGGACTCAAAAAGACCAAGGAGGGATTCTTTGGTAAGTTGGCCCGCGCGGTGGCAGGTCGCTCACGTGTGGATGAGAGTTTTCTTGACGACCTTGAAGAGGTGCTCATAACCTCCGATGTGGGTGTAGAGACCACCGTGAAAATCATCGACAACATCCAAGCCCGCGTGGCAAGGGATAAGTATATGAACACCGCCGAACTCAACGACATTCTGCGCGAGGAGATTAGCAACCTCCTTCAGGAGTGCGAAGAGAAGCAGGCCAACTTTGGCCTCAATATCACCGAGGGCACTCCCTATGTGGTTATGGTGGTGGGTGTGAATGGTGCGGGCAAGACAACCACCATCGGTAAACTCGCCGCCCAACTGGTGAAGGCCGGCAAGAAGGTCTACATCGGTGCGGCCGACACCTTCCGTGCTGCCGCCATTGACCAGTTGCAGGTGTGGGCCGACAGGGCAGGTGCCACAATGATACGCCAGAATATGGGCTCCGACCCCGCATCGGTGGCCTTTGACACCCTCAAATCGGCTGTGGCAAACAAGGCCGATGTGGTCCTCATCGACACCGCAGGCCGCCTGCACAATAAGGTGGGCCTGATGAACGAACTCGCCAAGATTCGCAACGTGATGGGTAAAATCATCCCCGATGCCCCCCACGAGGTTATGCTTGTGTTGGACGGCTCCACGGGTCAGAACGCCTTTGAACAAGCGCGTCAGTTCACCGCCGCTACAAAGGTCAATTCGCTTGCCATCACCAAATTAGACGGCACGGCCAAAGGTGGTGTGGTTATCGGTATCAGCGACCAATTCGGCATCCCCGTACACTACATCGGCATTGGCGAGGGCGTGGACCAACTCAAAATCTTCGACCGCAGGGAGTATGTGAATGCTCTCTTCGGGAACAAATAGGAGCCACCCTTTGGGCGGGCACACAGCGCAACAACCGTATATGAGCAAAAAGAAAATCAACGTCATAACACTCGGCTGCTCCAAAAACCTTGTGGACAGCGAACACCTTATGGCCCAACTCGATGAGGCAGGCTATGAGATTGAGGTGGACAGCAACAGCACCGATGCAAAAATCGTGGTCATCAACACCTGTGGCTTCATTGGCGATGCCAAGCAGGAGGCCATAGACACCATTCTCGAATGTGCCGAGGCAAAGGCCGATGGGCGCATCGAAAAACTCTTTGTGATGGGTTGTTTGAGCGAGAGGTATGCAGACGAACTCCGCGAGGAGATACCCGAGGTGGACGACTACTTTGGTGCTCGCTCGCTCCGTGAGGTGGTTGAGGCTCTTGATGCTGAGTACCTGCCCGAACTTGAAACCGAGCGACTCCTCACCACCCCCGACCACTACGCCTACCTAAAAGTTGGCGAGGGGTGTAATTGGCACTGCGCCTACTGTGCCATTCCTCTCATTCGTGGCCACCACCGCAGTGTGCCTATGGAGCAGGTGCTGGAGGAGGCTGAGGGCCTTGTGGCCGTTGGCGTGAAGGAGATAATCGTGATAGCCCAAGATACCACCTACTACGGCAAAGACCTCTATGGCGAGCGCAAGTTGGCCGAGTTGTTGCGCCGCCTGTGCGCCATTGAGGGCGTGGAGTGGGTGAGGTTGCACTACGCCTATCCTACCGATTTCCCGCAAGATGTGATTGAGGTGCTTAGGGATGAGCCCAAGATGTGTAAGTACCTCGACATTCCTCTGCAACACATTGCCGACAATGTGCTCTCCGCTATGCGCCGCCGCATCACAAAAGCCGAAACCGAGGCTCTGGTGGAGCGTTTGAGGGCCGAAATTCCCGATATTGCACTGCGTACCACAATGCTCGTGGGCTTCCCCGGTGAGAGCGAGGAGGACTTTGAGGAGTTGTGTGAGTTTGTGCAGAGGGTTAGGTTTGACCGCCTTGGTGCCTTCGCCTATTCGGAGGAGGAGGGTACGCCCAGCGCACTAACGATGGAGGACAATGTGCCCGAGGAGGTTAAGGAAGAACGCGTGGAGAGGCTTATGAAGTTGCAAAAGCGTATCTCGCTGGCGCTCAATGCCGAGAGGGTTGGTAAGAGGATGCGTGTGGTGATAGACCGCACCGAGGGGGACTACTACGTGGGCCGCTCGCAGTATGATAGCCCCGAGGTGGATGAGGAGATACTTGTCAGCAGTCCCACACCCCTTGCCGAGGGCGACTTTGTGATGGTCGAAATCACCGACTGCGAGGAGTATGACCTCTATGGCAGAGTGATTGGGTAGGCTTTACTGTTTAACGATTTGGCGTTTTTTTCATTAAGGGCCTTAAGGACTTTAAGGGCCTTAATGTCCCTTTCTGCCCATTCTGCCTTTTCTGCCCTTTCTGAACTTCATGCCTTTTACTACTCACGGGTATCTTTTTTAATACCCGTGCCGAAGGCACACCTTAATTTTCAATTTTCCATTTCCAATTCTCAATTATATTTGTATCTTTGTGGGTTAATATGGATAACTATATGGATATGCAAGATATAAATACCAACGAAAATCTTATTCCGGAGAGCCGTAGGATTGTGGCCGAGGGCCGCAAAGCCGACATCTCGCTGGGC
>JAFQNC010000025.1 GCA_017396085.1 Tidjanibacter sp. | reverse complement strand
TCGAACATTGTTCGGGAAGGTCTGAATAATGCCAAGGACTGTACCCTCACCATGTATGTACTTGGTCTCGCAGTTCGGCATAAAGCCCTCTGGTGTTTGTATTAGATTTTTCACTACGCCACCTTTGGCGATAGCCGCCTTGCGGATCCTCTTCGCCAAATCGCTATGAGTTACATAGTTCAAGGCTGACCAGATTGTAGGGGTACTTACATTAAACTTTCGTCTTAATGCTCCCTTTTGCTCTTTTGGCAATTCAATGTATTTCATATCCTTTTCTGTATTAGTAAATTTCCTATTGTCAAATAGATAAAAATCATTATCTTTGCTCCCGTCTTAATCATTAAGACACCGCAAATATAATACGCATTTGCGAATATACAAAATAAATTGCGAATTATTTTACGCTTTTGCGAACATTTTACTGTGATATGACTATAAATGAGCGTTTTGAGGAGGTTATAAAAACCTTATATAGAGGCAATAAGCGAGCATTTGCCCAAAGTATTGGAGTCTCTGCTACCGTTGTTGAGAATGTCGTTGGTACTCGCCAAGGCAAACCATCGTACGATGTTTTAGAAAAAGTATGCGCGAATGCGAATATATCTGCGGAATGGTTATTGACAGGTCGTGGTGATATGATACAGTCCCCAATAACGCCTGAACAAGCTGTCATCAAACAACAGTTTCCTCTTCGTTCAGACCTTGCCATTGGATTACAGAGCATTCCTCTCTATGAACTTGATGCAACAGCGGGGTTAGTATCATTGTTCGACACAAATTCACGACAAGTGCCTATCAGCCATTTACAAATCCCCGACCTCCCTCCTTGCGATGGAGCTCTATATGTACGAGGCGACTCGATGTATCCACTTCTCAAAAGTGGCGACATCGTACTATATAAAGAGATACCCAACGGAGTACGGAGTATCCTCTGGGGTGAGATGTATCTGCTTTCGTTCACGCTCGATGGCGAGGACTATATTACTATTAAGTATATACAGAAGGGCGATGACGAGCGTACAGTACGACTCGTAAGCCACAACCCGCACCACTCACCGAAGGATATCCCAGCAGACTCTATTCGTGCGCTGGCTCTGGTCAAGGCGAGCGTACGCTTCAACACTATGGGATAGTGTTTGTTTAGGAAGTTATTTTCCTGATGATGCACTTTTCGCGCACTTTTTAGACACAAAAACAGCGAGGTACTCAATGTATCTCGCTGTTTTTCATTGTGTTTCCACAAAGTTTAGGGGTTGTTTTTTGTGTGTTTTTATGTAATTAAGGGGTATTTTGAGTGTAATTTTCTGCAAGATTTCGGGGGTGTTTTGTAATTAAGTAGCATTTTGAGCGTCAAAAATTACAAAAAAATGGGTATCTAAATGGGTATCTAACACACACATTTCGTTTTGAACTTGACAAAAACAATGGGGTTCTAATTGGGTATCTAAGTGGGCATCTAAACTCAATTATCAGGATTGGGAGAACGGGACAATCCCCATTATTTGAAAGGCCTTCGACAGGCGTTTGAACGCCTGATTTGAAAGCTTCGAAGGGCTACCAGCAGAGCATTAGCGACAACGGCGCACAATAGCCCCAAATCGCCCCTCTGATGGCTTTTAGCGCGGGTTTAGCCATAACTATACAGATACAACAACGCCCCGAAATTAGGCGGTTTATTGCCGTTTTTCAGGGCGATGTAACATTATCGCTCGAACGCTGCGTTCAAATTGCAGTCGAAAGTAACACGAAAGTAACGCCGATGTAACATTTCGTTTTGTGGGGCTTCGGGGCTGTCAATCTCTCTAACTCTTTGATAACTAAATAGGTTATATCTCTATACTCCTCTATACTGTTATACACATTTCGTTTTTACCCCCGTACAAAACCCACTCACGCCACCCTCCCCGTTGCAAGGTGGAAAGTGGCGTGAGTGGTGATTTTCTCTTGAGGCTATGGTTTGCGCCCTTGCCTATCCGAGCCTGCCGAGTGCGGCGATGATAACATCCACGCAGCCCTCCACGCCCAGTAGTGAGGAGTTTAGGCAGAGGTCGTAACTCTCGGCGGCACCCCACGTCTTGAAGGTGTAGTAGTTGTAGTAGGCCGCACGCTGTTTCTCCGTTTGGGCTATGCTCTGGGCGGCCTCCTTTGCGCCACACCCCTTGCATCCGCAGATGCGCTCGATGCGGTCGCTCTCCTCGGCGGTGATAAAGACTCTCAACACGCCCTCCGCATCGCGCAGCACATAGTCGGCACACCTGCCAACAATCACACAACTACCCCTCTCGGCCAACTTCTCAATGGTTTGGCTCTGGATACCGAAGAGGGTGTCGTTGTTGATATAGCCCGAGTAGACAGCCGAGTTGAGGCCCCAAGTGCTCCACCCCATAGGGCGCACCTTGCTCTCCTTCTCATCGGCCTGCTCAAAGAGCGAGGGCAGCAGGCCGCTCTCCTTGGCGGCCTCGTTGATGATTTGTTTGTCGTAGACAGGAACGCCCAACTTTGCTCCGAGCCTCTCCGCAATATCCTTACCACCACTACCCAGTTGGCGACCGATGGTTATCACAAACTTCTTCTCCATATCTCTCACTCTTTATTGTTTGTTCTCCTCTTCAACTCCCTCAACACCTTTGAAGCCAACGGTTTGTGGGTTTTTCCTGAATGTGCGCATCAGCCCCAGTATCAGCACCGTAGCCACCACCGATGAAACCGCATCCGAGATGGGCAGTGCCATCCACACGCCCTCAATGCCAAAGAACAGCGGCACCACAATCAGGCACGGGATGAGGAACAGCACCTGACGTGAGAGCGACAAGAATATGGCCTTGCCCGCCATACCGATGCTCTGGAAGAAGTTGGAAGCCACCATACCGATGCCCACAATGGGGAAGGTGGCCACGGCAATAGTGAAGCCCCGAGAGGCAATCTCAATCATCTTCGCATCGCTGGTGAACAACCTCACGGCAACCTCCGGCACAAACGCGCCCACGACAAAGCCCAGCGTGGTACACACCGTAGCCCAACCCACGGTCTGCCAAAAGACCTTCAGCACCCTATCGTAGAGCCCCGCACCGTAGTTGTAGCCCGCAATGGGCTGCATTCCTTGGTTGAAGCCCATAACAATCATCACAAACAAGAACAAAATGCGGTTTACAATACCATAGGCACCAATGGCAATGTCGCCCACTCCCGGGCCCATCTCATCGCCATAGCGGCGCAACTGGTTGTTTATCAGCAGCACCACAAAGCACGAAGCCATATTCATCAGGAAGGGCGAAAGGCCAATTTTGAGCGACTCACGGGCAATCTTCTTGTCATACGTAAAGACCTTACCGTTCTCAAAGTGGAGCACCTCGTTCTTGTTCGTCAGCAGGCGCAGTTGCCACATCAGCGACACCGTTTGTGCCAGCACCGTGGCTATGGCCGCACCCTTGATGCCCATATCGAACACAAAGATGAAGATGGGGTCCAAAATAGCATTCAGCACCACCGTGAGTATCGTGAGCCACATCGCCACCTTCGGCCTGCCCGCCGACCTCAACACCGCATTCAGGCCCAAGTAGAGGTGGGTGATGACATTGCCCAAGAGGATGTATATCATATACTCCCTCGCATACACAATGGTGTTCTCGCTCGCACCAAAGAAGTAGAGGATGGGGTCCAAAAACAGCAGCCCAAAGACCATCAGCACCACACCCAGCACCACATTCATTGTCATCACATTGCCCAACACCTTGCGGGCAACGCCATAGTTCTTCTGGCCCAGCAACATCGACACAATCGCCGCAGCACCAACACCCACCAACGAGCCAAATGCCGCCGAAATGTTCATCAAAGGAAAGGTTACAGCCAAACCCGAAATGGCCAACGGACCAACGCCCTGACCAATGAATATGCTGTCCACCATATTGTACAACGATGAGGCCGTCATCGCAATAATCGCAGGCACAGCATACCTGCGCAACAACTTACCAATACCCTCCGTACCTAACTCTGTCGGAATAACCTGTGCCATATTTTTCTTTTCGTTTTCTTTTTTTTGTTTTGCACCTTTTTGTAAAAAGGCGCCCGAAAAACTTTTAATGTAGTCCCATCCTTGCGGTGCTTTGTGTCGTTGGGGTGGGTTAAGGCCGTTTTTGGTCTGCCGTCTGCCTTAAGGACTTTAAGGGCTTTAAGGTCCTTAGTGGCCCTACCCGAAACAGACGCCCCCGGCTTTCAGCCACCCCCTCTAACTCAGAGGGGGACAATTTTGAATTTTGAATTATGAATTTTGAATTCAAAATTATCAATTCCCTTCCACAGGGTGGTGGACAACCTCAATGCCGCTGCGTTTGAGCAGTTCCACGCCATCGGTGTTGTGGTAGAGGTCGCTATATACAACCCTCCTAATGCCCGACTGGATGATGAGTTTCGAGCACTCCATACAAGGCGAGGCGGTAACATAGAGGGTGCTGCCATCGCCACTATTGTGGCTCTTGGCCAACTTGGTGATGGCGTTAGCCTCGGCGTGGAGCACATATGGTTTGGTTACCCCGCTGTCGTCCTCGCAGATGTTCTCAAAGCCCGAGGGGGTACCGTTGTAGCCATCCGAGATAATCATCTTGTTCTTGACGATGAGTGCGCCCACTTGGCGGCGAACACAGTAGGAGTTCTCGGCCCACACACGCGCCATACGCATATAGCGGCCATCGAGTTGGTATTGTTTGTCTTCCTTGTATCCCATAGTTTTTGGTCTGTTGTGTCAAAAAAGTTTCTTCTTGGAGGCCGTAACGATGAAGTCTTTCAGGTAGAAGGGCTCAAAGTAGGCCACGTCTTCCACCTCGCCGGCTTGTAGTTTCCTCTCGGCCTCGGCGCAGAGTCCACGGGCGGAGGGAGCAATCTCCACATACTCGGCCCACTCCAATATGCCCCTGCACTTCTCGGCACCGCTACCGAAAATCACAAGCCTCTTGCGCTGAAGTTGCACATCGAAGAAGCTCCTATCGGTAACCACCTCGGCCACCACCTCGCTTTGGGGCTCCAACGAGGTGTCGAACAACTCGGCATAGACCTCCATCCTGCGGGCGTCAATCATAGGGCAGAGGATGGAGTTGTCCCAATCTTCCACCTCCACGATACCCGCTTCGTGTTCCTCGGCCAAGCAGGCCGCCAACGACCTGAGGGAGTCCACCGACACCAGTGGAATACCGAGTGCGTAGCACATACCCTTGGCAAACGACACTCCGATGCGCAGTCCGGTGTAGGAGCCGGGGCCCTTGCCCACCGCAACAGCGTCTAACTCATCGGGGGCGATGTTGTGCTCCTGAAGTAGTTCCTGCGTGAACACCCCCACCTTGCGGGCGTGGTCGTGTCCGAGGTCGCTCTCCCTGAGGGCTATCATCTCGCCATCCCTTGCCAATGCCACCGAACAGATGTCGGTGCCTGTCTCAATACATAAAATTAAACCCATTGGTAATTCAAAATTCAAAATTCAAAATTACTCTTGAGATTTTGAACTGATTACTATCCGTGATAATATATTGGTTAAATCTCTGCAATCCTTGAAGATGCTGTCAAATTGTTCTTTGGTTAGATAGTTGTTATCGTGTAACAACTCCAACCAATACTCTGTTTCATATGCTTCTTTTAGCGCAATGGTTAGTTTGGCAACAAAGTCTTTGCGAGATTGCGCCCTTTGTGCTTCACGAACATTGGCCCCAATACTTGTCCCGCTACGAAGCATCTGTTGTGATAATACATACTCTCTATGTTGCTCGCACAAGAATCGACATAGGCGAACAGCACGATTGGCAAAGTCATAACTTTTGGTCAAAATCACATTATCCTCTTTCATTTTCTTTGGTGGACCGAAAATTTTGAATTTTGAATTTTGAATTTGCCGAAGGCCCTATCTTCTATATTGTTTTTTGATTGTGTCAAGTTCTCGTTTGGTGTCGCGTTGTTTGATGGTTTCGCGCTTGTCGTACTCGTGCTTACCACGGGCGAGGCCAATGGCAACCTTTGCAAAGCCCCTGTCGTTGATGAACATACGCAAGCCCACAATCGTTACACCCTTGTCCTGCGAAGCCCTCTCCAACTTGGTCAGTTCACGAGCCGTGAGGAGCAACTTGCGGTCCCTCTTGGGGGCGTGGTTGTTGATGTTGCCCCACGCATACTCCGCAATATTCATCCCTCGGATGAAGAGTTCGTGGTTTACAAAGTAGCAGTAGCAGTCCACCAACGAAGCCTTGCCCAAGCGCAGGGACTTAATCTCCGTGCCGGCCAAGACAATGCCCGCCACAAACTCCTCCAAAATCTCGTAGTTGAAGTAGGCACGCTTATTTTTTATGGATATGTTCCTATAGTCGCTCATAGAATATTTCGCTGAATTTTCTCGGCCATCTCCTTGCGCATACTGTTGAAGCGGGCAATCTTCTCCACCACCGACATATACTCGGCCGCCTCCTCGTCCATATCGGCCAGCTGCTTGTTCAACTCCTCAATCAGTGCCTCTATGGCCTTTGACTTGTAGAGTAGGATGCTCTTGGGGATAATCTTACCCAAGCGTTCCTCCTCGGTGTCGATGTAGATGTCGTGCTCCTTCCAGATTTGCGACTGCTTGTAGTTGTCGTTCTCGGTGAGGATGTCCACGGCCGCACTGCTCGCCTCGGGGTCGTTCATCTCAATGAAGAAGTGCTCGGGGACCTTCTCACCCTCGGCCACGCTACCACGGTTGGCCTGATAGCACTCCATAATAGCCCTATAACGTGCATCCCTAAACTGAAGCCCCTCGCCCTCAATCTCGGAAAAGATGGTGTCGGCCACATTGAAGGGCGTAACCACCTTGCCATCACGATAGTTGAACGAGCAGTGGCCATATTTTATGAGGTAGCCTGCGAGTTCCTTCTCCAACTCGGTCATACTGCTGCCGGCCTTGTGTCTGCCGACACTCACCACCTCTTTGAGTTCTCGCTCCTCAACCCTTTGGCGGGCCTGCTGGTTACGGATGAATTCGTGGGTGTGGCGGTCATACTGGGTGCCCATACGCTTGCGGATAACCTCGCCCGTGAGCAGACTCTCGTCTACATCCATAGTCTTGGCGCACTCCTTGATGAATACCGAGCGTTGAATATCATCGGGGATGAGCGCAATGCTGCTCACCATATCGCTGATAAGTTCGGCCTTGCGTATGGGGTCCCTCTGCACCTGCTCGGCATAGAGCGAGGCCTTGAAGGAGATGAAGTCCTTGCGGTTGCGGTCGATGAACTCCCTGATTTGGTCGGCAGTGTGGGCGCGAGCATAGGAGTCGGGGTCTTCGCCCTCGGGCAGCACCACAACCCTCACATTCATACCCTCCTTCAACACAAGGTCCACACCCTTAATGGCAGCCTTCACACCCGCATTGTCGCCATCGAAGAGGAGAGTGATGTTGCGTGTGAATCGGCTGATAACCCTCACCTGCTCCGCAGTGAGAGCCGTACCAAGCGGGGCGACCACATTCTCAATGCCCTTCTGGTGCATCTGCACCACGTCAATGTTGCCCTCCACGAGAATACAGTGGTCCTCCTTCGCAATGGCACTCTTGGCAAAGTAGATACCATAGAGGTTGTTGCTCTTGCTGTAGACCATACTCTCGGGCGAATTGACATACTTTGCCTTGTTCTCACCGGAGAGGGCACGACCACTAAAAGCCGTAACGCGGCCGCTGATGGTCTGTATGGGGAACATCGCCCTGCCGCAAAAACGGTCGTAGTAGCCACCCGTTTCACGCTTGATGGTGAGGCCGGTGTCAATGAGGAATTTCTCCTTGTAGCCACCTTTGAGTGCGGCTTGGGTCATCACATCACCACGACCGGGGCAGTAGCCGAGTCCGAACTTCCTTATTGTGGCATCGGTGAGCCCTCGGCCTGCGAAGTAACTGCGGGCCACGCTCAACCCCTCGTCAGTGTCGTAGAGGGCCTTCATAAAGTAGTCCGAAGCCCACGCATTGACAATCATCATACTCTCCCTGTCATCATTGCGTTGCTTCTCCTCGGGGGTCTCCTCGCGCTCCTCCACGGGGATGCCATACTTCTTGGCCACCCATTTGAGGGCCTCCACGTAGGTGAGCTTTTCGTGCTCCATCACGAAGGTTACGGCATTACCGCCCTTGCCACAACCGAAACACTTGTAGAGTCCTTTGGAAGGGGAGACCACAAAGGAGGGTGTTTTTTCGTTGTGGAAGGGGCAACAAGCGGTGTAGTTCACTCCCTGCTTGCGGAGCGAAATGAAGTCGCTGACAACCTCCACCACGTTGGCTGTGGCGTATATTTTGTCTACTGTTGCTCTGTCAATCATAGTGTTGCCGTTGTGGGTGATTATGCTTGTGCGCAAAATTAGCACGTAAAGGTACAAAATACTTTGTATTTTGCAAAATAGCGAAGAGCAGAAAAGGGACATTTAGGGCCCTAAGGTCTTTAAGGCCCCCAAGGCCCCTAAGGCCCTCAAAAAAAGACGTTAGACGTTAGCCCCCCACTTGTAAGCAAAGATTATGCCTTGCGGAAGGTCCAATATTTTTGCAGCAGGTAGCTGTAAATCACGGTGATGAGCGAGGTGAGTACCTGTGCTATGGGGGCGTGGATGTGGCCCCATTCCACAAAGATTTTGAGGCACACGTAGTTGATGGCCAGCGAGCCGAGTGTGGTGATGGTGTAGCGCACAAGGCTGCGGCGGTCGCCGAGTGTGGAGCCCACGAAGGATATGCGGCTTTGGAGCCAGTAGCCGGTGAGGAGTGTTATGGGGAATGTGATGCAAAGTGCGGCGATGTGTCGTGAGATGTAGACAATGCCGAGGTTGAGGTAGTCGAAGCCGAGCACCACATCGTAGAGCAGTGCGTAGAGCAGCCAGTTGAGCACGAGGTTTGCGCCTCCGCAGACGGCATAGCGGAAGGTTTGTTGGGGGCAAATCTTCCGTATGGGAGCGATGTAGAAGAGGTCTATCAGTTGTGTTATCTTGTGCGCTATCTGCTTCATTTACATTTGTTTGTGTGTAATTGATGGAGGAGTAAAACTACCTCTTGTCGCTCTTTTTGCCTTGCAGTTCATACATTCGGTCGCGCCATAGGGCGGCCTGTGCAAAGTCGAGTGCTTTGGCGGCTTCTTCCATACGCTTGCGTGCTTCAAGTATGGCACTTTCGCGCTCGGATGCGGAGTAGACACCCTTGTTGTCGGCTGCCATCAACCCACCGGAGCCACCCAACGGGTAGGGCTCATAGAGGGGTGTGGCGGAGGAGGTGTTGCCTGCGATGGTGGTGCGTGTATATCGGCGTATCTGTGTGGGTGTTATGCCGTTAGCCTCATTGTAATTGATTTGTTTTTGTCGGCGGCGTTGGCTTTCGGATATGGTGCCCTGCATTGCATCGGTAATCTTGTCGGCATACATAATCACTCGGCCCTCCACGTTGCGTGCGGCGCGGCCTGCGGTCTGAGTCAGGGCCCTTTCGCTGCGTAGGAAGCCCTCTTTGTCGGCATCCATAATGGCCACGAGCGACACTTCGGGCAGGTCAAGACCCTCGCGCAGGAGGTTTACGCCAATGAGCACATCAAAGGAGCCTGCTTTGAGGTCCTCCAAAATCTGCACTCGGTCGAGGGTGTCCACATCGGAGTGTATGTATCGGTTGCGAATACCGATGCGGTCGAAGTACTTGGACAGTTCCTCGGCCATACGCTTTGTGAGGGTCGTAACGAGCACCCTCTGCCCCCTGTGTACGCATTGGTTTATCTCCTCCAGCAGGTCGTCTACCTGATTGTCGGTGGGGCGCACCTCAATCTCGGGGTCAAGGAGTCCTGTGGGCCTGATGAGCTGCTCCACCACGGAGCCTTCGCTCTTGATGAGTTCGTAGTCGGCGGGGGTTGCCGAGCAGTAGATTACGCTGCGGCCGAACATCTCAAACTCGCCGAAGGTCAGGGGCCTGTTGTCCACAGCGGCGGGCAGGCGGAAACCATACTCCACAAGGTTCTCCTTGCGTGCGCGGTCGCCTCCATACATAGCCCTCACCTGCGGAATGGTAACGTGGCTCTCGTCTACCACGAGGAGGAAATCTTCGGGGAAGTAGTCCAACAAACAGAAGGGCCTCTCGCCCGGCTTGCGACCATCCATATAGCGGGAGTAGTTCTCAATGCCGGAGCAGTAGCCGAGTTCCTTAATCATCTCCAAGTCATACTCCACCCTCTGCTTGATGCGCTGCGCCTCGGTTTTGCGCCCCTCTTTTTCAAACTCTTCGATGCGGCGACCGAGGTCGAGTTGAATTTCACGAATGGCCTTTTCGGTGCGCTCACGAGTGGTTACAAAGAGGTTTGCGGGGAAGATGGTTATCTCCTGCAACTCCTCGGTGCGTGCGCCCGTCATAGGGTCTATGCGGTAGAGGGCCTCCACCTCATCGCCAAACATTGAGATGCGGTAGGCCTCGCTCTCGGCATAGGAGGGCATAACGTCTATGGTGTCGCCCTTCACTCGGAATGTGGCGGGCTCAAGGTTGCGCTCTGTGCGCGTGTAGAGGGCATCTACAAAACGGTAGAGGAGTTTGCGCTGTGCAATCTCTTCGCCCACACGGAGGGTTATGCTGTTGGCGTGGAAGTCCGAGGGGTTGCCGATACCGTAAAGACACGACACGCTGGATACCACAATCACATCCCTACGGCCCGAGAGGAGTGAGGCGGTGGTGTGGAGTCGCAGTTTTTCAATCTCATCGTTGATGGCGAGGTCCTTTTCGATGTAGGTGTCGCTTGCGGGGAGATAGGCCTCGGGCTGATAGTAGTCGTAGTAGGAGACAAAGTACTCCACAGCGTTGTCGGGAAAGAAGGCTTTGAACTCGCTGTAGAGTTGCGCTGCAAGGGTTTTGTTGTGTGAGAGCACGAGTGTGGGGCGGTTGAGTTGCGCCACAGCGTTGGCTATGGTGAAGGTCTTACCGGAGCCCGTAACGCCGAGCAGGGTGGTGTGGGGCATACCGCTTTGCACCGAGCGCACCAAGCCCTCGATGGCCTCCGGCTGGTCGCCGGTAGGCTTGTAGTCTGCCACCAACTTAAAATCCATAGAGTGTTACGCTAAAAATGCCCTTTCCTGCAATTCTCAATTTCAAAACAGACGCCCCCGGCTTTCAGCCACCCCCCTCTAACTTAGAGGGGGACCTACGACCACTCCTCCCCTAAGTTAGGGGAGGTGCCGTTAGGCGGAGGGGTTTGTCAATTCTCAATTAACCCACCTATGGTGGCTTTTAGTTGCTCTCGCTCGGCAAAGTGTGCAAGCACCCTCTGCCCTCGCTTACTCGCAACTTTCTCAATTCTCAATTTTCAATTCTCAATTCCAAATTGTAGCCCCGGGCGGAATCGAACCGCCAGCACAAGAACCGGAATCTCGCATTTTATCCATTAAACTACGGGGCCAAACGCACATTGTGCCCACAAAGGTCGCAAATTTATTTGAAACATCATAAGTTTTGTGTAGTTTTGCTAAATACAAAAATCAAGCAACTTGAGCCGTATGAAGATAAGAACTATCCAAGGGGCTGCACTCATCGTGGGAGCAGTTACCCTCCTGTGTGTGGCCACGGGCGTTGTGATGAGTTGGTTTGTACACATTGACAATTGGTGGTGGGGTGTCGTTTTCGCACTGGGCAGTGGAGTGGTGCTCTTCTTCAGCACCAAGCAGGTCATCAAAGGTTTCTTCATCCAGCGCATCAAACCCCTCTACCGAGTGGTGCTGGGGCGAGATGTGAAGACCGCCGAACTCTCGGCCGAACTCGAACAAACCAACCGAGCCGAGCGCACAGTGAGTGCCGAACTCAACCGCTGGGCCGAGCAAAACCGCAAGGAAATTGCACGACTCAAAGAGAACGAAAAGTATCGTAAGGAGTTTGTGGGCAACGTGTCGCACGAGATAAAAACACCCATTTTCAACATTCAGGGCTACATCTCCACACTCCTCGATGGGGGTATGAACGACCCCGTGATTATGCGCCGCTACTTGGAACGCACCGAAAAGAGTATCGACCGACTCATCAACATCACCAACGACCTTGAAGCTATTTCCAAACTGGAATCGGGCGTGCTCAACCTCAAATATGAACGCTTCGACATCGCCTCGCTCACCCGTGATATTGTGGACACCATCGAGTTTGAGGCTACCAAGAAGGACATCTCCATCGACATCGGTTGGCACTCCCAACAACCCTATCCGCCCGTGTGGGTGAAGGCCGACCGCTACTATGTGGAGCAAGTGCTCATCAATCTGATTATCAACTCCATCCGCTATGGCAATCAGGGCGGCCACACCTTTGTGAAGTTCATAGACCTCTTCGACAAAATACTCATTGAGGTGAGGGACGATGGGCGCGGAATTGCCAAGGAGGACATCCCCCGAGTGTTTGAGCGTTTCTACCGCACCGACAAGCACCGCTCACGTGAGCAGGGTGGCACAGGACTCGGCCTTGCCATTGTGAAACACGTGCTCGAAGCCCACGGTGAGAGCATCAATCTGCGCAGCGAACTCGGCAAGGGGAGCACTTTTTCGTTCACTCTCAGCAAAAATTAACCAAATTTAACTACCTTTACACGCAGTTATACCGTTAAAGACAATACAAGATGACAATTTTCAACGCAGTGGTGTGGAACGTAGACCCCACATTTTTCTCCATATTCGGCCTCGAAATTCGCTACTATGGCGTGCTGTGGGCATTGGCCTTCATCGCAGGCATCTACTATTTCACCAACTTCACCCGCAGGGAGAAGTTGCCCGATAGGCTTGTGGACTCGCTCTTTTGGTATGCCACCCTGTTCTGCATCATCGGAGCAAGGCTCGGACACTGCCTCTTCTACGAGCCCGAAGTCTACCTCGCCAACCCCCTGCGCATACTCAACATTCGTGAGGGTGGTATGGCCAGCCACGGAGCCGCACTCGGCTTCCTGCTCGGCTTGTCGCTCTTTGCGTGGCGCAACAAAATGCCCTTCTGGTGGGCTGCCGACCGCATTATGATACCCGTGGCCGTGGGTGGCGCAGGTGTGAGGGTGGGCAACCTTATGAACTCCGAAATCTACGGAGGACCCACCGACCTCCCTTGGGGCTTCATCTTCCGTAGGGCAGGCGAAACCGAGCCTATGCACCCCACACAAATCTACGAAGCACTCTTCTATTTGTTGGTTTTCGGTGTGCTACTGTGGCTCTACTACAAAAAAGACGCCGGCCGCAAGCACCCCGGCCTGATGTTTGGCGTGGGCCTCATCGGTATCTTCCTCTCGCGCTTCCTGTTGGAGTACATCAAAAACGACCAAGTAGCCTTTGAGGAGGGTATGAAGGCGGCTATCGGTATGAATATGGGCCAGTTGTTGAGCATACCCTTTGTGGTTGCCGGCGTGGTGCTCGTGGTCATCGGCCTGCGCAACAAACCACAACACATCGCTTGGGCCGAGGCCAAGGAGGAGAGGCCCAAAGCCAAAAAGGTCGCTCCACCCAAGGCTAAAAAATAGGGACCATAAGTAGACAAAAACAAACTCACAATAGACACAACAAAAACAACTCTGACACAACACTATGAGTAACGTGGTAAATAAACTGATTTTCAACTGCTTGGTGCAGTATGGAAATGTTGCGCTTCCCGGTGTGGGCTCGCTGCAAGTGGTTGGTAGCCCCAAGAGGGTAACCTTCACCACCAAGATTTCCGACAACCACATCCCCGTAACCGACATCATCGCCGAGCAGGGCGGTATGTCCGATGAGCAGGCCGCAGCCCTCTATGGCGACTGGCTCGAGGGGGCCAAGGGCGAAGATGGCTCCATCAAGGTTGAGAGTGTGGGTGTAATTCTGCCCCAAAGTTTCCAGATTGCCGAGGAGTTGCGCCGAGCACTCGGAGCCGATGAGCAGGAGGAGGGTGGCACCATCGCTCCCTTGAAGAAACGCTGCCGTTGCTGCTGGGTGTGGTGGCTGGTTGCTGCTGTGGTGGTTGCCGCTGTGGTGATTTTCGCCCTCTGCCCCTGCTGTAACAAGGAGTGCGCAAAGAGTGATGAGTGTGAAATCACAGCCCCCGTGGACACTGTGGCCATTGTGGAGCCGGAGGTTGTGGCCGAGCCGGAGAAGCCCGCCATTGTGCCCCCTGCGCCCAACAAACGCTACAATGTGGCTGTGGGTGTGTTCTCCATTAAGTATAACGCACGCGCGTGCGCGAAACAAGACCCCCTCGGTATCGGAGCCGAAAACTATACCATCACTCCCTTCCCCAGTGGATTGTGGGTGGTGATTGCCCACGCCACCGACAACCTTGCCGAAGCGGAGCGTATGCGTAAGGAATATAAGAAGATACAACCCGATGTGTGGGTTTATAAACGCTACTAATCAACATATCGACAAGCGGGGCCCGATTTACAGGCCCCGCTTGTTGTTTGTGGGTTGTTCCTCCGACAATAGGAAGAAGAATTCAAAATTGCAGGCGTTGCCTGTTTTGTGTAGTGGGAAGGTCGGCACTCTTTCCAATCTTGCAATGCCTTCCAACCACCCCTATCATTCCCATTGCTCCCCAACACCCCTACCATTCTTATTTCTCCTATTGCGCCTCCGTGGGGATACAAGGCACAAAAAAGAGAGGAACAAAGTTCCTCTCTTCTTCTCTTGTACCCGGAGCCGAAATCCTACATTTGTTGGATCTTGCGGTCTAAATTGACCTAACTGCGTGAAAATGAGGCATTTTGCAACTAATTGACACTGAATATCTGTAACTAGTTGAGACATTGATAGTTATGGGCAATATGCGAAAAATACACGCAGTTATTGTATGAAAAGGTGACCAAAAGTGACCAACGCAAAATCTTTACGTGATAATGGGGGATACTGCGTGCTGATCCTTTCTTCATTAATTGAATTGCGGGCATTAAAAAAGTGTATTCAGATTGATTTTTCTGAATACACTTAGTTTAGTTAAATGAGATGTGCTGAATAACCTGCTCCAACTAATTCAATTGTGTTGTGCGGTTTGTCAATGCAAGAACAGCAAACATTAATGCGAAAAAGCTAACTTACTGCTCTTAAAAATAGAAACGAATATGCACGCTTGAGTTGTTCAAGTCAAAATTGAATTGGCTTGAATCAAGATAAGCATCGGACTTCTTGTCTGTAAATCGAGTGTTGCCATACGATAGACCGCTAACAAGAGCACCAATAGATAACTTCTCAGTAACCTTAAATTCTAATGCTAAGAGATTTGCATACACATTCCATCCCCAAAATGGTGTCTTATACGATTCGGAAATAGAAAGCTGTTCTTTGCGAGAGCCAAAATCAAGCGAAGCACCAATCTCTGGAGTATAATATAATCTATCTGTCAATTGTACGTAGTATGCAACGTTCGGATTGATTCCAAAGGCTGTAGCTGTATTTCTAAGCCATTTGCCGTCAATCTCTTCTATAGGAGAAGACGAGAATGGAACAGACAAATACATAGCTAATCTCAAGTTATTTGCTACAAAATAACCGAACTCTGCTCCGATAGAAAAAAATGCACCAGAAGGCTGATTGGCAGAGGTTGAATAAGACCCATCAGAAATTGTGGTTTTCTGAGTTCCGCAATCAAGCGAGAGTGATCCTGCTACACATTTGTCTCCCTTTTTCTGGGCAAATGAGGCTACACAGATTAGCATAGCTACTGAAAGCAATAAAAACTTCTTCATATAAGTAATTTTAATACGTTAATACTTCCTTTAGACTCAATTGAGTTAGGGCTATTAGAGAAATCCTAATTTATCGCAATAAAGTTATGAAAACCAATTGAAAGATACAACATTACTATCCTCCGCGAAGAACAGGAGTAGAAGATTTTGAGGCGTTTTGAGGTCACCTTTGCAATGTGGTGACCAAAAGTGACCATTTTTGAGGTGTTGATAAAAAAACAATCCTGTAAGCGATTGACTATCAATGCTTACAGGATTGTATTGTACCCGGAGCCGGGATCGAACCGGCACAGGGGTGAACCTATTGGTGTTTGAGACCAACGCGTCTACCAATTCCGCCATCCGGGCATTGAGGACACAAAGGTACGCATTTATTTCAAATTTCAAAACCTCAGACCTCTTTTTTTTATTTCTCCCCCACTTGGAACGCCCTTTTTTGGGGGAAGCGGTATCATTCAGTCCCACGTATAATCCACGTATAGCCTACTTATAACCTACGCACAGCTCACGTCAAACTTCACGCACAGCCCACGTATAGCCCACGCACAGCGTTCCTATGTCTGCCCCACACAACCTTGCGCGGTCCTACAACAAGCCGGCCTCCTCCAGCTCCTCAATCGAAGCATCACGCACGCAGCGAGGTGCCGAAACGGCGGAGTTGTTGTTGTTCATCTGAATGGCATCACTATTGCCACTGCCTTTTCGCACGGCCCAACCAATCTTACCCGTTTCGTGGGGGATGGAGCCGTTGCTACCGAATGAGTAGTAGGTTCGGCAGAATATCTGGTTGTCGGCCAAATCATTGAAGTAGTTGAAGATGATGGACATCTCCCTTTGGTTAGGCAGTCGGTAGCCCTCGGGGCAGTGGCCTGTGGTAACGCTGTCGCCCACATCGGTAATGTAGTTGTTGTGGCCGAGGAAGTAGTTGTCGTAGCCGAGTCCGGTTATGGTAGGCAGGGTGTTGCGAGTGCCGCTGTGGACATAGAACTTCTTGGAGAGTCGGTTCATTTCGCTCTTTTCATCGCCAAAGACCAGTTCTTGGGTGGTTTGGTAGCGCAGGGCCTTTTCGTTGATGCGGGTGCAGGTGATGGAGTGGTCGCCCTCGTCTGCGTCTATGTAGTCCGCAGGTGCTTCCAAGAGGTCGTAGCCCATTTGTTTGGTTTCGTTGGTGGTGCCGAGGTTGCGCACACAACGCACGGTCCACGTGGTGAGTTGTACCGACCCTCCACTATTGTCAGACCAATCGTTGGATTCCGACAGGGTGGATGTGGAGGCTACCTCCTCGCCCCACAGGACAATGGGGTTGTTGCTGGCATTGGTGCCACTGGCGGTGCTTGACACAACGTGTTGTCGCCACCCGCTGCCCTCCATTTCGGCTTGGGTGCGGTTGTAGAGCCTCGAATTGAAAGTAAGCAGGTCGGAGCCGATGGTCATACCCACCAACTGACGGATGGATGCCATATACCACCTAACCTCGTCTTGGTCGATGATTCCGTTGCCGTTGTTGTCCCTGTTTCGGGTCATACACGAGTAGCGCAACATTTTGTACCCATCGTTTAGCTCAGGCTGGTCGTTGTCCACCTCAAAGTCCACATACGTATCCCACAACACTCCCTCCTTAAACTGGGTGTTGCTCGTGAAGAGTTCCCACTCCTTGATGGTGTTGAGTCGGCCATTGTATTGGTCGGTGTTGCCTCGGTTGGCGTTGGTCGGGTTGGAGTAGGTGGTTGAGTTGTAGGACCAGTGGGCGTCATATTCATCCACGTGTTCCACGCCCCAAGCGGTGTGGAAGGAGGTGTTGTTGGGGTTGGTGTCGTAGATGCTTTGGATGGGCTTTTGCTGAATGGTAATCACGGAGCCCGTGGAGCGGCTCTCCTTGTCGCTCGAGACAAATGAGTCGCTCAAGATGTACATATACCTATCCTTCGGGGCGTTGACGTAGAGTTTCCAGAAGTCGGCAGGAATATCGGCGTTGGGGTCACGAGGGTCGTAGCCGTAGTAGAACTCATCCACAAAGGCGGTAACGCAAATCTTCGGGCCCGTGGGGTCTTTGTCGAATGCACCGAGGCTACTGATACCCGTATTTTCATCCAAGCCGGTGAGGTAGAGGTTGTGTTGCTCCTTGATGTAGTGTACAAGTTCGCTGATGTTCATAACACCATCGGGGTCCTCACTGATGGTCTTGTTGGTGTAGTCGCGGCGGTTGGCGGAGTAGACATTGCCATCCATTTTGTTCACGCGGAACTTAACCCAGAGGTAGTCCAGGCCCGGGGGGATGATGTCGTTGCCCTCGATGTCAATCTCGGGGCCACCCTCGCCAAAGGGGGTGCTCACGAGCCACGTGAGGGGCTTGTCGGCAGTGATGTTTTTGGCGTGGAAGGTGAGTGTGCGGGAGGTGTAGTGCGCATCACACACGGCAATCTCCTCCTTGGCCACAACCACACTACCGAAGGCTGCGGGTTGGGTTTCGCCCGGCTGGCGACCATCCACAACGCTCTCGCCGCGTGCATCCACTTCGGTGGTTACACTGTGGACGCCATTGACCGTGACGGTGTAGTTGTAGTAGGTGTTGCGATTGACGTTGAAGTTGTTCACTTGGTCGGCAGTGGGGGTGCTGCTGTTGCCAAAGTCGCCGAGGTGGAGGATGTACTCCAGGTCGCCACCGAGTTCCTGGCCCTCCTGCTCGCCCTCGAGTTCCATCTTGATGGTACACTTGATGATGGCGTAGGTGGAGTAGTTGTCGGCATACATAAAGTCCTTGTTGCCTTCGGAGTCGCTTTTGTTCAGCCACGAACCTCCCACCTGCTCTTTGGTCTGCCTACTGCGCTCAAAGAAGGGTGCGTAGTTGGGTACGGCATCGTTGGTCAGCGGAATGGTCTGCTTGGGGCTGCGGCGGTTTTCGAGCATATAGAACCAACCCTCATAGGTGCTGACGATGCGCCCTGTACCTTCGTCTGTTATTTGGTTGAGTTTGTCGAAACCTTCGTAGTCGCGCGAGAAGAAGTCGGCGCTGGTGGTGCCACTATCGTAGCCACTTGTCAGCGGGCTGTCGCCATAGCCGCGAGTGTCGTAGGAAAAGACGTAGGCACTGCGGGGAACATTCACAACCCTGATTTCGGCATTTTCAAGGCTCTCCACCTTGGGGCCTTGTGTGAGGGTGATGTGTACCTTTGCATCCAAGTGGAAGAGTTTGAGGGTGGCGGCTTCGTAGGTGCCATCACCATTGTTGTCTACCGAAACGGTACCATCTGTAGCGATGTGCACGTTCTTGAGCGCACCCGTCATCTGGAGGTAACCATTGCGGGAGATGGTGTTCTGCACCATCGTACCCTTGGTGTTGAGCAACTCTTCTTCGGTGGCAATCTGCGAAAGTCGGTCGGAGGATATATCGACCATATCGGCATCCAAGTTAGCCACGCCATAGATACGGTAGGGGTCTGCGGGGTCGGAGGTGGTGTGAATCTTGATGGTACCCGTGGTGCGCTGTGCGCTCACGTCGGCCGAGTTGCTCACATACCAGCAGTCGTCCGTAGCATTGTCCACCTCGCTCTGGCTACTCTTCTGGTTTTTGCTGTCAAAGTAGCGTGAGTAGACCTTGTCGCCGGATGCGTCAAAGATGTAGATGTAGATGTTCCTCACGCGGTTTTCCTCAAGGTCGTTGAGGTTTTCGGCTCTGGTTTGCACCACGAGTTCGTTGGCAACCCCCGAGAAGTTAAGCACAATGCAGTTGGCCGACTCTCCGCCACGATTACCAGTGGAGTCGAGCCCGCCAATGTCGTTGGTACACCCCACACCCACGTAGGCCATCGCTGCCAAAGCAATGGTTGCCACAAGAGTTGATATGTTTTTTCTTCGTATCATCCTAACTATAAATAGAATAGCGTTATTTCTTTTCATCACTCACATCCCCACCATCGGGGTGTCGCCACGCGGGCCGCTCGGTACTCGCTTAGTCGAAGGTAACATCGCCACCGCCACTGCCCCACGGCTGTACCTCAAAGTTGAAACTGCCAAGTTGCGGGTTGTAGAAGATGTTCACACCGAGTCGGAAGTGCTCGTTTCGGTCGATGCGCTTGAGGGGCGACACGCCACCCAACGCATTGATGTAGGTCATCGCCTTGTCGTGTACGTAGTTGCCCTTGAGGTCCTCCTCTGCCACACCACTCCAATTTGCACCCGACACCACGTCACGCACATACCAACGCTGGTTGTTGTTGCCTGGAGAGTTGGTTGAACCCCTACTAACAATAGTGAGGCCCGACTCGGCACCATTCACATAGTAATAACTACTACTCCACCAACTCGTTGTCGAGGTGTAAAAAGTGATGCCACTGTTGTAGCCAATGTTGTAGGTGGTTGCACCGCCGAGGGTGACGGCCGAGTTATTCGTGTTCTCGCTATGCAGATAGACGTTGTGCGCCACATTGCGAATGGTGCCGGAGCTCTCGCCCGACACCTCCCACGCAAACTCATTCGCATTGGAGAGCGACAATTCACCCTCTGTGCGCCATACGAGCTGGTTGCTGCTGTTGACACACAAGTACTTGCCAACTCCCACGTTGTAGAGCGCATAGGGGTGGCCCGGCACGAGCGAGGTGTGGTTGGTGGTGCCAATTGAAACACCAACATTCGCCGTGGGGGGTGTTGCGCTAGTGTAGTTGGTTACCACACCAATCACAAAGCCCAACTTGTAGAGCGCAGCGTTGTCTGTCTCGTAGATGTAGTCATCAAAGAGCACCGTGGTGGCATCGTTGGCAATCAGTTGTGTGGCAGTGGGGAGGTTGAAGTTGCGGTAGGTATTGCCCGCCGGCACCGTGTAGTCGTGGTTGAAGAGATAGGCCCTGGAGGCGTTGAACGGCGAGGTGTTCAGGTTGGCCAAAAAGACCTTGTACTGATTGTCCGTAACGTAGTTGTTCACCACAATCGTGAGCCTGCCCACAACCCTCTCCAACTCGGCATCCATCTGGTTGATACCTTGTTCAAGGGTGGTTGACACAATGGCTGTCATCGGCATACCATTCGCCTCGGTGAAGGCCGGGGTGGTAGTGCCGGCCAATTCGCTCAATAGCGTTTCACGCAGCGGCGTAATGTCGGCTCCGGCGGTGGTGTAGGCACTCAAATCAATGGGGGTGTTGGCCACGAGGTAGATGTCGTGGTTACCACGTTCCATATTCTCAAACGACACAATCGCCTCCGTTTGTGTTGCGTTGAACTCGGCATTGTCCTCGTCCAGCACAATCCACTTGTAGACCACATTGTCCTTGGCCACCAACACCGTGAGGTTGTTCATCTTCTCTCCCGCCATAGCACTGCCCGCACCACCAATAGCACGACCATCGCCCACAGGAGCCGCCCCCACAACAATCTGCAACGAGGCATCTTTGGGACCACCACTGCCCACATCGGGTACCTCGGGCCCAATGTTGTTGCAACCAGCCAAGGCCAATAAAGCCACTATGGTCGCAAAGAATATGTGTCTGACTCTCAATATCATCGTAATCTCGTTTGTTAAAGAGTAATTAGTAAAGAGTAATTAGTAGTTGTTTTTACTCCTTTCTACCCTCGCTTACTCGCAACTTTCTCAATTCAATCACAGACGCCCCCGCCCTTCGGGCACCCCCTCTAACTTAGAGGGGGAAATTTTCAATTTTCAATTTTCAATTCTCAATTCTCCCCCTTACTGTATGTAAACGTCTTCGTTGGACTTCAGCGTAGTCCACTCCTTTATGCTCACCGTTACGTTCAGCGAAGCACCGCTGATGTGCATCGTAAAGAGGTATTTCTTACCCGGCTCCAAGGTAATTTCGGGCAGGTAGGCACGGTGGAGTGCTTGGTCGCCCACCTCGGTTTTGAACACAAAGGACACTTGGTGGGCCGCAATCTGCTGCGGAATGGCAAAAACCACGCCCTCGCCATCAAAGGCCATAGCACCCGTTCCATCGGTCTTGCCAATGGGCACACTTCCCGTCCACTTGTAGTTGTTGTTGGAGGGGAGTGCGGGGGTCCAGTGGATGGTGGTCGGGGTGTCGCCAGCCTTCCTTATACCATAGTACAACACGCCCGAAGCGGCAATGCCGTCAATGTAGGCCTCGGTGAGTTTGTCGGTATCCTCGCTGGTGTGTACCACCTTGAATTGGAGAGCCGAGAGCACGTGCTGGAACTCCAACCTAACCTTACCCACACCTTCGGGGTCCTGAATGGGGTTGCGCATCGTGCGTGCTACCATAAGGTCAAATTTGTTGGTCTGGGTGTAGTAGTTGAGCACCAACTTGGTTGCATCGCTCATCGCTTGGATGTTTTCGGGTGGCAGACCTATCTGGGGGCTTGTGCCATCGGGATTGTAGGGCACAAAGGCTCTGAACTCGTGGTCCATCAGTCGGTGCCACGGGCGGCGGGGCTCATCTGCCGTGCCGCAGTTGTAGAGCGAGGTGTCGCCATAGACCCATTGGTTGGTGTAGGTGTCGCCCTTGGCATCGGTGTAACTCGGCGAGAAGTAGAGCGTTTCGGGGTGGTTTTCAAAGATGTGGTCCCCCGTTTCATACATACCGAACACAGCGATTTTGTGGCCGGTAAGGTTGCCCGCCACAA
The DNA here is from genome assembly GCA_017396085.1 of Tidjanibacter sp. Lineage (GTDB taxonomy): Bacteria > Bacteroidota > Bacteroidia > Bacteroidales > Rikenellaceae > Tidjanibacter. The sequence goes on along the minus strand of JAFQNC010000025.1, from coordinate 108,338 downwards.
TGGTGGATGAGCCTGCGCCGGCACGTCCCACCTCCTTTTGGGGCTCCTCTTGGTGGTCCACCACCTCGGTGGGTGCGCCAAAGGAGAGCAGGGGCTCCACGTCGCCAACCGAAGGATTCTCCACCTCGGGAGCCTTGCAGGAGGCCAATGCTGCCACCAAACCCAAAGTCAAATATGTCGCAAATCTTCTCATCCTGTGTGTGTATTGTTCTGTTGTGTGTTGCCTGCTGTTTTTTGCCGGTGTTTCCACCTCGCCAACATCCGTATGTTTTTTGTAACTTTTGCTTATGTTCTCTTTTGTTGTGCGGCCCTCGCTGTTAGTCGATGAGGTCGGTGATGTTGTCGTGCAGGAAACTTATGTTGTCGGTGTATATCTTCAGGGTGTAGGCATACTGCTTGCCGGCTTCCCAAAGCGCATCCTTCTCAATCTCAAAGGTTTGGTCGGGCAGGGTGGCATCCTCATAAAGGAAGTCGCACACGAGCCTGATTTTCACTTTGGCCATTTGTGGCATCAACCACCTCGGCGTGTCGAGGAGTCGGGTTTCGCCCGGGCCCACAATCTCTGCACCCTCAAAGAACGATTGCGTGTAGCATTCGCCGCTCACGCTCCACAAGGGGGTGGGAAGTGAAACAAACGAGCCCTGGTGGCGCAACTGCTCCATTGTGAGCGAGCGCACCTTCACACTGACGTGTTCGGGCAGGTGGGGGATAACCGAGAACTGCACCGAGCAGAGCGCATTTGTGAAGGGGAGATTGATAACGCCTCCACAAGCGGCGTGGTCCTTGTCGCACACGGGGCCTGCCCACATCAACTCCCAACTCTTCTCGTCCAACACATCCACGTTGTTGAACACCACTCCATTGGTGGCGGAGAACTCGGCCTGTGCATCGGCAGGGGAGTAGGCGGCAACGGTGATTTTCTTCCGATTGGGCCACTTGCAAGGCTCTGCGGTGTTCCACTCGGAGCCGTTCCACACCACCTCCTGATTGTCTACCAACACTTCGGCGTGGGTGCCACCATACTCCCACGAGAGGTTTTCGTCCAGAGCCATCACCCACACCCCAAAGGTTTCGTCCTTGGGATAGGCGTTGATGGGGGCTTGTGCCTCCTCTGCACCACTACGCATCACTTGCGAGGTTACCACCAGCGGCTCATAGGATATGGTACCGAGGTCGGGCCACGCCTTCTCGGTGCAACTACCCAATACGAGGAGGGCTGCTGCGAGGAGCGAGGGTGCTATGTGGCGAGTGTTCTTCATTGTGGTGTTTGTGGTTTGTGTCTTGCGTGCGCACGCACGTGTGCGTATTATTCAATGGTAATAATGTGGCTACCGCCGCTAACCCAATCGGAGGAGATTGTCGGGGGGTCGAACTCAATGTAGGATGTTGCACCCCTATCCCACGCCAAGATGTAGGTGTAGTGCTTGCCCTGGCCCCAGTAGCTGTCGGTAAACTTCTCTCGCAGGTTGATGGTGGCGCTTTGCACACCCTCACCGGGTTTGGAGTCGTGCCATTCCACGAAGAGTTCGGCCTGCGTACCCTCGGCACCTTCAAGATGCACCTGTGGCAGCACGAAGGTGGTTTCGCCCGCATTGGTGGTTGTACCAAACACGAGTTCCAGGCCGTCCGTACCCTCTGTCTCGTTGTTGTAGAGCCAGATGGTGGTGGCATTGTGTGGGCTTTCCCACCTGTTGGTCTGCGTGGTGTAGTCGCCGGTCATATAGACCTGCTTTAGGGCCACTTTGCGCAGAGTAATCTTGTAGGTGGGGCCTCCCTCCTCTTTGTACTCCGAGGCCAAACCGGCCTTCACGTCAATCCTCGAAAGGAGGTGGTTGAAGATGGTCGGAATACCGCTGGAGGAGTTTGCAAAGGTGCGCTCGGTCTGCACGTTGGCCAACATCAGGTCAATCTCTTTGTACTTCGCATCGAGCAGGTTCCAGTTGTTGATTGTCAGGGCACCCGTGGCGGCACTCACGCTCACGTTGGTCAGCGGATTGTTGCTGTTATCTCGGTAGGGCGAGTAGGCAAAGCAGGTCAGCGAGCCTGTATCGGGCCAATAGTATGCCGTTTCGGTTGTCCACGTTGCGGGCAGGAATGTGTTGTAGGCCACCTCGTTGTTGTCGATGAAGGGGGTGGCTGCTGCGTGGTCGTTGGCCCAAATTTGGCCCTCGTCAAGCCACATTGCAAATGCACCAAAGTTCACCGTGGTGGGGTAGTTCACACCCTCAATGGCGGCACGAGGGGTGTTGTCGTGTTTCTTAACCACGGCTTGGAAGCCCACGGTGCGTGATTGCGCTTCATCGCCAAACTCCTCCACGTTCACACACGAGAAGTTTGCGAAGGCAACCATTGCCACCGCCACAAGAAGTCGATATGTGCGAGTTTTAGACATCACGTTCTCTGTTTGTTCCAAAAGTTTTGTGGTTTGTTTTCTTCCAACACGGGCGACACCACCCTTGGTGCTCCTTTGGTCGTAGCCTTGTCTATTAGATGCTTACAGTGTAGGTCTCGGTGGCCCAAGTGTTGAGGGTGGGCTGCTCCCAAATAATCTGGGGAACGAAGCCGATGCTCAAGCAGTATGTCACGTGAGAGTTGATGTTCCACTTGGTGGAAATATCTTTGAGCAACACCTCTTTCTTAACTTCTACCGAGGAGGGTACGCCACCGAGGGTGGTGGTGCGCACGTAGGTAACAACCAACGATGCGGTGTCGGAGAAGGTGTGGGGGATGAAGAGGGTCTTGGTGGTGGTCACCTCGTTGGGGGTGGGGCTAACAATGGAGAGGTCGGCGTTCACGGTCAAGTCGCCACTGAACACGGTGTAGTCGCTGGTAGCAGGAGTTGCCCAAGCCTCGGTGGTGGTAGTGCCATCGTTGCTCTGGGTGAAGGTAGAGGTCTTACCCACGCCCTTCAACTCGATACTCTTCAGTGCGTAGGTCACGCCGGTCTGTGGTTTTGCCACACCTGCGGTGAACGACACTTTGGTCAGCTTGTGGCCGAAAGCAACGGGAACGCCGGTGGTGCCGCTGTTGGCATAGTTGCGTCCGTTCTGAACGTCGGCAACCAAGAGGTCAACCTGGGCGTCGCCGGTGGTGGTGCCGATGTCAAAGGGAATGGTGTAGGTGTTGCCATCCCACGAAGAAGCAACGCTTACGGGGGAGTGTGCAAAGAAGGTCATTGTACCCTCCGCAGGCCAATAGTAGGCGGTTGCGGTGGTCCAGGTGCTTGCCATATAGGTGCCATAGACAACCGTCTGACGGTCGATGTAGAGACCTGCACCGGTGGGGTAGGTGTTGCCGGCGGGCACAACCCAACCACTTGCCACGAAGGAGTCGCTGGTGGTGAAGGCGGTCATCTCGGCACGGTTGTTCTGCTGAAGACTCAACACAGTCTGGTACCCAATCTGCTCACCCTGCTGCTCGAGGGTGTCGATTTCGTTGTTTGCGCAACCTGCGAGTGCTACACAAGCGGCTGCAATAAGCAAAAGTTTTTTCATCGTTTTTGTTTTTTAGTGTTTGTTGTTATTTGTTTTTGCACCCGAGGGGAGGGTCAGTCCCCCTCGGATAGTGTCTGCCGTGGTGTGGCGGGTGTTTGTGTTGCGCTCTCCACCCTCGGCACGTTCAACACATCTTCTTTATATTAGAGGTTGATGTTGAGGGTCTCGGAAGTCCAACCAACAATGCTGGGAGCCTCCCACTCGATTTGAACTGCTGCACCAGCGATGATGTTGAGGGTGTAGTAGTCGTTCATATCGAATGCGCTGTCGGTGATAACGTTCTTGAGAGCGAGAGTCTTAACAATGGTCTCGGTTGCGGTACCAGCACCACCGGCCACGGGAGTTACAATCTGGTAGGTGATGATGAGTTTGGCATCCTCGGTAGCAAAAGCCTGGGGCAAGAAGAACTCCTGCTGGGTAGCAACGGTCTGGGGAGTCTGGGTGCCATAGGCGGTAATCACGGTAGGAGTGGTTGCGAGCAACTCGTATGCAACCGAACCGGAACGGTTGTCCCACGCATTGGTGCCGGTAGGCTCCAAGGTGAAGGTACCCTGGTTGTTGAGATTGGTGAGTTTCACCGAGGTGAGCTGAACGGTGCGGTTGGGAACGTCGGTAGCATCAGCCTTGATGGCGGTAACACCAATCTTGGTCAGTTTGTGACGGAAGGTCACGGGAACCTTGTTAGCCTGCTTGTCGGCAACGATGTCGGCAACCATCAGGTCGGCGTTGTAGTGGGTGTCAACATTGTAGTCAGCAAAGATGTAGTTGTGGCTTGCGTCAATGGTTGCTGCCACGGGTGCGCCGATAGAGGCGGTGGGGTAGTGAGCATAGAAGGTCAGGCTACCGCTGGCGGGCCAGTAGTAGGGAGTGGCGGTGGTCCAAGTGGAGCCGTTCCACGAAACCACCTGTTTCACGAAGTACTGAACAGCCTCGGCGCTGTTTGCAGCCCAAGTCTTGTTCTCGTTGAGCAGGAATGCTGTGGCAACGAACTGGTCAGCATCGGTGAAGGTGTCAAGACCTGCACGGTTGCTCTCCAAGCCCACAACAGCCTGGAAGCCGATGGGAGCATCATCGATGCGCGAGTTGTTCAACTCGTTCTTTGCGCAGCCCACAAGTGCTACACAAGCGGCTGCAATAGCAAAAATCTTTTTCATAGTGTTAGTTTGTTAAAAGTAAATAATTTAGTTAATTGTTTTTTCTTTCCCGGAAATGTATATTGTGTGTTTTTCTTTGTTTTCCTTGGGTGTCGTCAGAGGATGATGTCGTGGTCCTCCTGATTCCAATCGCCAACCTCGGGACTGAAACCACCACCACTTGTGGGCGGGGTTGAGGGTGGCGGTATCACAATGGTCTCCTCCAGCAGCAGCCACTTGTGCTCCAAGCACTCCTTGCTCTCGAAGAGGTTGGAAATCTCAAACTCCTTGGTAATTGCTCGTCCGTCCACGGTGTGGATGTCGAAGGTGAGGTAGAGGAGGTTCTTCGAGTTGGGCAGGCGACCGAAGGTGTTGAATGTGTTGCACACCACGGGTACACCCTTGTCGTCGCTCTTCACCAGAGTGAAGTAGACCGCAGCCTCGGGGCTCTCGACCATCTTGCGCTCGCCAAGCAGGTTGCTACCCGACACGCCCGAAATCACAGCCTGCGCACTCGACACATACTCCAAGCCCTCCACCTTTGCCTGCAAGTAGAAGGTCTCAATAATAGAGGAGGCTTCGGCGTGGATGGTGTGTATTTCCTCGTGCCAGGGGATGTACTCACGCGGGCTGGTGGCCACAAGCAGGTGGTCGGGCTGGTAGCGGATGTCGAGCCTTTGGCCCGCGCGGGTGTTGAAGCGGCTGGAGAGCACCTCCGACACGGGGTCCGAATAGGCCTCAATGGTGCCGTGGCTATGGTCGTTGCGGATTTGGGTGGAGCGTACATCGAAGTTGTAGATGACCATCTCATACTCGCCGGGCAGCACACCCACACGTCCCGAAATCACCCTATTGCCATCGGCATCCGTGGAGAGCGAACTGATGTAACTCTCGCCCGCAACTTTGCTCTTGCCGGGCTCGTAGAACAACACTCGCAACATCTCCGGCTCCACTGTGGGCAGTGGAATCTTGGGGTTGTAGATGTCGCAGGTCACGTTCTGCAACGACTTGATGTTGATGACCACGTTCAACTCCGCAGTGAAGTTGGGGTCCAACAAGGGCCTGCGCTGGCAACCTGCCACCGTCAGCACCACCACAAGTGCCACCACAAGGTATCTGTACAACCTCTTCATCACTTGCGACCTCCTTTCGTGCTAATGGTGATGGGCACCACGAGCGACACCTCTGCCTTGGTGGGGCCAAACCAGTGGAGTCGTCCTGAGTTGAACTTATCTCGTATGAGGTCCTGCCAGTCGTCAGTGGGAACGTAGTGGCGGTAGGGGATTTGTGCATAGCCCAGCGAGAGCGAGAACTCAAGGTTCATACGCCTGCCGATGGGGGTGGAGTAGCCGTAGGTGAGGCCGGCACTCCAGAACTCGCCTTGGTAGCAGCCCCACTTGCGAGCCTGAATGTCGAACATACCACTCATCGCATAGGCACCAACAAAGTGCCCAACGAGCCTATCTCTGATGACAAAGTTGTCGCTCGCAGCTACCGGCTTCGGTGCAAACCACCACCTTGCCTCGCCACCTGCGGAGAGCAACTGCAAGCAGTAGCGATTGTCTTTGCTCAGCCACCACGGGCAGATGTGGTTGTAGACCAGCGAGAAGCGGTCGCCAATGGGTGCCTCCACCGCAAAGTTCACCACCGTGGCCAAGTCGTAGAGTGCGTTGGTTTTGAGGGCCAAGATGGTCTTGGGCTCCGGCTCAACGGGAATAGGTTGGGGCTCGGCCATCCTCATCTGTGGCAGAGGAGTGTCGAGGGTGGGAGTGGGTGTGGCAATGGCGATATTCTCCTCCGACCAATAGATTATGCAGGTCGCTGCGGTACGCAGGTAGGGGAGAATGTTGCGGCGAATGTAGGAGTAGGGGTAACCGCCACGCAACCTCATCAGTTGGCGCATCTTTTGGTCGGGGTGTTCTCCCTCCTTGCGCAACACCTTGAGTACCTCCTTCTTGTGGGGCACCTTGCGGTCTGCCTCAATCATCTGGATGAGGCCCGCATAGTCCTCACCTCGTGCATCGGTGCTAATCTGCTCCAGCGAGAGGTGTTGCTTGTAGTTCTTCAGCAGCCAATACTTGGTTGTTCCGGCACGCTTCTGCGACAAGCGGTCGTTGTAGGCCATAGGGCCCTCGGGCGATGCGTGGGCGACTATGATGACACTGTCCACACGCACACCACACGTGTCAAAGAATTTGTCGAGGGTGGAGATGGTCTGGCTGTTGGTGAGGTAGGAGTTGTCGAGAACCCATTGGTCGTGGCGGAAGTAGAGTGTAACGGCAAGTCGGTGGGCTTCCCTTTGCTGGGCCCACAACGACACACTACACAGCAGTGTGGCAATCAAGAGAATGATTTTCCTGCCTTGTGATTTCATCACACACTTCATATACCTAAAACATACCAACCACCCCAAGAGGTCTTTGCTCAATCACGCAGAGCCATTCCGACATTGAGGAACCTTACGTTAGGGCTTGGCTTCGCAAGCCCTTTAGCCCACACAGTGGGCTGTTTAGCACTTACATTCCTCCCTAAATCCCTCCTTTGCCAAAGGAGGGACTTTTCAAAGAGCCTCAATAGGCTCTTTGAGAAAACGGATGTTTCGGAATTTCAATAAGTTGAAATTCGCGAAACTCACGTTAATTTAGGGCAAGTGGGGAGGTGGGCACTCATTCCTTTTGTGGCATTTCCCTCCATAGGAGGGATTTTCACAGGGCACACACTTCACCCGTAAAACAAATTTACTCAAATTTCCACTCTTGGGACAAATAAAACACTAAAAGTGCTTTTAAGAGGGGCATTATGGCATAATTTACCCCCCCCATTGAGGAATATTGAGTATCCGTTTGGGATAATTTGCACATTTTGAGCATTTTACCCCACAGCCCACACGGTTTTCTCATTGGGCCTATCCACCCACAACGGGCCCGAGGGCATTGGAGAGTGGGGGTGTGGTTTTTTGGGTGGTAAAAGTGAGGGGGGAATATTGGAACATCAACCCTCAAAAAAAGCACGGGTATCAAATTCGATACCCGTGCTTGATATGATACCCGTGCTTGGTGGCTCCTTGTTTGCCCCTTGCACTCCTTGCTCGCCCCTTGCTACTCTTTGGCGATGGTTTGGCGCCACTCCTGCGGAGTTTGGCCGGTGTAGCGTTTGAAGTAGCGGCAGAAGAACGATGGGGTCGCAAAGTTCATACGCTCGCTCACCGTGGTGGTCGATATGCCTGCGTTGAGCAACAGTCGCTTGGCATTCTTAATCACAGCCTCTGCAATCATATCCGAGGGAGTCATACCGGTTACACGCTTGATTTTGGCCGAGAACTTCTTGGGAGTCATCCCGAAAAGGTCGGCGTAGAACTCCACATCGCGGTGCTCAAACGAACTGGTAATCAACATCATATTAAACCTCTTGGCGAGTTGCTCATTGGCCGAAATATCCCTCACTGCGAGGTTGCGGCGGAGGAAAATATCCACCAACTCGGAGCGCAGAATTGCCAAGATGTTGCGGTCAATGTCGGCGCGGTTGTAGTTGCGGTAGTTGGCCGAGGTGGCGACAATGTATTCCATCAGCGAACTGATGACCTTGTTCTCCTGTTTAAGTAGCGATATTACAGGTATTTGGCGCAGGCGAGGGAAGGTGTTCACGATGCTATCCACCGAGGACTCCTCGTTGATGCGGCCCACGATTGTGGAGGCCAAAAAGTCGGGCGACACGGTGGTAAACCTGCAATAGGTGCCCGCAAATACGATGAGCATCTGGCCTGCCTTGATGGTGTGGGAGGTGCCATCAACCGACACCAACAAACTGCCGGCCCTGCATATCCAAATCAACACGCCGTCTTTGAGCATAATGCTTCGGTCCACTGTCGATTTAGTCATCTTGTCGCCACTTGCAATCTCAAAGTAGTGGAACGAGGGCTCGGGGCGCAGTTGTAGACTTTTGACAATGAAATCAAAGTCAAACACTAAACTGTGTTGTTGGTTTTGTGTCGGTGTCATAACTAAATGGTTTTGCGGTCGTTATGGTGTGTGCTGTGGGCGAAGGGTTTGCTCAAACGTGCACCCTTACGGCATCGTCTTTAACCCTCTTGGGGTGCAACTTTCCAAAACAAATGTAGTGGTTTACCAAAAAATGCAACGTTGGAATTGGTGGTTTTTCCACAAAAAACGTACAATTTTAACACAAATTTTTACGCACTCGGAAAATTGGCACACAAATATAAGAAAAATAGAACACACGGACCCTCTTTTGTGGCAAAAAAGAGCAAAGAGGGGATTTATCGACCATTTTGGCCGCCCATAATATCGAGCAATTCGGTGGTGATGGCCTGCTGGCGTTGCTTGTTGTATTCAAGGGCGAGGTCGGCAATGAGGGTGTCGGCATTGTCGGTGGCCGCCTGCATCGCCATCATCCTTGCAGCGTGTTCCGAGGCCGAAGCCGAGAGGGCTGCGGCATAGATTTTCAGGGTTATTTGTCGGGGCACTATGGAGGCTATCAACTCCTTGCGGTCGGGCTCCAGAATGTACTCCGTGGTGCGTGCGCCCTCCTCTGCGGCAGGGCCAATCTCTATGGGCAGAAGTTGCTCGCACACAAGCCTTTGCGTGCCGGCCGAAATGAACTTGTAGTAGACCACATCCACCCTGTCGGTGTGCCCCTCGGCATAGGCCGTCATCATCCTTCGGGCCAACCTTTGGGCCATCTCGTAGGTGGGCCTGTCGGCAAACTCTTCGTGGCCCTCTTCGGGGGTGATGCCGAGTCGGTGCAGCCCCTTGGCGAGTTGTTCGCCCACAGCCACAACCTCCACCTCGGCCCCCTGCTGTTGCCACTCTCCGACCACTCCGGCTGCCTTGCGCACCACATTGCCATTGTAGGCACCGCAGAGGGTGCCGTTGGATGCAAAGGCAATCACCGTTGCCCTGCCCACGGCCTCGCGCTGTGTGGCCAACGCAATGGGGGGCACCCCCTCACCACCAACAAGGTGGGAGGTAATCGCCTGCAACTCATCGGCATAGGGCACAAGCGCACCTATGGCCCTCTGGGTGCGGTGCAACTTGGCGGCCGCAACCATCTTCATAGCCGAGGTAATCTTGCGCGTGCTGCGCACCGATGCGATGCGTTCCTTTATCTCCTTAAGCGATGCCACGAGAGGGAATTTGTTGAGTGGTTATTGTTTTTTGTTTCGTTTACTACATTGCCGAGGGTGCAGAGGCGTTGAGGGCGGTGATTGTTTCGGCTGCCACCTCTTTTATGCGGGCCACAACCTCATCGTCAATCACTCCCGCTTTCAGTTTGCCCAGAACATCCTCGCTGTGGGAGGCTCGCAGGAGTTCCAAAAAGCCTTTCTCAAACCTCCTCACCTGCTCGGTGGGCACCTCCTTCAGCAGTCCGTTCACACCGCAGTAGAGCACAGCGATTTGCTCCTCCACGGGCATTGGTGCATACTGGGGCTGGATGAGCAGTTCGGTGTTCTTGTGGCCCTTGTCGATAACGTAGGCCGTAACGGGGTCGAGGTCGCCACCAAACTTCGTAAAGGCCTCCAACTCACGGTATTGCGCTTGGTCAATCTTGAGCGTACCGGCCACCTTCTTCATCGTCTTAATCTGTGCGTTGCCACCCACCCTCGACACCGAGATGCCCACATTGATAGCGGGCCTTACGCCCTGATTGAAGAGGTCGCTTTCGAGGAAAATCTGACCATCCGTAATCGAAATTACGTTGGTGGGAATGTAGGCCGACACATCGCCCGCTTGCGTCTCGATGATGGGCAGTGCGGTGAGCGAGCCGCCACCCTTGACCTTACCCCTCAGGCACTCCGGCAGGTCGTTCATCTTCTCGGCCACAGTGTCGTTGGCGATAATCTTGGCAGCCCTTTCGAGCAGTCGGGAGTGGAGGTAGAAGATGTCGCCCGGGTAGGCCTCCCTACCCGAAGGGCGGCGCAGGATGAGCGACACCTCGCGGTAGGAGACAGCCTGCTTGGAGAGGTCGTCATACACAACCAATGCGTGGCGGCCCGTATCGCGGAACCACTCGCCAATGGCGGCACCCGCAAAGGGCGCAAAGTATTGCAATGCTGCGGGGTCCGAGGCGGTTGAGGCAACCACCACGGTGTACTCCATAGCCCCACGCTCACGCAGGGTGGCCACAATATTGGCCACAGTGGAACCCTTCTGGCCCACAGCCACATAGATGCAATAGACGGGCTCGCCTTTGAGGTAGTTGTCCCTTTGGTTGATGATGGTGTCGATGGCAATGGCGGTCTTACCGGTCTGTCGGTCGCCAATGATGAGCTCCCTCTGGCCTCGGCCGATGGGTATCATTGCATCCACGGCTTTGAGTCCCGTTTGCAGGGGCTCGTTCACGGGCTGACGGAAGATTACACCGGGGGCTTTGCGCTCCAGTGGCATCGGGAACTTCTCGCCCTCGATGTCGCCCCTGCCGTCAAGGGGCTCACCCAAGGGGCTGATAACCCTGCCCACCACATTATCATTGACCTCCACCGACACAATCCTCTCGGTGCGCCTTACGGTTTGTCCCTCCTTAATGTGGTCGGTGGGGCCGAGCAATACAGCGCCCACGTTGTCCTCTTCCAAGTTCATCACAACGCCCGACACGCCTCCCTCAAACTCCAACAACTCGCCACTCTCGGCATTTTGGAGTCCATAGATGCGTGCCACGCCATCGCTCACCTGCAATACGGTGCCGACCTCCTCAAATTTTACTCCGGTGTCTATGCCTGCCAGCTGCTCACGCAACATTCGGCTCACCTCGCTTGGTCTGATTTCTGACATTTTTTGTGTTTTTTGGTCGCACATCCGTTGTCCTTTATTGTCGGAGCACATTCGGCTCTACAACCACTTCGGCACGGACGTGCAACTCTCTCTTTTATACAAGTGTTTTGTTCTTGCGGAGCAGCTCCTTGCGGATTTTCTCCAACTGCCCCCTCAGGGAGGCATCCAGTAGCAGGTCGTCTACCTGCAACACGAAGCCACCCTCAATGGAGGGCTGAATGTGGGTGTTGATTTCGGCCACCCCGCCTGTGCGCTCCTCCACCATAGTGCGCAGGCGTTCCACAAGGGCCTCTTCGGGCTCGGCTGTGGTGGTGAGGTTTACCCTCACGATGCCACGGCTCTTGCGGTAGAGGCGCACATAACCGAGGGCCATCTGCCCCAGCCAACGCTCCCTGTGGTGGCCCACCACCAAACCGACAAATCGCTCCACCAACATTCGGCTCTCGCCCTCACACGCCACCCGCTCACATAGTGCTCCGACAACCACGCGCACCTTCTCTTCGCCTCCTACGATGGGGTTTTTGAGTACCTGCGCCACCCCTGCGGAGTCCATAGCCACGTGGGCCAACTCACCCATAATGGGGTAGAGGGCCTCGGCCTGCCCAAGGCTGTCGGCGTGGGCAAGCAGTGCTTTGGCATAGCGACCTGCAAGTAGGCTGTCGTTCATAGTATGTGTCTCTACGTTAGTGGTTTAAGCGTTGGGCTTGGAGGAGTTCTGCTCGGCCTCGCCAATGAGCCTGTCGATGTAGTCGTGTTGTGTCTCGGCGCTCGTCATCTTCTGGCGCAGCACCTTCTCGGCCACATCCACGGAGAGCATTGCAACCTCGCTGCGCAACTCTCCCAGAGCCTTCTGCTTCTCGATTTCGATTTGGGAAAGAGCCGCCTCCAACTTCGCTGCCGCCTCGGCCTCGGCCTTCTGGCGGGCGTTCTCAACGATGCGGTTGCCATCGGCCACCGCACCGGCCACAATCTCCGACTGCCTCTTTTGGGCCTCGCCGATGATTTGTGCAGCCTCCTGCTCCACCCCTCGGAGCCTTTCGGTGGCCTCTTTGGCTGCCGCAAGGCCCTCCTCGATGCGCTCACGGCGCCTATCGACCATTCCGGTAATCACCGGAAAGCCGAACTTGGCAAGCACACCAAACACGATGAGGAACGAGAGGAGCATCCAAAACAGGAGTCCTAATTCGGGTGTGAGTAACGACATTTTTCCTTCTTGTTGTTGTTCTTCTTTTTACAGTTGTAATTCCACCTCCGCCACGTGGCTTAGAGGGCCATCAGGCAGACCACAATGGCAAAGAGGGTGGCACCCTCGATGAGCGCAGCCGACACAATCATAGCCGTCTGCAACGAGCCTGCGGCCTCGGGCTGACGAGCCATAGCCTCCAAAGCGTTGGAGCCAATCTTACCAATACCCCAAGCGGCGGCTAAAACGGCCAATGCTGCACCCAGAGGAGCCACTGCCGAACCGAGGTTGATTGCTTGCAAAAGTGTGATAAATGCTAACATAATGATTTGAGTTTTAGTTGTTTGTGTATATGTTTATTTGTTTTGTTTCTCCGTTTTGTGGGCAGCGTGGTGCTCCTTGCGCGAGAGGCCGATGAACACTGCCGAGAGCATCGTGAACACGTAGGCCTGAATGTAGGCCACCAGCACCTCCAACACCAGCATAAAGACCGACAGCAGCACCGAAAAGACCGTCATCACGCCATTCATCGTTGCTCCCATATTGACCGTGATGAAGACCAAGCAGGTCAGCGCAATGAGCACCGTGTGGCCCGCCATAATGTTGGCAAACAGACGGATGGTGAGCGCAAATGGCTTCGAGATGATGCCGAAGAGTTCTATCACGGGCATCAGCGGGATGGGCACCTTCATCCACACAGGCACATCGGGCCATAGTATCTCCTTCCAGTACTCCTTGTTGCCAAACACATTCACCGCAAACATCGTGGCCAAGGCCAGCACAAGTGTTACGGCTATGTTGCCCGTAACGTTTGCACCACCCGGGAAGATGGGCACAAGGCCGAGCAGGTTGCTCACAAAGATGAAGAAGAAGGCGGTCAGCAGGTAGGGCGAGTAACGCTTGTAGTCCTTGCCCACCGAGGGGCGGATAACATCGTCTTCAATGCTCATCACCAACATCTCCACCGCACCCACAAAGCCACGTGGCACAGCATTGATGTCATACTCTCGGCGGCGGTACCATCTCGCCACACCGAGGATTATCACAATGACAACCAGTGAGTTGAACATCACGCCCGCCGCATTTTTCGTTATCGACAGGTCTATCGGGCGGTAGAGTTCGCCCTCGCCATTGCGCCCCACAAGTTTACCCTTCCACTTCTCCCCTTCGTGGTTGATGAAAAAGCCCTCGTGGGTGTGTCCGTGCGCCACTTTGGCCGATGAAAAGGCGTGCCACTTGCCCTCGGCCGAGCGCACGATGCAGAGTAGGGGTATCTCCACGTGTCGCCCGCCAATGGTGGCAATGTGCCACGAGTAGCTGTCGCCAATGTGGTCGAAAATCAGCCCCACAACGTCCAACTCGGCACCCTCCGTGGGCTGCTCCTCGGTGGTTGTGGCCTGCACCTGCGGCTCGCTTGCCAGCACACTCGGCCCGCACAGCACCCCACAAAGGAGCACCATCGCACACAGCACGATATGTTGCAAGCACCTCTTCATTACCTACTCTTTTCCCTTAGTTTGGTTGTAGACCTTAACCAACCACGTCTCACACGCCGAGGTCAGTATATAATATATTAAGGTGTAGAGCAAGAAGTGTATCTTGCCCGCCAGCCCCAATTTCACATAGACAACCATCAGTGCCGCCACACCAATGAACTTCACACCTCTCATAATCATTGAGGTTGTCAGCACCTTGTCGGCCTTCATCTGCTTGTAGCGCCCCAGCAACCACAAGAAGACCACCTCATAGATGTAGAAAAAGCCCGGCACAACCCACATCACAGGCGTGTAGGCCTCCGGCCACACCTTGGCAATGGCCATCACCAGCACTCCGTAGAGCACTGTGATTGCCATAGTAACATCTCTTACACTTTCAAGTTTCATATCTCTTACTCGTTTTTCGCACCTACTCCGTACAAACCCTCACAACGTCATCCTTGACCTCCACAAAGCCGCCGCTCACCTCCACGGAGTGCTCCTCGCCACCCACCTCGGTGTAGCGAATAACCCCCGCCGTGAGCGAAGAAATCAACGGAGCGTGCATCGGCAACACCACAAACGGAGCCTTCGCCCCGGGGAGCAACACCCGCAGCACCTCGCCTCCAAAAATCTCCCCACTCGGAGAAATTATGTGTAACCGCAACTGTTTCATTTTTTTGTTTTTATTGTGGTCCAACGTCTTTTTTTAAGGACCTTAGGGGCCTTAAAGACCTTAGGGCCATTAAAGTCCCTTTCTGCTCTTTCTGCTCTTTCAATTCGAACCTTGTGTTTGTCGGAGGAGTTCCTCACCCTTGGCTATGGCTTCCTCGATGGTGCCCACGTTGAGGAAGGCGGCCTCGGGCAGGTGGTCCACCTCGCCATCGAGTATCATCCTGAAGCCCCTAATTGTATCCTCAATCGACACCATCACACCTTTCACGCCCGTGAACTGCTCCGCCACGGAGAAGGGTTGCGAGAGGAACCTTTGCACCCTGCGCGCACGATTGACCGTGAGCCTATCCTCCTCCGAAAGCTCTTCCATACCGAGGATGGAGATGATGTCCTGAAGGTCTTTGTTGCGCTGCAAAATCTGCTTCACCCTTTGTGCGATGGTGTAGTGCTCCTCGCCCACCACATTGGGGTCCAAGATGCGTGAGGTGGACTCCAGCGGGTCCACTGCGGGGTAGATACCCATCTCGGCAATCTTACGCGAGAGCACCGTGGTTGCATCCAAGTGGGTGAAGGTGGTTGCGGGTGCGGGGTCGGTGAGGTCATCGGCGGGCACATAGACCGCTTGCACCGAAGTGATGGAGCCGTTTTTGGTTGAGGTAATCCTCTCCTGCATTGCGCCCATTTCGGTGGCGAGGGTGGGTTGGTAGCCCACGGCCGAGGGCATACGGCCCAGCAGGGCCGACACCTCCGAGCCCGCTTGTGTGAAACGGAAGATGTTGTCGATGAAGAAGAGGATGTCCCTATTGGTGCCGCCATCGCGGAAACTCTCAGCCACGGTGAGGCCCGAGAGGGCTACCGAGGCACGGGCACCCGGGGGCTCGTTCATTTGTCCGAACACGAGGGTTGCTTGCGACTTTTTGAGTTCTTCGTGGTCAATCTTGGAGAGGTCCCAATCGCCCCTCTTCATTGCCTCCTCGAACTCCTTGCCATAGCGGACAACGCCCGACTCAATCATCTCCCTCAGCAGGTCGTTACCCTCCCTTGTGCGCTCGCCCACACCGGCAAATACCGAGTAGCCACCCAACTTCTTGGCCACGTTGCGGATGAGCTCCATAATGAGCACCGTCTTGCCCACGCCGGCACCACCAAAGAGGCCAATCTTACCGCCCTTAACGTAGGGCTCCAGCAGGTCGATGACCTTAATGCCCGTGTAGAGCACCTCTTGGGTGGTGGTGAGGTCCTCAAACTTGGGGGCCTCGCGGTGGATGGGGAGTGCGCCCTCGCTGTCGAGGGCTCCGATGCCGTCAATGGCTTCGCCCACCACGTTGAGCAGTCGTCCTTTGATTTGGTCGCCTGCGGGCATCCTCACGGGGGAGTAGTGGGAGGTGGCACTCACACCACGGCGCAGGCCATCGGTGGAGTCCATAGCCACAGCCCTCACACAGTTTTCGCCAATGTGTTGCTGTATTTCGGCTATGAGTACCCTACCATCGGGGCGTACAATCTCCACTGCATCGTGGATTGCGGGCAGGTCGATGGCTTCGGCCTCTTCCGAGGCTCCGTTGTCGAAACTGATGTCAATCACGGGGCCGATGATTTGCACCACGCGCCCTTCGATTGACTTGTTGTTGGGTGTTGTCATTGGGAATGTCTTATCTCTTGTAATACTTTTAGTTCTCGGCCATAAAGGCTTCAATCTCCTCCACGGTTACGGGGATGTGCTTGTTGCCACCGAGCATAGTGTTGCCACTCTCGGTGATGAGCAGGTCGTCTTCGATGCGGATACCGCCGAAGTTGTAGAGGGACTCCAGTTTGGAGTAGTTGATGAACTCCTCGCACCTCTTTTCGGCCTTCCACTGCTCGATGTAGGCGGGGATGAAGTAGACTCCGGGCTCATCGGTCAGCACCGTACCGGGGCGCAGACGCCACCTCTCGCGGATGATGCAGGTGTCAATCTCATCGGCCCGAGCGAGCATAGCCCCATAATCAGCCATACCTCTCTCGCCCATAGCCTCGCAGTCGTGCACATCCATACCGAGTCCGTGGCCCAAGCCGTGGGGCATAAAGAGCCTCATTGCTCCTGCGGCCACAGCCTCTTCGGCATTGCCTCTCATCAGCCCAAGGCCAATCAGACCCTCGGCCAAAGCCTTGTAGGAGGCGTTGTGAAGGTCGGTGTACATTCCGGGCTTGGCGATGCGCAACACCTCATCGTGGGCGTGGAGCACCACGTTGTAAACATCCCTTTGCAGGGGTGAGAACTTGCCGCTCACGGGGAAAGTTCGGGTGTGGTCGGAGCAGTAGTTATTGACTGTTTCGCCACCGGCATCCACCAGCAGCAAGCGACCACTCTCGCACACCCCATCGTGGGAGTGGTTGTGGAGTGTCTCTCCGTGTTGCGACACGATGGAGTGGAACGACACCCCCTCGCCGAGTTGGTGGGTTACCCCCTCCATTGCACCCGCAATCATCCTCTCGCCCACGCCCGGTTTGGTCAGGCGCATAGCGGTGGTGTGCATTGCGTAGCCAATCTCGAAGGCCCTCTCCATCTCCTCAATCTCTTCGGCGCTCTTCACCTCCCTCATTGCGGCCACGTTGATGGCGAGGTCGGTGGAGTAGTGGTTGTAGTGCTCGGAGGTTTTGATGCCTGTGAGTTTGCTCATCAGCAACACGCCCTCGCCACGGTAGGGAACAAGGTAGTGAACCTTGCGCCCACCCCTCATTGCGGCCTGCACACAATCGCGTGCGGCAGCAAAGGGTGCGCTCTCGCCTACGCCCACACTCTCGGCCAACTCCTTCACTGAGGGCTGGGGGCCCATCCAGATGATGTCGTCTACGGTGTAGTCATCGCCGAAGAGGATGTCCCTCTCGTTGTCAAGGTCGATGACACCCACGAGGTTGGCATTTTGGAGGCCGAAGTAGTAGAGGAATGTGCTGTCCTGACGGAAGCCATAGGCATTGTCGAAATAGTTGCGTGGAGCCTCACCATTGCCGATGAGCACCACAATGCCCCCTTTGGGCATACGCCTGCGCAGTTCGTTGCGGCGGGCTATGTAGGTCTGCTTTCCAAACATTTTTTGTCTATTTAGTGTTGGTATTCTCTGACTGGTTATTGGTTGGTTTTTTTGTGGACACCTCCGCCCACTCCCACCATCAATGCAATTTGGCCCCGATGAGGTCGAGGAACTCTTGGCGGGTGAGCTGCTGGTTGAGGAAGGCACCACTGAAGGCCGAGGTGGTGGTGATGGAGTTCTGCTTCTGCACCCCCCTCATCTGCATACACATATGGGCGGCCTCAATTACCACGGCCACACCAAGTGGGTTGAGTGTTTCTTGGATGCAATCCCTAATCTGCATTGTGAGCCTCTCCTGCACCTGCAACCTTCGGGCAAAACTCTCCACGCAGCGTGGAATTTTCGACAGCCCTGTGATTTGCCCATTGGGGATGTAGGCCACGTGAGCCTTGCCGTAGAAGGGTAGCATATGGTGCTCGCACAGCGAGTAGATTTCGATGTCCTTCACGATGACCATCTGCTTGTAGTCCTCCTTGAAGATGGCCGAGCGAAGTATCTCCGCAGGGTCCTCGTTGTAGCCTTTGGTCAGAAACTGCATACACTTGGCCACCCTTTCGGGGGTTTTCAGCAGTCCCTCACGCTCGGCGTTCTCGCCGAGGAGTTTGAGGATGGCGTGGTAGTGCTCCATCAGCTCGGCTGTGGTCTGTGGGTCGTAGATTTCCTCTTTTGTGTACATAATTAGGATACTCAATCTTTATTTTTTACTCTTCTTCTTGTTCTTCTTGCTCTTTGCCTCGGCCTTTTTCTTTGCCTCGGCAGCCTCTTTGGCACGCTTGTCCATAGCCTCCAACGAGTCGCGCGAGAGCATTGGCACCACAGCGTCCAACGACCCATAGACCTCAATGGAGTCGCAAAGTTCCACCTGCGGTCTGAAACGCATCACGGAGTCCATATGTGCAAGGGCCTCCTCGGTGGGCGGTATGTAGGTTATGCGCACCGAGTCAATCGTTATGTAGGGCTTCTCCTCACGCTTGGCATAGTCGGCAAACTGGATGTGGTACTCGGTGGCACCCGCCTTGGGCGTGAGGGTTGTTTTGTAGGTCCTGCGCTCGCCGTGAACAAGGGAGGTACGCAGGTAGTGGTTGCGCACGCTGTCCGCAGTGAGGGTCCACTGGGTGCTTTGCAGGTGGGTGTTCTTGTCGAGGGTGTCGATGTGGTAGTTGTAGGCAATCACATACTCGCCCACATCTCTGATGGGTAGCGACAGGAACAGTCGGGTGGTGTCCCTCAGGCGCCTAACCTTGATTTTGTCCACGCTCAACACCTCGCGCGTACACATCGACTTGGCCAGCGAGTCGATGTAGTTGAGGTTGCGCAACTTCTGCTCATACCCATCGGCCATAGACTCCAGTGAGGCGATGGTGTTCTCAATCACATCGCTCAACCTCGCACTCTTGCGCTTCTGAAAGTTGGCCAAGGTGTTGAAAAAGTCCTCTTGCGTGTAGCCATATTTGTTCAGAATGGGGGTGTAGATGTCGAGGCTGTCGGTGTCCACCCTTTGGGCCTTGGCATAGGCATTCACAAGGAACATCTCCCTTGTGATGTTCTCCAACTCCCTGTCGGGAATAATCTTGCTCTTTGAGCAACCCACCGCCACAAGGGCCACGGTCGCCAAGAGAGCGATGTATCTAAAAACGTGTTTCATCGGGTTTGTTAATCTTCGGAACCATCCTCCGAACAGTAAGTTTTGTTATCACATAATTGACCGCCACAACGGCCACCACAATCACCACAATATCGCCCCAATGCACCTCCACGGGGTAGTTCTCCACAAGGAATGTGCTCCCGGGCATCTTCACGAGGCCCCACTGCATCTGCGCAAAGCAGACCGCAAGGCCACCTATCATACCCCAAAATGCGCCCCTCAAACCAATCAGCACCCCTTCCAAAGTAAACACCCTTTGCACAAACGAGTGGCGGGCGCCAATGGCATAGAGCGTGGCGGTGTCGTTGCGCTTCTCAATCACCAGCATCACCAGCGAGCCAATGACCGACACGGCCGCAATGAGCGTAACCAGCAGCAGTATGGTGAAAATCGCCACCTTCTCCACCCTCATAGCCTTGTAGAGCACCTCGTTGCGCTGGTAGCGGTTCTCCACCACAAAGCCCTCGCCCACGGTACCCTGCAACTCCTTCTGCACCCTCGCCATCTTCGCCCCCGAGGAGAGCCTTATGGCCACCGCCGAGGCCCTGCCTTTGGCCGAGAGCAACTCCTCGGCCACATCGAGCGACACAAACAGGTGGCCGGTGAGTTCGGTGGCCGCATCGGAGAGTGTGCCTGCGTGGCCCACCTCCACCGTGCGTATGGCACTAATAGGCAACAAAGATGAGATGTTCTCCCTGCGCAGTGCGTGGACCGACAACTTGCCGTGCAAAGCCGCATTGCGCACCGAGTAACCATCTGCAAAGAGGTTGTCCAAATCGAAGCCCACAACCGCCTTGCGCCTCTCGCCGTGCACCAACTGCCAACCGCCATACCACACCATACCGCTGTCGGCCAAAGGCACCACCTGCGTGTAGTGCTCATCCACCCCTCGCAGCGTGGCCGGCATTTGGCGACCGTCATACTCGGCCATAATGCTCTCCTCAAGGTAGTAGGAGCAGGCTGCCACGCCCTCAACACTCTCCACCACTCCCCTCGGCAACTCCTCCACAGGGAAGGTCGCACCCCTCGCAGGGGCAATCACCAAGTCGGCCTCCGTGGTGTCGTGAATGGTGTTGAGCAGTGAGTTGAAGCCATTGACCACCGACATCAGCACCACCATCGCCGCCACAGCCACACCAAGGGCAACCGAACTCACCGTGGTCGTGGTGTTAATCACCGAGAACGACTTGCGGGAGCGCAGGTAGCGGCGGGCAAATAGTAGTGGTAGGTGCATCGTGTGGTCCTAACTTATTGCATTTGTGCGTTTGTGTGGCTTGTGGTGCGTGGGTGGGAGTGTAGACCTTCCGCTACCCAACACGCTACTTCTTCAAGAGGTTGTCGATGTTCTCGATGTACTCCAACGAGTCGTCCAAGAAGAAGGTAATCTCGGGCACAACCCTCAACTGGTTGCGCATCCTCGCACCAAGCAACTTGCGCACCTTCCACGCATCAGCCTCAATGCGAGCCATCACCTCCTCGTGCTTCTCAAAGGGGAAAATGCTCAGATAAATCTTCGCATACTCCAAGTCGGGACTAACCCTCACGGCCGTTACCGACACCAACACACCCCTCACCAAATCGGCACACTCCTTCAAAAAGAGTTCGCTGATGTCCTTCTGTATCTGACGGGCAACCTTCTGCTGCCTCGTGCTCTCTCCTGCAATGTTTTCCATTATCTTACTTTATCTCTTTTTAATTCAGGCCATTGCCTGATTTTGTTTGTTGCTTTTTTGTGGTCTAACGTCTTTTTTTAAGGGCCTTAAAGTCCTTAAGGCCCTTAAAGCCCCTTAAAGTCCCTTTCTGCCCTCGCTTACTCGCAACTTTTTCAATTCTCAATTCTCCATTTTCAATTTTCAATTTTCAATTCTCAATTCCTCCGCCTCTTCTCTGGCTTTGCGGGCAGCGGCCCTTTGGGTGGGGCTCCACGCCCACGAGCCCGAGTGGTCCCAATGGTAGGCCACACCGAAGCTCAGGTTGAGGTTGTCCAGCGGTGAGCGCAAAAATTGGGTGCCGGAGTAGATGGTCTTACGCTTCACAATGTCGGAGTAGCCGAAGTAGTAGCGGAACTCGGTCATCAACTCCCACTTGCCAAAACTAAAACCTCCACCCAAGCCCACAACAAGGCCATAGGCGAAGCGGTTGTCCCTCACTGTCATCCACTCGTAGTCATACTCCTCAATCTCGCCCGTCTCCTTGTCGATGTAAAACTCGGTGGAGTTGAGGTTGAAGGAGCCCGTGATGCCGGCATTGAGATAGAGTCGCAGCCTATCTTGGGCCAGCAACACGTGGGGTTGCCACATCAGGGGTACCATTATGGAGTTGATGCGCCTACCATAGGTGTACCTCTTGGTGTTGCGGTCAAGGGCGGCATACTGAAAACCCCTCTGGAGGAATTCGAGTTCCACGCTGATACCTCCCGCCACATTGTCGTAGAGGTAGGAGTTGGGTTTGTCGCCACCGTAGTATACCCAAAAGAGGCCACCGTTGAGTGCGCCCCAGAGTGGGGGGCTGGTCCAGTGGGGGTAGAGGCGCACATCGGCGGTGCCGTAGCCACCCTTAATGCCCACATATTGGCGTTGCGCATCGGCCTTATGGCACACGCCACAAAGCACCACACACACGGTTGCCATTGTTATCAAAAACCTTTTCATTGTTTTCTCTTTGCTCTCTTGCTCTCTCTTTGCTCGTTTTTCTGCGTGCTTTCGGCCCCGTTACCTACCTGCCGGTAACGCTGCCCACGGCACCTCTCATACTACCCATACCGGCGCCAAAGCCGCCCAGTCCGCCGCTGTTTTGTCCCTCTTGTTCTCGTTTGAGGTTTTCAAGACGTTTTTTCTCCCTCTCTTCGAGAATCTTTTTGAGCCTTACAGCTTCGGTCTTACGCAACTGTTCGTTCACGCTCTCAAAGGTTATGGGTGCGAAAATCTTGCCCATATCGGCGGTAATCTCCACCTCCCAATTGGCTTTCACGCTCATAATCTCCTCGCCCTTTTCGTCCACATATGGCTCGGTGCGCTCGGGTTGCCTACGCTCAATGAGGTTGCCGGTGTCCCAAATTCCGTTGCCGTTTTTGTCCTCCAGCACACCCACCCTCACATCGCCGGGCTTGACGTAGTTGAAGCGGTGTGTGCCACTCTTGGCTCCACGTATCTCGTCAATCACCTTGCCGTTGCTATCCTTGAGGTAGAGTACATAGGTGTCGTTGGGGCTCTTGCCTGCCACGTTCACCACCACGCTGCCGAACTCCTCGGGGTTGAGGGTTTTGAACTCACTGCGCAGGGTGTCGTTTTGCTGACCGGCCACATTGCGGAACACCCCTTCGGGAATCATCAGTTTGTACTTGGTTGCGGGGGCCCACTTGGCTCGCAGGTGCCACAATTTCATATCGGTGGTGTCCTGCTCCAAGTGGAATTCCACCTTTGGCATAGCAGCCTCTGCATCGGCGAGGGCTTGTGCTTCCGCATCCCTCTCTTGTTGGTTTTTGGGCTTGGGTTTGTTCTTGGCCTCCTCCTCGGCCTTTTTGTCCACCACGCCGGCCATAAGCAGTTCTATGGCGGCGGTGTCCACCTTTGTGAGAGGCATTGCAAACTTCAACGTGAAACTATCCTCGGGGTTGAGGTCGCCCTTGGTCAAATCGACCTTAAAGGGGTTGGGCTTCTTGGGCGGGATATACTCCACGCTATCTTTGAGCGCCTTTTCCATCTTTTTTTCCTCCTCCTCACGAGCCTTTTTCTCCTCTTTGCTCTCGAAGTACTTCCAGAAGAGTTCGAGTTTGGCGGTGTCGGGCACAAGGTTGTTCACCGAGTCGTGTTTCATATAGACCACTCGGCCCCTCAGTGTGTCGCCCAATCGCTCCGAGGGCACATTGAGCCAGTAGTTGATGGTGTCTTTCCCCTTGGTTACATACTCCGTGATAATCTCCTCGGAGGCAATGCTGTCGAGCGCAAACTCAAGCACCTCGGGGTTGGGGGCACCAAAGAAGAGGGTAACTTTGTGTTGTTCTTCACGCTTCGACTCGGCGAGGTTTTGTCGCTTAAACCTGCCATCCGTGAACATCTTGAAATAGAGTTGCGGATTGGCGGTCAGGTAGTGGCGCGTGGTGTCGTACCACACCTTGAAGTCGGGCTCGGTCAGGGGGTTGTGTACCGAGTCGAGGAAGCCCACCATATCGGTTTCGGGGTCGTAGGTGAAGTTGTTGTTATTGTCCTGAATTGCGTAGATTTTGTAGTCTATCGGCTTGAGGTTTTGGGCAATGAAGATACCGTTGTTGGCGGCTCTAGCCACCGCTGCGGGCTTGTGTTTGAGCAGCAGGGAGTCATACTCCGGTATGGAGTCCAACTCGGCGGGGTAGAAGAATATGAGCGACTTGCTCACGCTGTCGCCCTTGCTTGCGCTCACCGTGTAGCCACTCATAACCATTGAGTCAATCCTATCGCCCGTGGAGAAGACGTAGCGGAGGTCGCTGAGCACATTGCCCTCGTTGTTGTCCACCACGCTGTTGCCGAAGTTCAGAGCATAGGTTTGGTTCTCGGCAAGGGTGTCGAGGATGGTTATGCGTATGCCCTTACCGCTGGTGGTGATGGTGGGGTTGCGCTTCATCATCGGCGAGGTGAAAAACTCCTTCTGCTGGTCTTTGATGACCACATACTCGTTGAAACCGATGTAAATCTCCTTGCCCGTAAAGTTGGTGGTGCCAAAGCCCGGGGTTGCGCTCACAATGATTGGAGGCAGCGAATCCTTGGGGCCACCTTGCGGGGAGGATATGTTGGCACAACGCCACATAAAGGCACTTGCGAACATCAACAAAACGCCCGCACGCAACCATCTGCTAACCCTCAAACCTCTCTCTTTGCTCATCTATTTCTATCTTCTCTTGCCTTGTTTTTTTTCTCTCTCTGTTGTTGTCCTACTCTTCGCCGGCCTGCTCCATCTCCTCAAAGAGGGTGTGTATCGTCTTGTTCAACACGGGGTGAATCTTGTCGGGAGCAATCTCATTCAGCGGGCGCAACACAAAGTCCCTGTTCTGAATCAGGGGGTGGGGGATGGTCAGCGTGGGGGTGTCCATCACGATGTCGTCATAGAAGAGGATGTCGATGTCGATGGCGCGAGGGGCAAACCTCTCGCCCGTTTGTGCCTTGATGGCGGCCTCCTCTTGGCGGTTGCGGCCGAGTTTCTGCTCAATGGCCAGCACGGAGTCGAGGACCTCCTCGGGGGTGTGGTCGGTGTCCACGATGATGGCCTGATTGTAGAAATTGTCCGAAGAGGTAAAGCCCCAAGCCTTACTCTCGTAGCTGTGGGAGCAGCGCAGAATGACGCCCAACGAGCGGTTAATCTCCTGCTGTGCGCGGCGCAGTGTGTCCTTCACATCGCCCACGTTGCCGCCTGTTATCAAAATAACCCTTGCCATAGTGTATAGTGCTCTTTTGTGTTTTTTGTTTGTAACGAATATTTGTGTTGTTGTGTCGCTGTTTGTTGGTCGGGAAACAACCTTCCGCCGCTCCCTTGCTCGCCCTATGCCCTCATTGCAATCAACTTGCTCACCGCCAAGGCGAAGTGGGTAAAGACAATCTTGGCATTGCCATTCTGCCCCACATCCCTCAGGGCCCTCTCTATCTCTGCCACAAGGGCCTCCACGTTGTGGTTGGCCACATAGGGTGCAAATTTCGAGCAAAAAGCCTTCTCATCGCCCCAGAGGTAACTCACGCTCTCCATTCCGGCCGTGAGCATATAACTTTCCCTAATCAGTCGCAGGGCATATTCCAAAAAACTCTTCTGATTTTCCCTGCCCATAGCGGCCACCTGCTCGGCCCACTCAAAGAGGTCGAGGTGCTTGTTGCCATAGGAGAGCCTCATAAGCCTTGTGAAGAGTTCAAAGTTGTCGGTTGCTGCGGCACTACCACCCTCGGCCACAATCCTACGCAGGTTGAGCACCGAGCCATCGGCCAACCTTGCCGCCACCTCCGCCTGCTCCTCGGTGGCCCCCAGTGTGCGTGTGGCATAACTGCGCAGAGCCTCCTGCTCTATGCGCCCAACGTTCACGCTCTGGGTGCGAGAGATGATTGTGTCAAGGAGCACTTCGGGGTGCTCGCTGACAAGCAGAAACAGGGTGTTCTCCCACGGCTCTTCAAGGATTTTCAGCAGGGCGTTGGCCGCTGCGGTGTGCATCTTCTCGGGCATCCACACCACCACACTCTTGTGTGTGCCCTCAAAAGCCTTGTAGGAGAGTTTGCGGATAATCTCGTCTGCCTCTTTGGTGGTGATAAGGCCCTGCGCATTGTCTGCACCGATGGCTTCATACCAAGTGTGCTCGCTGAAACAAGCCTCATTGTCGGCCACCACCTCTCGCCACTGTTCGATGTAGAGGTCGCTGGTGGGTGGGGTGGAGGAGCCTTTGGGTTTGATGGTGGGGTAGACGAAGTGTACATCGGGGTGGGCCAGCGACTGCATCTGCACACACGAGGGGCACACGCCACAGGGCTCGCCGCCACTACGGTTGCTGCAATGGAGATACTGCACATAGGCCAACGCCAGTTGGAGCGTACCCCAACCGTGTTCACCCACAAAGAGTTGTGCGTGGCTCACACGCCCTTCGTCAATGTTCTTGCGTAGCCTCTCTTTGAGTTCTTCGTGGCCTATTACTTGTGAGAATTTCATCTTTGCAGTTTTGTTTTTCGCCCTTGTGTACGGGCCCTTATACCCTTTAAGGGTATATACCAAAATGCAAAGATGCACTTTTTTAGTGGGAATTCAAAATTCGGAATTCAAATTTATAGGCGGTGCCTGTTTGGGAATTGAAAATGGAAAATTGAAAATGGAAAATTAAGGTGCCTGCGGCGCATTTTTATTACGGATAACGAACTCGTTACCCGTACCATCCGACCACTCCTCCCCTAAGTTTAGGGGAGGTGCCGTTAGGCGGAGGGGTTTGTGAAGGGCAGAAAGGGGCTTTAATGGCCTTAAGGGCTTTAAAGACTTTAAGGACCCTAAAAAAGACAGACCAAGGAACACCTACTTGCCGGTGCTGCCGAAGCCGCCTGCGCCACGGTCGGTGTTGCTCAACTCTTCGGCGGGCTCCCATTGCACCTGTGCGTGCTGTGCCACAACGAGTTGCGCTATGCGCTCGCCATCGTTGATGGTGAAGTCATCGTTGGAGAGGTTGGCGAGTATGACCTTGATTTCGCCACGGTAGTCAGCATCCACGGTACCGGGGGCGTTGAGTACAGTGAGTCCGAACTTTGCGGCGAGTCCGCTGCGTGGCCTTACCTGCATTTCGTAGCCTGCGGGGAGTTCCACAAAGAGCCCCGTGGGTACCATTGCTCGTGCGAGGGGTTTGAGAACGATGGGCTCATCGAGGTTGGCCCTCACATCCATACCGGCGGAGAGGGCGGTTTCGTAACGAGGCAGGTCGTGCTTGGAGCGGTTGATAACTTTCACTTTCATAGTAGTATGCGATTTTGTTGATTATTTTCTCCTTGTGATAGCCCTGAGAAGACCACCGATGTTGATTTTCTCGCGGCGGACGGCATAGATGACAAATGCGATGATTAGTGCGCTGTTGGCCAAATATTTGAGGGTGCCGATGCTGTCGGCCCACAGCAACGAGAGTGCATACATTGCACCACCAATCAGGAAATATTCGGCTATGCGTTTCAAATCGTAAGGTATGGGGTAGTGCTTTTGGCCAAGGCGGTAGCTGACTACTACCATTGAGAGTTCACACACAAGCCTTGCAATGGCGGCTCCCGCATAGCCCAATGTGGGCACCAAAAGGATGTTGAACACCACCGTAAACACAAGGCCTATGCCGGTGATGACAATGGCATATTTTGTGGCCCCCACCTGCTTGTACCAGAACGACAGGTTGAGCACTATTCCGGAGAGGGCGTTGCTCACGAGCACCAGGGGAAGTATGTACATACCCTCCCTGAAATCGGGCCCCACGATGAGCGCAAAGAGGTCGCTGAAGAGTGTGATAAACAAGAAGATAAGCACACTCACAAGGACAAAATATTTCATTGCCGCAGCGTTGCTCTCCTTGAACTCATCCTTCTTGAATTCGGCCAAGAAGAAGGGCTCGGCAGCCAGTCGGTACATCTGCGTAAAGAGCAACATCACAACGCCGATTTTGACCACTGCGCCATATATTCCGAGGGCGGCAAGGCTCTCCTCGGCGGGCATCAGGAACTTGACCATTTGGCGGTCGATGAACTCATTGGCGGTGCCTGCAATGCCACTAATCAACAATGGCAGAGAGTAGAGGAATATGGTCTTGAATGTGCGGCTGCTGAAGCCCCCAAAACTCCCTCGGCACGAGATTAGTAACAAAATGAAAGTCAAACCGCTTGCCACAAGGTTGGCCACAAAGGCGTAGCCCGGGTCGGTGGGGGTGGAAAAGAGCCTGCAACACTCCGGTTGGGCGTTGTAGAACCAAAGGCAGAGCCCAATGTTGATGATTACGGATAGTAACCTTATGCACACAAATCGCCCTGCGCGCCCCTCTTGCCGTAGGCGTGCAAAGGGTATGGCGCCCGCCACGTCAAGAAAAATTATCAGGGCCGTAATCCACACATAATCCTTTCCAGCATAGCCCAAGGCGGCCGAGATAGGCTCCTCAAAGAGCAGTACAACCCCGAGGAAAACCGAGGCAGCAGCCACCACAGCCCCCCACGTGGTGCCATATACCCGCTTGCGCTCCTGCTCATCGGCAGCCTTGGCCGCAAAGCGGAAGTAGCCACTCTCCATACCCATCGTCAGCACCACAAGCGCAAAGGGTATGAGGGCGTAGATGTCGGTGATTATGCCATACTCGGCAGGCGACATTATGCGTGTGTAGTAGGGCACAAGCAGGTAGTTCAGCAGTCGTGCAAGTACGCTGCTGATGCCGTAGATGGCCACTTGGCCTGCGAGTTTGGTGAGGTTTTTTGCCATTGGTTTGTCGGTGTCTTGTGGTGTCTGCCGCTATTTGCGCCCTGCCTCGCCGGAGAGCAGTCCGCAGGCGGCCTTGATGTCCTCGCCTCGCGAGGCACGAATGGTGGTGTGTATGCCCTTGCGGGTGAGAGAGTCGCGGAACCACACCATTCGCTCGTCATTGGGACTCACAAAGGGGGAGTCGGGAATGGCGTGGAAGCGAATGAGGTTGATGCGACACTTGAGCCCATCGAGCAGACGGGCCAACTCTTTGATGTGCTCGGGGGTGTCGTTGGTCTCTTTGAGTACTATGTACTCAAAACTTACTCTGCGCTGGTGCGAAAAATCATACCGTTTGAGCAACTCCACAACCTTGCGTATCGGAAAAGCCTTCTCCACGGGCATAATCTCGGCCCTTTGGTCGCCAAAGGGGTTGTGGAGCGACACGGCAAGGTGGCACTGCGACTCGTCAAGAAATCGCTTGAGGTTGGGAATAACCCCCACCGTGGAGAGCGTTACGCGCGTGGGACTCCACCCGAAACCCCACGCCGAGGTCATCACCTCGAGGGCCCTGAGTACGTTGTCGGGATTGTCCAACGGCTCGCCCATACCCATCAGCACAATGTTGGTGAGAGAGTCTTTTTCCGGTAGAGAACAGATTTGGTTAAGTATCTCGGCAGCAGAGAGTTGTCCGTGGTAGCCGCCCCTGCCCGTGAAGCAGAACTTACACCCCATCTTACACCCCGCTTGGGAGGAGATGCAAAGTGTTGCGCGGTCGCCATCGGGAATGTAGGCACTCTCAATGCGCTGCCCGCTCTCCACCACAAAGATGTATTTCTTTGTGCCATCACCACTCTCCGCCACACTCACAGGTGCGCTCAGCCCAATGGTGTAGCGCTCGGCCAAAGCCTTGCGACCGGCCAGTGAGATGTTGGTCATCTGGTCAAAAGAGGTCGCCCCCTTCTTGTAGAGCCACTCGGCAAGTTGTGTTGCAGCGAACTTGGGCAGCCCCACTTGGGTCGCCACCTCACGCAACTCTGCTATGTTTTTTCCCAACAAAGAGTCCATATCGCAAAGATAGAGATTTTTTGAATTGAAACTGCTCCGATTTTACCTTAAAACATACCTTATTTTTCGCTTTGAGCACCACGGAGATGCTCGATGCAGTAGATTTGGTGGTAGGTGCGGGGCCCCTCGGAGGTAACCATAAAATCGGGGGCGACACCCTGCGCACGCAACTCCACATTGAGTTCGGAGAGTTTGTTGTTGAGGGTGCGCTGAATACCATTGGCGTTCTTCAAGAGGGCCTTCAGGCGTGCGCTTTTGGTGTCGGAGCGCACCACGCTCTCGTAGATTTTCGCAAACTCTTTGCGGTGGTCGGTGTAGAGGGTAACCAAGGGTACACCTTCGGGGTGGCGCACAAAAAAGCGGTAGAGGGCCATACTCCACGGGCGCAACGAAACGCCCCTGCCATTGATTACAACAACCTTGCTGCCCACAAACTTCACCCCCTCGGGCGACTCCTCCACGGGGCGGTAGAATGTGAGCCCCTCTTCGGCTCTGAATCTTACCTTAAAACATACCTTATTTTTCTCTCCATTCTCATCCTCATAGGCGAGGTAACTGCAAGGTAACGAGCCACATAGCAACCCGCCATAGACCTCCTTGTCAAAGGAGTGTTTTCGGCGGCAGGTCATCGTACATTCGGGGGCCGATTCACACCCCTCGCAGGGGCTCTTGCGTTCCCAGTGTTCACTCAGTTGCTCCCCGTAGAGGAGTTCATCGGAGAGGGTTACGGCGGCCTTTTTGAGTGCCGTGATGACCTCTTCGTTGATAATCTGATATTTGGTGATGAAACCACTCTCGTCTACCTCGGCATAGCGACTGATGAGGTCGGCTGTGGCAGGGGTGAGGGTGGTGTGGAAAATCGCTTCGAGTCGTTGTGTTGCCATATCTTTCAAGGGTGTTTTTAAGGTATGTTTTAAGGTAATATGAAGGGGTTATATTATGCCACTATATTGTTGATACAGAGCCTAATCGGTTTTTATATTTTTGGACAACAGGCCGCGTGAAATTTGGCGGCGCATAAGTAGAAGATATTTTGCCTTTTGTGGTCGCATTGTAAGTGTGTAGCCTACCGCCAAAACGAGCGTTGCGCTCCACTTGACAATCTCTGCCACCCATCTGCGCCCATAGCCCCCCGTGCTCTTGGTGCGGATACGCTCGCTTTGGCCGATGCGCAGGCAGACGCGCTCGAAGTAGTCCCGAGTGAGTTTGGCGGGTGGGATAATGTGCTCTATGGATGCGCTGGGCAGGTAGTAAATCTGCTCTCCTGCGCTGTGCAATCGGGCATAGAGTTCCTTCTCCTCGCCCCCAAGCAGGGTGTTGCCCTTGCGCCCAAGGTCGGGGTTGAAGGCTCCGTAGCGCACGATGGCCGAGCGTCTTAGGGCCATATTGCCACCACCGAAATACCTGCCCTCGGGGAATGGCTTCACCTGCTCTCCGAGGTCAAGTGTGCCGGCAATGGGGCGCTCGGTGTAGCGACACATCCACTTGGGGCGACCGCTCTCATAGTGGGCTGCGATGCGCCCTCCTGCGGCTGCCACCTCGGGGTGGGAGTCAAAGAAGCAGAGGTAGTCGTTCAAGAGCCCCGGCGAGGCAATTTCGTCATCGTCAATAATGGCGATTATCTCGCCCCGAGCCACCTCTATACCCCTATTGCGGGCGTGTGAGAGCCCCTGCTTTTTCTCCTCCGTGAGCACCAAGTTGAACTCCGGATGGGCCGCAATGAATTCGCCGACCACCTCGGTGGTGTTGTCGGAGGAGTTGTTGTTCACCACCACGGCCTCCCACAGCGCACTCTCCAACCTCTGCTCCAACAACGATTGGAGCATTGGGCCGATGCGGTGTGCGCCATTGTAGGTGGCAATCACGAGCGATATGCGGGGGCAAATCAGGTCCATAAATTGGGTGGTTCAACAGGCCCGTTTGTGGGCGTTTGTATTGTGTTTGGCTACAAAAAATGTTCTACTTGGCAAAAAGGCCCTCGACATCACTCCACACGCAGTCGTTGTTGTCGGCAGCGTTGATGCCGAGTATGTGGGCAATGATGAGGTGGTCGTTGAGGTTTTGGAATACCTTGTCGTGGGTGTAACCACGTTTGAAGGCGGGGCCAAAACCATAGAACACCATATGCATATCACGATGGAAGGGGTCGTAGCCGTGGCTGGAAGCCTTTGGCGAGGGTTTGCCGGCGGTGGCGTTTTTGTTGTAGACCACTTTCCAACCCGTTTCGGCCAGCAGCACGATGGGGTAGATGCGGTCGGTGTAGGTGCCATAGTGGTACTCCTCGGGCATATCCTCACGCAGCCACACGCGGTAGTGGCCCTCCTGCTCGTGGGCTTTGAGAATGTTGTAAATCTCTTGGGTTTCGGCGAGGTTTTGGGGCTCAAGGGTTACGGGGTTGGAGTTGTAGTAGTAGCGGATGCGGTCGGGAATGAGCGAGTAGATGTTGTAGAACTTGTTGGGGTCAAGTTCGGTCATTCCGTGGTCGGCGGTGAAGATGAAGTTTATTTTGTCGTAGACGGGCGACTTTCGCACCTCCCTGAGGAAGTAGGCCAACACATCGTCAATCTCCTCCACCACCTGTTTGGTCTGCACGGAGGTGGGGCTGTAGGTGTGCTCAATGGCGTCAGGCTCATCGAAATACCACATCGTCAGGTTGGGTATCTCCTCCACCTTGGGGTTGCACAGGGCCCCCAACACCATATCGGCCAACTGTCGGCGAGTGCGCTTCGAGTCGTAGGAGATGGCCACCGTGGGCTTGCGACCATTCACGGCTGCATCCACACCCACCCAACCGTATACGTGGGCAATAAGTCCCTGACGTTCAACGGTGTTCCAGATGGGCTCTCCCTTGTAGAAGGCGGCGTTCTCACGTGCGGCGGCATCGGAGATGGCGTAACTCTTGCGCAGCAACTTGTCGTAGAAACTATTATTCACAATGCCGTGGTGGTCGGGATGCAGACCTGTGGCCATAGAATAGTGGTTGGGGAAGGTGTTGCTGGGAAAGACCGGCATAATCTCCGAGTAGACGCCCACGCTGGCAACCGAGTCGAGCGTTGGGGTGTCGTACATCGAGGCCAAGTCGTGGCGGAAGGCATCCATTGAGAGGATAACCACGTGGCGTTCATCGGGCTGCGACACAACCTCATCTTTGTTGTTGTCTTGCTCGGTATTTGGTTTGTTGTCAGGCCTTTGTACGGGGATGATGCGTGGGCCGCAACCCACAAATACCATTGTCAGTAGCAGTGCCCAAAGGAGATTGAGAGTTCTTTTCATTGTATTAACTGTTTGTTTTGTAAACAAAAATACAAAAAATTATTATTTTTGTGCTTGTCAAAGCGACTTTAAGCCGACTTTTCGGCATAGAAGATAGACAAAACAAACAAATAGATAAGGAATAATGACACTGATTAAATCCATTTCCGGTATTCGAGGCACCATCGGTGGCCCTCAGGGCGACAACCTCACCCCCATTGACATTGTAAAATTCGTAACCGCCTATGTGCGCCTCATTGGGGAGCAACACCCCGACCAGAGGTTGAAGGTGGTTGTGGGGCGTGATGCAAGGCTTTCGGGCGAGATGGTCGAAAATATCGTTATCGGCACCCTGCTCGGTTGTGGCGTGGATGTGGTGGCCCTCGGGCTTTGCACCACTCCGGGTACTGAGTTGGCCGTAACAAGCCGTGGGGCCCACGGCGGTATCATCCTCACCGCATCCCACAACCCCAAACAGTGGAACGCTCTCAAATTGCTCGGCTCGGCCGGCGAATTCCTCTCCGATGCAGAGGGTAAGAAGGTGCTTGCCTATGCGGAGGAGAGCGATTGGAACTTCCCCGAAATTGACCACATCGGACACATTGTTGAGCGCGTGGACTTCAACCGTGAGCACATTGAGAGTGTCCTCGCTCTGCCTGCTGTGGACGTGGAGGCCATCAAGGCCAAACGCTTCAAAGTGGTTGTAGACGCAGTCAATTCGGTGGGCGGTACGGTAATTCCCGACCTGCTCGAGGCACTCGGTGCAGAGGTTGTCAAACTCAACTGTGAGCCCACAGGTAACTTTGCCCACAACCCCGAGCCCATCCCTGCCAACCTCACCGAGATTTGCAGTGTGGTGGCCAAGGAGCACGCCGACTTGGGCGTGGTGGTGGACCCCGATGTGGACCGCCTTGCGCTGGTGTGTGAGGATGGTGAGATGTTTGGCGAGGAGTACACCCTCGTGGCTTGTGCCGACTACATCCTCTCGTTGCAGGGAGGTGGTAACACCGTGTCGAACCTCTCCTCCAGCCGTGCTCTGCGCGATGTTACCGAGCGACACGGAGGCTCCTATGCAGCCGCAGCCGTGGGCGAGGTGAATGTGGTGGCCAAGATGAAAGAGGTTGGCGCAGTGATTGGTGGCGAGGGTAATGGTGGTGTCATCTATCCCGAGTCGCACTATGGTCGCGATGCACTTGTGGGTGTGGCCCTCTTCCTCTCGCTGTTGGCACACAAGGGTTGCCGAATGAGCGAACTCAAAGCCACCTATCCCCAGTACCACATCTCCAAAAACAAGATTCAGCTCACTCCCGACATTGACGTGGACAAGGTGTTGGCCATTATGCTCAACCGCTACACCGACTACAACGTAACCGACATTGACGGCGTGAAAATCGACTTCCCCACCGAGTGGGTACACCTGCGTAAGAGCAACACCGAGCCCATCATCCGCATCTACTCCGAGAGTCGCGATGAGGATTCGGCCGAGAGGTTGGCTCGCGGTATTATGAACGAGATTGGCGAGATTGTCAAAGCAAACTAAACACAATGTTCTGTCGAGCCCTGCCCCGAAAGGTGTGGGGCTCGATGAATGAATACCTCCCCCACGGAACACTTCCACGGGGCAAAACCACAACTACCCAAAAACCTAAACAGAATGATTACCTTCCTTGTATGCTTGGCCCTACTCATTGTGGCCTACTTTACATACGGTGGCGTACTGTGTCGAATTGCCGGCGTGCGTAACACAACCGAGGTGCCCTCCAAAACAATGTACGATGGTGTGGACTACATCCCAATGCCAAGGTGGAAAACCTTTCTCATTCAGTTGCTTAATATTGCCGGCTTGGGCCCCATCTTTGGTGCTCTGCTGGGTGCCGCCTATGGCCCTGTGGCTTTTGTGTGGATTACCCTCGGAGGTATCTTTTTTGGTGCTATGCACGACCTGCTGTCGGGCGTTATCTCGCTGCGCAATGGTGGTTTGAGCCTGCCGGAGATTGTGGGTAAGTACCTCGGTGGTGGCACCAAGGTGGTTATGCGCTACTTCTCGGTATTTCTGATGATTTTGGTGGGTGCCGTGTTTATGTCGCAACCCGCCGAACTCATCGCCGAGCGCATCACCGCCCCCGCACTCGATGCCGTGGCCTTCACCAGCCCTGCAGGACACTCGTTCAGTTGGTTGCTGTTGATAATTTTGGGCATTATTTTGGTCTACTACGTGGTGGCAACTCTGCTGCCCGTGGACAAAATCATAGGTAAAATATATCCCGTTTTTGGCGGCCTGCTTATCTTTATGGCCGGAGGCGTTCTGCTCGCTCTCTTTACCACCTACGGCTCGGCCATTCCCGAGTTTACGGGCTTCAAGAATATGCACGCTGCGGCCGACAAGATGCCACTCGTGCCGATGCTCTTCACCACCATCGCCTGTGGTGCCATCTCCGGTTTCCACGCCACGCAGTCGCCACTTATGGCCCGCTGTATGCGCAACGAGAACGAGAGCCGAGTGGTGTTCTACGGAGCAATGATTTCCGAGAGCGTCATCGCACTCATTTGGGCCGCCATAGGTATGGCCTTCTGGGGTGGCGTTGAGGGGCTCAATGGCGCCATTGCAGAGTTTGGCGGCAAGGCCTCAATCCTCGTGGACAAGATTGCTGTGGCCTCAATGGGCGAATTCCTCGCCTACTTTGTCATCTTCGGTGTGGTTGCTTGCGCCATCACCTCGGGCGACACCGCCTTCCGTAGCGCAAGGCTCATCGTGGCCGATATGGCAAACATCGAGCAAAAGACCATTCGCAAGCGTCTGTGGATTTGTTTGCCCGTCTTTGCCATTGGCCTCTCCATCATCCTGCTACTCCCCTTTGGCACAATGTGGAGCTACTTTGCGTGGGCCAACCAAACACTCTCGGTCTTCACACTGTGGACCATCACAGTGTGGCTACACCACCGCAAAAAGAGCATCTGGCTCGCACTCATTCCGGCCATCGTGATGACCTATGTGTGCTCAAGTTACATATTCGTTTCGCCCCTGATGTTCGGTATGGCCAACCGCACCGTGGCCTACATCTTGGGCGGTGTACTCACCCTGCTAATCTCGGCATTTATACTCCGCAAAGTCTTCAACTATGGCAAAAAATCTGCTTAACCCCACCGCCCACCAGACCTTCCGCATTGTTCACGACAAGGAGGCCAAAGGGGGCGACCTGAACTTCGGAGCCGAACTCGCCCGCTCACGCAAGGCCGAGACCGAAAACAGGTTTGAGGAGGCCTGCAACATCCGCTTTGCAGCAGTGCAGGCCCTCGTAGACCTGCTCCCCGAAGATGAAAATGTGGAACTCGATTGGGACGATGCACCCACCCAAGAGGCTCTGGTGCTCCTCTACTGCTCGGCAGTGGATTTCTTCCTTGTGGGCGACTGGGAGATGTGCGCTGCACAACTCGAAATGCTCCTCGACCTCGATAGCGAAGACCACTTGGAGGCCTCCGTACAACTTGCATACACCTACGTTGCTATGGGCGAATATGACTCCTTTGACGAGGTAATCAACGACATCAGCGACAAGACCCCCGACCGCACCCTGCTCCTCCTATGGAGCGACTTCCTCCGCACCGGCCGACTCCCCGAGGGCGAACTCCAACGCTTCAAACGTAACTTTGCCCCGTGGTGGAAGGAGTGGACCGCCGAGGAACA
Organism: Tidjanibacter sp.; assembly: GCA_017396085.1. Taxonomy (GTDB): domain Bacteria; phylum Bacteroidota; class Bacteroidia; order Bacteroidales; family Rikenellaceae; genus Tidjanibacter. The sequence continues at coordinate 71,962 of JAFQNC010000025.1, read as the reverse complement.
CCGAGTGAACGATTGGTATCTGTCGCAAATCGCCTCCGAGCGCCCCTCCAAAGAGGCCTTGGCAAGAGAACTCTGGATACAAACCGAACACATCTGGGCCACCAACACCCCCTTCATCGAAGCCCTACGCCAAGGGTAGTGGGCTTTCCCGATTTGTTTGTCGTTTTTTCTTATTTTGTGTGGCTTTTTCTCCGCTTTTTCTTTTGCGACTTTTTATAAAAAGTCGCCCAAAAATTTTTAGTGTAGTCCCATCCACATCAGGCTTCCTGACGTTAGGAAGGGCCCCTGCCTTTACCTCTACACAAATCGGCCTTAGGCCGTGCGGAGAGTTGTGCATCCTTGCGGATGTGGTAAAAAGCCAAAATACGCCACACTTTCAAACAAGTTTGAGTGTAGCCTCTTTTGGCTTTTCGCCCCACTTGCGTGGTGCCACAACTCTCCCCGAAAGAACAGCCACCGCCTATTGTCATTAAGGGCTTTAAGGCCCTTAAGGTCTTTTGAGCCTTCTAGGTCTTCTATAGGGCAATAGACCTTCTTCCTAGTAGTCCTAGTCACCCCAGTGGCAGACTCTCCTGCGGAGAGCCCCACACACAACAAAAACCGAGGGCATCCACACTTGGATGCCCTCGGTTTTCTTATCCTTTGCCACTTTTGTGCCACCGTGGTTGGTGGCCCGCCGTGGCGCAGTGCCTATCTCTTAGTAGCGGTAGTTGCCGGCTGCCTTGCTTGCAGCGTAACTTACCTTGTAGGCCTCTGCCTTACGAAGTTCCTGTTTCACGTCCGTAATGATACCCATACGGGTGTCCTTATCGGCCTTGATACATACAGTCATCTTGTTCCTATCTGCCTCATTGAGGTTGTCCCTCTCCGATGCCACAAACTGACCAATCTGTTCGGGGTCGCTGAAGGTATTGTTGAGCTGCAACTTGGGGGCCTGACCGAACTTTGCCTGCAACGAGGCTACGGGAGGGCCAACATAGATGTAACTAACGAGCGACTTGTTCTCGAGCTTTTGAATCTCGGTAGCCTCTGGCGCTTTGAACTGCACAACCAACTCGGTCTCCTTCATTGAGGTCGAAACCATAAAGAAGAAGAGAATCATAAAGACAATGTCGGGAAGCGAAGTTGTTGAAATCTGGCCGACCTCTTTCTTCTCTTTTTTCCTAATTACTGCCATAGTGCTACTTAATGTTTTGTGGCTCGGCCTCTGAAATCTTCAAGGGCACAGCGGCAACGATAGCATCTTGCTGCTGTTTCTCGAGGTCGAGGAAAGGCCTGCCGAAGTGGGCCTTACTCAACTCATCGCGAATTTCGTTGAAGGCACGAGTAAGTTCGTTCTGTACTTTGATATACATCTCATAGCTGGTAGCGCGGTCGTTCTGGAGTGAAATCACACCCTTGCTGACCGGATACTCGCCGATGAGGTCTATCTTCTTCATCTCCTTTTCGGGCATATTATCGTCATCTGCACGGTTGAGCACGAACTCCTTGGCCCTATCTTTCAACTGGGTGATGTTAATCACCTCGCCCTGTACGGCAATTTGGTCATACTTGTTCACGTGAACAAACATCAGGTTTCGCTCCTTGATGTCGGGTGCATCCTGTGGCTTCTCACTCCAAGGGGGAAGCACACGGTTCAGACCCGAGTCGATGTCCATAGTTGTTGCCACAAGGAAGAAGATAAGGAGCAAGAAGGCAATGTCAGCCATTGAGCTGGCGTTAATTTCCGGTGTTTTTCTTGCCATATTACAAATCTCCTTTTATAAATATGGTGTAACTATTTGATAGCGTTTTTAACGGTGCCTGCGAGAATGGAGAGAACGCAACCACCCAAAGCCAAGTAGGCAATGTAAAGGATGGTGTCGGTAAACCTCAACTCAAAAGCATCCTCAAAGAATCCACCTGCCGAGTTGGGCACGGGAGCAGCGCTCGAAAGGGCGTAGCAACCGCCAACAATGGCAACGGCAACCACAAGACCAATAAGGGCCTTAATTGCCGCCTTGGGGTTGGTAATCATATTCTTGATAGGTGAAATCAGTGCGGCAATGATGCCGATGACCACGATGCCGTACATCCACCACAACATCCACTCGCAGTTGGCGTGCATATCGCCCATATGCTCTACCTTGGGAAGGAAGAAGAGCGACGCAAAGCACACGATGGTGATGGCGAAGAGTACATATTCTACATATTTAACCCATTTCATAGTCTATAATCCTTTTAGTTTAGTTAATGAATGGGGCTGCTTATTTCTTGCTGTAATCGGTCAGAATATCAACCAAGGTGATAGAAGTGTCCTCCAACTCAACAACTGCCGAGTCGATCTTGTTGAGGATGTAGTTGTAGAACAACTGAAGAATAACAGCAGCGATAAGACCTGCCAGAGTGGTCAACAGAGCCACTTTGATACCACCTGCCACGAGGGTAGCCGATACCTCACCTGCAGCCTGAATCTGGTCGAATGCCTCAATCATACCTACTACAGTACCCATAAAACCCAACGAAGGGCTGATTGCGATGAAAAGGCTAATCCAGCTCAAACCACTCTCCATCAAACCATTCTGTACCGAACCATACGATGCAACGGTCTTCTCAACCACGTCAAGACCCTCGTTGTAGCGGAGTGCGCCCTGATAGAAGATGCTGGCTACGGGACCCTTGGTGCTGCGAGCAACCTCTTTTGCTGCCTCAACGCCACCGTTGTTGAGAGCCTCCTCAAACTGTGCAATAAATTTCTTGGTGTTGATTTTCGAGAACGAGAGATAGAGAATACGCTCGATGCAGACTGCCAAACCGATAATCAAGCAGAGCAACACGGGAGTCATCCAAAGAACACCACCCTCAATAACTTTCTGTTTGATGGCTTGGTGGAAGGGAGTGCCGGCAATCTCGGTCTCCTCGTCAATTGCAGGGACCTCAGCCTCGGTAGCCTCAGCCTCTACTGCCTCCTCTGCAACCTGCTCGGTAGCAGCAACTTCGGGCTCCTGTGCGTAAACGTTAACGGTTGCAAGGCTCATAACGCCAACAACCGACAAAATCATAAAAAGTTTTTTCATAACTTTGAATTTGGAATTAATTAAACGTGTTATTTGTTGTTAGTTTTGTTTTGTTTTGCTTCTGCATCTCTTGTTGCTGCCCCACAAAAAGGGCAAACTACGCTACAAAGATATTTATTTTTTCGAATAATATACCCTCTTACCAATAAAAACTTTGTTTTTCTGGCCACAAAAAAATCGCTCCCCTCGCTTGTTGCTTACAAAATGAAAGCGGACAGAGAGTGTGTCGCTCGCCATCCGCAGTCAAATCTTATGCACAACCCCTCGCCTTCGCCTTGTGTGCGTTGGCGGTGTCCCTACACCTCCTCGGCGGGCACATACTTATAAAGTCGGTCGCCACGGTGAATCTGTTGCGGCAGTTTCACCGAACACTTCCTACCTTGCAGGGCCACCTCCACGGGGTGTTCATCCACCCATATCTGCTCGGGCTTAAACTCCACAGCACCAGTGGTTTCGCCCGTGATGAGCACCTTGCGCCCCAACTCCAGCGGAGAGGCCTCCACCAAAATTTCGCCCACCTTCGCCTTCTTGAACACATTGGTGATGCGCCCAACGTAGACCTTCCTCACACTGGCCGAACTGCCATAGTTTTTGCTCAACTCCACCACTGGCGAGTTGAGGTAGTAGCCGCCCCAATAACCTCGGTTGAACACAGTAGAAAGTTCCTCCTTCCACTTGGCAACCCTCTCGGGTGTGAACGAGCCGTGCTCAATGGCCCTCAGTGCCCTGTCGTAGCACTCCACAACCCTCTTTACATACTCCGCAGGTCGGGCCCTGCCCTCAATCTTGAGCACCCTCACGCCCGCCTCCACAAAGCGGTCGAGGAAGTCGATGGTGCAGAGGTCCTTGGGCGACAGCAGGTAGGGGCCATCGGTGTGCAACTCCTCGCCCGTATCCCTATCCACAAGGGTGTAGGCGTGGCGGCAAATCTGCCTGCAAGCCCCCCTATTGGCCGAGCAACCCGTGGCGTGGAGCGACAGAAAACACTTGCCACTCACGCTCATACATAGTGCTCCGTGGGCAAACATCTCAATCTTAACCCTCTCTCCATTCGGGCCGCAAATGTTCTCCTCCTCAATGCGCCTGCTCACGCTCGCCACCTGCTCCAACGACAACTCTCTGGCCAACACAACCGTATCGGCCCACTGCGAGTAGAACTTCACCGTCTCGGAGTTGCTAATGCTCAACTGGGTGGAGATGTGTACCTCCAAGCCCACACTGCGAGCATACAAAATCGCTGCTTGGTCGCTCACAATCACCGCATCAACCTTCTCGGCAGCAGCCCTATCCAACAACCTGTGCAGGGTGTCAATCTCCTCCTCATAGACCACAGTGTTCACCGTAAGGTAGGCCTTCACCCCGTGGGCGTGGGCTGTGGCAACAATTTTCGCCAAGTCGTCAAGGGTGAAGTTGGCCGCCGAGGCAGAACGCATATTCAACTGACCCACACCAAAATAGATGGAATCAGCACCTGCGTTAATCGCTGCGTGCAACGACTCGTAACTCCCACACGGAGCCATTATCTCTATCTCTTCTCTCCTCATAATCTCTTCTTCTCTAACTCAGGCCCCGCCTGAGTTGTTTTGTTGCTTTTTTCTTTTGCGACTTTTTGTAAAAAGTCGCCCAAAAACTTTTAGTGTAGTCCCATCCTCACGGTGCTTTGTGTCGTTGGGATGGGTTCCTGCCTTTCCTCTACACAAATCGGCCTTAGGCCGTTGTAAAAAGCGGAACCAAAAACTTTTAGTGTAGTCCCATCCACTTCGGGCTTCCTGACCTTGGTATGGGTTCCTGCCTATTCTCTGCACAAGTCGGCCTTGGGCCGTTGTGTTGGGTCTTTGCAGACCTTTCGCCCCACAAAGCAAACACCCCCTCTTCAAACAAGTTTGAGAGTGTGCTGTTTGCTTTGCGTGGCGGACTCTCCTGCGGAGAGCCCCCAACACAACTCTCCTGCGGCCCCCTACCGCCCATTGTCTACTGAAAACTGTCTACCTTAAGGACTTTAAGGGCTTTAAGGTCTTTAAGGCTTTTTGGGTCTTCTAAGTCTTCTGGGCTTGCTATGGGTGGTAGGAGTGATAGTCTATTCTTCCCATTCTTCCTATCCTTCCCAGTAGTCCCAGTCGCCCGTTCTACCCTTTTTGCCCTTTCCGCCCATTACACAAAACAGGCGGTGCCTGTTATTTGTTTCTGCCGAGCAGGCCGAGGGCGAGTTCTCGTAGGGGGGTGATACGCTCGGGCTCGGCATCGAGGGCATCGAGCGCCTCCATTGCCTTGTTGAAGTGGGAGGTTATTTCGGTTTCGGCCACCTCCCTCACGCCCAAGTGGTTGTAGATGCGCAACACTTCGGCAATCTTTTCGGCAGGGGCTATGGTGTTGTCGTGCAGCAAGTTAAGCAGGTGCTTGCGGCTCTCTCCATCGGCTCGTTGCAGTGCAGTCAGGAGCAGAAAACTCTTCTTGGCTTCAAGGATGTCGCCACCAATGGGTTTGCCCAGTTGTGCCTCGGTACCGAAGGCATCCAGCAGGTCGTCTTGCAGTTGGAAAGCGAGGCCGAGTTCGGTGGCAAACACAAAGAGGTGCTGTCGGTTTTGGGGGTCGGCACCGCCCTGAATGGCGCCAATTATGGTGGAGCCTGCCAACAGTGCGGCAGTCTTTTTGTTAATCATATCCATATACTCCTCCATCGACACGTCTTCCCTGCTCTCGAAACTCATATCACACTGCTGGCCTTCGCACACGGTCATTGCGGTGTAGTTGAAGCACCCCAGCACGGCGGGCAGAAACTCCACGGGGGTTTGTTGGAGCAGTTTGTAGGAGTAAATCATCATTGCATCTCCGGAGAGGATGGCGGCATTGGTGCCCCACTTGCCATAGACGGAGGGTTTTCCTCTGCGTGTTGGGGCGTTGTCCATAATGTCATCGTGGAGGAGTGTGAAGGTGTGGAACACTTCGAGTGCGGCTGCTGCGGGCAGAGCCAAGAGGGCGTTGTCCGAGAAGATGTTGCAGGCCAACACGGTGAGCATTGGGCGCAGACGTTTACCTCCTGCGCCGATGGAGTAGGCGATGGGTTCATAGAGGCTGTGGGGGTTGCCGTCTACATCGAGGTGGTTCATATAGTCCGCCACTGCTTTTTGAAGTTCGGAGAGTGTGTACATAGTTTTTGAGAATATTTTGTGCAAATATACGTTTTTACTTTGTGATTTCAGCAAAATAACATACTTTTGAACACTCCTTTGGGATATACATACTTTAAAACTATAGTAATCGAAATGAAAAAACAACTCACCATTGGTGTTGATGTTGGTGGCACCAACACCGTTCTTGGCCTCATCGACCGCGAGGGTAACTGCCTTGCACGCACCGACTTCCACACACAGCGTTCAACCTCCGAGGAGGGCCCCGTATTCTTTGACGAGTATATGGACCTGCTCTATGGAGCCATTGACCACCTCTTGGCGGCTGCTCCCGAGGATTGCGTGGTGGCAGGTATCGGCATTGGTGCTCCCAATGCACACTACTTCAAGGGTGCTATCATCAACGCTGCCAACCTCACTTGGAAGGACCGCAGCAAACCCTCCAAAGAGGTGTTGGGCGACTTCGAGAAACAGAACCGCTGTGAGGTTGTACGCTTGCTGAAGAAACGCTATCCCGCAGTGAAGGCCATCGCTATGACCAACGATGCCAACGCTGCTGCTCTGGGCGAACTCTACTATGGTGGTGGCAAGTCGCTCAAGAAAAAAGACCTCGTGGAGATTACTCTCGGCACAGGTTTGGGTAGTGGTTTTGTGAGCAATGGCGACATTGTCTATGGCCACAATAGTTTTGCCGGCGAGTTGGGCCACATTGTTGTGGAGCCCAATGGTCGCAGTTGTGGTTGTGGCAAGTGTGGTTGCTTGGAGTCCTACTGCTCGGCTACCGGTATCCGCCGCACCGCTTTGCGCCTGATTGACGACACCGCCACTCCGAGTGTACTCCGCAAGATTGAGCGTGAGAAACTCACTGCCAAAGATGTCAGCATTGCTGCTGCTGCCGGCGACAAGTTGGCTTTGGAGGTGTGGGACATCACCGGCCACTATCTGGCCATTGGTGTTTCCACCGCTGTGGCTATCACCTGCCCCGAGGCTGTGTTCCTCTTTGGTGGTCCCACCAAGGCAGGCGACCTGCTGATGAACCCCTTGAAGAAGTACCTCGACAAGTATATGCTCCCCAGTATGAAGGACACCAAGGTGATGTTCTCCAAACTCGGTGAGGATGCCGCCATTTTGGGTGCTTCGGCACTGGCTCTGAACGCCATCGCTGCACAGAATAAGTAGTGGCAATGGACACACACAAAGAGGGCTACCCAATGCGGGTAGCCCTCTTTGTGTGTGTAATGGTCGGTGTGTAATGGTCGGTCCGGAGCCACCCTCCTGCCTATCGAGGTAGGAGGGTGATGGTGAGCTTCTGCTCGGCACCGCACCAAGCGTTCTCCACCGTGAAGGTGGTGCCCTTGGGGCGCAGGGTGAAGTTCACCGATGACGAGGGCGCAAGGGTGCTCTCGCGGCCGCCTTTGGTTTTGAGCACAAAGAGCAGCGAACTCTTGTTCACAAGCCTAACCACCTGTGAGCCATCCTCGTTGGTGCGCAACACCTCCACCTCCACGCAAGCCTCAAAGAGTGGCCTCAGCCACTTCTCCTCGCCCGCAATGGTGCCATAGGAGTAGGCCACGGTGCGGTGGTCAAGGAGGGCCTCACGGATGGCCTCATCGGTGAGTTCGTTGGCTATAATCATCGTGAAGTTGCGGATTTGTCCCTGATAGACCTCTGCAATGGTGCCGTGGATGTCGGTGTTGGAGGAGATGAAAAATCCCAACTCTTTGGCCCTATCAATGGCCTTGGGGTAGAACTCGCCATTGTTCATCACCTCAATGCCGTCAATCAGCCCCTCGCTGTAAATTCTGTCCTCAAAGGCGTGAGTGTCAAGGCTTTTGCGCCTCCAACCGGGGTGGTTGTGCATAATGATTGCGCCCTGTGCTCGAGCGTTGCGTATGGCAACTTCGGGGTCCTCATCGTTGATGGTGTTGTTGTCGGTCGTGAAAAGACAGTTGAAGTGTCCATACTCGGAGGGGTTGCGCGAAAGTTCAATGCCCCTGATGAGCATAATGTTTTGTCGCTTGGCGGCCGACACGGAGGAGTTGTGCGGTAGGTTGTAGTCGATTTTGTCGCTCACCACGCCCCTCTCGTGCTTCTCTCCTTCGGGCACGTGGCCTTTGAGAAAAGAGAGCATATCGTTGGCATATTTGCGATTTTCAAAGTGGTCGGTGATGGCGATGATGTCGAGTCCATCGGCCCACGCTTCCCTCACGCGCAACTCGGGCAAGACGTGCCCATCGGAGTAGAGGGTGTGGATGTGGAGGTCTGCTTTGTAGACCTTGTAGCCCTCGACATTGGGGATGATAATCTCCCTGCGCTGTGATTTTTTTTCGGCGGTGTGGCGCAACATATCCACATTGCCACTGTCCTGACGATAGAGTTGTGCACCGGCAGAGAAGCAAATGCCTGCGGCGGCAACCAATAGTAAAAACTTTTTCATAATAGGTTAAGGCTTTGGAAAGAATAAATCGCTCCTACAAAGATAGGAGTTTTTTGTCAAACGTCAAACGATGGGCAGTAGCCCCCAGTTGGCCTTAAAGCCCTTAAGGCCCTTAAGGCCCTTAAGGCCCCTAAGGTCCTTAAGGTCCCTAAGGTCCCTAAAGTCCCTAAGGCCCCTAAGGCCCTTAAAGCCCCCTTTTAATGACCTTTTTCTCTTGCGGAGAGGCGAGCTTGTGTCATTTGTTCTCGCACTCCTCCATTTTGTAAGAAATCGGCTTTGAGTCTTTCAAGAAGACGGAATAGGAGATAATCTGCTTGATAGATAAGGATTATAGCGATATTTGCGATTGTTTCTGCCGAGCGATTGGGGAGTTGTGCTCGGTAGTAGTTGGAGTTGTTGTGTTCTTTGCAGATGTTGCGTGTGCGTATGTATCGCTCGTCATCTTCGCTCCACTGTTCCAAGCCACGCACACGGAGGTAGTCTTCGTAGTCCACGAGGAGTTCTTGCAGGCTTGCCTTGGCGACGTTGATTAGTTTGATTTCTGCTTCGGAGGAGGTTGTTGCTGCGGCAGAGCCCTCGGCGATATTCTGCTTACCGGAGCGTGCAGCCTGCACCATTTGGTCTATGGTGCGGTCGCCTGCAGTGAGGAAGTGGTGTGCAAAGTAGTAGGTTATGTCGTAGATGCACTCGGCTTTTTGGTAGACTATGAGCCCCTTGTAGTTGCCTTTTTGTGGGAGGAATGTTTTGTTTTGAGCCATTGCTTGGCGGTGTTGGTGTTTCGCAAATTTATCGAAACTTCCACTCTCCACCAAATGTTTGCCTGATTTTTTTGATTCTCCGAACTTTCTAGGGCTCCCCCAGTTGCCCTTAAGGCCCTTAAAGCCCTTAAAGCCCTTAAGGTCCTTAAAGCCCCTCCTCTCCCTCCGCCCCTTCCCCCCAATAATCGGTTGATGCCAACCGCCCACCGTGTGGTGGGCGTGGCAAGACGTGAAAAAAACCGCCCGACCGAATACGGCCGAGCGGTTTTGCTCTTATGATAGATTATTTTCTAATCACCGAGAGATTACTTTTTGAGAATGTACAGAGGTGCATCGCTGTGTGCAGGAATAACCCAAATCTCGTAAGTGCCGGCAGTCTTTACTTTAAAGTTGTCGCTTCCGCTTGACAAACTCTTACCTACGTTTGCTTGGGTTTGCCCGTGGCCATAACTTGTACCCCATCCGTTTTTCAACTGTACCTTAAACTCATCGTTAGCCTTGAAGTCGATGATAAGGTGCCATACACCATCACCAGAGAAGGTGAATTTTTGAGCAGCGGTATAAGTACCCCAGTTATTCATTGAACCTGCAATGTTATACCAATTGTCGTTTGTAGGAACAGTAGCAGTGCTAATATCCTTGCCAACAGTCAAAACATAAAGACGGCTGTTTGCCTTGTCGAAATAGATGTCGTGAGCAGTTGTCGAAGCACCACTGATGGTAATGTCACCAGCCCAATTGGCTGTGTATATACCAATGGCAGTGTTCACACTCTTGGTTGCAGCATTAACAAGACCATATTTTGCACCAGCCTGCCAATCGGTATCACCGACCTTATGCAAGCAGAAGTTGTCGGCAGCCAACATCACGTTTTTGGCAACGAACAAATCTTCGGTAGTGGTGCAGTAAAAACGAGTACCATCGCTAACCTCCCACTCCGACTGTGCGGCGAGTGTTCCCAAGTTGTACACCTGACCTGCAACGAAATTGCCCTCTGTTGCGGTTACGGCAGTGTAGGAACCATCTTTCAACTTACCAATTGCACCCTGGAGGGTTGCGGTGGTGGGGTTAACAGCAACATAGTGTTTGCCGGCAGCAAACTCGAGTTTGGTTGCATCGCCCGAGAAAAGACCTGCGGTTGCTTCAAGGGTGATGGCAGACTCGGCTGTAAATGTCAGCAGTGCGCTTGCGGGGGTGAAAGTGAGCGAGGTGCCCTCAACTGTGATTACACCCTCGGCTTTGAGCGACACGCCCTTCAAGCCTGTCGTGGAGTCAAAAGGAGTGGTTGCAACGTGGGGCTGACCATCGCAAAGGTCATAAACACCGGCATCGTTGCAAGTGAAGTTGGTACCATCGGTGGTTGTGAACTCATAGCCCTCGATGGTGATTACGTCCGTGGGCTCCCAAGCGGTGGGAACAAGATTCTCTTCGCTCCAAGCAACCCTCGATACAGTTGCGGTGATAGTAAGGCCCTCACCATTGGCCTCGGGGGCTACATTCTCCAAGCCCTCGTTCTCGCAAGCCATTGCGCCCAAAGCAACAACAGCAGCAGTCAAAATGTAAAAAATCTTTTTCATCTCTTTCTCTTTTTTTGCTTTTGTTAAACTTTGGATTTACTACCAGCCGAACTCGTTGATGTTCTCTTTGTCGAAACCGCTGTTCTCATCAAACTTGAAGAACTCGCCGCCCGACATAAGGCTTTGTGCGATACCCTGCTCTACCTCCATCTCTACGAGGTCGATAGCAGGCTCTGTGTAGTGTTTTTTCATCTTTTGTTTTGTTAGTTTGTTATTGGTTTGTTTGTTGTATTTGTCGTTGTGCTCGTTTTGTGGTTGGCACTTTCGGGCGTTAAAAATAGGTATAATATCCTTTGGGCTCCCTTTGTCCCTGCAAAAACTGCTTGATTTTCACGATGAATGGCGATTTTGGGCTGACGAATGGAGTGCCCCTTGGGCCTCTTCTTCGGGAACTTCCTCGCTCTCCTCCACTTTCGGCATCGGGCGGGCGAGCAATTCGCTGCGGGGTATCTCCGCCATCACGATGAAGGCCTTGGGGAAGTGTACCCTCACACTGCGAAGCAGTATCATAGCCTCCTCCTGCGAGAGGCAATTACCCACAGTAACAAGGAAATAGGGGTTGTCGTAGACAAAGTAGGCGGGCACGGAGTAGTTCTCCTCAAAGAGTGCTTTGGCGGCCTCGGCCTCGGCACGTGCCAGTTGGTGGTTGCCACTGTAGATGCGGATGCGGTAGCCCTGCAATGTGGCCGCAGGGGTTGTTTGTGCATCAAACTTCGACACAGCCTCCGCCGCACTCCCAAACTCCACACACTCCACCTTCGCACCCGAAAGGCTGTCGGCCACGGCAAGGGTGTTCTTGAACTGCGCAATGGTCTGACCTTGTGCCCCAAACAGGGCGCAAAGCATTGCAAACGTGGTGGTTACGAAAAATCTTCTCATAGTGTTTTACCCGACAAGTAGTTGGCAGGTGCGCCAAAGATATTGATAAATTTGGAAATTGGCACGTTTTCGCGCACAATTTTTTTGCTGAACCACAGCACTTTACCCTCGCCATAGCCCGAAATGGTAATCTTGTCGGGCTCTTTCGTGAGGGTGTTGAGGGCTCGCAGGGCCGCCATAGGCGAGGAGAAGCGCAGGCCGAGTTTGAGCCGCACGGTGGTGGTTTTGCGCCCGGGGAGCACCACCGGCTCCTGCACAAAGACCTCCCCAATGGGGGTGTCGCCATCGTAGGCCGCCAGCAGCCCATCCACGAGGGTAACCTTGAAGAGCGACTTGTTGCGGATGGTCATCTCCACCTCCGCACCACTCATATCAAACCTCACAACCTCGGCACCCTTCAGTTCAAAGTGCCTCAATCCCAAAAGCACACTGCAAGAGGTTGCCGAAAGCATTACGACAACCAACAGTGTTGTTATTTTCAGAAACCTTTTCACTAATTCTCAATTTTCAATTAACCCACCTTTGGTGGCTTTTAGTTGCTCTCGCTCGGCACAGGCGTTGCCTGTTTTGTGTAGATGTTAGGTCTGTACTCTTTCAAGCCTTTGGATGCCAACAAGCACCCTCTGCTCTCGCTTACTCGCAACTTTCTCAATTCAATAACAGACGCCCCCGCCCTTCGGGCACCCCCTCTAACTTAGAGGGGGACGTGCACGGGGCCGTGCACACAATTTCGACCACCCCTCCCGACCTCCCCTATCGTAGGGGAGGAGTACTTGGGGGCTACCCAACGCTTGTGGTTATCCCTTCTTACTCTCGGGTATCTTTTTTAATACCTGTGCCGAAGGCACACCTCAATTTTCAATTTTCAATTCTCAATTCTCAATTTGAAATTTCGCTACTGAAATTTCAAAGTTTGGTCTGGTTTTATGCGGGCAACCACCGCCACGGGTATCGACAAGAGCAGCACAAGCACCATTGGGGTGAGCACATTCAGGCCAAGCCACCAGCTCCAGCCCCACTCTACGGGCACGGCCGAGAGCAAGTAGGCCTCGGGGTCCAAGCGCACAAGGCCCGTGAGCCCCTGCACCAGCACGATGAACACTCCCACCGCATTGCCCCACGCCATTCCCTTCAAAATCACCGCCAGCGAGCGCCACAAAAATACCCTCTGAATGGCCCCGTTGCGCATTCCCAGTGTCTTGAGCGTGCCAATCATACGGATGCGCTCGAAGATGATAATCAGCAGTGCCGTAATCATATTGAGTAGTGCCACCGCTAGCATTATCACAATGATAACCACCGCATTAACATCGTGGGTGGCAAGCCAGTTGAATATCTGAGGGTAGGCTTGAATGAGGTCGTAGGTGCGCCACAGTTCGTTGCCACCCGCGTGCAGGGCCTCCACGCGCACCTCTCCACCGAGGGCCTCCATATTGCCGATGTGGTCGGCCGACACGTGGTAGCCACTAATCTCGTTCTCCGCCCAGTCGTTGAGCCTCTGCACGTTGCGCAGGTCGGTGATGGCAAGTTGTTGTTCTAGGCTCTCCATCCCCGTGGAGTAGATGCCGCACACCTTGTAGGCATCCCTACGTACGGCCACCTCGCCGCCCATAAAGACAACCTCCACCTTGTCGCCAACGCCCACCTCCAGCAGGTCGGCCATACTCTGCGACAGCAACACATCCTTGCGCCTCTGCTCCCCACCAATGCGTGGGAGGGCTCCCGCCGTGAGCGAGCGTTTGAAGAAGAGCGAGTCGTAGCCCTCCTCCTCGCCACGCAACATCACGCCCTGCATCGCCGTGCGGCTCTTCAGCACTCCCACCTTGCCGGCCCACGCCGAGATGGAGCCAAAGTGGTCCATCCCGCTCACCTTAGCCTCAAACTCCGCATTGCGGGTGAGGGGTTGCGGGGTGGTGGTGCCTCCTGTGGCCATACGCTCGATGGTCAGGTGGCCGGTCAGGCCCGCCATCTTCTCCATCAGAGCACTCTCAAAGCCGCCCACCACAGCCAGCGCCACAATCATCACGGCCATACTCACAGCCACGGCCACCGTGGCCACGCTCGGCATTGCGCTATCCTTGTGTTGCCCCTGTGCGTTGGCCCCCTCATTCTCCTTCGGGGCCCCCAATCGGCGGGCTAAAAATATCTCCACACTGCGTTTTGGCATACAAATTCTGCTTATTCGGCTCAAATGTACAAAAAAATTGGTATTTTTACACTCGGAAACACAAACACACATACGATAGACTATGAAAAAGACCGTTCTTATCACAGGTGCAACCTCCGGTATTGGCGAAGCAACCGCACGTGCCTATGCCGCAGCGGGCGACAACATCATCATCACAGGCCGTAGGGGCGACCGTTTGCAGACCCTCAAAGCCGAACTCAAAGCCACCTATGGAGTGGAGGTCTGCGTGGCCGCCTTCGACATCAGGGAGCAGGCTATGTGCGAGGCCGCCATTGAGGCTCTGCCGGAGAAGTTCCGCAAGATTGACGTGCTGGTGAATAATGCAGGCTTGGCCGCAGGACTGGAGCACCTCAATGAGGGCAACCCTGCCGATTGGAACGCAATGATAGACACCAACATCAAGGGCCTTCTCTACATCTCCCGCGCGGTGGTAAACCTTATGGTGCAGGAGGGCGTGCGTGGCCACGTGGTCAATATCGGCTCCATAGCCGGCACGCAGGTCTACGAGAACGGCAATGTCTACTGTGCAACCAAACACGCTGTACACGCATTGAGTCAGGGTATGCGTATTGACTTCCTGCGTAGCGGCATAAGGGTTACGGAGATACGTCCCGGAATGGTGGAGACGGAGTTTTCGATTGTGCGCTTCCACGGCGACAAGGAGCGTGCCGATGGGGTCTACCGAGGTCTGCAACCACTCACTGGTGCGGACATTGCCGAGGCCGTGGTGTGGGCCACATCCCAACCCGCCCACGTGCACATCAACGAGATTGTCCTCACCCCCACCGCCCAAGCCGACTCCTTCTACAACGTGAGAGGGTAGGAAGAATAGGTTATCGCTCCTACCACTCCTATCACTCATAGTAGGCCCAGAAAACCTTAAAGTCCTTAAGGCCATTAAGGCCCTTAAGGTAGACTGTTTTCAGTTTTCAGTAGACAATGGGCGGTAGGTGGCCGCAGGAGAGTTGTGGCACCACGCGAGTGGGGCGAAAGGACAAAACACACTCGCCCAAACTTGTTTGAAGGCGATGTGTGGTTTGGGCTTTCAACTCATCCGTAAGGATGCACAACTCTCCGGAAAAAAGGAGCCATCCCAACGATACAAAGCACCGTGAGGGTGGAATTACACTAAAAGTTTTTGGTTCCGCTTTTTACAAAAAGCGGAGAAGAAAAAGCGGAGAAGAAAAAAAGCAACAAAACAAAAAATAACCAACAAATAAAAGAAAAGACTATGACAACTAACTTTATGCTGATTATCATCATTGGTGTTGTGGGAATGATTGTGCAGGCTCGCCTGCAATCGGTGTTCCGCAAGTATTCGCGTGTGAGGTTTGCGGGCGGGCTCACGGGGCGTGAGGTTGCGGAGCAGATGTTGCGCGACCACGGCATCAACGATGTGAAGGTGGTTTCCACCCGAGGGCACCTCACCGACCACTACAACCCTGCCACACGCACCGTAAACCTCTCGGAGAGTGTCTATTCGAGTGCTTCGGTGGCGGCTGCGGCAGTGGCTGCCCACGAGTGTGGCCACGCTGTGCAACACGCCTATGGCTATGGCCCACTACGCTTGCGCTCGGCTTTGGTGCCCGTCATTCAGTTCACCTCGAGCATATCGACTTGGGTGGTGATTGTGGGCCTTGTGCTTATCAATACCTCGCCTGCGGTTTTCTGGGTGGGCATTGCTATGATTGCCGCCTCGGCACTCTTCTCGGTGGTTACCCTGCCGGTGGAGTACAACGCCTCCAATCGTGCTTTGGAGTGGCTGGAGAGCCGTGCCGTGCTCTCGCCACAGGAGATGGAGGGTGCCACGATTTCGCTGCGCTGGGCTGCCCGCACCTACCTTGTGGCTGCCCTGAGTGCCATTGCCACGCTGCTCTACTACATCGGCTTGGCACGCAACGATGACTAAAACGCCCCAAGCACCACTCACAAAACATTGTAAACAAACCCAAACCAAATGACCCTCGGACAATTAGACCAAAACATCTTCCTTGCCCTCAATTTTGATGGGGGGGGGGTGGCGATGGACCGCCTGATGTGGTTCTTCTCCGCCAAGGCGGTGTGGGCACCTCTCTACCTGTTGCTGCTGTGGATGATAGTGCGCAAGTGTGGCTGGCGCTATGCGCTTGTGGTGCTACTGTCGGTGGTTGTGGGGGTGGTTGCGGGCGACCAGATTTGCAACTTCTTCAAGGAGACTTTCCAGATGCCTCGCCCCAATAGGGTGGTGGAGTTGAGGGAGAGTATGCACCTTGTGTGGGACCCCATCAAGGAGCGACTCTACCTCGGTGGGCACTACGGCACCGTGTCGGCCCACGCTACCACCACGATGTTGATTTACCTCATCATTGGCCACGCCTTGCGGGAGCGCAAGGGCTATTGGTGGCTTATGGGTGCGTGGGTTGTGATGGTGGGCTGGTCGCGAATCTATATGGCGGCACACTTCCCCTCGCAGGTACTCTTCGGATGGGTACTGGGAGCACTGCTGAGCGGGGTGATTTTGTGGCTGTCGGAGCGGTTTTTCGGCCACTTGGCAGAGGGGCGAAAGTAGCCACTGCGGAGAATGAAAATAAGGTTAATTTTAAGGTAAGAGTATTACCTTAAAATTAACCTTATTTTTTGCTGTTTTGTGGCTCTAATAACCACATTCTCACTATGGTACGGGGTCGTAGCCACTGCCACCCCACGGATGACATCTCAACAACCTTTTCAGAGTGAGCCAACCACCCTTCAAAGGACCATATTTTCGGAGTGCTTCGATGGCATATTGTGAGCACGTTGGGGTGAACCTGCACGATGGCGGTTTGAGGGGCGAAATGCAGAGTTGGTAGAACCTCACGAGCGCAATGAATGGTGCGCTCAACACTCGCTTACAGCCCACGCGAAATTTTTGCCAAAACAGTTTCGACTCCACGGCTTACAATCCTATAATCAACCACCTCCTTGGTGCTGTAAATCAATCCCACATCCACGTGCAACCCCTTCTGCCGAGCCGCCTCAATGAGAGGGTGTTTGCCAAGTCGGTAGGCCTCTCTTGTGCGGCGTTTGAGCAGGTTGCGCCCAACGGCCCTCTTGATGTTCCTCTTGGGCACTGCCACCAGCACACTCACCTCCGCCTCGTCATTTTCGGTCATCGGGCGGCTCTTCCACACAAAGCGATAGGGGAAGGCAAAACCGCTCTTGCTATCCCTGAAAAGGGCATCGGCGGCTCCTCCTCTCAGCCTCTCGGCCTTGCGAAATCCATATTTGGGTGTGGTGCTCACTCTCTTGGGGTTAGAATTATGTGTGGGCGTTTGTTTGAAATCGGGTGGTAAAAACAAGGGGCAACTCCCATCTCGGCAGCCACCCCTCTATCTCGTTGGACCTACTTTGCGGCCGAAACGCTCTTGCGCACGGCAGCAGTGCGGGTGGTTGTCGTGGCGGCTACCCCCTCGGCAGGCTTACGTTTTGCGCGGGTTTTCTTAATCGGCTTGGCCTCCTGTGCCTTGATGAACTCCTCGGCTTCGCGATTTTCGCTCACAACGATAGGCTCCAGAGTCTTACCGCTTTTCGCCTCAGCCACAAGCAGTTCCACAGCCTTGGTCATACTCGGCACACCCGGGGCGGGTGCCTTTGCATAGATGGGCAGACCGGCCTCGGCTGCGGCTGCGGCGGTCTTGTCGCCAAAGACGGCAATCATCGGAATATCCTCCTTCTTGAAGTTGGCCACGAGGGTTGCAATCTCGTTGGGGCTGTAGAAGGCGAGCAGGTCGTAGTCGGAAATTTTCACATCGCTCAGGTCGGCACTCACGCTGCGGGCAAACACAACGCTCTTAAAATTAACCTTCAAACGCTCCAGTGTCTCGGGCACTTGGGGGTTGTGTGGCTCGGCCAGTGCGAGGATGAATTTCTCGTCTTTGTGCTTGAGAATCATCTCCATAAAGTGGTCAAAGTGGCCGTCTGCGAAGAATATTTTACGCTTGCGGTAGATGATGTACTTTTGCAGGTAGAGGGCTATTGCCTCGGTGATGCAAAAGTATTTCATTGTTTCGGGCACATTGATGCGAGCCTCTTCACAAATGCGGAAGAAGTTGTTTACGGTTGTGCGGCTTGTGAAAATGATTGCGGTATGTTCGAGAATTTCGGTGCGTTGCGAGCGAAATTCTTTGAGCGAAACGCCTTCGATTTTGATGAAGGGTTTGTAGGTTACCGTCAGTTTGTTCTTCTTTGCTACCTCGTAGTAGGGGGCTTTCTCGAGCACAGCCGGTTGGGGCTGCGAAACCAGTATTTTCTTAATTTCCAATGTTTTACTAATTTTTGGTTCTACTTAAATGGAGCTGTTGCGCACGATTGTCGTAACAACAACACCCAAGGGAATCAAAATGACGGTGCAAAGGTACAAAAACCAAAGTAAAATTGAAATTTTTTGCTCAACAAAGAAAATAAAACTTTTTACCACATAGGTTAGTGCGCCCAGCAGCACCACCACAGCGGCCACTCCACCGATAATCACGGCAGAGGTCCCATTGTTGATGGCAAAGAGCAGCACACACGGAGTGATAATCGTGGCGACCAACCCCATCAGCGCACAGGAGATAATGCCCACACCTTGTGCTA
Organism: Tidjanibacter sp.; assembly: GCA_017396085.1. Taxonomy (GTDB): domain Bacteria; phylum Bacteroidota; class Bacteroidia; order Bacteroidales; family Rikenellaceae; genus Tidjanibacter. The sequence goes on along the minus strand of JAFQNC010000025.1, from coordinate 53,346 downwards.
TTTCGGGTCGTCCGACCAGCCCACACATTGCGTTTGTGAGTAGCCACGCCACTCCTCCTGCGCCCACCACGGCGAGCATCACAACGGGGGCCGACCACTCTGCGCTCACACCTTCGATTTGCTCCACACCGGCCATTCCGAGCACCTTCACTGCGGCCAGAGCAAAGGCGGTAACTCCCACGGCGGAGAGGGTTAGCATTGCCCTGACGAACAGATAACTGATTTCGTCTGCAACCTTTATGCCAATGTTGCGCCCCACCACAATTTTCCACATCCCGCCGATGTGCCCACCGTAGACCAACATTGCCACCACGTAGCCCACAAAGAGCACCAACATCACCGCCCTCACCACGGGGTTCTCCGTAAGAGGCCCTGCCAAGGCGTTCTCCACCACCTCCGCAGGAGCAAAGTGGGCCTCGGCACCAAACACCCCACGCAGAGCCTCGGCCTGCTCACGCAGTAGCGCAAGGCTGTCGGCCACAGTGGCCTGCACACCACTCTGCACACCAAGCCCCCCGACCTCCTCGGTCGGTAGAGGTTGGCCTGCTGCAATGGCGGTGGATATGGGAGTGTGTTGAAGCATTGTATGCGTTGATTGTAAGGCGGTTAGGTGTCGCTCTTGTGGATGGCGATGCGTATGGTGGTACCCTTGCCGAGTTCGCTCTCCACCACGCTAATCTTGCCTTTGTGGTACTCCTCAATGATGCGCTTGCTCAGCGACAATCCCAAGCCCCATCCTCTTGTTTTGGTGGTGTAGCCGGGCTCAAAGATGCTCTTCCAATTACTCTTGGCGATACCCTTGCCGGTGTCGCACACATCCACATAGGCATTGTCCCCGTCTTCGCTCAGGCGCACCTCTATGTTGCCAAAGCCCTGCAAGGCGTCAAGTGCGTTTTTGAGCAGGTTTTCCACCACCCACTCAAAGAGAGCCCCATTGAGTCGGGCCGTTATGGGGGCCATTGCGAGGCCGTTGTAGGTGAGGGTTACTTTGCGGGGTATGCGGGTTTTGAAGTAGTGGACACAACTGCCCACCACCTCGTTGAGGTTACTATCGGTGAGGGTGGTCTCGGAGCCGATTTTGCCAAACCTGTCGGCCACCTTCACGAGCCTTGCAAGGTCGTTGCTCATCTCATCCACGGCACTCTGGTCGATGGGCTGACTGCGCAGGTACTCAATCCACCCCATAAGCGATGATATGGGGGTGCCGAGTTGGTGTGCGGTCTCCTTGGCCAAACCTATCCACACTCGGTTTTGCTCATCCTGCTTGCCGGTGCGGAAGGTAATGAAGGTGAAGAGGGCGAACACCGCCACCACCGCCAACTGCGCATAGGGGAAGAATATCAACCAGTTGAGCAACTGCGAGTTGCCATAGAAGAGTATGAACTTGCCGTTGCGCGGGGTGTTGATTTCGATGGGCTGGTTTTGGCGAGCCAGACGCATTATGGTTTTCATCCTGATGTCGGGGTGGGCGAGAGCCTTCTCGGGTATGAGGTGCGACTTTTCGATGCGCCCACTCTCGTCTGTGAGGATGTAGGGTATCTTCTGATTGTGGATGACCTGATAGACTATCGGGTCGTTGTGGGCCGACTCGCCGATGCGTTCCATTGCAAACGACCAGAGGGCCATCTCGTTCATCTCCTTGTGTTGCAGCAGGCGCGACATATGGAAACTGAAAAGCAACGACACTCCGGCGATGACGAAGGCCAGCGAAAAGGCCACCACCTTTTTGCGGTAGGGCACCTGTCGGAGTCGTTTTTTGAGCGATAGTTTCATCTCTTTTTCAGTGTCTATTGTTGTCCGGTGTGCGTCTATTGTCTGCGAGTGTCGTCTGTTGGCCGATGTGGTTGGGGTGTGCCATTGCCATCACCCTCGGCCCTACTTGCGTGCGGTGTCTTGCGAGGTGATGATGGTGCGGTAGCGGTCGGGCTGTTGGAGTAGTTCGATGGCGGCCCTGAGTTCACTGTCCTCTTGGAGCGAGTGGCGGATGCCGCCCTCGCTGTAGCAATAGCGACTCACGATGTTGTCCTCAATGATGTCGGACAACTCGGTACGGTAGAGCAGCAGGTTCTCCTCGGTGTCGTTGGAGATGTTCTGCTCAATGGCCTCAATCTGGGCGGCCATATCCTTGTTCCAACGCTCCTTCTCGGCTGCGGCCTTAAACTGCTTCCAATGCCTTTGTGCTTCGCTCTCCCAAGCCACCTCTTTGTCTTTCATATAGTCGAGGAATTCCCCGTAGGCCTCCTCGCCAAATTCGTACTCGCCCGGCACCACCGAGAGCGCATCGTAGTGCTTGCGGCAATACTCGTTAACAAAGTCGTCTACGTGGCCCATACCATAGACCACATAGGCAAAGGTGCTCACATACTGCGGCTCCAACACCACATCGGGCATCACGCCACCACCATCGTAGACCCTCCTACCGGCCACCGTCTTGAACTCCGAGATGAGCGAATCGGGCACCGAGGCCACGCTGCCATCCTCGTTGCGGTGGGCATAGTCAATGGCCTGCACACAGCGACCGCTGGGCAGGTAGTATTTTGCGGTGGTTACCTTTGCGTAGGCGCTGTGTCCGAGGGGGAAGGTGCGCTGCACGAGGCCCTTACCGAAGGTGCGCTGGCCCACAAGAATGGCCCTGTCGGTGTCCTGCAACGCTCCGGCCACAATCTCTGCTGCCGAGGCGGTGCCACTGTTGGTCAGCACCACAATGGGCATATCGAGCGACAAGGGGGCGTTTTCGGTGCGGAACGTCTCGTTGATGCGGGGATTTTTGGGCGAGCGAGTGCTCACAACCTCCGTGCCTTTGGGCAGGAATATGGAGAGGATTTTGACCGCCTCCTGAAGGATACCGCCCGAGTTGCCACGGTAGTCCAAGATGAGAGCCTTCATACCGAGCGAGTCCAACTCCTTGTAGGCAGCCAGCAGGTCGGCACTGCACCCTTCGGTGAAGTCGGTGTGGGAGATGTAGCCAATGCTGTCGGCCACCATTCCGTGGTAGGGTACCCCGGGGATGGCAATCCTCTCTCGCTTGATTTTCAACTGTTTGACCTCGCTCGTGGGGAATTTCTCCACCGAAAGTTTCACCACGCTACCCGGGTCGCCTTTGAGCAGACTGCTCACTTCGGCACTCTTCATACCCTTGGCACTGCGGCCCTCAATCTCCACGATGCGGTCGCCGGGGCGTATGCCTGCGCGGTCGGCAGGCGAGTCCTTGTAGGGGGCGGTGAACTCCACCCACTCGCCCTTTTGCCTGATGAGCGAGCCCACGCCGCCATACTTACCCGTGGTCATTGTGGCGAAGTCGTCCATACTCTCGGAGGGGAGATAGGTGGTGTAGGGGTCCAGCAGGCGGCTCATACCCTGCGCTGCGGCTTCGGTGAGTTTGTCGGCATCCACCTCGTCTACGTAGAAGAGGCTCACGTTGCGGAGCATATTGACCAGTATCTCCACGTTTTTGCCGAGTTTGTAGGTAGGGTCGCTTGCGGCCGAGGTGAGCAAGAGGGCTCCCACAGCCACCACACCAAAGGTGATTATGTGTTTGAACGTCTTTTTCATCTGCTTATGCTCATTTTGCTCAACAACTTGAAGAACATTGAAAATCTATCAACATCTTCTTGTGCGTTGCTGTTACATTTGTTCTTTGCGCTACCGTTGAGGTCGTGTTATTGCCACTATTGTTGTTCTCCCCTCTTGCCGATGAGGTAACTCGTCAGGCGGAACTCGCTCTGCACCACCTCTTTGCGCACACCTCGGAGCTCGATGTGGTCGCTGTCTATGGCCCTCACACTAATCTGCTCATCGCCCAAGTGCCAAAGCCTTTTGAGTGGTGCCGAGGCACGAAAGAGCATTGTGCCCTCGCCCTCGCTGTGGAGCGAGTAGCCGTTTTGGCGCATAGCACCGAGAATCTCCTCCCTGTCGTCTGTGAGCGAGGCCTTCACCGTGCGACTCACAAACCCATAGGCGGGGTAGGCGGCTGCAAGTGCCACCACTGCCACGGCCAGCACCACACCCTTGGTGCCCAACAACTCCTCGGTGGTGATGCCGAGGGTGCCTGTGGCATACATTGCTCCGTAGATGGCCACCAGCAGGATGGCGAGTTTGAGAAGATATTTCAGCGAACTGACAATGTGGTTTTTCATCGTTTGGTATTGTTGTTTTTTTGTTCAATTTCACTCCCTATTTCCTACAACGCAGAAGTGAGGTCCAAGATTGTCCTTTCCACCTCTTTCATCAACCAATGGGGTGTGGATGTGGCACCGCAAATGCCCACACTCTCCACCCCCTCGAACATCTCGGCCGAGAGTTCATCGGGGCCCTCAACCTTAATGCTGCGAGGGTTGGCGGTGTGGCACGCCTCAAAGAGTACCTTACCATTGGAACTCTTCGCTCCGCACACAAAGACAATCACGTCAAACTCCCGTGCAAAGGCTTTCAGGTGCTCCTCACGCCCTGCCACTTGTCGGCAGATGGTATCTTTTATGACCACTTGGTCGGGCACCTCGCTGCGCCTGAGGACCTCCTCTTTGACCTCCGCAAAGAGTCGTAGGCTCTGGGTGGTCTGCGAGAGTAGGAATATGGGCTTGGAGAAATCAACCTGCTCGAGGTCGGCCACTTTCTCCACCACGACACCTCTGTCCTCAATCTGACCATTGAGCCCCACCACCTCGGCGTGGCCCTTCTTGCCGAGAATTACCACCGTGCCACCCACTGCGCCCATTTGTCGGTCGGCCTCAATGGTGAGCCTCTGCAACTTGGCCACCACGGGGCAGGTTGCATCGGCATATTTCAGCCCACACTGCTCCAGCAGGGCGTAGGTACTCTTGGGCTCGCCGTGGGCACGGATGAGGATGCGTGTGTCGGGGGTGGGCTCTATGGATGCGAGGTCGGCGGGGCCGATGGTGGCGACACCTGCACGTTGGAGTCGGGCAACTTCAAGGTCGTTGTGGACAATGTCGCCCAACGAAAAGACTCTCCTGCCTTTGGCCACCAATTCGTCTGCCTTGGAGATGGCTCCGACCACTCCATAGCAAAAGCCCGATTTCTCGTCTATCTCAACTCTCATTGCTCTATTTTACGACTAAAATATGCGTTTCTTTTTTGTGGGCGCAACTAAAATACCCCTACACCGAGGCAAACACTTTGTCGAACCACTCCATCTCCTCTTCCAAGGTCATACCTCCGTTGTCCAACACCACAGCGTCATCGGCCTTGCGCAGGGGGCTGATGGCTCGGTTTTGGTCGAGGTGGTCGCGCTGGCGTATGTTCTCCACAATCTCCTCACGGCTCACCTCCTCACCCTTGGCGGAGAGTTCGAGGTAGCGCCTCTCGGCCCTCACCTCGGGGTCGGCAGTCATAAAAATCTTCAACTCCGCATCGGGGAACACAACGGTGCCGATGTCCCTGCCGTCCATCACCACACCCTTGTCGCGCCCCATCCTTTGCTGCATAGCCACAAGCCTTTTGCGCACCTCGCCCACGGCACTCACTGCGCTCACAAGGTTGCTCACCTCAATGGTGCGAATCTTGCCCTCTACCCACTCGCCACCAACATAGATGTCGCTGGCTCCACGCTCGGGGTTGAAACGGAAGTCGATGTGTATGTCGTCAAGCATCCCCACGAGCATCTCCTCGTTGAGAATTCCATTGGTGAAGGCACCGTGCTCAAGGGCATAGAGCGTTACGGCACGGTACATTGCGCCCGTGTCGATGAAGATGTAGCCGAGCCTTGCGGCCACCATCTTCGCAAAGGTGCTCTTGCCACAGGAGGAGAAGCCGTCTACGGCGATGACGATTTTTTTGTTGTTCGGGTTTGTGCTCATTTCCTATTGTTGGTTTTCTATCTTTATTCTATGGTTCTATGCAATCTGAAGGGTGGTTACCACACTGAATATGAGGCTTATGCCCAGTAGCACTATGGCCGAGCCCGCAATGCGGTTGAGCCAGAGGATGTGCACGGGGCGGAACTTGTGGCGCACAAGGCGCACGATGAGTGCAAGGGTTGTCCACCACGCCATACACCCGAGGAACACCCCCGCCACCATCCACAAGTTGCTCACAAAGGAGCCCTCGGTGGGGCCGAGTCCGAGCGAGCCCACGGTGGCGATGAAGGTGATGTGGGCGAGGATGAAGGTGGGGTTGGCCAGCACCATCAGGAAGGTGGTGGCTGTGTCCTTCCACCTCTTGGAGTTGTCGCCCCCACGGCTTTGGCGGAGCCTCATCTCGGGCTTTTTGAGCAGGATGTTCACCCCGAAGAACGACACCACAAGCCCTGCGATAACCTTCACAATGGTGATGTGGCCGGAGATGAAGGCGGTGATAATCGAGAGCGAGAAGAGGGCCACAATGGAGAAGAGCGTGTCGCACAGGGCCGAGCCGAGGCCCGAATAGAGCCCCGAGCGGAAACCCTTGTTGAGATTGCGCTGAAAGCACAATATCCACGTTGGTCCCGGAGGTATGGAGGCCATAACCCCCACAATAATTCCACCCATCAGTGCCTCAATTACCATACTCTCTTGTTTTGCGTGTAGTTCAAGATTACAAAGATAAGCAATAAATTTGGAAAAATACCCGCTCTATGTGTGGCAACTTTGCGGCCAAAGATTTATATTTGTGCTACGAAAGTCGCTTTATGCACCCGTGTCGCCAAACTGAAGAATTATGAGAATTACGCTGAAAACCCACCAAAGGGCACTGCTGGCCCTTGTGAGCATTGTTTTATTGAGCCTCGGATGGTTGAGGGTGAGTGGCCTCACACTCCTTGTGGGGTTGGTGCCGCTGATGCTGATTTCGGCCTCCTACGATGGCTCCCGCTCGGCCTTTTGGCGTATGTTCGGCTGGGCCGCACTCGTTATGGGCGGATGGACAGTGGCCACCTGCTGGTGGATTTACTACGCCGCCGCCATCGGAATTGTGGCCGCAACCATCGTAGCAATGCTCCTCTTTGGCGGTGTCTTTATGGTCTACCACCACTTCTCGCACCACGCCAAACCCGCCCTTGCCTACACCGCCCTCGTGTGTGGCTGGTTGTGGGCCGAACACTTCTACCTCAATGGGGAGATTTCCTTCCCGTGGTTGGTGCTCGGTAATGGATTTGCAGGCGATGTGTGGGCAGTGCAGTGGTACGAATTCACAGGCGCACTCGGAGGCTCGCTCTGGGTGTTGCTCACCAACATCCTCGCCTTTGAGTGGCTGCTCAAGAAGGGTAAGGCGAGGGGCGTGGTGGCGATTGCCGTGGCTGTGGTGCCGATGGTGGTGTCGCTCGTTGTGGGTGCCACCTTCAAGGAGCAACCAAGCGGCCCTGCTGCTACCGTAACGGTGGTGCAGCCCAACATCGACCCCTACACCGAAAAATACACCCTCTCGCCCACCGAGCAAACCCACACAATGCTCTCCCTTATGGCCCAAGCACCCGCCGAGGCCGACTACATTGTGCTGCCCGAAACGGTCATAGGCGATGCGGGCGACCACATTTGGGAGGAGAACATCTATGCCTCCCGCTCGGTGTCGGCCTTTGAGCAGTTCCGAGCCCAACACCACCCCGAGGCACAAATCATCACCGGAGCGATGACCTACCGCCGCTATGCCGGTGCGCAGGATGCAAGCCCCACGGCTCGCCGCTCGGGCTCCCTCTGGTATGACCGCTACAATGCCGCCCTCGCTCTCGACCAAGACTCCACCCTCAAGGTGAGCCACAAGTCGCGCCTTGTTGTGGGGGTGGAGAAAATGCCCTATATGAAGTTGCTCAAACCGCTGGAAAAACTCATCGTGGACCTCGGTGGCACCACAGGGCAACTCGGTGTGGACAAGTATCGCCGTGGTTTCCTGCTCCGCAACAGCCGCCACCCCTATGGGGTGCAGGCCGCAGCCCCAATCTGCTATGAGTCGGTCTATGGCGAACATTTTGCAGGCTTTGCCGCCGATGGTGCGCAGGTGATGATGGTCATCACCAACGATGGCTGGTGGCACGACACCGAGGGCTACCGTCAGCATTTCTCCTACTCACGCCTGCGTGCCATCGAAACACGCCGTTGGGTGTGCCGTGCGGCCAACACGGGCATTAGTGGCTTCATCACCCCCAAGGGCGAGGTGGTGCAGAGCCTCGGTTGGGACCAACGAGGTGTGCTCACTCAGCAGGTGGTGCCCACCCGCCGTGTAACTTTCTATGCCACGTGGGGCGACTACCTCGGCCGCTTGGGTGGCTACGTGTTCCTGCTCTGCCTGCTCTACTACGTGAGTTACCGAGTGAGGAAGAAAAACCACCTCATAAAGTAATCCACACACCCGCATATTCGGACCATACACACAACACCATACCAATCAAAACACCCACACCCACCACTTACGGCTATGAACTACGCACAAGCCACCGACTTCCTCTTTAACTCCTTCCCCTCCTACCAAAACATCGGCTCACAGGCCTACAAGGAGGGCCTTCAAGGCATCACCGAGATGTGCCGACTGCTGGGTAACCCACAGCGCAACTACTTCACCATACACGTGGCGGGCACCAACGGCAAGGGCTCCGTATCACATATGCTGGCCTCGGTGCTCCAACAGGCGGGCTACTGCGTGGGACTCTTCACCTCGCCCCACCTGCTCGATTTTCGTGAGCGCATACGCATCAATGGCGAGTGCATCAGCGAAAAGGAGGTTGTGAGGTTTACCAAAGAGCACAAGCAGGAGATGGTCGCTTTGGGGCTGTCGTTCTTTGAGATGACCACAGCAATGGCTTTCGACCACTTTGCTGCGGGCGATGTGGAGGTGGCTGTGATTGAAACGGGACTGGGCGGTAGGCTCGACTCCACCAACATCATCACCCCCATACTCTCCGTTATCACCAACATCGGCCTTGAACACACCTCAATGCTCGGCAACACCATAGCCGAAATTGCCTTCGAGAAGGCGGGCATAATCAAACGAGAGGTGCCTGTGGTGGTGGGCGAGAGTGCGGCGGAGAGCGATGAGGTCTTTTGTCGCACGGCCGAGATGTGTGGCTCCAAGTTGGTCTTTGCCGACCGAGAGTGGGCGGTGGTGGAGAGTGAGCCCTCGGCCGAGTGTGTGCGCTACACCCTGCAACGTGAGCGCGATGGACGCACCCAAATACTCGACCTTGACCTGTTGGGTGACTACCAGCGCAAGAATATCCTCACCGTGCGCACGGCAGTGAGCCTGCTGCGCAACGAAACACACCTGAACATCTCCACCCGCGCCCTTGTTGAGGGCCTGCGCAGTGTGGTAGAGTCCACGGGACTGATGGGTCGCTGGCACAAACTGCACGATGCACCCTTGGCGGTGTGCGATACCGGACACAATGCCCACGGCTTGGCCGAGGTGGTGGCCCAAATTGCCCGCCAGAGTTACGAAAAGCTGTTTGTGGTCTTTGGGGTTGTGAGCGACAAGGACATAGAGGCCATTGTCCCCCTGATGCCCACCGATGCCTACTACATCTTCACCCAATCGAGTGTGCGCCGTGCTATGGCTGCGGAGGAGTTGGCGGAGGTTTTTGTGCGTGAGGGATTTCGTGGCGAGGTTGTGTTGGGGGTAGCGGAGGCCTACAAGCGAGCCCTCTCCCTTGCATCGGCCGATGATATGATTTTCGTGGGCGGCAGCACCTTTGTGGTGGCCGACCTGCTGGCCCAAGAGTAGCGCAAGGCGCACACAAAGAGTAAAGAGTAAATAGTAATTAGTAGAGAGTAGTTGCAGGGAGGGTGCGGGTATTAAAAAAGATACCCAAGAATAGGGGGGGAGAAGCCTCTTGTGTTATACAAAAAATAAGGGGGTGTGTCTAAAACACGTTAGACACACCCCTGTTTGTTTGTATGGGCAAACCTATTTGGCCTTGGCATTAGCCTTGGCTTTTTTCTGCTCCTTGCGCTGTTTCTGCTGGGCCTTCATCTTCTCGCTCTGGCGTTTCTCAAGTTCATACACGCGCTGTATCTGGCGAGGATTGAGGCACTTACGGAACTCTCCGTAGTATTTCTCACGGATATTGATAACCTTGTGGCTGTGGGCAAATTGCGCTTTGATTTGCTCCTCCACCTGCTGCTCGGTCATATCCTTGCGGGGCACACCCTTAACGATAGCCTTCTTTTCCTGATTGGCTTGGCGAATCTCCATACGATAGGCGCAGAAAGTCTTGGTGAACTTCTCTGTGGTGGCATCATCAAGCCCCAGCGAGTGGGCGATGTCTTTGGCCTGAATGGTGGCAACCTGCTCGGGAGTCATCTTCTCTTTTTTGGGCTTGGGTTTGGCCTCTTGTGCTACGGCCGAGGTGCAAAATGCCAGCGTAAGGGCGGCAAGTGCGAGGGTTTTCACGATGTTTTTCATAGCGTTGTGTAGGTTTTAATTTATGGGTTTGTGTTAAGAGTGTATATGCCTATTCCTCTATGCTCCAAAGGAATATGTCGTTGCTGTAACTTGCCACAAGGGCGTTGCACTGCTCATCGGTCAGTTGGGCCAACATTTGGTCGAAGGCCTCTGCGGCGGTGGGCTTGGGGGTGCCCACGACAAGGGCCAATGCTGTGGCCGCTGCTGCCACCGCTACCGCTCCGCCACTCCAAAGGGCCACCTTTCGCCCACGGGAGCGTGGGGCAGTGGGGGCGGTGCGCTGACCGATGGTGGCGGCGAGTATGCGCTGTTGCAACCCTTCTTGGCTACCCTCGGGGATGGTGTAGGGCAACTGTTTGCCAATCTTTTCCAATATATCCGTCTGTTTCATATCTCTCTCTCGCATATAGTGGTTTACAAGTTGAGGTTTGCGGTCAAAAACTCCTTCACGCTCTTTTTGGCCAAGTGGTAGTTTGCCTTCGCTGCCGAGGGCTTGCAACCCACGATGGCTGCCACCTGCTCGTAGTCCAACTCATCGTAGTAGCAGAGGTTGAAGACCAACCGCTGCTTGGGTGGCAGGGCTGCTATGGCTCGTTGGAGAGCGATGGCTTCAAGGTTGCCATAGTCGATGTAGGGCTCCTGTGCTGTGGCTTGTTGGCCGGCATCCACAAACAAAAAATCTCTAACCTTGCGCCTCTTGAGCCAACGCAGGGCCTCGTTGGTGGCGATGCGGTAGACCCAAGTGGAGAGCGAAGAGTGCTGCCCAAAGCGTGGCAACCCTCTATAGACCCTCACAAAGGCCTCCTGCACAACATCTTCGGTGTCGTGGTGGCTCACCACCAAACGGCGCACGTGCCAATAGATGGGCTCTTGGAAGCGCTCCAACAGCATCGCAAAGGCGGCATCGGTGTCGCTGCGCAGTGTGTCCAATATCTCTTTCTCCGTGTGGGGCATTACCTTGTTGCTCGGGTTGCTTGTTCGACTATATAGACCTCGGTAGGTTGCAAAAGTAAAAACAATTTTTTTGTTTTTTTCTTCGCACACCTTTTCGATGGCGGTGGTGTGGGAGGTGTGTGGGGGAGTACGGGGTTAGTGTGAGGAGTTAGTGTGCGGGTTGGTGTGGGGGTGTAGGGGAACAAAAAAACCACATCGCGTCCGATGTGGTTTTTCTTGTGGAGTCCGGAGCGGGTGGCCTTGCCACCATCAGACTCTCTCGAATCAACTGTTAGTCCTCTCGACTATTTGTTGCGCAACTCGTCCGAAACGGTGAGTTTCTTGCGGCCCTTAGCACGGCGTGCTGCCAAGACCTTGCGGCCGTTCACGGTAGCCATACGTGCACGGAAACCGTGCTTGTTGATTCTTTTCCTCTTTGAAGGTTGATAAGTCCTTTTCATAGCGCTATTTAATGTTTATCGGTTTTTCTACAATCGGTCTTTCCCAATTTTCGGACTGCAAAGATACGCAATAAATTCAAAATTCAAAATTCCAACTCCAAAATTCGCTCATTTCCTTGCTTTTTGCACTCCGAGCCCACCTCTATGGGGCCTACTCTTCGCCCGCAAGGATGCGGTTTTGGTGGTCGATACTCTCGGCGTGGATGGAGTAGAGCACCGAGCGCACAAACTCCTCGCTCAGCCCCAACTCACCGCTGCGACCAACGATGCGCTCCACAATGGAACTCCACCTGCCGCCCTGCAAAATCACCACGCCATTCTCCTTCTTGATGTGGCCAATGCGCTCGGCCACCTGCATACGCCTGCCCAGCAGGTCAAAGAGTTCGTTGTCAATCTGGTCAATCTCCTCACGACACAGTGCGAGCTCCCTCTTGTACTCCTCATCGCTGCTCTGCTCGGCCCTCCACGAAACGCTCTCAAGGAGCACTTTGAGGTCATCGGGGGTGAGCTGCTGGGCAGCATCACTGAGTGCCTGTGAGGGGCAGATGTGGCTCTCTATGATGAGGCCATCGTAGTTCATATTGGCCGCCGTCTGCGACACCTCCTGCAAATACTCTCTGCATCCGCACATATGCGAGGGGTCGCACAGCAGGACCATATCGGGGAATTTGCGCTGCATATCCAACACCAAGTGCCACATCGGCTCGTTGCGGTATTTCCACGAAGAGGAGGTGGCAAAGCCCCTGTGGATGAGGCCGATACGCTCACGTGTCACGCCACACCTCTCCATTCTCGCCACGGCTCCTGCCCAGAGTTCGATGTCGGGGTTCATCGGGTTTTTGATGAGCACATTGAGGTCGGTACCTGCCACAGCCTCGGCAATCTCCTGCACAAGGAAGGGGTTGGTGGTTGTGCGTGCTCCGAGCCACACCACCTCCACTCCATTCTTCAAGGCTGCCGCCACGTGTTTGGCCGAGGCAACCTCGGTAGCGGTGGGTAGCGAAGCCCTCTTGCCTGCTTCGGCAAGCCATTCAAGGCCCACCTCGCCCACACCCTCAAAGGTGCCGGGGCGGGTGCGTGGCTTCCAAATGCCCGCACGCAGGAGGTGTACCCCTCCGTTGCGCACGATGGCATCACACGTTACGAGCAGTTGTTCGCGACTCTCGGCACTGCACGGGCCGGCTATGACGATAGGCTTTTGGCCTTTGAGAGTATTGATGGGTTGCATATTCGGGAATGTTCAAATGTGGTAAAGGTGTATATATATAAGGTGGGGCCACGGTCAAATCCAACGGCTACTTTCGGACATATTTGGCCTTCACCCTTGCGGTGGCCTCGCGGAGGGTCTCCTCGGGGGTGCAGAGGGTGATGCGGATATACTTGCGACCGGCCTCGCCGAAGATTGCTCCGGGGGTAACAAAGAGGTCGCACAGCTCCACAAGGTAGTCGCTGAAGGCGTAACTGTCGCCCTCAAACCACTCCGGCATCTTGGCCCACAAGAAGAGGCCCGCCTGCTTGGGCTCATACTCGCATCCGAGCGCATCGAGCAGCTCCTTGCCCACAGCCTCACGCCCACGATAGAGTGCATTGAGGTCGGCATACCACTCCTCGCCCAACTCCAGCGCAGCCACAGCGGCCACCTGCATAGGCAGGAATTGGCCCGAGTCCATATTGCTCTTGAAGCGCATCACAGCCTCCACCCACTCCTTGCGGCCGCAGAGCACACCGATACGCCAACCGGCCATATTGTGGCTCTTGCTGAGCGAGTTCATCTCCATTGCACACTCCCTTGCTCCGGGGATGGAGAGGAGGCTCACGGGTTTGTCGTTGCGCACAAAACTATAGGGGTTGTCGTGGATGAGCAGAATGTTGTGTTTGGTGGCGAACTCCACAGCCCTGTGGAACATCTCCTCGGTGGGCAGAGCACCCGTGGGCATCTGGGGGTAGTTCATAATCATCATCTTCACACGGCTCAGGTCCCAACTCTCCATCTCCTCAAAGTCGGGCAACCAACCCTTTTCGGGCGAGAGGGTGTAGGCCAAGGGCTCTCCACCGGAGAGGGTTACGGCCGAGCGATAGGTGGGGTAGCCGGGGTTGGGGATGAGCACCTGCTCGCCCTTGCGCACAAAGGTCATACAGAGGTGCATAAGTCCCTCCTTGGAGCCTATGAGCGGCAACACCTCGGTGTTCACATTGAGTTCCACACCATAGTACTTCTTGTACCACACTGCAAACGCTTCGCGCAGACACTCGGCACCCTTGTAGGGCTGGTAGACGTGTACATCGGGCCTCTGGGCACACTCATAGAGGGCCTCCACCACCGAGGGGTGAGGGGGCTGGTCGGGCGAGCCTATGCCGAGGCTGATGATGGGCCTGCCTGCCTTGCGCAGTTCGGCAATCTCACGCAGTTTGCGCGAAAAGTAGTACTCTTCCACACCTTCCAGACGCTCCGAAAGGGTGATGTTGATGGGGGAGTTGTTGCTATTGCTCATCGTTGTATATGTATTGATTTATTGCTTTCTTGTAGACTCCGTAGACGTGCAGTTCGGTGGTTTCGCCCTGCAAGCGGTTGAGGGCCGAGATGTAGTCGTCCATACACTCAAACTCCATATCCACGTGGAACGAGTAGTGCCACGGCTGGCTCGGCACAGGGTAGGACTGCAACTTCGAGAGGTTCACTCCGTCCAGAGTCATCAGTGCCTTCAGTAGTGCCCCTTGGCGGTGGGCGGTGCGAAAGTAGAGCGAGGCCTTGTCGGCATCGGAGGGGAAGGAGTGGTCGTAGCGTTTGAGAATCATAAAACGGGTGTAGTTGTTCTTCACGGTGTTGATTGCGGGTGCCACAATCTCCAACCCGAAGAGTTCGGCCGCACGGCGCGAGGCTATGGCTGCGGTGTGTCGCAACTCCTTTTCGGCAATGTGCCTTGCACTCAGTGCAGTGTCATCACTCTCTATGGCCTTCCACGGGTGCTCATCGAGGTAGTCGGCACACTGCAACAGTGCCATCGGGTGCGACTCCACCTCCCTGATGTCCTCCAACTTAACCCCCGGCAGCACCATCAGGTTTTGCTCGATGGGCAGGTAGTATTCGCCTGCCACTTGGAGGTTTTCGTCTTGGAGTATCTGGTAGTTGGCGATGATGCTCCCTGCGATGGAGTTCTCAATGGCCATCACCCCATAGTCGGCTTCGGCGTGTTTCACAGCCTCGGCCACCTTGCGGAAGGTGTCGCACGGCAAAATCTCCACCTTGCGACCGAAATACTCCTCGGCCACAATCTGGTGGAAACAACCCTCATATCCCTGAATTGCAATCCTCATTACAAACCTATTGTTCTTTGTTCAACTCTTTCGTCTTGTTCCGAAAAAGCCCCTAACCTTACACCTATGTTGTCCCACTTGCCCCTCTCGCCGCACAAAACAAAAAAACCGGCGCTTGCAAGTGGTGGTGCGGCCGGCTCTTTTCGGAGTGTTTTGTTTGTCCCTATTTTGTTGAGTGCATCCCTCTATTTGCCACAAGCCACGCTACCGCTTCCAAAACCGAAGCCGTAAAAACCAAAGCCGAAATAAAATGGCGAATAGAGAGCCCTCATAGTTTCTATCATTATTTTTTTTCACAAACCAAGCACAAAGTTAGAAAAAACTTCCACAATCTCCACACTCCGACTCTATTTTTTTCACATCCACCCTCGTTTGTACGTTTCGTCTATCTTTGTGAACGATTGTTGCCTGCCTTTTCGGCCCCCGATTTGTATCTTTGTAGCACAACCACAACCCACAAACCAACCCCTACAATGGCTCCATTCAAACAAACCTCGCTACTCACCCTTCCTCTGCTCACCCTTTCGGGTGTGGCGGCAGCGCAAACCAACCCCTCGCAACCAAACGTAATCCTCATCTTGGCCGATGATATGGGCTATGGTGGAGTGCATTGCTATGGTGGCGACGGAATTCCCTCGCCGGCCATCGACCGCCTTGCCGAGGAGGGCATTGTGTGCACCAACTTCCACACCAACGCTCCCGTGAGTTCACCCACAAGGGTCTCCATAATGACCGGCTGCTACCAACAGCGTGCAGGACTCAACCACATCTACTCCGAGACCGACCCGATGGACGGGCTGGACCCCGACCAATTCCCCGCCTTTGCCACACAACTCCAAGCGGCAGGCTACCGCACAGGCATTATGGGCAAGTGGCACCTTGGCCAGGACCTGCGCTACAACCCCCTGAACCACGGCTTCGACGAGTGGCACGGATATGTGATGGGCAACATCGACTTCCACTCCCACTACAACACCCAGCACCGCATAGATTGGTGGGACGGACGGGAGGTTAAGGACGAGCCCGGCTATGTTACGCACCTCATAAACCGCTACTCGGTGGAGTTCATTCGCGAGTCGGTGGAGCAGCAAAAACCCTTCTTCCTCTTTGTGTCGCACAACGCGGTGCACGTGCCGATGCAGGGCCCAAACGACCCTCCGTTGCGCACGGCCGAGAAGTGCCCCTACCGCCACGACAAACATATGGACCCCGCCGAATACCAACGCATCTACCGTGATATGGTGCAGGCTATGGATGAGGGCGTGGGGCAGATTGTGGAGGCCCTGCGTGAGGCGGGGGTTGAGGAGAACACCCTGATAATCTTCACATCCGACAATGGTGGTGCATCCACGGCGGCCGAAAAGTATCCCTCCACGGGTGGCTACCTGCGTGGTGCAAAGGGCACCCTCTTTGAGGGCGGTTTGCGTGTGCCGGCCATATTCCACTATCCCGCAGGGTGGGGACACCGCATCTCGCCGGAGCCGATGATGACAATGGACCTTATGCCCACCATTCTGGAGTTCTGCGGAGTGGAGAACAATCGCCCCATTGACGGAGTGTCGGCACTCTCGATGCTCACGGATGGCAGGCCCTTGCCGCAGCGCAAGGTGTTCTATGGCTACACGGGGTGGATGGCAATGACCGAGGGCTATTGGAAGATGGTGGGGCGCAAGGATGGCACCTACTATCTCTTCAACCTCTTCAACGACCCACAGGAGGAACACGACCTCTCGGCTCTCTATCCCGAGCGGGTGGAGCGTATGAGAGCCGAGTTTGAGGAGTGGTGGGCCCAGACCACCAAAGGTACAAGGCTGGAGGGCAAAAATGCCTTCAACGCTTCGTGGAGATAAGCGTCAGCCACGAGCCCTCACATATCGAGGGGGGTGCGAGATTGGAATAAACAAAAAAGCGAATGGCAATGTGTCCACTCGCTTTTTGTTTGTGCCTAAAACCCCATTCGTGCTCTGGCCCACGGCATCACAAAGGCGGGCGATTGGCCTCTCTCCAAGAGGGCTTTCATCTGCTCCATATAGGGCTTGGTGTGGCGGAAGTAGAGTTTAAGCCCCTCGCAAAGAGTGTTTTTTGGCTCCCCATCGGACCCCTTGTCGAAGCGGTGTTTGGGGCACTCGCCACGGCAGGCAAAGTAGAACTCGCACCCGAGGCACTCCCTCGGCAGGGTGTTGCGCTTGTCGAGTCCAAAGCGAAATCTCTTCGGTGAGGCGTAAATCTCCGCCAACGAC
Organism: Tidjanibacter sp.; assembly: GCA_017396085.1. Taxonomy (GTDB): domain Bacteria; phylum Bacteroidota; class Bacteroidia; order Bacteroidales; family Rikenellaceae; genus Tidjanibacter. The sequence continues at coordinate 36,074 of JAFQNC010000025.1, read as the reverse complement.
TGCTCCTTGATGTTGCCCAGTAGGTAGTCGGGGTAGACAAAGTGGTCGCAGTTGTAGACATCGCCGTTGTGCTCCACCACAAGGCAGTCGCCACACGTCTCGCCCATTGAGCACACACCCGGTTGCACACCGCAGTATTGGGCCAGCGTGGCGTCAAACATCTGCACAAAGTAACGTCCCACATCGGCCAACACCCACTCGTCAAAAATATCGTTGAGGAATTCCCCATAGGCCCTTGCGCCCACATTCCACTCCGCAGGTCGGGCTCCCTCGGTGGTGGGCGACACAATCAGCGGGCGGTGCAGTTCGGGCCTGTCCACCACGTGCTCCACGGCGGGCAGGAACTGCATATAGCGACTGCCGATGGACTTGAAGAAGCGGTAAATCTCCGCCCCTCGCCCCTCGCAGCGACTATTGACCACACTCAGTGTGTTGAACTCCACCCCATAGCGGCGCAACATCTCCACCGACTTCATCACCCTCTCCCACGTGGGCCTACCGCCCTTGTCGAGGCGGAACGCATCGTGTACATCCTGCGGGCCGTCAAGCGACACGCCCACCAGAAATCCACTCTCCTTGAAGAACTCGCACCACTCCTCGTTGATGAGTGTGGCGTTGGTTTGGAGGGTGTTGTCTATGCGCTTGCCGGCCGCATATTTCTGTTGCAGTGCCACAGCCTTGCGGTAGAAATCCACCCCCAACAGCAGGGGCTCGCCTCCGTGCCAGCAGAAGGTTACTACATCCACCGCATTGGCAGTGATGTATTGTCGGATGTACTCCTCCAACAACTCATCGCTCATCGTGGCTTGTCGGCCTCCATACTGCACCGCCTTGTCGAGGTAGTAGCAGTAGGAGCAATCGAGGTTGCAGGTGGAGCCGGCCGGTTTGAGCATAGTGCTAAATGCCACGGGGCGCATCTCCTTCTGGGCATCGGCAAAGGTGGCTATGCGGCGTTTGTTCATTGTGCAAAGCGACTATCGGTACAAGAAGCGCCTAATGGACTTCTTGGGGGTTTTCTCAAACTCGGTGGGGCGCAGCTCAATGGCGGAAATCCTCTCGTAACTTCCGACCAGAGTGTTGAGTTCCTTGAGTGTTTCGTTCATAATCTCCTGCAACTGCGAGTTGGGAATGCCCGCAGCGTCAAGCTGCTCGTAGTCGGGCACCACAATGGCAACGAGTTTGCCCTCGCGCTCCACAACAAGGCTCTCCAACACGTAGGCAAGGTTGTTGAGTTTGGCCTCAATCTCCTCGGGATAGATGTTCTGACCACCCGCCATCAGAATCATTGTCTTGCTGCGACCACGCAGGAAGATGTTCTGCTCGGCATCAATGGTGCCCATATCGCCTGTGTGCAACCAACCCTCCTCGTCAATGGCCTCGGCTGTGGCTTCGGGGTTTTTGTAATACCCCTTCATCACCTGCTCGCCACGGATGAGAATTTCACCGGGGATGTTGGCAGGGTCGGGCGAGAGAATCTTGCACTCGCAGAAGTCGGACAGCAGTCGGCCGGCCGAGCCGGGAACATAGCCATCGGTGTAGAGTCGGTGGCTGATGAGGGGGCCGCACTCGGTCATACCATAGCCCACGGTGATGGGGAATTTGATGCGGTGGAGGAACTCCTCAACATCGGGGTTGAGGGCAGCACCACCAACAATAAACTCGTAGAACTCGCCACCGAGAGTGGTCATCAACTTCTTGCGCACTTGGGTATAAATCACGTTGTCGATGAGCGGAATTTGAAGAGCCGTTTTCATCAGACCGCTACCAATGATGGGAAAAATCTGCTTCTTCACCACCTTCTCGATAATCATCGGCACCGAGCAGATAACGTGGGGCCTCACCTCACCCATAGCCTCAATGAGAATCTTGGGCGAGGGAATCCTGCCGAGCAGTGTTACGTGGGTGCCGGCTCCGAGCGAGCAGAGCATATCAATGGCGCAACCATAGGCGTGTGCCAATGGCAGGAAGCACAAAACCCTCGAACCACGGAAGTGGTACTTTTTGGGCAGCACATACATCAGCTGGGTGGTGAGGTTGTTCACCGTGAGCATCACGCCCTTGCTGAAGCCGGTGGAGCCGCTGGTGTAACTCAGCAGGCACACCTCGTCATTGCCCACCTCGGGGTAGACAATGTCGCTGGCCGAAAAACCCTGCGGGTAGCGCACGCGGTAGTGTTTGATGATGTTGCGCTGGAAGGAGCCAATCTCCTCGCCATCGCGCTCGTAGATACAGCGGTAGTCGGTGAGCGAGAAGGCTGCCTTGATGCCTAACACCCTCTCCTCCTCAATCACATCCCAGAAGTTGTCGCCGAGGAAGAGGAGTTTCGACTCGGAGTGGTTGATGATGTGGTTGATGTCGTTGGGGTTGAAGTCCTGCAAGATGGGCACGATGACGGCACCATAGGTGATGGTAGCAACGTAGGTAATCACCCAGCGGGGGTTATTACGGCCAATGAGGGCGATTTTGTCGCCCTTCTCTATGCCGCAGTGCTCAAAGAGGAGGTGCAGTTTTGCAATCTCCTTGGCCATCTCGTAGTACGAAAAAGTCTCTTTCTTGAAATAGTCGGTCAGGGCAGGCAGTTCGCGGTTGTTGCGAAAGCTCTCCTGATAAATCCTGATTAAGTTCTCTTGTAGCATAAATTGTTGGTTTATGTTAAAAAGTTTTGTGGCAAATCGGGGGCAAAGATAAGAAAACTCCCCAATAGCCAACGCTTTTTGGGAAAAAGGGAACACTAAAAGCAAGCGAGTGGAGGTTTTGTTTGGGGCCCCACTCGCTGCTGTTTTTTATCAAATCTCTGTTTTTCTTCGGTTAAAGGTTGTTTGCGCCTACTCCGATTTACGATGCCCAAAAAGATATGTTTTGTTTTCGGTACCTTGCAGCAAGCGCGCTATGTTGGAGCGGTGGGTGTAGAAGAGCAGCAAGGCAACCACCGCATAGAAGAGCATCAGCCTCCAGTCGCTCTGCCCACACAGGGCTGCATAGAAGGGCAACAGGGTGCCACCCGTAAGGCTGCCCACCGACACATATTTGGTGTAGGCCACAACCACGAGGAAGGTGGCAAAGGCCAGTAGGATGCCTCCCACCGAGAAACCGAACATCGCACCCACCAGTGTGGCAACGCCCTTGCCTCCCTTGAAGCCCGCAAACACGGGGAACATATGTCCCACAACAGCCAGCAGACAGAGAGCGATTTTCACATAGAGATAGCCTCCGCTCTCCGCCGGCACCGAACTCCACGCCGCCAAGGCCACTGCCGCATAGCCTTTCAGGGCGTCAATTACAAAAACCGGCAGGGCAGCCTTTTTGCCCAACACCCTCATCACGTTGGTGGTGCCGGCATTACCGCTGCCGTGTTCCCTCACATCCACACCATAGAAGGCCTTTCCAATCCACACCGCACTTGGTATGGAGCCCAGTAGGTAGGCACCAACGAGGGTAAGCACAAGCGAAAGAGCGTTTATTTCCATAGTATTTCCTTGTTGTTAGCAATGAGTGGTTTGATGGCCTCGGCCACCTTGGGGGAGATTGTGCCCTCCTTGATTGTGTTGGTGTAGAGGCGTGAGTGGGTGTCGCTACCGAGGAAGGTGTACTTTCCCTTGAACAGCAACTCCTCGGCAATACTCTTCACCTTCGGGCCGTTTTTGCCCAGCAGCGAGAGCATATTGAGTTGGAGCGCATAGCCCTTGGAGGTCAGTTTTTCAATCTCGTGCATATTGCGCCCATCAAAGGCAAAGGCATAACGCTCGGGGTGGGCAATGATGATTTTCAGCCCCGCCAGCGAAGCCTCAAAGAGCATATCCAAATACTCCGCACGAGTAACCTGCAAGCCATACTCCACCAAGATGTGGTTGTCGGCCATAGTGAGCATTTTGTTGGGCTCGGTCAGGTGTTGGCTGAACTTTTCGTCAAGAAAGTACTCCGCAGCAAGCCTGTATTCCAACCCCTCGTAGGGCGCAAGTTCGGCAAAGCGGGCTTTGAGCGTTTCGGAGGTCTGATTACCATAACAACCATAGATGATGTGAGGAGTGAGGTAGACGTGGGAGAAGCCCAAGTTTACCAACTCTGCGGCAATGCGGTCGGTGGAGTCCTGCCTTGGCGCACCGTCATCCACGCCCCACAGCAGGTGGCTGTGGACATCGTGGAAATCCTCCAAGAGGTCGCAGAGATATACCTTCTTTTTGAAAAAACTAAACATTGTGGTTGGTTGATTATCTTGTGTTTGCAAGCAAAGGTACGACTTTTTTCCGAAAATCAAAAAAGGTCGCCTTGGTGTAGGTTCACACTCTTTCGGCCGAGGCGTTGCCCTCGGCGCAGAGTGTAGCGTGTGCCTCCCTCGGTACCCTCATAGTAGGCCACAAGGGTGTCGGCCCTCTCGGCGAGCAGGTCGTTGCGCATAGCATAGCACCCCTTGTGGTAGTGGGGGCTCACGAAGAGCACCTCATCGGCGCACTCCACGAGGTGGTTGTAGAGAGGGTGGTGTTGGCTGTCGAAGGAGCGCTCGAAGTGGGGGTAGGGTATGGCGAGGGTGAGTTTTGTGGTGGGGCTGATGACTCCCTCGCTACGCAGGCGCACCACCTCATCGGCTGCCCAGAGGTCAAAGCCCGGGGCCATACCACTGATGAACTCCTCGGCCCCCTGCTCACTTTGGCGCACAATCTCCTCGGCCACAGCCCTGCGGATGGTCTGCTCGACCACCTCGGGCGAATGTGCCCAACCGGAAATCTTCTCCGGCCTATGCCCTGTGAAACAAACGGTCATAGCCCTCTGTTGTCTCTTTTCGCGTTGCTATTTTGGGGGTTCCATCGGTTCGGAGATGATGGAACCCACGGGTCCGGTCTGCACGTTGCCCTCGCCACCGCTACCACCTCCACCATCGAAGGGTAAGTTGGGTGTGTGGATGGTTTCATCGTCTGCCATCGGTTTTTCCCTCCACCTTATCGAACAAAAGGTCAAACTACGCCCCTCCTCAGTAAGTTCAAAAACGACCTCATTTTTGAGCCTCGTTTCCATATTCCTAAAGACACTCACGGGTACCACTGTGTATTTGGATTTGGCACTAAACGAGAAATAGATGTCTGTAATCTCTCCTGTGTCGGATGATATATTGGCCACGATATCCAACGGTTCTCCATTGAGAACCCTTCGCAGTTCGTTAGAGAAAGTTTCATTTAATATGGTTAAGGTTTTGCTCGCAATGGTTTCGTCAATGACCACTTGGTCTTTCATATCCCACGGATTGAGTGGCAATGGAGTACCATCCTTGTAGGTGTTTTCTATGTGCACTCCGCTACTTTCCAAATTGAACAAGAAAACCCGCATTCCACGGAGCGTATCACACACATAAGCATAGTTATCCATACGCACCGTATCACTTTGATAATCTTCGGCAGTGAGAATGGAATAATATCGCTGGGCAGTTGCATTGGAAATCGCACAAAATGCAAGCAGTACTAACAAAAACTTCTTCATAAAAAATCAATCACATTTGCTACTTAATAGTCCCATAATACTTGTATAATATTCGGTGTTGTCTTCACCAATAAAAAACATTATGTCTTTATCGTTAACTGCAATTTGTCCTGCTATTTCAAAATTATCTATAAAATCTTTAAATGATTTGTCCTCAAGTGACTCTCCAGAACTATTGATACATTCTGCAGCCAGAGAAGCATGATATCCTATCAGGTTGTTATTTATAAAAGTTTCCAACCTATCACTTATTGCACTGTTGTAGGGAGCATACCTATTCATATAAAAATACGTTGCCACATAAGCTTCTGCTTCAAAGTTTTTAATTAGTCCTGCATATGTCGCAACATTACCTTGGCAAGACACGTTGTACTGATAAGCGTGGAACAATTCATGCATCAAGCCTTCGCTATGGTTATTTACCATAACCACCCCATTGCTGTCGTGATAGAATTTCGAATTCCCTTCATTTGAGAAAGAGAGTCCTACTGCTACGCTCTTCTCCATCAGTTGCGAAAGTAACTCCTTGCCCATACAATCTTCGGCGATTTCGGCAATCATTGTATTTAGTTTTGTTTTGACACTGTCGGCCAAGTTGCCGTAGTTGTTGAAAATATCTTCGCTGACCTCCTCCGGTGTTTTGCCATCTATTCCACCGGCCGAAGTGTCTCCACCAGCCTCGTCGTCATCATTGTCGGAAGAACCTCCTCCTCCGCCACCACCTCCAATAAGGGGATCGATTATGGGCTCAACAATCAACTCTCTGACATCAATCCCCGGCAAAACGGTGTTGTCGTATAGCCAAGAGGGATTCACATAACCGTAGGATTTCTTCTTGTACATATATACAATTACCTTCCCCCATAAATTCACCCGCCAAACAACCCATTGGGTTGTATCATAAGAAATATCCGTGGCACGATACACGCCTATGTCCACCCCATCCATAATTGTGAAAAAGTTATTATAGCGTGTGGTTGGGTTAACAGTGTGATCATATAGAAACGAAGCTCCAATCATATGACCATTTCGAAATCTATAAGCAGCAACATGATGTCCTGTAAGGGTTGTGTACAACATTACACCACAAAACTTTGACTGCCTAAACCCAATGTACCCACGGGTTTCCCTCACATTCTCATACTTGGACAAATAATCCCTATCGGGAATGTATGTGGCAATGTATTGATTTAGGGTATCCAATTGAAAGTCCTCCACGGAGAAGAAATGACTGTATAGTCGCAATCCCACATCGGGAAGGGTGTCCGGAAAATACATTAGAAACTCCGTGTCTTTATAGATGTCGGCAATAATCTCTCGCCTATATTGATTCTCACCGACCAATGCATGCTCCCAATCTATTGTGTGATTGCCGATAGGATAAGGCGCAGAAGTGTTGTTAACTCCTGTGTCAGGATCGGGTGAAGACGTATCCCCGAGGTCTTCTTGCCAAGGCCATCTTGGATCATCACCGAGATTGGAGTTTACAACCCTTGTCAGCAGTTCCTTGTATTGGGTGTGATATTGTTGGGCCGCCAAAAGGGCATCTGTGTGTGTAACGTCCTCTGTTTGTGGTATATGGTGTGCAGGAGCCACCAACTCCAACGTGTTTAGACACGAGGAGAGCAGGGCTGCAAGAACAGCAACAATGACGATATGTATGTGTGGTCGTTTCATTAGCAGGGGAAAGCAGTTTGATGTAAAGATACGAAAAGTAAATTACAATAGCAAGGAAACTCCTCAATAAAACCTCGTTTTCGGCGTTTTCTACACACTCTCTCCCTATTTTTGGGTATTAAATAAAGATACCTGAAAAGAAAAGGGAGAATTTTGGATTTTGTTGTATAACTTTGAAATCCTTGGTTTTGAAACGCCTCCTACACTATCGCTTCAATCTCCTCGATGGTGGCTTTCTTATCGAGGTCGCCACCCGAGGGACGCTGGAATATCTTGATGTCAAACAGGGGCGCAATGGCCATAATGTGCTCAAAGAGGGCCGCCTGTATGCGCTCATACTCCACCCACACCGTGGTGCTCGTGAAGGCGTAAATCTGGAGTGGCACACCCGTGTCTGACGATTGCAGGTGGCGCACCATATGTATCATATCCTTGTTGAGCCACGGTTGTTGCTCGATGTAACGCTCAATGTAGAGGCGGAAGAGTTCAAGGTTGGAGTTCTGGTTGCGGGGTAGGGGTAGGTTGTTCACCACCTCGGCCATCAGTTCCACCTTGGCGATGCGCTCTAGCAACTCCTCGGTGCAGAACTTCACCGTGTTGATGTCTATCTCCACATAGCGGGCAATGCGCCTGCCTCCCGATGCGAACATACCCTGCCAGTTCTTGAAGGTGCCCGAAGTGAGCGTGTAGGGGCTCACGTTGGAGATGGTGTTGTCCCACCCGCGCACCTTGATGGTGTTGAGGGTCATATCAATCACCACCCCATCTATACCCGCCGAGGGCATCTCAATCCAATCGCCCACCTTTATCATCTTGTCGCTCGAGAGCAAAATGCCCGACACAAGGTTGAGGATGGTGTCCTTAAACACAAAACTCAACACCGCCAAACTGGCACCCAAGCCGGTAAACAGCTTGGTGGGCGACTTGTTAATCAGAATGGAGATGATGACGATGATGGCTACGCACCAAAGGATAATCTGAATCACCTGCATAAAGCCTTTGAGTGGCTGGCCGGTGGATTGTCGCTTCTTGTAGATAATCTCAAAGATGGTGCGCACAGCCGAGTTCAAAACACTTGTGAACATCCACACCAACACAATGTCGAGCCCCTTCTTCACAATCCTACCAAGGTCGGTGGCAGGGTCAAAAGCGAGTGGCAGGAGGACGTAGAATAGCAACACCGACACGGTGAGCGCTATTTTCTTGAGGTTTTTGGAGTCGAAGATGAGGTGGATGTAGGGGGTGGAGATTTTCTCCTTCAAGCGCACGGTGCGCAGTAGAACAAAACGCACTATCCACCACACCAGCGCACAGCACACCATTACCACCAGTGCAGCCGCCAACGACTTGAAGCCGCCATCGGCCGAATTGAGCCCCAACCAATTCAGCAGGTCGGTCATCCAGCGCAGAAAAAACCCCTTATCCATAGTTGTCAGTTGTCAGTACTTAACTCTTAATAAAATCCTTGATGTGTCGCCAGAGGGCAAACTTGCCCTCTCGTTGAATTTCGGTCGAGTGCTCCTGAGCGTCTTCCGAAATGAGCAGCAGCAGGTCCCCCTTTTTGAGAACGGTGCTACCATTGGGAATGATATAGCGACCCTCGCGGCGAATCATCATAATGAGTGTCTTTTCGGGCAGGGTTATCTCCTTGAGGGTTTTGCCCTCGTTGTTATCCTCCGTAACCTCCACCTCGGTGAGGTCGGCTTTGATTTCGTCAGGCAGGTCGATGTCAAAACCCTGCTCCGGACTCCGAGCCGACACGCCCAACACCTCGGCCATACTGCTCACCGTGGTACCCTGCACCAAGAGCGAGATGATGGTGATGAAAAAGACGATGTTGAAGATGGTGTTGTCGGGGTCCAGTCCGGCCAACTTCGGGTAGGTGGCAAACAAAATGGGTGCCGCACCGCGCAAACCAACCCACGAAATGTAGGCCTTGGCCTTGCGGGTAAACTTCTTGCCCGAGGGTAGTAGCGAGATGAGGACCGCCAGAGGCCTTGCTACGGCAATCATAAAGATGCCAATGAGCAAACCCGCAGGGGCAATGTCAATCAGCTCGTGGGGGTTTACAAGCAGGCCCAACATCAGGAACATCACAATCTGGAACAGCCACGTAACACCATCAAAAAAGGTCGAAAGGGTGCGCTTGTAGCTGAGTTTTTTGTTGCCCATAACGATACCCGCAATGTAGACTGCGAGGTAGCCGTTGCCGCCAACAAGGTCTGTGAAGGAGTAGGTGAAAAAGACGAGCGAGAGCAGCAGGGTGGAGTAGAGCGACTTGTTGCCGATGTTGATGCGGTTGATAATCCTCGCAGCCAACTCCGCCAGCAGGTAGCCGGAGAGGGCACCTATGCCCATCTGTTTGAGGAAGGTCAGCACCACCTGCCAAGCAGAGCCCTCCTCGGTGCCGGTGGCCACCTGTATGAGCATCACGGTGAGGATGTAGGCCATAGGGTCGTTGCTTCCGCTCTCCAACTCCAGCAGGGGGCGTATGTTCTGCGACAGCCCCTGCTTCTTGCTACGCAGGATGGCAAACACAGAGGCCGAGTCGGTTGAGGACATCACCGCCGCAATGAGCAGGGCCACGGGGAAAGGAACATTCAGGCCAAACCACCCGCCCACAAGGTAGATGAAACAGCCCGTCAGCAGGGCCGTGAGCAGCACTCCGAGGGTGGCCAGAATGACACCCTCCTTGATGACGGGGCGAATGTCGCCCAGCGAGGTGTCCATACCGCCCGAAAAGAGGATGACGCTCAGGGCAATCATACCCACAAATTGGGTGGATTCAAAGTTGTCAAATTCAATACCCACACCATCGGTGCCGAAGAGCATACCCACCACAAGGAACAGAAGCAGCATCGGGGTGCCGAAGCGACCACTGACCTTACCGGCCACAATGCCCGCAAAGAGGAGTATCGAACCAACCAAAAGAATGTTTCCGGTGCTCAGTATCATAATCAAGTAAAAGTTGAGTGTTTTGTCAAGGTGTTGTGCGGACCGTGTTCGGCCTATTGCGAGATGAACAGGTAGGTGATTGTACCCTGCTGTCGTGCCGGTGCCGAAGAGTCGGCATTAAAGAACGAATCGGCAGCCTTGGCAAGCGCAGCCTCGCGCAGACAACTGTTTGGCTCAGAGAGAGAGTTGTCTATCTTGGCACTAAGCACCTCTCCGTTGCGATTGACCACGATGTTTACCACCACCTCGCCTCCACCCTGACATAGATAGGCCGGTACGGGCATCCTCAGGGCGTGGCGCACGGGGTTGTTGAGCGAGTAGGAGACGGTAACTTTGCCCTTCACCTTCTTGTTCTCAATCTCGCCCTCGCCCTCGTAGTGTCGGTTGAGGAGTTTCTGCTCGGCTTCAAGCCCTGCGGCATAGTCTTTGGCATTTTGGCGCACTCGCTCCTGCACCTTCTCGGCCTCGCCATAGAGTTTGGAAGCATCGGTGCGGTGGTCCTCAAGGTTCTCGTCAAGGGCGTTTTCGTTGGAGATTTGGTTTGTGGCCTCGCCCTGCTCATACTGCTCGTTGAGCAGTCGGTTGAGTTCCTGTGCCCTTTCGAGTTCCTCCTGCAACTTCTCCAAGTCGGAGAGGTCAATCATAATCTCTCCCTCGTCACTCTCTCGGCTGACCACAATGTCGGCCGTAACGAAGGCAATACCAAAGAGCACATAGGCAACCACCGTGCTGACGATGGCAACCCTGTGGTCATAAACCCAAATCACGGGGTCAAACCTCTTTTTGCGGAAGGGGAGGTCGAGCCGTGGGCGTCTATTTCTCTTTTCGTTGTCCGACATTTTTGCTGAAAAAAGTGTTTTGAGGAAGAAAACAAGCAAAGATACTGCTTTATTTGAAAAAATGTGTACCTTTGTGGACTAATTTTTGACCTTATAGGTCAGTAGCAGAAAGAGAGTAGAAGAGAGTCAGAGAGAGATGTCTTGCAAACAAACCACAATAGGTGCTCCGATTAGGTTCAGCGGCAAGGGCCTACACACAGGTGCCATCGTTACGATGGAGGTCTTGCCCGCCGAGGCCGATAGGGGCATAGTTTTCAGGCGTATAGATATAAAGGGGCAGCCCGAAGTCCCCGCTTTGGCGCAGTTCGTTACCGACACCGCCAGAGGTACCACCATCAAGCAGGGCAAAGCGAAGGTTTCGACCATCGAACACCTTATGGCTTCGTTGTGGACTATGGGTGTGGATAACGCTGTGGTGGAGATTGATGCTCCGGAGGTGCCCATTATGGACGGCTCTGCAAAGGCCTATGTGGCAGAAATTGCGAGGGTTGGCATCGTGGAATTGAACGCCGAGAGGCGATACTTTGAGGTGCCCGAGAAGGTAACCTTTGCGATTGAGAAGAGGGGTGTGGAGATTGTGGTGGAGCCCGCCGAGGAGTACTCTGTGGACCTCACCGCCGACTACAGTTCACAGGTGGTTGGCAGGCAGTTTGCACACTACGACAAGAGTGTGGACTTTGCCACCGAGATAGCCCCCTGCCGCACCTTTGTCTTTCTCCACGAGATTGAACTCCTGCTGCGCCTCGGACTGATTAAGGGCGGCAGTGTGGAGAGTGCCATCGTGGTGGTGGAGAAGCCCATCTCCGAGAGGTCGAAGAGGCACATTTGCAAGGTGTTCAAGAAGGACAACATCGAGGTTGAGAACGGCTACCTCAACCACCTCGAACTCCGCTTCCCCAACGAGATTGCACGCCACAAACTGCTTGACATACTGGGCGACCTTGCGCTGCTCGGCGTGCGCATCAAGGGTAGGGTTACGGCCCTCCGCCCCGGCCACTTGGCCAACACCCAGATGGCTGCCCGCTTGGCCAAACTGATGGCCTCGCAGCAGGGACAATAAATGTTTGAAAATAACGTTATTAAAGAAAAAATAGAAGAGATTATGGTAAGTAATTTGGCATACGTGGCCCCAACAGCCAAGTTGGGTGAGAATGTAACCGTTGAGCCCTTCGCCTACATTGATGAGGATGTGGTAATCGGCGATGGCTGCTGGATTGGCCCCCACGCAAATGTGATGGCAGGTACCCGTATGGGTAAGAACTGCAAGGTACACAGCGGTGCTGTTATCGGTGGCGTGCCTCAGGATTTGAAATTCCACGGCGAGTACACCACTTGCGAGATTGGCGACAACAATATGTTCCGTGAGTGCTGCACCGTAAACCGCGGTACCGATGCAAAGGGTAAGACTGTGATTGGCAACAACAACCTCGTGATGGCCTATGCACACATCGCACACGACTGCGTGATTGGCAACAACTGCGTGATTGTGAACAACGTGTCGCTGGCAGGCGAGGTGGTGCTCGGCAACTATGTGGTCTTTGGTGGCCACTCGGGAGCACACCAGTTCAGCCGCATTGGCGACCACGCAATGATTGCGGCCAACACCTATGTAAACAAAGATGTTCCCCCCTATGTGAAGGCTGCCCACAGCCCCATCACCTACGTTGGTGCCAACTTCCTTGGCCTTCGCCGCAGGGGTTTCTCCAACGAGGAGATTAAACAGATTCAGGACATCTTCCGCGTGCTCTTCCAAGACGGCCACTCCTACTCGACTGCTTGTGAGATTGTGATGGCGCAGTTCCCCGAGAGCGAGATTCGCGACCAAGTGGTTGGTTTCATCCGCGAGTCGAAGAGGGGTATCCTCAAACCCTACAACACCTCGGCTGTGGCCGACTCGGAGTAGGGCCAACAAATCTCCGCTCGGTGGAGATGCACAAATAGCCACCCGCTCCTCTCTTGGGTGGGTGGGAGTAAAACAAAACAAAGGGCCTTCTGCATTTGGTTGCAGAAGGCCCTCTTCACACATATAAACTAAACCTATTTGTACTGTCCACTGCGAAGGTGGTGTGGTGGTGCAAGTGTGTCTACGCTTGTGGTTGGTTTTGTGGCATTGAGGCCTGCACCACCCACACGCCCTTCGTGGCGGTTCTTAATAGTCGATGCGCACAAAGTTGCCGCTCTTGTTGAACACGAGGTCGAGGTCGTTGTCCAACTCCACATCAAGGTGGCGGTCATCACGAGTGATTTGCACAATCACGTTGGAGGGATAGTTTGCTTTGACGTAGTCCAAAATCTTGGCCGGCACGAGCCCATCGGGCACCTTTGTACCGTGGCAATCAATGTCCTTCCAGTCGCCACTGCGGCTGAATTCAATCTTGGTGCCGTTGGTGAAGTAGACATCATAGTCGTAGGTGAAGTCGTCATACTCTTTGACCACCCTTGAGATGGTCAGGTCGCCAAAGTGCTGCTCAATGAGTGCTTGCGAAGCCTGTGGCAAATTGGCGGGGGTAATAGCCCTGTCGTCTTTTTCGCAACTCGCCAACATCATCAGCGAGGCCATTGCAGTCAGTAGGAAATTCATACGTTTCATAGTTTTTGTAAATGTTTCAAATTTGTTCTTTTTACAAAAATAGACAAAAAATCTTTATTTGCAACACTTATGCAAAAAAAGTGCCACCTATTTAATGTAGATTTAACACAGCGCGGGTGGATACCTCTATATATAACACGTGCGAAGAGGTATAACTGTAAAAAGAAAAGCGACACATCGTGGGGATGTATCGCTTGTGTGTGTTTGATGGGTTGGCAAGAGGGCTATCGCCGTGCGTAGATGACCTTCTTGGTGTCGAAAAACTCCTCCTCGAAGAGGTCGCCAATCTCGTGGATGTCGCAACGCAGGCGTGCGGCGGCGAGTTCCTCGGCCAAGTCGCCACCCTTCAGGATGAGCATTCCGTTAGGTAGCGAGCCCCTTTGGCCCACACGTAGTTTTGGCAGGGCCCACCCCTTGAGGGTTTTCATATCCGTAACCGCACGGCTCACCACATAGTCAAACTCCCCCTTCACCGCCTCAATGCGGGCATTCACGGGGGTTACGTTGGTAAGCCCCAAAGCCGAGGCCACCTCCCTCACCACCGTAATCTTCTTGCCGATGCTGTCCACGGCCGTAAACTCCACCTCGGGGAAGAGTATGGCCAGTGGAATGGTGGGGAAGCCACCACCACAGCCGATGTCGCACACCCGAGCACCGGCCTCAAAGGTACACACCTTGGCTATGGCCAGCGAGTGGAGCACGTGGCGCACATATAGTTCATCAATATCCTTGCGCGACACCACGTTGATTTTGGCGTTCCACTCGGCATAGAGTGCCCCGAGCGCATCAAACCTGCGCTGCTGCTCCTCGTTGAGGGTAAAATATTTGCTGATAATTTCCGGTTGCATAGGTCTAACGACTTATTGATATCTGCATTGAAAATGCGCCATAATTTTCCATTTTCAATTTTTTGGCGATTTCTTCGGCCACTCGGGTGCCGTCAAGGGCTGCCGAGATGATGCCGCCCGCATAGCCTGCACCCTCGCCCGTGGGGTAGAGCCCCTCAATCTCGGGGTGGCAGAGCAACTCTTTGTCGCGGGGTATGCGCACGGGGGTGGATGTGCGCGACTCCACACCGATAATCTGCGCCTGATTGGTTACAAAGCCCCTCATCTTGCGCCCAAAATCCTTGAAGCCCCCACGTAGCGCATCGGCCATAAACTGTGGCAACCACTCATCCCCACGACACACCTCCGCCTTGGGTAGGTAGGATGTGCGGGGCAGGTCGATGGACTCCCTGCCGGCCACAAAATCTGCCAACCTCTGGGCGGGTGCTGTGCCACCACCACCCACCATCGAGGCGGCGTGTCGCTCCACCTGCTGGCGGAATTTAAGCCCCGACAACACACCCCACTCCTCGTGTAGGTGTGCAAAGTCCTCGGGGCGCACCTCCGTAACGATGCCCGCATTGGCCCATCTTGACGACCTCGCCGAGGCGCTCATACCATTGACCACACACTCCTCAAAGTTGGTCATCGCCGGCACAATCACTCCACCGGGGCACATACAAAACGAGTAGACACCCCTACCGGCCACCTGCGAGGTGAGTGTGTAGGCCGCAGCCGGCAACCACTCCCTCATATCGGCCGAGTGGTACTGTATGCGGTCAATGAGCTCCTGCGGGTGCTCCACCCTCACGCCCATAGCCCACGCTTTGGCTTCGAGGCGCACACCCTTGCGGTGCAACATCTCGTATATATCATCGGCCGAGTGGCCCGTGGCGAGCACCACGGCCGCACCCTCAATGAGTTCCCCGTTGGCCCACACGCCCACAGCCCTGCCGTGGCGTATCTTAATATCCGTAACCTTGCGCTCAAAGTGTATCTCGCCACCCGCACCGATGATGGTTTGGCGCACCTGCTCGATGATTTTGGGCAGGCGGTCGGTGCCGATGTGGGGGTGGGCTTCGTAGAGTATCTCGGGCGAGGCTCCGTGGAACACAAGGGTTTGGAGGGCACGATTGTAATCGCCCCTCTTCTTGGAGCGAGTGAAGAGTTTGCCATCGCTGAAGGTGCCTGCACCACCCTCGCCAAAGGCGTAGTTGGACTCGCCGTCTACCTTCGTACCGCGGTGTATCTGGGCAATATCCCTGCGCCTGTCGGCCACATTGCGCCCACGCTCCAAGAGTATCGGTTTGAGCCCCAACTCAATCATTCGCAGGGCCGCAAAGAGGCCCGCAGGACCTCCTCCCACAATAACCACCTCCGTTTTTCCGTTTACATCGGGGTAGTCGAAGTGTATCTCGGCCGGCTTCTGCTCGCCATCCACGAAGATTTCCACCGTGAGGAGCACCCTCGGAGTCTGGTGGCGTGCGTCCACCGAGCGCTTCACCACCCTTGCCAGTGCAACCTGCTCACGCTTTATGCCCAGCGTGCGCACAGCAATGGCGAGCCACCCCTCGGTGGAGGCAGCCTGACGTGGCGAGAGATTTAAATTTAATGTTTTGGGCACGGAATGTGATTATTTTCCGCAAAAATAACTAAATTTGTGCAATATCCACAAACTCAAATGCGCAAACTCGTAATCATACCAACCTACAACGAGCGTGAGAACATCGAGGTAATGTTGGCCACGGTGCTCGCACTGGATGGCAATTTCTCCGTTCTTGTGGTAGACGATGGCTCGCCCGATGGCACTGCCGACCTCGTGCGTGGGTGTATGGCCACCGCACCCGAGAGGGTTTTCCTGCTCGAAAGGGAGGGCAAACTCGGCCTCGGCACCGCCTACATCGCAGGCTTCCGTTGGGCTTTGGAGAGGGGCTACGAGGCCATCTTTGAGATGGACTGCGACTTCTCGCACAATCCCGCCGACCTGCTTCGCTTGGCCGCCGTGCTCGAAGAGGGCGAGGCCGATGTGGTGGTGGGGTCAAGGTATGTGAAGGGTGTGAACGTGGTGGATTGGCCTATGCGCCGCCTGCTGCTCTCTTATGGGGCCTCGCAATATGTAAGGTGCGTTACACGTATGCCCGTGAGGGATGCCACCGCAGGTTTTGTGGGCTACCGTGCCGAGGTGCTCCGCACCATCGACCTCGACAAGGTCAAAATGAAGGGCTACGGTTTTCAGATTGAGATGAAATATAGTGCTTGGCGACTCGGCTTCCGCATCAAGGAACTCTCCATAATCTTCTGCGACCGCACTGCCGGCACCTCCAAAATGAGCGGCTCCATCTTCGGCGAGGCTTTCTGGGGCGTTATGGGCCTCCGCTTGCGCCGCATCCACCGCAGGGGCTGACAACATCAGACAAGGCTAATTAGTAAATAGTAAATAGTAAAGAGTAATTAGTAAATATTTTTTCCTTTTTTTCTCTTTCTGCCCTTTCCTGCCCTTGGGGAGCGTGCCGACCTACCCACTACACAAAACGGCCTGTGGTCGCTCCTCCCCTAAGTTAGGGGAGGCGCCGTTAGGCGGAGGGGTTTGTCAATTTTGAATTTTGAATTTTGAATTTTGCATTCACCTCCTGCCCTCATAAAATTTTCTTATGGGCCCATCAAAATTTCCGATTTGATTTTTTCGCAGGGTGGTATTATCTTTGTACAAAGCAAACCAGCAATGGTGAGCGCACACACAAAGATTGTAACACACTAAAAAATATTTTACGACTATGAAATTCTACAAATGTAACAAGTGCGGCAATGTGGTAATCAAAGCCGTTGATTCGGGGGTTGTACCCTTCTGTTGTGGCGAGAAAATGGAGGAGTTGGTGGCCAACACCGTGGAGGCAAGCGTTGAGAAACACCTCCCCGTGGTGGAGAAGATTGACGACTGCCGCCTGCGTATTCAGGTGGGCAGCGTGGAGCATCCGATGGCACCCGAGCACCACATCGCCTTCATCTACGTTGAGTTCGCCAGTGGCGGTGGCCGCCTGATTAACCTCACCGACAAGCCCGTGGCCGAGGTGTGCGTGTGTGGCGAGAAGGTGGTGGCAGTCTATGAGTACTGCAACCTCCACGGCCTCTGGAAGACCGAAATGTAGGCTCTCTTGTTATACAACTTCCGTTAAAAATAAAAGGGTGTGTCCACACGGACACACCCTTCTTTTTGCTCCTTTGCAGTAAGGATTGGAGAGGTCTATTTCTCCTTGGCAACGTAGCGTTTCTCTTTGATACGAGCCTTCTTACCGGTGAGGTTACGCAGGTAGTAGATGCGTGCACGGCGTACAACACCAACTTTGTTTACCTCAATCGACTCAATGTGGGGCGAGTAGAGGGGGAAGATACGCTCTACACCAACACCGTTGGAGATTTTGCGGATGGTGAACATCTTGGTAACACCACGACCTTTGATTTGAATTACAACACCACGGAAGCTCTGTACACGCTCCTTGTTACCCTCGATGATTTTGTACGAAACGGTAATGGTGTCGCCGGCCTTGAATGCGGGAACCTCTTTGGGGGCCCACATAGCCTCTTCTGCAATTTTGATTAAGTTATCCATTTTTTATAACCGGTTAAAAATGTTTAAGGTAGGGAATATTACGGACTCCTGTGTTCTCATAAGAGATTCCGCTACCATTTCAGCGTGCAAAAGTACAAATAAAATTGAAAATTGAAAATTGAAAATTTATGTGAATTTTGCAACTTCCAAAAGGCCAACCATTTGATTGTGTGGCAAATAACCCTCAAAAAATGCCCTCAAAAAATCGCACTATTTTCCTCACAACACGCAAACCGCTTCAAAATTTATATCCCTCTATGAGTTTGGCATAGCTGGGCCACACTCTTTGATACTCCGCAACATATTCTTGTGGAACGTAGAATTTTCGATTGGAGGCGTTGGCATCAAAGGCTCGTGGGCCGATGTTGGGCGGAGTGATAGCCTTGACGTAGATATTTGACAGGTTTCTGCAATACTCAAATGAGGCCTCTCCAAAACTATACACCAACTCAGGGATTACAATTTCGGTCATTGAGCAGAACCAAAATGCATATTTGCCAATGGAAGTCAGTCCATTACCCAAGTGTATCTCGCGTAGGCTGGTGCAATGGTCAAAGCTGTTTCGGCCCAATGTTACAACGCTGTCGGGGAGTTTGATGGTTGCCAATGTGGCGCATTTCTGAAATGCATAGTCGCCAACTATGGTAACCTCGTCATCAAAGGTATAACACCCTTGTCCGTTTTCATAGACATTGGAGATGAGGTTGGCTTGGAAAATATCGGGCGTTGATTTTGTGGGGGAGAGAATTTTACCATCAGTGGTGGTGTAGTATATCTTACGGTTTTTGTCGTAGGAGTCCAAAAGGAAGACAATCTGGTCCTCGTCTACCGTGATGTAAACATACTTGTAGTCCTGCCTAACAGACAAAAAACCGCTGTGGTCGTAGATTATGCGATAACTATCGTCAGAGAAATACACAATTATTCCATCAGAATATTGCTCCACTTTCACAATGGCCAACTCCTCTTCCAAGACACCCATAAGAGTGTGCAGAGCAGTTTGTATCTCTTCGAGTTCATCTATTCGCTGTTCATAAAAACTGTGGTCGCACGGCTCTTCGAACAGTTCCAACAGTTCACACGAAGACAGCAACATAGGCATTGTTGCTATGAGTAAAATGCGCAATAGTTGTTTCATTTTGTTTTGCAGAATATAATGTGAGGTTTGTCAAAAGCAGGGGCGACCGAGCCATAAACGGTCGCCCCTATCGCTATGTGTGAGGGTGTTTTTAGAAATGCAAAACGTAGTTGCGGAGGTAGTTCCAGATGGCAATCACCCAAAGGAAGAATGTGAGGAACACAAATACAACGAGTGCGATAATCAAAGCAATACCTGTTTCGGAGTTGTCCGTATCGGTAGTGGTTGTACCATCGCTCCATTTGGTTACGGTCTTGTAGGTCTTGGCACCGGCAATCATACCCAGCACACCGGCAATGAGGCCCGAACTGCTCTTACCGCGGCCCTTCTCCTCGCGCTTGAGGGCAAGCCAGTTGGGGGCTTGGCAAGCCAACAGATAGACACCGATGTTGATACCAAACATGACTGCCATACCAATTACGGCACCAAAACCTTCGCTACTACCCATGAGAATACACATCAGCACACTTACAATACCAACCGTCCACAGGAGGGGTTTGGAAACGTCAAAGGTGCGTTTGTTCATGTAGTTCATCTCATCGATGAGTTCGTTCAGGGAGTCCACAGCAAGGGTGCTGGTGGGTTTGAGGGCGATAATCTCCTTGATGGAGTTCATTGTGTGTTTGTAGACCTTCTTCTTGGGAATCCAATCGATGTCGTATTCGCTATCGTGATACCAACCGCTCTTTGCGCCATTCAGCAGGTCGCAAACCCTATCAGCCTCTTCGTTGGTTGCCTCGCTTGATAGGCCCTGTTCGGTGCGGAGTCTTTGGAACTCCTCCACGGTGTAGGCGGGCATGGGTTTGCGGAAGAATCTCTCATAGACCATGTGGCCAATCCAGGCGAGGATAGCACCGATTACAAGGATGACAATCAGTACCTCCAATGCATCGCTGAGAAAATCACTAAACGTGTACTTCTCGCCCTCCTCCACGGCAGCCTCGTCCACTGCCACCACTACCTCTTCGGTTTGGGGTTCCTGTTCCATTGCCAGTGCCTGTTGTGGCAGACACAGACCCATGGTTGCTACGCACAAAGTCGTAACAAACAATTTGTAAAATCTCTTCATTTGAGTTTAATGGTTTTTGTTGCCAAGGACTCCTGCGAGGCACTTAATAAATAAGAAAGTGTGGAGTCGTTAGTTTATCTGACGATAGGTTTTGGCGGACCCGAGAACAAATAAACAATACCCCACACAAGGCAATCGGTATGTGCCAAGAATATACACATACCATACCAAGTGAGAATGTTTGGTTTGTCCTTGTTCTCTGAAAAAATCGCCAAATTTAATCGTCAAGGAAAAAGCTAAACACTTCCTCTAAAAATATGTCGGCTCACACGAGCACAGCACAAAAGTAAGAAGATTTTGCCGAGCAACCAAACTTTCGGGGGTATTGTTTGGTGCAAATTTCAGTATTTTATGTTGATAATACAACATTGACACCCCAAAATTATTAAGTTACAGTGGGATAATAGGCGTGTGGTTGGGAGATGTTTTTGTTTTGGCGTGTGATTTGCATTTGCTGCGGGGTGAATCAATTAGAGTTTTACGACTATGAAAAGAGCCTTTTTTGTTTTTGCCGTGGCGTTGGTGGCCGCCTCGTGTGGTCATCGTGGCGGGCAGCCTGCTGTACCACCCCTGCTCACTGTGGATGTGGCCCACGCTGTGAGTGAGCCCATTGTGCGACCTATGCGTTTCCAGAGCCTCATCTACTCCAACTACGATGCAACCATTCAGCCCCGCACGCAGGGCTACCTGCTCTCCAAGGAGTTCTCCAAAGGTATGCCCGTGCGCAAGGGGCAAACCCTCTTCACCATTGATGCGGCCGAGGTGCGCTTGGCTGTGGAGTCCAATCGCTCGGCCCTCTCTTCGGCTAAGGTGGCCCTTGCCGAGGCCACAAACAACTATCGCCGTGCGGTGCCTTTGGCCGCCATAGATGCCATTTCGCAGAGTTCGCTCGACCAATACAAAGCCTCCTATGCCGCCGCCCAAGCAAAGGTGGAGGAGGCGCAGGCACAACTCGACAACTCCCTCTTGGAGTTGAGTTACGCCACCGTGGTGTCGCCCATTGACGGCATCATTGACGACACGGGGGCGACCATTGGCGACTGGGTGGGGCCGGGCACGAAGTACTCCACCTTGGCCACCATATCCAACACCGAGGAGGTGAGCGTACACATCTCCATACCCTTTGCCCGCTACCTTGAGGTCCGAGGTGGCGAGGAGGACAGCACCCCCTCCTACGACAACCGCGCCCTGCTTTCCGACATCTCGCTGGTGCTCTCCGATGGGAGCGACTACCCCTACAAGGGCTCCTATGCCTACACCGAGCGCAACGCCGGCGACCAGACCGGCACAATCATAATCGTTGCCTCCTTCCCCAATCCTCGCCGAGTGCTCAAGGTGGGCCAAACGGCCACGGTGGTTGCCAATGTGGGCTCGCCCGAGGGAGTTGTGTTGGTGCCCCAGAGGGCGGTGGTGCAGATGCTCAACACCGCAGGTGTGTGGGTTGTGGGCAAAGACAATTCGGTGAGTTACAAACTTGTAACGCTTGGCAGCACTTTCGGCGATATGTGGATTGTGGAGAGTGGGCTCACCGGTGGCGAGGTGGTCGTTGTGGGCGGAGGGCAGAAGTTGCGCTCCGGTCAGAAAGTCAAAACCCAATTCCACTCCTAAAACCCACTAACATCCTCTTGTCCTATGGAAAAATTCTTCATCAACAGGCCCATTTTTGCCATTGTCATAAGCATCGTCATCGTGATGCTCGGCCTGCTCTCACTGCGCTCGCTACCGATAGAACAATATCCCGACATCACACCTCCCGTGGTGGAGGTGGAGGCCTCCTATGTTGGGGCCGATGCCGAGGCGGTGAGCGATGCGGTGGCGAGCCCCATTGCCGAAAATGTTATGGGCGTGAGCCAAATGCTCTATATGCAGACCACCTCGGCGAGCGATGGCTCGATGAGTCTGCAAATACTCTTTGAGGTGGGCTCCAACCCCGACCTGAACGAGGTCTTTGTGCAAAACCGAGTGGCCTCGGCCACGCCACAACTACCCTCCGCAGTGGCCCAACAGGGGGTTACCACCCAGAAGTCCCAGACGGGCTTCCTGCTTGTCTACTCGCTCTACTCCGATGGTCGCTACGATGGCACCTTCCTCTCCAACTACGCCTATGTGAACTTGCGCAACGAACTGCTCAAGATTGACGGTGTGGGCAAGGTGCAGGTTATGGGTGCGGGCAAGTATGCGATGAGGGTGTGGGTTAATCCCGAGCGTATGGCCCTCTTTGGGGTGAGTGTGGAGGACATCTCCTCGGCCATTGAGGCCCAAGCAACGGTCTTTGCGGCGGGTAAACTTGGCGCCGAGCCCATCGGGGAGAAGGTCGATTTCACCTACACCGTAACCACACCCACCGCACTCAACACTCCGCAGGAGTATGAGAACATAATCATAAAGGAGTTGCCCGGCGGGCAGACACTGCGCTTGGGCGACATCGCCCGCTTGGAGTTCGGCTGCCAAAACTACGGCACCATCTCCGACTTCGGGGGCAAGCCTGCCGCTTTGCTGGTGGTCTACCAAACACCGGGTAGTAACGCTATGGATGTGGGCCGCAAGGTGAAGGAGGCGATGACCTCGTTGGAGGAGAAGTATCCCGATGGGATAGCCACGGCGACCATTGTGGATGCCACAGAGTCGATTGAGGAGGGTGTGAGCGAGATTTTCCTCACAATGCTCTTCACGTTGCTGTTGGTTGTGGTGGTGATATTTGTCTTTTTGCAAGACGGCCGTGCCACACTCATACCGCTCATTGCCGTGCCGGTGTCGATTGTGGGAGCCTTTGCCGTGTTCCCGCTGCTCGGCTTCTCCATCAACATCATCTCCCTGCTGGGCCTTGTGTTGGCCATCGGATTGGTGGTAGACGATGCCATTGTGGTGGTGGAGGCTGCGCAGGTGGGGATTGAGAGGGGGCTCACTCCGCGTGTGGCCACCCTTGAAGCTATGCGAAAAGTGGCCTCGCCCATTGTTGCCACCACTCTGGTGCTGTTGGCGGTGTTTGTCCCCTCGGCACTTATGGAGGGTATCACGGGCAGGATGTTCCAACAGTTTGCCATAGGTATCTCCACTGCGGTGGTCATCTCGGCCTTCAACGCACTCACTCTCTCGCCTGCGCTGTGTAGCCTGCTGCTGCGCCACAAGCCACGTGCAACCAAGGGGTTAGGTGGTGCTTTCAACCGATGGTTTGACCGCACCTCGGAGAACTACCTTCGCCGCTCGGAGGTGGTGGTGCGCCACTCGGTGCGCTCGCTGCTGCTGGTGCTCATCACGGGTGGAGCCACGCTGTGGTTCTTCCACTCGCTGCCGAGCGGTTTTCTCACCACCGAGGACCAAGGCTACCTTATGGTGTCGGTGAGCCTGCCCGATGCGGCCTCTGTGGGGCGCACCGAGGCCTCCATTGCTGCCGCACAAGGGGCCATTGAGCAGATTGAGGGTGTGGAATATGTTGCCTCCACGGCGGGCTTTGACCTCATTTCGGGTGTGGCCTCCACCAACAAGGGTGTGATGTTTGTGGCCCTTGAACCCTACTCCAAGCGTACCCTCTCGGCCACCGAGATTGCCGACCGCATCAATGCCACCATCTCGGCCGCCGTGCCCGATGGGGTGTTCTATGCCTTTGAGCCACCCTCAATTCCGGGACTTGGCGTTACTTCGGGCATAACTTTCGTGCTACAAAACCGAGGGAGCGGCGATGTGGGCTACCTTGCCGAGCAGACCAAACTCTTTGTGGACAAGGCACAGGCTCTGCCCGAGATAGCCTCGGTGTCCACACCCTTCAATGCGGGTGTACCCCAGCGCAGGGTGGAAATTAACGAGGCCCTTGCACTCCAGCAAGGGGTGTCGTTGGAGGAGTTGCGCACCACACTATCCACCTTCCTCGGTGGCTCCTACGTGGGCAACTTCAACCGCTTCGGGCAACTCTACCAGACCTACATTCAGGCCGATGCAGAGTATCGCCGCTCGGAGAGCGACCTGTCGCTCTACTATGTGAACAACTCTCGTGGCGAGAGTGTGCCGGTGAGTGGCTTTGTGTCGTTGAAGGACACGGTGGGCGTGGAGTACCTCACGCAGTTCAACCTCTACGATGCCATCTCGGTCAATGCCACCCCCAAGAGTGGCGTATCTTCCGGTAGTGCGATGAGTGCCCTTGAAAAACTCGCTTCCGAGGAACTCCCCGATGATGTTGCCTTGGCGTGGAGCGGAGTATCCTATCAGGAGGCCAACGCCGAGGGTGGAGCGGGAACCTATCTGCTCGCCATAGCGTTGGTATTCTTGGCCTTGGCCGCACTCTACAACAGTTGGTCGCTACCGATGAGCGTGCTGCTGGGCGTACCGCTGGCTCTCTTTGGGTCGATGCTCTTCCTGTGGCTTGGGCACCTGCTCAACCCGATGTTCATCAACAACATCTTTGCACGCATATCGCTCATAATGCTCATTGGCATATCGGCCAAAAACGCCATCCTTGTGGTGGAGTATGCCGACCGACTCTTCATTGAGGAGGAGCACACGCTGGGCGAAGCGGCACTCGGGGCTGCAAAGTTGCGCTTGCGCCCCATCCTGATGACCGCTTTTGCCTTCATCATCGGAGTTTTCCCGTTGGTGTTTGCATCGGGAGCCTACTCGGTGGCCCGCAACACCATCGGAGTGTCGCTCGTGGGCGGTATGTTGGCCGCCACCCTGCTCGGTATATTTGTCTACCCCTCGCTCTACTACCTCGTGGGCCGCATTGCCCGCTTTGAGAGGCGTAGGGAAAAAATCAAACAAACAGCAAAATTATGAAAAGTCCCATTTCCAACATCCGCACCACCTTTGCCGCAGGCACCATTGCCGCCACCATAGTCTTCCTGCTGGCTCTCCTCTCTGTGGGGTGTGCCGTAACCCCTCCGGTCATTGAGCCCGTGGCCACCCCCGATGAGTACATCTTTGCCCAAGAGGGCGACACCACCCTCATTGTGGGGGTGGGGTGGTGGGAAATCTTTGGCGACACCACCCTCAATCGCCTTGTGGCCATCGCTGTGGAGAACAACAGCGATGTGAGGGTGGCAGCCTCGCGACTCCTGCAAGCACGCTCCTCGCTCACCGCCACTAAGGGCTCCCTGCTACCCTCACTCGGTGTGGGGCTTGGGGCACAGGCCACCTACTCCGAGGGCTCCGATGGGCGCAAGTCCATTGGGCAACAATACAGCCTTCTGCCCTCCATATCGTGGGAAGTGGACCTCTTTGGGGGCATAAGCGGAGCCACCGAGGCCGCACGTGCCGATGTGCTCGCCACCGAGTGGGGCTACCGAGCCACAATGCTCGCCCTGCAAGCCGAGGTCGCACAGGCCTATTTTCTGTGGCTGCAATATGCCCGCTGCGAGGAGATTTGTCGCCGTAGCCTTGCCCTGCGTGAGGAGTCGCAGGAGAGAGTGGACTCGCTCTACCTCTATGGGTTTGCCTCGGGCTCCGACCGACAGCAGGCACGTGCGCTGACCGCCACCATTGCGGCCGACATACAATCCTACAGTCGCTCCAAGTTGCAGGCCAACATATCCCTCTGCACCCTCCTTGGTGTGGAGCCGATGTTGTTGCCCCCACCGCCCCACTCCAAAGAGTGCGCACACTCCCGTGCCGCCAACCTCGATGGGCTCTACTGTGGGCACCTCACCGCCGCACCCTTGCCTGTGAGTGTGTCGGCAGGGCTTCCGAGTGCGCTGTTGGAACGTAGGCCCGATGTTATGGAGGCCTTCTATCGGGTGGAGGCTGCCGCTGCCAAAACAAAGGTGGCCCACGCTCGCCGCTTGCCCTCATTTGCCCTCACCGCCGAGGGTGGATTGTTGGCCTACTCGCTCAAAGGGCTCACCGCCCACAACCCTCTCTACTGGCTTGCCTCGGCCAACCTCACCCAACCACTACTCAACTTCGGGCAACTGCGTGCCGAGGAGGAGGTGGCCGTGGAGGCGTGGCGACAAGCAGCCCTCGACTACCGACAAAGTGTGATTGAGGCCCTCGCCGAGGTGGAAAATGCACTCATTGCCATCGACACCTACAACCTTCAAGCGGCCGAAAACCTACGCCTGCTGGAGGCCAACGCCAAGGTGCAACAGATGACTGCCGCTCTGCAAGCCGATGGTATGGTGAGCTACTTCAACTACGTTGATGCCGAATATGACCTCTACTCCTCCCAACTCGGCTATGTGCAACTGATGGCCGAGCAACTCTCCGCCTACGTGTCGCTCTACAAAGCCCTCGGCGGGGGTTGGTAGACTTTCCGTCTGCCGACTTTTCAAATAGTAATTAGTAAAGAGTAATTAGTAAATATTTTTTCCTTTTTGTTTGAAAGCCCCACCAATAACTCCTCCCCTACGATAGGGGAGGTCGGGAGGGGCAGGCACAGCCTGTTTTGTGCAGTTGGAGGGTTGGTACGCTTCCCGACCTTGCGATGCCTTCCGTGCACGTCCCCCTCTAAGTTAGAGGGGGTGCTGCGTAGCAGCGGGGGCGTCTGTTCCCTCTCCTAAGTTAGGAGAGGGTGCCGTTAGGCGGGAGAGGTCTGTCGGACCGACCGTAGGCACAAACAGACCTCTCTGGCACTGCGTGCCATCTCCCCTAACTTAGGGGAGAGTGATTTGAAGAGCAGAAAAGGCAAGAAAGGACAGCAAGAGCAGAAAGGGGCAATAAAGGACAGCAAGAGCAGAAAGGGGCAATAAAGGGAAAACCCCTAAGGCCCTTAAAGTCCTTAAAGCCCTTAGGGCCCCCTTAGGGCCCTTAAACTCCTTAAGGCAGACTATGGTCGGTGGCTCCGCCGCACCCCCGCTGTTTTGATTTTTGGAAATCGAAGCCTATCTTTGTGGAACGATTAGGAGAAAAACACGAAAACAACAAAATAGAGTTACAGAATGAAGCGACCGGTAATATTCATTAGCAACGATGACGGCTATCGTGCCAAGGGGTTCAATGCCATTGTGGAGTGTGCAGCAGAGTTTGGCGATGTGATTGCCATTGCCCCCGATGACACACAGTCGGGCAAGGCACACGCTATCACTATGTATGACCCTCTCTACCTCACCCTGCGCCGCGATGAGGAGCACATCAAGGTCTACTCCTGCAACGGCACACCCGTGGATTGTGTGAAGATGGCCTACGACTGGTTGCTGCCCAAGTTGGGGCTGGAGCCCTCGCTCAACATCAGCGGCATCAACCACGGTAGCAATGCTGCCATCAATGTGCTCTACTCGGGCACTATGGGTGCCGCCATCGAGGCGAGTTTCTATGGAGCCCCCTCGGTGGGCCTCTCGCTTGACGACCACAGCCACGATGCCGACTTCGATGCCACCATCGCCTTTGCAAGCAAACTGATACCCGCAATGCTGGGGCTTATCATCACCGAGCCCTTGTGTCTGAACATCAACGTGCCGGTGGCTCGCCCCGAGGAGATTTTGGGACACCGCATTTGTCGCCAAACGAGAGGTTTTTGGAAAGAGGAGTTCTTCTGCCACCAAGACCCTCGCGGGCGCGACTACTTTTGGCTCACGGGTAGTTTCTGCAACCACGAGCCCGAGGCGGAGGATACCGATGAGTGGGCTCTCAAACACAACTATATTGCCGTTGTGCCAATCAAAGTGGACCTCACCGACTATCCCCGAATGAGACAACTCGAAGGGCTGTTTTAGCCATTTGTCGTGATTGATTAGAGAAAGATTTAGGGAGATTAGAGAATGTGGCACAGCCATCTCTAATCTCCCTAAAATTTTTAGAGGTCAGCCAACAGACCTTATTGACCTTATTCGCCCTTGGTGGGTGCCCCCCTTAATTAACCGAGGTATCGACCATCTTGCCCTCGGCCTTCTGCTCCATCTCAATTTGCATCTCCACCATTGTTACGGCAGCGTGTGCCAGCGAGGCCCCATCGGGGTAGGATATGGTGGTAACGATGGGCATATTCCAGTCAAGAACAATGTCCGTGAGCCCCTCCAGTGTGGCGGTCAGCACCGAAGGCTCCACCGCCGAGGATGCGGGCAGAAACACCAACACCGCATCCACGCTCGTTAGTTCGGCAAAGCACTTGGCCGCCAGCACCGTCTCGGCAGTGCCGGGCACTCGGTGGCACTCGATTTCGCCCTCCACCTCGGTGAGGTGGTGGAGTGTTTGTTCGGCTGCAAGGCTCTCCTCGCCGCAGCCCTCCACAATCACAAAGCCAAATTTCATCGCCGTCATAGCAGGGTGGTGTTTATTGTCTATAAATATATATCATTTCACAAGGCGGGCATTGTTCCCATCAACCACAAAGATAACAAAAAGGGTTGGAAAACCCAACCCTTTTGTGGCGTGTATTGCACCTTTTTGTGGAGGTTAGCCTATTGCAGACGACCGATGTAGGTGTCGATGTCGCGAGCCTCCAACGAGTTGTAGTACTCGTCAGCGATGCGCTGGTAGGCTTCAAGTGCAGCAGCGGTGTCGCCCAACTGCTCCTCAACCATACCGAGTTTCTTCAGGTAGACGGGTGCGGTGAGCGAATTGTCGCTGGCCTTCACTGCCTTCTTGTAGAGAGCAGCTGCCTTCTTGAGGTCGCCACCATCGGCGTAGATGTCGCCCTGCAAGCCTGCGTTCTGTGCGTTCACAATCTCTGCGGGTGCGCCCGAAGCCTTGCGGTACTTACCGAGGTATTTGAGAGCGTTCTCTTTGTCGCCGAGTTTGAGGTAGGCCACACCTGCGTAGTGTGCTGCGAGCGAGCCTTGGGGAGTGGTTGCGTAGTTCTCCACAACCTCAATGAAGCCGGCGTTGTTGCCATCGCCATCGAGAGCCACCTGCCACTGCTCGGCATTGAACTGCTGAACGGCTGCAAACATCTCGGCCGAAGCCTTCTCGGCGCGGGGCTGTGCGATGAGGTATTTGTTGGCGAAGTAGCCACCAATGATTACGATGATTGCAACGAGCACCCAAGTGATGAGTTTCTCGTTCTTCTGAAAAAATTGTTCGGTTTTGCTCACGGCCTCGGTTACAACCTCCTCGTGAGTGATTTCCTGATTCTTTTTAGTTGCCATAATTTATTGTTTTTACGTTTGTTCACACTTTGGTTCGAACCACAAAAGTAAACCTTTTTGTGGAAAAACGGTAGTGGGAGCGAAAAATTTTTCTCTATTCGGGCAAAATTAGTATCTTTGAGAGGTCAAAACCTGCAAAAATGCGTCTGAAAAAACTTTCCATACTCAACTTTAAGAACATCACCGAGGGTGAGGTTGTCCCCTGCGAGGGTATCAACTGCATTGTGGGTAGCAACGGAGCCGGCAAGACCAATGTGGTCGATGCCATCCACTACCTCTCGATGAGCAAGAGTTCGCTTGCGATGACCGATGGGCAGAGCGTGAGGCACGGCGAGGAGTTTTTTATGCTCTCCGGCGACTACGCCACCGACACCGACCGCGCAGTGGCTGTAACTTGTGCCTTCGGTAGGGGCAAGGGTAAAACACTCAAATTCTGCGGAAAGGAGTATGAGCGTCTTGCGGACCACATTGGCGCAGTGCCTGTGGTTATGGTGTCGCCTGCCGATGGGGCCCTTGTGAGCGATTCGGCCGATGAACGCCGCCGCTGGCTCAATGCCTTCATATCCCAACTTGACCACCCTTATCTCGACAACACAATGCGCTACAATCGTGTGTTGGCCGAGCGCAACACCCTCCTCAAGCAGGGCGAATATATGGTGCCCGAACTGCTGGATGTGCTTGACGAAAGGTTGGCTGATTTGGGCGAGAAGGTGTCGGCCACCCGCAAGGAGGTGGTGGGCCGCTTGGCTCCGCTGGTGGAGAAGTTCTATGCCACCATTGCCGATGACCACGAGCCCGTGGAGTTGCTCTACCGTTCCGACCTGTGCGATAGGCCTTTTGTGGAGGTGCTGCGTGGTGCTCGCCAGAAGGACCTCGTGTGTGGGTTTACCAACGTGGGTGTCCACAGGGATGATGTGGTGATGAAGATTGGCGGCTACCCGCTGCGCAAGTATGGCTCGCAGGGACAGCAAAAATCGTTCCTCTTGGCCCTCAAACTGGCCCAATACACCCTGCTGGCCGAGCGACTTGGCGAGAAGCCCCTGCTGCTGCTTGACGACCTCTTCGACAAACTCGATGAACAACGCCTTTCGCGACTTATGGAACTTACGGCGGGTGGCGACTTTGGGCAGATTTTCATCACCGACTGCAACCGCGAAAGGCTCATTTCGGTGTTGAAAAACAACAACTTACCCTTCCGCCTGTGGGATGTTGCCGAGGGCGAAATTACCCCTGCCGAGTAAGAGTAAACACACGGCCTATTTTCAGAATATAACCATTTGTACACCACCACCCACCACCACCCCAGAGATGAGAAGATGTAAACCAATGTTGTTCGGCGAGATTTGGAGCAACTTCAAGAGTGAACACCCCGAGATTGAGCGCAAGATTACCGAGGGCTCCATTCCTGACGTGTGGCGCCGAGTTGCGGGCGAGCAGATTGCCGATGCCACGCAGGTCAATTTTGTGCGTGGGGTGCTCTATGTGAAGGTTGGACCGAGCGTGCTGCGCCACGAGATTTTCATCAACAGGGAGAACTTCCGCTACGAGATGAACTCCATCCTCGGGAGCGACCTCATTGGCACCATAATAGTGAAATAGCCCCCCCCGTTTTCGGGCTTGTTGGCCACAACAAAGCCGCCCGCAACGATTAGTGCGGGCGGCTTTTTGCGTGATGATATTGGGTGCTTACCTAAAAATTCTTGCGGATGGTGATGGCGTTGAGTACGGGTGCGCCCTTCTTGGGAGTGAACTCCACGATGAGGCTCTCGCCCTGCTTAACATCCACCTCGAAACGCTCCACCAGCGGGGTGTAGACACCCACACAGGCGGCAATGTCGAAGTCGGTGAGGACCTTCACACCATTGATTGACACGTCAAACACCCTCTCTTCGCCCTCGCTGCCAATAGCCTCGTTACCGAGGTTGTAGACCGAGGCCTTAACCTTGCCGGCCAACTCTGCGAAGTGGAGGTAGACGGAGTAGTTGCCCGGGGCGACATCGGCACGGAAGGCCTCGATGCCACTCCTCTGGGTTTGATACATCGGGTCGCACTCGGTGTTGTTGATTGCGGCTGCGGAGGCGGGTTGTGAGCCGTGGCGTGAACGCTGACGAGCCTGCTCGCCCCCGATGTAGCCCCACGAGCCGGTGGTGTAGGCTTGCTCGGGAATCCACGTTACGCCGGTGATGGGCTCCTCGAAGTAGCGGTTGCTACCGAGCAACACGTTGAGTTCTTCGGGGTTGTGCTGCTCCACGAGGTCGAAGTTGCAGGTGTAGAAATCCTTGCCACCTGCTGTGCGGGCTTCAAGGGTGTTGTCGCCATCGGCGAAGGGGACCTCAAAGATGGCGTGGTAGTTCTCCACCTTGCGAGTGCCGAGCGACTGACCATTGAGGAGGAGTTCCACGGAGGGCTGATTGGTGTAGACCTTGATGCGCTGCGAGGAGACTCCCTTTGCGGTTTCGGCACCTGCACGATTGGCCCAAGCGTGGTTGCAGATGTGCACCACGGGCTCTTTGGAGAGGGTAGCCTTGTAGTAGTAGAAGACGTCTTTGTGCTTGCGGTCGAAGGTGTTGAGGCCTTTGAGGTTGGTGTGTGGAACGGCATCGCCACGACTCTCGGAGCCGAAGTCGTTGAGGTTCCACACGTTGCCCGAGGCGATAAAATTGCGTTTGAGTATTTCGGGCAGATAGTGCTCGTGGTAGAGTTCGGAGTAGTCGAGGGTGTAGTCGAACCTTTCGGGGGCCTGACTGTGGAGCCTGCTGTCGGCATCGGCGCCATACTCGCTCACGGTAAGAATCTGATTGGGGAAGAGTGCGTGTAGTTCATCGAGGGCCTTTTCGAAGTCCTTGAACTCACCGCTGTACCAGCCGGAGTAGATGTTCCAACCGAGCATTTGTGGCACGGCGGCGATACCACTCTCAATGTAACGCTTGGGTGCGTGATGACAGGGCAGCAGGGTGTAGCGGGTGGGGTCGAGTGTGCGCAGACGATTGTCCACCTGCTTTGCGAGTCCTGTGAGATAGGGGAAATATTCGTTTTTGAGCCACTCTTTGTCGGTGGAGGGGTGTCGGAGTTGAATCTCGTTCATATAGGCCCAAATGAACACCGAGGGGGAGTTGAAGTTCTGATAGAGCATCTCCTCGGTCATCACGAGGGTGTTGCGAGTGAAGGCCTCGGAGATGGTTACGGCATTCACGAGTGGGATTTCCACCGAGGTAACGATGCCGAGCCTGTCGCAGGCCTCCATAATGCGCTCGTGCTGGGGATAGTGTGCCACGCGGAGCGAGTTGCCCCCCATCTCTTTGAGGAGTTCCACATCGGCTGTGTGCCTTGCATCGGGCAGGGCGTTGGCGAGTTCGGGATAGTCTTGGTGTCGGTTTGTGCCGATGAGCTTCACGTGTCGGCCGTTGAGGATGAGGCCCTCGTTGGGGGTGAAGGAGAAGTAGCGCACGCCGAAACGGTCGCTCACGCAGTCGATGACCTCCCTGTCCACCACCACCGATGCACGTGCGGTGTAGAGATTTGGGGCCTCCACATCCCAGAGTTTGGGCTCTTTGAGTGTGAGGGCTATGCGCTCGGAGTGGTTGATGACACCCTTTGCGAGGCGCACCTTTTGACTCTTGGAGGCAACCACACGGCCATCGGCACCAATGATTTCCACCACCACTTCTGCCCTCTGCTTGGCCACACTCGAGAGCAACACCTCCACCTCCACGGTGGCCTCCTCGGCACTCACCTCGGGGGTGCGCACAAGAATACCCTTTGTGGCGTGATAGGTGGTTGAGATGTTGGTTTGGGGTGTTTCGATGAGTTCCACACTACGGTAGATACCGCCGTAGAAGGTGAAGTCGGCCGAGAGTGGGCCGATGTCGGGGTTGTGTGAGTTGTCCACCCTGATGGCGATTGTGTTGTTGCCTGCGTGGAGTAGGGGGGTGATGTCGTGGCTGAAGGCGAGATAACCACCCGTGTGGGAGCCTGCGAGTGTGCCGTTCACATAGACCTCGGCATATTGGTTAGCGGCCCCGATGCGGAGGGTGTAACGGGAGTCGGCGAGGGCGGGCAGATGGAGCGTGCGCCTGTACCAACCGATGGTGCGGGTGTAGCCGTCAGTGTCATCGAAGGAGTCGTGTGCGTTCCACGAGTGTGGGAGTCGGATGGTTTCCCACGCGGAGTCGTTGTAGTCTACTGCTGCGGCGTGGTCGGCAGTGAGTGCGAATTTCCAGCCGGAGTCGATGGTGCGCACCACTCGTGCTGCGCTTGCGGAGAGTGCGAGAGAGAGAGTGGCCACCATTGCCACCACGATTTTGCGAGAGATGTTACTTGCCATAGGTTTGTAGGTTTGTGTTTGTTGTGCTGTTTCGGAAAAAAAGGAGTACCATTGCAAAGATAGTGTATTGCTATCACAATGGAGTTCTTTTTTTTAAGTTAAACCGAGGGTTCTTAGGCCCTCGGTTCGATTTTAACGTGAGGTTTGCGAAAATGGCACAATTATAACTTGTTGTTAATGACGGGTTTGCAGTTGTGCCATTTCCGCAAACCTCACGTTAGGGCTTGGCTCCGCAAGCCCCTTAGCCCACTGCGTGGGCTGTTTAGTACTTACATTCCTCCCTAAATCCCTCCTTTGGCAAAGGAGGGACTTGTCAAAGAGCCTATTAAGGCTCTTTGAGAAAGCGGATGTTTCGGAATTTCAATAAGTTGAAATTCGCGAAACTCACGTTATTTTATGTTGTTTTAGGCGGCGGGCAACCACACGTTTTTGTCGCCCGCCCGCCCAATAGGTTTGCCACTACTCGGTCAATTCAACAACTTTGATACAACGAGCAGCACGACCTTTTGTTGCGTATTTGGCAAAGCCATCACTCTTCTTGAATTGGGTGAAATAAATGCCTTTTGCTTTTTCACCATTACCGGTCTCGGTAGAGCAAAGCACATAAATCTCACCTGCGCCTTCTGCCAAACCAACACCATCTGTGATGGATTTGAGTGCATTGTCAAAACTTTCACGCTGGGTTGCATAGGTAGCCCAATCTGTGTCGTCAAGAGTGTCGTACTCGGAAGCGCTTGGGTTGGCAGAACCAACGTAGGCAGCTACAATTGTTTTGAGTTCGTTCCAAGCGGGGAGATACCAACCCTCGCCCAAACTCTCGCAGTAGGCGGCAGCGGGGAAGTAAGAGGTGAATTCTTTGCCGTTTGCAGATGCGTATGCTTTCATTGTTGCAACATTCACAGTTCCGTCATTTGCATCGGTAGCCCTATACTCAGAAGGACTGGTAAATACCTCCGAAGCATAGTTGATGGTTGAACCCTTCTGCGTAACGGGGGAAACGAGTTTTGCACTCTGATTGTCTGGCGCTATCCAGAAGATAACACCCTCGTTGTTAAACACATCGCCAATCTTGTATTTGGTTGTGGGAACAGCCTCAATGGTGATGGCCTTTGAAGCACGACCACCATAGCCGATGTTGCCACCCTCGAAAGTAACCTCAGGGTGCAAACCCTGGCTGCTGGTTACGGCAACGGTGAAGTTGGTTGCCGAGTAGTCCTTGGCACTCATCAAGAAACGAACATCAATAGACTCTCCTGCGGCAACCGTACCATTGGTAACAGTCAAAGCAATGGTCTTCTTCTCGTTGCCGGCATATTCGATGGGGGCATTGGGGGTTGTCAGGTCAATGCTGTGGGTAGCAACCAACACCTCGGTATCGTTGGTAAGGTTTACCTTGGAAATGGTGATTTCCTCTTCGGTGTTGTTGGTGATGTTCAGACGCAACATACCAAAGTAGGGGTCAATGGCATCAAATACAACATCTTCGCCATAGGTGTAGCTTGTAGCTTTGCCATAGGCAAAAATGTAGTTGCCGAAGTTTGTCCAAACGGAGTGGTCGGTGTTGTATTTTTGTTCTGAAGTAAGAGTTTTTTTCAGAACGGTGGGGGTTGCATCGGCATTGTCCCTACGAGAGTAGTAGATGTAGAACTCGTGTGTGTCGCCCTCTTCGCCGCTCCAAGTTGCATCACCGGTGATGGTGGCAGTTTTGCCATCGGCGGACACTTCGGTAACGGTGTAGGTCGAGTTGTTGCCGGTGGGCGACACTGCGCCATTGATTACGTGGAAAAGGCCGAGAACATCGCCCACTTCCCAAGTGATGGTTTTGCCATCTTCGCCGAGCATCACACGGCTCAGGTCGCCAATGGTGATGTTGATGGGTTTGCCGGTTGCATCGGGGGTTACGTTGCCCTCGGGGGCGTTCTCACAAGCCACCATTGTTGCGGCGGCCACAAACATTGCAAGGTAGGTATAAATCTTTTTCATAGTCTTTCTCTCTTTTTGTCGTTCAACATTCATACTCTCTACCAAGCGGTTTCCTCATCGCTAAAGTCGGAAATCATCAGTTCAAAGCCATTCGAAATGGCGATACCCTGCTCAATGGCAAGGTCAATGGTTTGGATTGTGGGGGCGGTGTAGATTTCAACCCCCCCTACGGATTTTTTGTAATTCATTGATTGTTAATGTTTTTGGTTTTTGTTTGGTTATTGTTTGATTTGGTTTTGTTTTTGTTTTTTTTGCTGGGCCGACTGGGGCTGTTGGGCCGACTGGGGCTGTTGGGGCTTTAAGGTCTTTAAGGTCTTTAAGGGCCTTAGGGGTTTTCCCTTTTATTGCCCTTTCTGCTCTTTCTGCTCTTTCTGCCCTCACAAACCCCTCAGTCGCTTTGCGCCAGCTCCCCTAACTTAGGGGAGCAGTGGTTGGATGGCACGGGTAATAAAAAAGTTACCCGAAATAAAAAATTAAAAATTGACAAACCCCTCTGGCCTTCAGCCACCTCCCCTAACTTAGGGGAGGAACGGCCACAGGCCGTTTTGTGCAGTGGGCAGGTCGGTGCGCTCCCCAACCTTGCAATGC
>JAFQNC010000024.1 GCA_017396085.1 Tidjanibacter sp. | reverse complement strand
ATTTGCATACAAAAGTAGATATTATCGGCAAATTTTGCAAATCACAAGAAAAGAAAATTTGCCAAAATACGCTAAAACACAATGTTTTGCATATTATTGGCAAATCTTAGAAAATAGGCAAAAACACCCTATAATTTACTTAACGTAAATGAGGAGGGAGTTTATCGCAGTATGACGCAGCAGTTGCCCGCAATCTGCGTTTTTTTTAGAAGAATTTGACGCGATTATCAACTATCTCTGACCCCTCAACCAAGGCTTGGTCGATGCGCTCGTTCAGATAGAAGAGCGAAGAGGAATCAAGACGTACTTTCTCACTCTCAACGGTGGCGTTGTCGGCAGTGGTGTGGCCCTCAACGGTGAAGAGGTAGACACCATAGTTACCCTCAACGGGACCCTCAACAACACCCTCCTCGGCTACTGCGATGGCTCCAACAAGTGCCATATCGGGACCAACACCGGTGATGTTGTTGGCGTTGCCATAGACCTCCTCGGCGGTGATAACCTCGGTGCCGAGTTTCTCTGCAACCTCGTCAATAGTGGCAAGACCTGCAACCTGCTCGGCAACCCAAGCAGCCTTGGCCTCGTTGCGCAACTCCTGTGCGATGCGGGGAGCAACCTCCTTCACGGGCATATAACCCTCATTGCGGATGGTCTTGAGGGTGGCAACAACGAAGTCGCCATCAATCTCCATAGCACCCGACACCTTACCCTCTTTGTTGTTGTAGGCCCAACGGATAAGTTCCCTTGCCTCGTTAAGACCATTCACAACGCGGTCGGTGTTACCGATGCGTGCCGAGCGTTTCGACAAGCCGAGTTCGCTCACTGCGCTTGCAAAGTCGCTCTGTGCAGCGGCACCGATGAAGGCGTTAGCCTCGTTCATTGCAGCCTGAATGGTTGCATCGCCGGCAACGACATCGTAGGTGATGGTTGCAATCTGAGCCTTACGCACGGGGCGCGATTTCCAAGTGGCCTGTGCTACGTGGATACCGAACTGGCTCTCCACGGTAACAATCTGGCGCACGGGGGCATCAATAAGTGCATCGCTGAACTCGGGCACCATCTGCTCGGGAGCAAACCTACCGAGCTCGCCACCATCCACAGCCGAAGCTTGGTCGAGCGAGTATTTCTGTGCCAACTCGGCAAACGAAGCACCCTTGCGGAGGGCGGTGGCTACGCTGTCGGCCAACTCCTTCTGGTCAAACGAGAAGAGGATGTGGCGAGCCTCAATCGAGTCGGGCATATTGCGCACCTCTGCCACGCGCGACATAGTGTAGGTGTTGCCATTGAGCTGGGGACCGAGGAATTTCTCCCTACCGAAAGCCAGTTCTTTGTAGGCTGCGGGGATGTTCTCACGCGAGTAGTAGCGGCTGTCGGGCCTCTCATAGGAGTTGGCCTGTGCAAACTGCATCACGTTCTCGGCTGCCTTGAACTCCTCTGCCAAGGTCTCAACGGCCTCTTTTGCATCGGCGTAGTCGGCCTCCGAAGGCTCCACGTTGAACACAACGTACTCAACCTCACGCGAAGTGCTCTGACGGAAGAGTTCTTTGTGCTCCTTGTAGTATTTCTTGATGGCGGCATCCTTCACGGGAGCAACCAACGAGTCGGCGATGGTGTAGTAGGGCTTAACAACGATTTTCACGTTGGCAGCGGTGTTGGCTGCTGCAACCGAAGCATTCACCTCAACATCGTTAGCCACGAAGCCTGCACCAACGAGGGTGGTGTAGTTCTCCACCAGACGCTGCTCTGCTACGCGTTTTTTGATGTAGTTCCAGATGTTGTAGGCGGCCTCGTTGCTCTCAACCTGCGAGAGGAAGCCTTTGAGTACCTCGGGGCTGTAGACACCCGTTGCGGGGTCAGCGAAGAAGGAGCGGATAACGGGCGAAACGTAGGCACCCTGAATCATATCCACCATCTCGGCATCCGACACGGTGAGGCCCATTTTGTCAAACGAGGGTTTGTAGGAGTTGCTCATCAAGAGGTCGTTCCAAGCCTCGTTGTAAATCATATCATACTGCTGCGAGTCAAAAGCGGTGCTGCCCCAGAGCGAGGAGTAGATGTTTTTCACATACTCGGTCTGGTTTGCATAAACCTGATACTCGATGTTGTTACCGGCGATTTTGCCCACGCGGTTAGCCTTGGAGGCAAAGATGCTGCCGTTGCTGAAAAGGTCGCCCAGAAGGAAGGCGATAAGGCCAAGTGCGATTACGATGGTTACAATCACACCGCCTTTGGTCCTCAAATCATTAAGTGTTGCCATTGTTGAGTTTAGTTTTTTTATTGTTTATTTTGTATTCTCTTTCTGCTTGCAAAAAATCAATTTCACAAATTGGCCTCAAATA
Source organism: Tidjanibacter sp. (assembly GCA_017396085.1). GTDB lineage: Bacteria > Bacteroidota > Bacteroidia > Bacteroidales > Rikenellaceae > Tidjanibacter. Next base: position 84,845 of record JAFQNC010000024.1, on the reverse strand, counting down.
TAGTGATTTTCCTCAAAAAACCCATCACAAAATCCTAACTTTTGCCAATTCCACCCTTGAAGAGGTAGATTTCAGTATTTTTATCTCCCTACCTTCGCTCTCGATGAGTGTTCCCACGGTGGGTATGGAGCCATATTTGGCGATGATGTAGCCCGCAAGGGTGTCATACTCATCGCTCTCTTTGAGGCCCAAGTTGTAACGCTCATTGAGGTAGGCAACCTCCAGTCGGCACGAGAGCACCCACTGTCCATCCTTGAGCACCTTCTCCACCATCTCGGGGGTGTCGTGTTCGTCTTCAATCTCGCCCACAATCTCCTCCAACACGTCCTCCAACGAAATCACGCCCGCAGTGCCGCCAAACTCGTCAATGACCACGGCAACGCTCTGGCGTGTGCGAATCATCTCGCCCATCAGCCTCTCGGCCTCCATCGTTTCGGGCACATACCTCACAGGCATCAATATCTCCTTGATACTCTTGGGCTTGCGGAAAAGGCTCTTGGTGGTAACATAGCCCACAATGTGGTCTATGCTCTCCTCCCACACAAACAAGCGTGAGAAGTTGGTATCAACAAATCGTTGGGTGAGGTCCTCAATGGAGGTGTCCAACTCCACCGCCTCCACATCTACCCTCGGCACCATACAATCCCTCACTCGGAGGTCGGAAAAGTCGAGCGCATTTTGGAAAATCTTAATCTCGTTGGCCTGCAACTTTTCGTTGCTCTCCACGCTCTCGTCAATGAGGTTTTCCAAATCAACCCTGCCAAAACTCTTTATGTTGTGTTCCTCCTTGACCTTCAGTCCGAGCAGTCGCAACAGTCCGAAAGCGATGGCTGTGGTGAATTTCGACAGCGGAAAGAGCACCAAGTAGATGAGGTAGACCGGCAGTACCAATGCCCTGAAAAAGGCGTTAGGTTTCATCTTAAAGACACTCTTGGGGGTAAATTCTCCCAAGAAGATTATGACCAACGTGGAGATGAGCGTTTCGACCACCACCGAGTCCTCAGCCATCGGCAAGCCCATTTTGGCGGCCAGCAGGTGGATGAGTTTGGCCATATACATTGAGTAGACCACCAACACAATGTTGTTGCCCACGAGCATTGTGGTGATATACTCCCCCGGTTTGGCCGCAAAGAGTTCAATGATGCGTCCCACAAACCCTCCTCGCTTACGGTCTATCTCCATACGAAGACGGTTTGCGCTGGTGAAGGCTATCTCCATACCCGAAAAGAAGGCAGAAAGAACTACCGACACCACCACTATCACTATGACACTCAACAAACTATCCATACGTTTCTTGTACTCACTTACTCTCTACTCCTGCGTTGCGACACACCTCTTTGGTCGGCACCACCAAAGTCCGACTCTTTCAGTTCAAACCCCTCGCCACCTTTCAGTTCCACTTGTTGGAGCTTTTTGTCGCCCCTTTGGCGGCGTGGCGCGAGTCGGAGGCTATCTCCTTTTATTCGGGCCGGCCTCTTGATTGTTGCCTTGTCGGTTGCGGGTGCTTTTGCATCCACCTTGTCGGCACCCCTTTCGGCACTCAACCTATCGGCAGACTTTTCCTCTTTGGGCTGTTCCGACTTGGCTCCTTTGGCACCATTCTCATTGTCCTCGTTGCCGTTGCCCTTCTTCTCCGTTGCGCTCTCTTTACCCTTGTCGCCATCGGCACCCTCTTCGCCCTCTTCGCTCTCCGACACGTCTACCCACATACGGCCCTCGCTCTCGCGGAACACCCAGTCCTTGAACTCGCTGTCCGACTCAAAACCCTCGCCCACAAAGACATCCAAGCCGTCTACGACCTTACAGTCCACATTGCTGTACACCTTGTCGGTCTTTTCGTCCCAGAAGAGTTGCTGGGTGTAGAGTTTACGGCCATCCTCACCCGTACCTTCCACATTGCCACGAGCCTCCCAGAGTTCCCTGTTTTCGTAGTAGATGGCATAGTCGGCAATCAGGTTGGAGGCCTCGTTACCGAGCGAGTCAAAGGTGATGATGTCAATACCGTAGCGGAATTCCATATAGGGCTCACGGGCCAATTCATACCTCTCCATCAGCGGGGTGGAGAAACGGTAGTCCTTTTGTCCGTTCTTGGTATAAATCATCGTGAGCGTGTCGCTCTGCTGTGTTATGAGCTTTTCGAGGTCCACTTCGGCGGGTTTCTTTTTGCCGGAGCAAGAAAACAGCAGGGTAGCACCTCCCAAAAGAGATGCTACCACTGCTATCCTATATATATGTCGAAGCGACACTCTGCGCAATACTCTTATTTGTACTTAACGGTGGTGGTACCGCTCACCCAACCGCACTTAACAGCGTAGGGTGCGCCCTGCTCGGTCAGACCACGGAAGAAGCAATCCGACTGACCGGGGAAGTACTCCCTGTAGGTGCTCATAAGGGTTGCGGCCATAGCCTGCTGTTCCTCGTTGCCCTCAAAGAGGCCACGAGCCTTGGCGGCCAAATCATAAGCCAACCAGAAAACGGTCTGCTTGTCGAAGTCGGCGCAAGCATTGGAGCCGGTAGCATAAGCCTGTGCAAGGCAGATGTAGGCCGAACCGTTGTTGGCGTTGTACTCAATAGCCTTCTTGGCATAAGTGGCAGCCTCACGAGCATTGTCGGCAGCAAGTTGGGTACCCGAAATCTGAACGCAAAGGTTTGCTTTGAGTTCGGGGTCGCTCTCGCTCTCCATTGCTACAACAAGGAAGTGGAGGGCCTTCTCAAAGTTCTTCTTGTTCTCATAGACCTTGCTGAGCAACTGTGCGGTGTTGGTCGAGGGAGCCTGCTCGTAGTACTTCTCACCAACGGCGAGGAAGAAGTCGCTCTCGCAGTGGTTGCGAGCCATCAGTTTGAAGGCCTTCTCAACCTGCTTTGCATCGTTCCAGTTGTTCTCCAAACGAGCCGAGAAAATCTGCTCAAGGTTGGCGCAATCGGCAGCACCCGACTTGATGAGCAGTGCGTCAAACGAGGTCTTGGCCTCCTCATCGGTAACCTTATCCATCTTCTCTGCCAAGTACTCATACTCGTTCATAAAGTGGTCGGTCTCCACGTTCAGAGCCTCATACTCCTCCACCAGCACGGTGAAGTACTGGTTGATGAAGGTAGCGTCAATCTCGGGGTCAATCTCAATACCCCTACGGAAGAGTTTGAGCATACCCTGCTTGTCCTCAGCGCGATATTTGTAGTAGTCCTTTGCTTTGTTCTTGGTTATGTAGACCTCGCCATACTGCTTGTCATCGGCAAATGCCTGCAAGCGGTAGTCGTAGAGGTTCATCAGCGAGTCGATGTTGGCAGCCTTCTCCTCAAGCGATTTGCTACGAGCAATTTTGTTGCGGTAGATGTTCGAACCGTTGGCATAGACCGAACTACGAGCCTTGGGGCAGTTCTGAATCAGGGTGTACATATACTCCAAAGCCTTATCGTAGTCTTTGTTGTTGTAGGCATCTTGGAAGAAGTTGAAGGTCTTAACATTCTCCTCCCTCTGCTGAGCGGTTGCGTTCTCACCCCACTCGGGACCAAAGGTGGTTGCGGGAGCCTGCTGGGGCTGTGCGGTACCGGCCTTCTCTGCGGCAGCTTTCTGTGCAGCGATGATTTTAGCAATCTTTGCCTCCTCTTTCAGACGAGCCTTCTCGGCTTTCTCGGCAGCCTTGCGAGCCTTCTCGGCCTCTTTTGCAGCCTTCTTCTCGGCTTTCTCACGAGCCTTTTTCTCGGCAGGTGTCTCCACTACTTGGGTTTGCTCCTGTGTTTGGGCCATCAAAGAGGTGGTCCCCATCGTGCCTGCCAGCACAAGCGACAGCACAACCATCGATTTGATTACGATTTTCTTCATCTCTTTTGTCTGTTTATTTTTTATTGTTATATTTTGTTTTGTTTCCGTCTCTTACACATTTGACGCATATCGGTCCCAAAAAGTTGCACGCACAGGCACAAACGGGGATTAGTCATACTTCATCTTCACGAACCAGTAGTCCTCGCCGAAGAGGCTGAAACCGATGGTGAATTTGAGGTAGTTCTCCCTCGAAAGCCCCGCTTTCATTGTGCCCCTCTGGCCGAGTTCCAAACCGAGGTTTACATTGGAGAGGCCCGTCATCCTCAACGGCACGCCCACACCAAAGGTGAGTGCCACATCGTCAAATGGTTGGTCGTTGAGTACGATGTAGTATTGGCTCCACCTCACACCTGCACGATAGGTCCACCTCTTCAGAGCGTGGCGCACATCGCCGGGGTTGGGGGTGTACTGACCACCCAAGCGCACGGTGTTGGTGTTGCGGAACGAGCGGGTAGCCGTAATGTCCTGCTTGTTCCTCTCGCCCCAATCGGCAAACTGGTAGTCGGCACCAATGCTGTACTTGTCTTTGTGCAGGTAGAAGCCCACCGCATAGACATTGGGCATCGAGAAGGAGGAGGTGTAGACCTCGTTCACTGCATAGACGTCCGGAGCGAGGGTGGAGTTTTGGGCCAAGCGGTCCTCCACCTCGTTGCCCATCTTGCCACCCATCTGGTAGGTTGCGCCCACGGTCAGCACCGTATTGCGCCTTGCAAGCGGAGTCCACTGCACGCCAAACTTGCCATAGAAACTATTGACCGATTCGGATTTGAGTCCGGAGATGGGCTGGTAACTACCCACGCCCGTAATCACCGTGGGGATAGCGTTGTAGGTCCTCTCAATGAGGCCGTGGTAGTATATCACCTCGGCACCGAGGGAGAGGTTTTTCACAACCTCATAGCCCAAGCCGAGTTTGAACTGCGTAACATCGCCCGAACCGGAGTAGGCGTAGAGCATCTGACCGATGCCTGCCTGCACCACGGGGTTGGTATCGTAGTACTGCACCCTGTAGCCCACCGAACTGTAAGGGGTAACACTGAAGCCCACGCCCATATTCTTGATGAGCGGGAACGACATTGCAATATCCCTGATGTTGAAGGTGTTGAAACTCGTCTTTGCACTCGAGGTGCTGGCATAGAAGTTCTGGCCCTCCATATCGAAGTTGGAGAGGAAGGAGTTGCTCCTCACCGAACTGTAAGATGCGGGGTTGGTTACATTCACATAGAAGGGGTTGCGGAAACCGATGGATGCACCACCCATAGCCCTTGTTACGGCAATACCCTCTTCGTGAATATCGCCAATGCCATAGAAAGTGTAGGGCGAGTAGGTGTTAAGGCTGCTCGACTGGCCGAAAGCGGAGCCCTGCGACAACATCAGCATTGCCACACCCATCACTCCAAATATGATTTTTTTCAACTTCATTTCTCCGTCTGATTACCCTGCCGAAAATTGACCTCCGGTCAGATTTTGCAAATATCGGGTTTTTTATGGTTTTTTCAAACAAAAAATCACCCCGACCACGAAAAAGATAGGTATTTTATACCTAAGGGGCCTTTTTCTACTCGGCGGAGGTGGGTTTTTCGGACACAATGGCTGCCTTCATCGCATCGAGCGTGTCGCACGCAGCACCGAGGTCCTCCACATTTCTAACCGTCAAATAGACCTTATTATTGTTCTGTTTGAGAACAAATTTTGCAGGATTGCGGCTCACATATTTCAAAATCGCCCCAAAGGTGTGGCTCTTGTAGTAGGGCGAGCGGCCATCGCTCGGGAACCACAGCAACATCAGCCCGTTCTTCACCTTGGCCTTCTCAATGCCAAGCCCCATAGCCCTCCAGCGCAGGCGCACCACATCCACCAGTGCCCTCGCCTCCTTGGGCATACGACCAAAGCGGTCCTCCAATTCGGCCACAAGTCGCTCCATTTCGGCCTCATCGGTGATGCCGTCAAGCCTACGGTAGAGGCGCAACTTCTCGGCCGGTTGGCTCACATAGCTGTTTGGCAATATGGCACTCACATCGGTATCCACTTGGCAGTCCGACACGTAGAGTATCTCCTCCTGCGGCACGGCCGCTTGTTGTTCTCCCTCAACACCTTCGCCAACCACCTCCGACAGGCCCTCCACGCCCTCGGCACGCAGTTCGGCCACCGCCTCGGAGAGTATCCTCTGGTAGGTCTCAAAGCCCATATCGGCAATGAAACCACTCTGCTCGGCACCCAGCAGGTTGCCCGCACCCCTGATGTCCAAGTCCTGCATAGCAATGTTGAAGCCCGAGCCCAACTCCGAAAACTCCTCAATGGCCCTCAACCTGCGCCTTGCCTCACTTGTGAGGAGTTCATCGGGTGGCGAGAGCAGGTAGCAAAAACTCTTCCTGTCGCTCCTACCCACCCTGCCTCGCAGTTGGTGCAGGTCGCTCAAACCGAAGTTCTGGGCGTTGTTGATGATTATGGTGTTGGCGTTGGGAATATCAATGCCGTTCTCAATGATGGTGGTGGCCACCAGCACGTCATACTCGCCGTAGATGAAGTCCATCACAATCTTCTCCAACTGCTGCGGCTGCATCTGTCCGTGGCCCACAGCCACCCTCGCCTCGGGGCGCAGTTTTTTCACAATGGCGGCAATGCGCTCGATGTCCTCCACCCTGTTGTGTACAAAGTAGACCTGACCACCACGGCCGAGTTCATAGTCGAGAGCCTCGGATATGATGGCCTCGTCAAAGGTGTGCGACTCGGTGATGATGGGTTGTCGGTTGGGTGGCGGAGTGGAGATTACCGAGAGGTCCCTCGCACCCATAAGCGAGAATTGCAGGGTGCGCGGTATGGGTGTGGCAGTCAGCGTGAGAGTGTCCACGCTCACACTCATTTGGCGCAACTTCTCCTTGGCGGAGACACCAAATTTCTGCTCCTCGTCAATAATCAACAAGCCCAAGTCCTTAAACCTCACATCCTTACCGAGCAGTTTGTGGGTACCAACGATTATGTCTATGCGCCCTGCTTCCAGGTCGGCCAGTATCTGCTTCACCTCCTTTGTGGAGCGTGTGCGGGAGAGGTAGTCCACCCTCACGGGCAGGCCCCTCATACGCTCGGCAAAGGTGCGGTAGTGTTGCAACGAGAGGATGGTCGTGGGTACCAACACCGCCACCTGCTTACTGTCGCAAGCAGCTTTGAATGCCGCCCTCACAGCCACCTCCGTCTTGCCAAAGCCCACATCGCCACACACAAGCCTATCCATAGGCTCGCCCGACTCCATATCGGACTTCACAAGCTCCACAGCCTTCTGCTGGTCGGGGGTCTCCTCCCAACGGAACGAACTCTCCAACTCGTGTTGCAGGTAGCCATCGGGCGAGAAGCGGTAGCCACCACTCGCCTTCCTCTCGGCATAGAGTTTAATGAGTTCCCTTGCAATATCCTTGACCGCCTTTTTGGTGGCCTCCTTCATCTTCTGCCAAGCCCCCGTGCCGAGTTTGTATACCCTCGGTGGGGTGTCGCTCTCCTTGCTCTTGTAGCGGGCAATGCGGTGGAGCGAATGTACATTCACCAGCAACACATCGCCATCCTTGTAGACCAACTTGACCGACTCCTGCTCTTTGCCGTTCTCCACAGTGTGCACAAGTCCGCCAAAGCGGCCCACGCCGTGGTCGATGTGGACAACGTAGTCGCCCACTTGGAGTTGGTTGAGTTCGGCAATGGTGAGGCTCTCACGGTTGTTGATGCCACCACGCAGTTGGTAGCGGTGGTAGCGGTCGAAGATTTGGTGGTCGGTGTAGAGGCTCACCCTCAGTTTGCGGTCCGTAAAGCCCTCGTGGAGAGTGGCTTTCAGCGGCTCAAAGCGGGCCTTGCGGTGGGTGGCTGCAAGCACATTTTCGAGCCTCTCAAACTGGGCGTGGTTCTCGGAGAGGATGTAGGTGGTGTAGCCCTGCGAGGCCCTACCCTCAATGTCATCGGCCAGCAGGTCATATTGTTTGTTGAAGGCGGCCTGCGGTGCGGTCTGAAACCTCACCTGCACCTCTGCACTCCTGCGGCCCGAAGGCTTCGCCAACACCATAGCCGCACCCTCCGTGTCGGCCAAAAAAGCCTTTGCCGAGGTTACCCTTGCGGCATCCTCCTCGGGGGTGTCGCTGTCGGCCAGCAGTTTGCGCCTAATGTCGTCAAGTCGGCCGAGAGTGTAGTCGAGGTCCTTGAGCCACCACACGGCCCCATCGCCCACATACTCCGCCAACGACTCCTTCTGCTCGCCCCCAAAGTTTTTCAGATTGGGGACCACCGACACACTGTCCACCCTCTCGGTGGAGAGTTGCGAGGAGAGGTCAAAGCGGCGCACACTATCCACCTCATCGCCAAAAAAGTCGAGCCTGAAGGGGCGGTTTTCGGAGTAGGAGAAGATGTCGAACACGCCACCACGCATTGAATACTGGCCGGGCTCGTGGACAAAATCAACCCTCTCAAAGCCCAACTCCTCCACCCTCTGCTGGAGTTCGCTCATAGCAATTCGCTGGCCCCTGTCGATGCGCAACACCGAGGAGTCCACCTCTGCTTGCGACACCACCTTCTCAGCCAACGCTTCGGGATAGGTGCAGACAACCAACACCTTGTCGGTGCCACCACTCCCTCTGACGGCTTCCAATGCGGCCGTGCGTTGCACCTCGCCCGATTGGTCTTCGGCCCCGTAGCGAATGGAACGCTTGTAGCTTGAAGGGAGGAACAACACCTCCACTCCCTCGCCTGCCAAGGCATAGAAGTCGCTGCACAAGTAGGCGGCTGCATCCCTGTCGTCCATCACAAAGAGGTGCAGACCACCCACCCTCTGCGCCACAGCCATAGCATAGAGAGCAAAGGCCGAACCTGCCAGAGCGGATACCTCTGCAACAGTTCGACCTTCAATGGCCTCACGGAGTTGTGCCACCTCGGCCACACGTGCCGCACGTGCCACAATCTCCCTCAGGGGCGAAGATTGCACCTTCTCTTTCTTCATTGTCAACGTCTAACGACCTCTTCTAATTAGTAAAGAGTAAAGAGTAATTAGTAAATATTTTTCTTTTTCTCCCAGTGGGCTCAGTGGTCCCAGTGGGCTCAGTGGTCCAAATCTGACTGGGACTTCTGGGACTTCTGGGCGGGTGGCCGAAATTGCGCTCACAGCCCTGTGTGCCCGCCTATTTGAGTTCCTTATTCTTGCGGTCGGCAATCTTGTAGTCCACAATGCCGAGCGACTGGTCCACAACCACTTTCACCCTGCACAAATACCTCCTGCACCACCTGCGGCGTATGCTCCTAAGACCACCCTCTTTCAGATAGGCTGCCAAAATGGGGTTGGCAACAACCCTCAACGAGCGCATACGCTTCTCAATGGCATAGTAGGCAATTTGGTTCTCAATCTGCTTGTCCACCAATATGGAGGGCGAAATCTTGCCCGTGCCACCACACGTGGGGCAGGTCTCCTCGGCCTTACTGATGGCCTCGGGGCGCACCCTCTGGCGGGTAATCTGCATAAGTCCGAACTTGGTCAGAGGCAGGATGGTGTGCTTGGCCTTGTCGCCGGCCATAAGTTTCTGCATCTCCTCATAGAGCTTCTGACGGTTCTCGGCCTTGTGCAGGTCGATGAAGTCTACTATCACAATACCGCCCATATCGCGCAAGCGCAACTGACGGGCGATTTCGGCCGCAGCCGAGAGATTAACATCCATAGCTGTGCTCTCTTGGTCATCGGCAACCTTTGCACGATTGCCACTATTGACGTCAATGACGTGCAAGGCCTCGGTGTGCTCGATGATGAGGTAGGCACCCCTCTTGAGCGACACATACTTGGCAAAGAGCGATTTGATTTGGCGCGAAATGTCAAAGTTGTCAAAGATGGGCTGCGAGCCCTTGTAGAGTTTGACAATCTTGAGCTTCTCGGGAGCAATAACTTTCACATACTCCCTGATTTCGTTGTATATGGCCTCATCGTTCACGTGGATTGCATTGAACGAACTGTTGAGCGAATCCCTGATGATGGTGTTTGCCCTGCTCATCTCGCTGAGCAACTGTGTGGGCGGCACCTTGGTTTTTATTCCCTCCAAAGCCTGCTCCCACTTCTTGATGAGGGAGAGAATGTCCTGCTCGATGTCTACCTCGCTCTTGCCCTGCGCTGCGGTGCGCACAATCACACCGTAGTTCTTGGGCAACACGCCATCGACAATCTTTTTGAGCCTCTTTTTCTCGGCCGTGGAACGAATCTTCTGCGATATGGATATTTTGTTGGAAAACGGAATTAACACTACGTTGCGACCTGCCAGAGAGATGTCGGCCGTAAGTCTTGGGCCTTTGGTGCTGATGGCCTCCTTTGCAATCTGCACCATAATGGGCTGTCCGCCCGAAATGTGGTTCGACAGTTTGTCGCTCTTGGGGAGCGACTGGTCGAGCCTAATGCTCTCAAATCGCACGTTTTTCTTCTTTGTCGAAAGTCCGGCCACAAGTTTGTGGAGCGAAGTGAAGTGGGGACCGAGGTCCAGATAGTGAATAAAAGCGTCTCTTTCGTGGCCGATATTGACAAAGGCGGCATTGAGTCCGGGCATAATCTTACGCACTTTGCCCAGATAGATGTCGCCAACTGCGAAACCGCTCTTGCAGGCCTCCTTGCTCAACTCCACGAGTTGCTTGTCCTCAACCAGAGCAATGGTAACCTCCGAGGCGGTAACTTCAATGATTAGTTCTCTGTTCATACAAAAAGCACATAGGGCGGTGTACCCTCAAACTAAAAAACAGAGCCGAAGACCTATTGAGTAGGCTTTCAGGCTCTATTTTTTTAGTTAAAGGTAAACCGACAACCTATTTCTTGTTGTGTTTGTGACGATTTTTACGCAAGCGTTTCTTACGTTTGTGGGTAGCCATTTTGGGGCCTTTCCTCTTCTTACCGTTTGGCATAATCTTAAAGTTTTAATAGGGTTTGTCAATCTCTTATTTTACCTTGCCAGCGAAGCTCTTTGCGGGCTTGAAAGCGGGGATGTTGTGAGCAGGGATGGTGATGGTGGTACCCTTCGAGATGTTGCGAGCAACCTTCTGAGCACGCTCCTTGATGATGAAGCTACCAAAACCCCTCAAATATACGGGCTCGTTCTCGATGAGCGAACCTTTAACATTCTCCATAAAAGCCTCTACAATCTCCTGTACGAGAACTTTCTCTGCGCCGGTCTGTTTGGCGATGTTGTTTACGATGTCTGCTTTTGTCATAACTGTATAGTTTTTAAAACATTAGTATTGTTATAGAATTTTCCTAACCAACCATCCGCCCCGCCTTCTCCCTCTCAAAAGCCGGAGTTGTGGAGCAGATTTCAGCCCGCAAATATACATTATTATTCTGTTAATTTACAACAATGTAGAGATTTTTTTTATTTTTTCTCTCTTCGCCCCTACCCCCTGTCGCCGTAGGATGCGCAATAATTATGCCCACCAAGGGCAACATTGCACCCAAGAAGCTCTATTTTATAGGTATATGTGTCAAAAAATGGTGAAAAATTTTGCTCTTTATACAAATGTTTGTATTTTTACACCTAACTACGCACCTTTTATGCTCGCTTCCCCCACTGACGAGGAAACCTCCATAAACCGAGCGCACTGCTGACAAAAACAAACTAAAATATTAACTACAAACACATTACTGACAATGAAAAGAGTATTCCTTATTCTTCTTTCTGCTCTCTTGTGCCTCTCTGCAGCAGCACAAGACCTCACGCCAAAGCAGAACTCGCGTGGCAAGTGGGGCTATGTAGACAGCAAAGACAACTGGCTCATCAAAGCAAGGTATGACCTTGCCGAAGAGTTTGCCGCCGATGGTATGGCAAAAGTAAAACGCGATGGCAAGTGGGGTTTTGTGAACAAGACTGGCAAAGAGGTTGTGCGCCTGCGCTATGACGAGGTGGGCTACTTCTCGCTTGACGGCCTCTCCTACGTGAGGGAGGACAATAAATGGGGCATCATCAACCGCGAGGGCAAGGTGCTCGCCAAAATCAAATATGACGAAATTGAGCCCTTCTCGGAGGCAGGTACCGCTTTGGTACGCATCGAGGACAACTATGGTATGATTAACAAAGAGGGTGATGAAATCATCCGCTGCAAATACCAGCAGGTTACCGAGTTCACCGCCGATGGTTTGGCTTGGATTAAGCAGTCGGAGAAGTGGGGTGTGATTAACCGCGAGGGCAGGACCATTGCCAAAATCAAATATGACGAGGCCGGTGTGTGGGCCGAGGACGGCACCGCAAGGGTGAAAGTTGAGGGCCTCGTGGGTGCCATCAACAAGGCCGGCAAGGAGATTATCAAACCTCAGTATGAGAGCATTGGCGAGTTCACCGAAGATGGTTTTGCGTGGACTCTCAAAGAGGGCCGCTATGGTCTGATTACCAACCTCGGCAAACGCCTCACCGACAACGAGTATGATGAGGTTGGCCAGTGGAGCGAAGGGGGCTTGGCCCTTGTGAGGGTTGAGACCAAATGGGGCCTCCTGAACAAAGACGGCAAAGAGGTGCTCAAAACTGTCTATGACGAGATTGGTGACTACAACGACCTCGGCGTGGCAAAGGTTATGAACGAGGGACTCTATGGCTTGGTGAATGCAAACGGCAAGGTGGTTGCCAAACTCAAATATGAGAGCATTGGCGACTTTGAGGCCGGCTTTGCGCTGGTAACCATCGGTGGTAAATATGGTATCATCGACACCGAGGGCGAGGAGGTAACCGACATCGCCTACGACACCTTCGAGCCCTATGCACTCAATGGCCTTGCAAAGGTTACCAAAGAGGGCTTCATTGGTTGGGTAAACCGCAGTGGTAAGGAGATTGTGCCCATCGTGAACAGCGAGGTTGGCGAGTGGACCGAAGACGGAATGAACTGGGTGAAGGCAGGCGAACTCTATGGTTGGATTAACACCGAGGGTAAGCGCATCACCAAGGTAGAGTACTCACAGGTGTGGCCCTTTGATACAAATGCACTGGGTAAGGTGGCCAAAGAGGGTGCCTACAGCTGGATTACCAAAGAGGGTAAACTCATCTCGCCCGTAGTCTACAACGAGGTTGGCGACTGGAACGAGTATGGCCTCGTGTGGGTTAAGCAGGAGGACAAGTGCGGTATGCTCAACATTGAGGGCAAGAAGGTTGTACCTATAAAATATACCACCCTTGAACCTTTCACCGCAGCAGGTATTGCAAAGGCCTCCATTGGCGACAAATGGGGTTGGGTAAACACCGAGGGTAAGGAGATTCTCAAGGTGAACAACACCCAGATTTGGGACTTCAATGACGAGGGCCTTGGAAAGGTGCTTGATGCAAAGGGTAAGTATGGCTACATCAATGCCGAGGGCAAGAAGGTTGTGCCCTTCAAGAACGACTACTTGGACGACTTTGTTGGCGGTCTGGCAAGGGCCGGTGTCAAGGGCGTCAGGGACGAGCAAGGCAACTACAGCGATGGTATGTGGGGCTTCTACAACGCCAAAGGTAAGGCCGTGGTAAGGGTTAAGTACAACTACGCCGATGTCTACTGCAACGGTTTGGCAAGGGTTAGCACCGGTGGTACTTGGACCGAGGGCACCTATGCCGGTGGCAAGTGGGGCTTTGTGAACGAGTCCGGCAGGGAGATTATCAAACTCAAATATGACGGTGCAGGCAACTTCTCGGAGGGCTTGGCTTGGGTTGGTTTGGCCGGTAAGTATGGCTGGATTGACCAAGCCGGCAGGGTTGTAATTGCTATGGACTACGATGATGTTATGGACTTTGAGAAGGGCTTGGCAAGGGTTAAGAAAGATGGCCTCTTTGGCTGGCTCAACAAGTCGGGCAAGGAGTCTATCGCAATCAGCTACACCGCAGCCGACTGCTTCGATGCAGAGGGTATGGCAAGAGTTCAACTCAACGGCAAGTGGGGTTGGATTGACCGCAGCGGCAAGGAGGTTATCGCTGTGCGCTACGATGAGGCAGAGGAGTTCGATGCCGAGGGCAGCGCAAGGGTTAAGAGTGGCGATGTGTGGTTTGACATCGACCGCAAGGGTGTCGTAACCGTATCGCTCAAATATTTGGGCACCTGCACCTTCAACGAGGGCTTTGCTCCTGTGCAGTTGGATGGCAAGTGGGGCTTTGTGAACGTGAGGGGCACAATGGTTGTTCCTGCCGAGTATGACGCAGTGGAGGCCTTCTATCAGGGGGCTGCAATGGTTCAGAAGGATGGTAAGTACTTCTGGATTGGCGCCGAGGGCAAACCCATCAGTGAGGTTACCTACGACAGCGTTGGTGAGTTCAACGAGGCCGGTGTAGCCACTGCAACCATCGGTGAGAAGGTTGGCTACGTGAACCGTGGTGGCGTTGAGTTGCTGGCTGTGAAGTATGACGAGGTTGGTGCGTGGGATGCAGCAGGCTTGTCGAAGATTGTGCTTGACGGCAAGTGTGGCTGGGTAGACCAGAGCGGTAAGATTGTGGTTGCTCCCAAGTATGAAGACGTTGGTGAGTTCACCGAAGACGGCCTTGCGCTGGTGAAGGTGGACGGCAAGTATGGCTACCTGAACAACAAGTATCGCGAGGTTATTCCCGCAATCTACGACATCGTTGGCTCCTTCGACAAGGGCATTGCCAAGGTATCGACCGGTGGCAAATGGGGCTGGATTGACGTTAAGGGCAACGAGATTACCCCTGTGAAGTACGAGGAGGTTGGCGAGTGGAACGATGGTGTTGCCACTGTGAAGGCCGATGGCAAATGGGGCTTCATTGATGCCAAATATGACGAGATTATCCCCGCAATCTACGAGGAGGTTGGTCAGTTTGTAGACGGCATCACTTGGGTAAGGCTCGATGGCAAGTGTGGCCTCATCGACAAGAGCGGCCGTGGCATCACAGCACCCAAGTATGAGAGCATCAGCGACTTTGACGAGGGCTTGGCATTGGTTTCGGTAGAGGGTGTTTATGGCTACATCAACCGCACCGGCGCCGAGGTTATTCCTTTGATTTACAGTGCCGAGGAGGCTCCCGAATACAAGAAGGACTACGTTTACTACCAGAAGTTCTCCAACTTCGCCAAGGAGTATATGGCCGACAAGATTAAGGCCTTTGAGACCAAAGACGAGTTTGAGACCGAGGCACAGTATGCTGCTCGCGTGAACGAGGAGAGCGTGGCCAAACTGACAGCCGAGCTGACCGAGGAGGCCAAGGTGGCATTCATCGAGAAACGCTCTTCGAGTGTTGTGTTGCAGCTGACCATTGGCACCTATGACGCCGAGAATCAGACCTTCATCGTTACCGACCTCAACTATGGTCAGTTCATCGTGGAGATACCTCTGAATGTGGCTCGCGACTTCAAGGCTTTGTGGGATGGCGTTGTCAAGACTCCCAACTTTGCAGTCGTAGACGATGCGCTGAAGGTGGACAGCATCACCTTCCGTATGCCTGACGGTCAGGAGTTCACCACCAAGTAGGGGTAGAGCAGACCGCAGAAAAAAATTGTTGTGCAGGTGGTCCTGAAAATTTGGACCACCTGCACTTTTTTTAGTGTAAAAACTAACACCGTAAATGAAAATTTATTATATTTGTGGTGGAGGAAGGGAGTATCACTTTGGGGCTTGAGTGGTAAAATGCGCCAAAAAACAGGCATATTAAACCAAAGTTGATTTTTCGCTTAACACTTCGAAGCAAACCTAATGTTTAACTTAATATCTTAAAGTTATGAAGAAACTTGTACTTACTCTCGCAGTTGCACTGTTTGCAATTTGCTCGGCTTCGGCAAACAACTATGTTGCCAACGATGCAGCCATTGACGCATTGGTTGAGAACTCGGTAGAGATGGTTATGGAGGCCGCTCCCGTGATGCCCGCAGCTCCCGTTGTGGCATTGAGCAACAACCCCGACCCTCTGATTGGTACCCTCTTGAGCTGGTTTACCGGCTGGTGTGGCCTTCACCGCTACTACCTCGGTACTGCTCCTTGGATGGTACTGCCCTACCTGCTGACCGGTGGTGGTTTTGGCGTTGTTACCCTGATTGACGCAGTGCTGATGACCATTGACCTCATTCAGAACAACAACATCAATCCTCAGTATATCAACAACGAGAGGATTCTGATGTGGGCTGATTTGTTCTAATCCATTTTTAGAACTATCTTTACGGGGCGAAGGGCGTGCAAAAACCCTCGCCCCGTAGTTTTTTTACCGAGAAACCCACACACAAACAATGAAGAGATTTATCCCCACGCTCCTGCTTGCCCTACTGGTGCCCGCTGTGGCCACGGCACAACAGCGACTCTCGGTGGATGTGCAGACCGTAACGGTGGGTGGTGGCAAGAAAGTTACCGCCACCAAGAGCCTCTACCTCAACCCCGATGGTCGCCTTGTGAGCGAAGTACACCGCCCCCGACACCTCATCACCCTCACCAACTCCCTTGGCGAGATGCGTATCTACAACCCTGCGGACAACTCGGTGGTGGTGGCTGACGACAAGGAGGTTGCATCGAGCAAGGAGGTTGTTGCAATGTTTGCTTCGGGCAGGTATGTGGATATGGACCTACCCCTCTATGGCTACACCCAGCGTGATGTGAGGCAGAGCGATGGGCTGACCGTCAAGACCTATGAGCCCAAGGCCAAAACCAAAGGTGCTGCAAAGGTGGAACTCGTGTTTGACCGCCACCTGCCCGTGTGTATGGTCTACTATGGCCCCAAGGGGGATGCGGTGCGCAAGGTCTACTTCTCGCGCTACGAACTTGGGCGCATACCGATGCCTATGCGCATAACCGAGGTGGAGTACATCTCGCCCACCGACTCGGTCGTTACCCTGAGCACCTACACCAACCTCGTGGTGGGTGCCGAGGCACAGTCGGAGATGTTCGACTTCAAGGTGCCCGCCGATGCGGTGAAGGTTGCGCCCGAAAAGCCTACTATGCCGACAAACAAGAAAAGAAGATAGCCCCCCCCGAGGAAGAGGGAGCACCTATAATATATATGCTATGAGCCGCCCCACACGCCCACTCACGCCACCACTTTTTGTGGTAGCAACAGCCGCCGCAGTGCTGCTGTCGCTCTCGCCTGCACGTGCGCAGGAGCAAGGGAGCGATAGGGGGTTGGCGTGTGCGCAAGAGCAGAGGAGGAGCGATAGGGAATTGCTGCGCTCGGTGGAGTTTGAGGGCGCAAGGGAGGATAGGCACCACCCCTATGGGCTTGTGGAGGGGCGCAAGACAATCTCCCCACTCTACCACCTCGCCTCGGCGGGGCTCTATGTGTGGCAGAACGCTGTGGCACCCGAGGTGGCATCCCCGGGTGGGTATGCCGACACCAATGGCGACTACTTCAAGGCACTTGTCGGGGAGTATGGAGGCGTGAGGGCGGTGGTCTACTCGCTCGACCGCCTTGTGCGCAACACCCGCATCGGAAGGCACACCACCCCAAAAAACGAGCGTGGAGTGATTGAGGACTCGGTGGAACGATACCACCGAAAAAGAGATAAAAAGGAGAGTTGTGATGAGTAGGCGCATTGTGTGCATATTGGCGGCCGTGGTGGTGTCGCTGGGCGGTGTGTGGGGCCAAGAGCACCACGCAAGGGGCGACTATGAGTTTGGCCTCTACCTGCTCGGTGGCTCCCACCTGCGCGATGCACAAACCCTCGCCACCCTGCCTCTTGACGACACACAATTTTTCCCCGCCGCACTCGACACCCTGCACTACCTGCGAGGGTGGATACACTACAACCTGCAAGACTTTCAACTCTCCACGGCAGAGTTTGAACGTGTGGGTAGCGGAAGCGAATTCTTCCCCAAGAGCACCTTCTATGGGGCCATTGGGCACCTCTCGCTCAACAACAAGGAGGGGGCAAAGCGACTGCTCGACCACTTCTCGGCCACCCCACAAGCCGACCACCACCGTGAACTCCTCGCCTTTGAACGTGCGGGCATAGCCCTGCTGGAAGGCGACACCGAGGAGTACAACGCACAGCGCAACCACTTCACCTACACCAACTTTGCCCTCGCCGAGCAGGAGCGCATCTTCGACCGCATTGCCACCACCGCTCCACGCAACCTCTCCCCTTGGGTGGCAGGTGTGGCTTCGGCTGTGGTGCCGGGTTTGGGCAAAATCTACGCCGGCAATGTGGGCGAGGGCATAGCCTCATTCCTACTCGTGGGTGCCTTTGCGGGCCTCACGGCCGAGAGTTGGTCCAAGGCCGGCACACCCAACAACTGGCGCACCATTGCCTATGGCACCATTGGTAGCCTACTCTATATTGGTAACATCTTCGGGAGCGTGGCTTCCGTAAAAGTCTATTACGAAGAGTTTGAAACGACACGTAGCGGGGCTGTTATGTATGGCCTTCACATACCTTTGCGCTCCATTTTCCGTTAGCGCACAGAGCCCCACCGAAGCCGATGTGTTGGCGTTGGAGGCTTTGAGGTTGGAGCGAGCAGTCTTTTCCTCCGACTCGGCTGCCGCTGCCAACTGCGCACTGCTGGCCAAGGTGGAGGTGCGCAAGCAGCAGGGGCTCTACAAGGAGGCTGTGAGCGACCTCGGCAGGGTGAACACTTGGGCACTTGATGCCGCCCAAAGCGAAACATACTACCACCAAAAGGCTCTGTGCTCCTACCTTGCAGCACTCTTTGAGGAGACCCTCGCCACCATAGACGAGGCACGACTCTACCTACCCCCTACAGCCACCGCCACACTCAGGGAACTCTCGCTCCTTGAAGCACTTGCCGCAGGCGAGTGTGGCGACTGGGTGCGCTCCGAGGGGGCCGCAATGACCTACCTGCACGATGCGCCACAAGAGGTGCGGAACGAGGTGGCCGCCCTCTACAAGCGTGCCCCACGACTGCGCAACCCGATGGTGGCGTGGTACTTGAGCCTTGTGCCGGGCGTGGGCCAATTCTACGCCGGCGAGGTGTGGAGCGGTGTGGTATCGTTGGCTGTCAATGGAGGTTTGATAGCCTTTGGCGTGGGCGAGGCGGTGGCCCACCATTGGCTGGGTGCTTGGTTGGGTGCGGGCGGAATGTTGAGCACCACCTACTTTGTGGGCCAAGAGAGGGCTCGCCAACTCACCGAAAGGCGCAACACCCGCCTACTGCGCAACCACAACGACCGCTTGCGAGAGATTTTATTGCAATAGTTTCCACAAACAACCTGTTGGCAGAAAAGGCTGAAGCCCCCTCTTGTGTGGGGCCTCAGCCTTTTCTATGTAGGTGCCTCCAAATGCGTGCCTTGGCCACCTTGGGATGGTGGTGGGCATCGGAGGACTCTTTTTCGGGTCCGCTACTTCTTTGACCCGCATCCACAACCGCACCCTTTGCTGTCGGGTTGTTTTTCGGTGGTGGGCTTTGTTCCGGTGCCACACCCTTTGGTGGCCTCTTTCTCCTTGGTTTTGCAATTGTCGTTTTTCATAATCACTATTTTTTTAGTTGGTTCAACTTCACCCCACACACCTGCAAACCACCTGCCAAAGGGGTGCGTGTGGGGGAAATAATAATCACACAAGGGGGAGGGCTCCCGTCAGAACAGCACTCCAAAGCTGATTTGCAGCATATCATCGTGGGCCACATCCACCACAGCCGTGTGGCGTTCCATCCTCATCTCCACCTCGGTCTGGCGCAGGTAGCGCATATAGCGCACCTCCATAAAGATACCCTCAAAGTCGATGGCCGCACCCACCATAGCCGCCACATCGTTGTCGTCAAACCTCAATTCAAGCGGCGTAGAGCCCGCCCCTCGCTGGTGTTGGCTGGTGGCGATGTGCCACACCGGACCCGCAAAAAAGTGGGCCGCAGAGATGTTGAAACCCACCATCACAGGCAATTCCACCCTCATCGTGCGCAGATTTTTGTACTCCATCGGCTTGTCGGGCCTACGTATGCCAAACGACAAATCCCGCAGGAGCACATCCAACTCCGGCTGGATGTAGACAAAGCGAGGAATGGTGAGCCTCAAGAGCGCACCCACCTGATAGCCACCACAACGGTCGGCCGCAGGTACCACCTCCCCATCGGCAAAGTGGACATCCTCAAAATCGTAGACACCGGTGTTCAAACCCACCCTCGCGCCGAATTTCAAAAGTTGGGCATCGGCAGCCCACAAGGCAAGGAGCAATCCCACTCCCAAAGCAACAATCCTTTTCATAACCTTACAACCTTCTTTTGTGTGTTTAACCTTTTGTCTTGCGACAGCGGAGGAGTGTCGGCCAAAGGCTCGGCACCCGCCCACCCCGCACAAAAAAATGTTGCAAACCACCTGCCACAAAAAACTCCCCCTGCAACTTTTTTGCAAGGGGAGTAGTGATTTTTTTGGGGAAGGTGTCGGTCCTCTGTGGGCCCAATCCTACCCACTAAAACAGCGGAGCCAACAGTCGGGCCACAGGCTCCATAATCTTACTCAATCGCGAGCGATGCTCCCACTCCTCGGGGACAATCTCGGTGCTCTGCTCCAAGTCGGCAAAGAAGTCTTGGCGCAGTTGCTCGGTGGTGGAGCGGTCGTAGATAAGGGCCTGAATTTCAAAGTCGTCATTAAAACTACGGTGGTCCAAATTGGCCGAGCCGATGCAACTCACCTCATCGTCAATGAGTAGGAATTTGGAGTGGTTGAAGCCCTTGTTGTAGAGGTAGACCTTCACTCCCGCCTGCATCAGCGCATCCACATAGGAGTAACCCGCCCAAGCCACAAAGATGTTGTCGCCCCTGACGGGAATGAGTATCCTCACGTCCACCCCACTCAGAGCCGCCACCCTCAGAGCCGTAACGATGGCCTGATTGGGCAGCAAATAGGGCGTGGAGATGTAGATGTAACGCTCGGCCTTACCGATGGCGGCAAAGTAGGCCTGCATAATGGAGGCATAGGGGGAGTCGGGGCCGGAAGTGGCTATCTGTATGGGGAGAGTGTTCTCCACCGGAGTGATGCGATAGTAGATTTCGTTGTCGAGCATATCGCCATCCGTAACAAAGTTCCAATCGGCCACAAAGACCGTCTGCAAGATGGCCACAGCCTCGCCCTCAATGCGCAGGTGTGTGTCGCGCCAAATGCCCCTACGCACACCGTGGATGTAGCGGTCGGCAATGTTCACACCTCCCGTGTAGCCCACTCGGCCGTCTATGACAACAATTTTGCGATGGTTGCGATAGTTCACCTTGTCGGTAAACTTGGCGGCAAACACAGGCATAAAACTACGCACATCGGCCCCAATGGAGCGCAGGCGGCGCAGGTCCTTACGGCTCAGTCGGCGACTACCCACACTGTCGAAAATGATGCGCACCTCCACCCCGTTGGCAATGCGGTCGTCAAGGATTTCCACCATCTGGTCGAAGAGTTCGCCACCCTCAATGGCAAAAAACTCAATGTGAATAAACCTCTCCGCACGGCGCATCTCGCCAAACATATCGGGGAAAGTGTGCTCACCATTGTTGAGAATACGCACCTTGTTGTGGGCCGTCAGGAGCGACCTGCTGTTGTTGAGCATAAGGCGCACAAAGTTGCGGTTGGGCATCTGCTCTTTGTCGGTACTGGCGATGTTGTGCAACTGCTCGGCACAAAGGCGGTTGATGAGTTCCGAGTCGTAGAGTTCCTTCTGCATAAAGGTGCGCAATAGGCGGTGGTTTTGGCCCAGCAGCAGAAAGAGTACCACACCTCCCACGGGGAACATTGTGATGACCATAATCCACGCCAGAGCATTCACCGGCTCGCGCCTCTCGGCCACCACAGCCACCACCACAATAACCACCAAAAGCGTCCAAGCAATGGAGATTATGGTCCACAAATCGGAAAAAGTGAATATGCTACCGTAAGCAAACATTATCTGCTCTATTATTGATTGATACATACAAATTTAGCACAAAATTTGTTTATTTGAAAAAAGTGCCTACCTTTGTGGTAAATAAAAGCACTTTTGGTGCGAATTGAGATACTGGGTTTCGGCTGTAATGGTCGAAATTCATATTTTTTTCGCTCCTACCAAACGAACATAAAACAATTAAAAGTATAGACAAATTATGGCAAACGAAGCAGTACTTCTTACCAAAGAGGGCTACAACAAAATGAAGGCCGAACTCGACGAGTTGCGCATCGTGGAACGCCCCAAAGCAGCCGAGGCTATCGCCGAGGCACGCGACAAAGGCGACCTCTCGGAGAATGCCGAGTATGATGCCGCCAAAGAGGCTCAGCGCAATTTGGAGGCAAAGATTATGCGTATGGAGATGATGTTGGCCAACGCCCGCATCATTGACGAGTCGCACCTCGACCTCAACAAAGTGCAAATTCTCAACAAAGTAAAACTCCGCAACTGCAAAACCGGTGCTGAGATGGAGTACACCCTTGTGGGCGACCACGAGGCAAACCTTGCCGAGGGCAAACTCTCGGTGGAGACTCCTATTGGCCACGCTCTGCTTGGCCACAAGAAGGGCGACAAGGTGGAGGTGCAGGTTCCCGTGGGAATTATGGAGTTTGAGATTTTGAATATTTCCATCTAAAAACTACCGCTCTCGCTTGCGAGAGGGGTGTGGGCTCTGCCTCAAAAGGAGTTCGCACCACAAAAGAGTGGGTGTCCAAACGCTGTTGGACACCCACTTTTTTTTGCACCACACCACACAAACAACGGACACCTCAACCGACCACAAAAAAACCGACCTCTGCCGCAAGTGGCAAAGGTCGGTCGTGTGGTGTCGTATAACGCGAGAGCGATTGACTACTCCTCATCCATACGGTGCATCTGCTCAACATAAACAGCGTGCTGCATCTGAATACGCTTGGTTACGCTGGGCTTTGCAAAGTACTGACGAGCACGGAGCTCTTTGAGAACGCCGGTGCGCTCATATTTACGTTTGAATTTCTTCAGAGCGCGCTCAATGTTCTCGCCCTCTTTTACTGGCATAATAATCATAATTGTATCTCCTTTTTAATTTGTTAATTTTTCGTTTGTTTGTGTTGGTGTCCGCTTGCTGTTGTCCATTACAACCTGCTGACCTTTTGTGTGTTAATCTCTACTCTGCGACCGGGTTGAATTGAAGATAGGGGGAAATCCTTGCGGCCTCCTCCTCGGTAAATATTTTCTGCTCTACCATCTCTTCAATAGTGCTCCAACCTCCTCTCTTTTGTCGTTGTTTGAGTATCTTCCTCATCCGAGAAGCCGTCATATAGGGATGCTTGGCCAACTCGTTTGGGGCCACAAAGTTAATATCAATTTTTCTAATTTTGCAACTATCACACCAAATTTCTTTCACAAAGAGGTCGTAATTCTTCTCCATAATGACCGCAAGGTCCTTGAGTTGCTCGGTGGAGTGGTAGCCTCCAAGACGCTCACGATAGAGAATTATGTCGGTGGCGGAACGCGGACCAATGCCCGGCAGAGCCACAAGAGCGGCCGAATCGGCCGAGTTGATGTCCACAAGCACCGTCACGGGCTCGGGCAGGGGCGAGAGAGTGATGAACTCCTCCATTGCGGCATAGAGGGTGTCGCTGACAAGATAACAATCGGCAAACTCCAACACCGTGCGGAAGCCACCGATGCGCTCACGATACTCCACCATAGCCTCTGCCTGACGTGCGGTGAAACAGCCCAACGCATAGAAACCCTCGGCAGTGAGCGTGTTGGGGTCAAATTGCACACGCTTGAAGGCTCGCTTGCGGGGCATAAACTGGTTGGTGCGCAGAGTGTCGGAGGGGTGTGTATTGGGCTTGGGGCGATACTTCGGAGCAATGCGGATGTAGGGTTTGAGTAGAGCATAGAGCGAGTCGCCGATGCCGTAGACAATAGCCACATCCTCGGGGATGGCAAAGGTGCGCCCCGAGGAGCGATATTTGACAATGTTGCGGGCAACGAATTGGTCGATGTTCATCCTGCGTAACTCCTCGTAGGTTATGGTGTTAGGGTCAAATGGGCGCAAGCGCAGGGCCTGTGCGACACTATCGGTGTGGGCAAAGAGTTCCTCCGCAGGCGGTGTGGCGTGGTCGGCCGATGGAGTGTGGTCCGAAAGGGCCTCAACCACCACCCACGTGAGCACCACAATCAGCGGTAGCAGCAGGGCAAGTCCGCGAATATCGCTTTTGGTAAACAACGGAGCCATAGGAATTAGTGTGAATGTTTTCACAAAAGTAGGAAAAAATGAGGATAGTTTATTTATAAATTGTATATTTGTCGCGCCTATGCGGTAAGAAAATTGAACATACAACATACAACTAACACAATAATCACAATCAAAAGTTATGGCAAACAACAAGTTTGAAAGGTTGTTTGAGGAGTTCCCCGAAGTCTCCACCGAGGCTTGGGAGGCCGTCATCACAACCGACCTCAAAGGTGCCGACTACCAGAAGAAACTGGTGTGGCGCACAGCAGAGGGCTTTAATGTACGCCCCTACTATCGTGCAGAGGATTTGAAGGACATTCAGTGGCTCGGCACAACAGCAGGACAATTCCCCTATGTTCGCGGTGTGAAGAACTGCAACAGGTGGAAAGTCTTCCAGACCATTTGCGTGAACGATGCAGCCGAGGCTAACGCAAAGGCTCTCCACGCAATCGAAAGCGGTGTGTGCAGCGTTGGCTTCCACATCGAAAATGAACTCTCCGCAGAGCAAGTGAACGTTCTGTTGGCAGGCATCGACCCCACCAAAAACGAGGTTGTATTCTGCTCGGAGAACGAGTGGTGGATTGTTGAGCCCGTGATGGCTTGGGCCGCACAGTTCAGCAAAGAGGACACCCGCATTGCATTCAACTTCGACCCCATTATGTGGGGCCTTTCGGCCTACGGCACCTTCTGCTGCGGTTGCGACAAGGGCACTCCCTGCTTCGAGAAACTCGCAGGCTACATCAAGGAGTATGCCGAGTGGAAACACGTTCGCTTTGTGGGCGTTGATGGCTCGCTGCTGGGCAACAGTGGCTCGACCATCGTTGAGGAGTTGGGCTATATGCTGGCCGCAGGCCACGACTACGTGGTTAGGCTTATGGAGCAGGGCGTGAGCGCAACTGCTGCCGCAAAGAGCATCCGCTTCACCACCTCCATCACCGCCAACTACTTTATGGAGATTGCAAAACTCCGTGCAGCACGCCTGCTGTGGGCCAACATTATGAAGGCCTACGAGCCCGAGTGCAGCTGCGCAGAGAAGATTTACCTCCACGCTGTTACCTCGATGTGGAACCAGACCGTCTACGATTCCTATGTGAATATGCTCCGCGGTACCACCGAGGCTATGAGTGCCGCCATCGCTGGTGTACACTCGCTGGAGGTGCGCCCCTTCAACAACGCCTACGCTTGTGGCGATGAGTTCGCCGAGCGCATCGCTCGCAACGTGCAGCTCTTGCTCAAGAACGAGGCCCACTTCGACAACGTGGTAGACCCCGCAGGTGGCTCCTACTACATTGAGAACCTCACCGCAAGCATCGCACAGGAGGCTTGGAAACTCTTCCTTGAGGTGGAGAACGAGGGTGGCTACATCGAGTCCTACGAGAAGGGCACCATCGCTGCAAGGGTGAACGCTTCGGCCGAGAAGAAGAACAAAGAGGTGGCTACCCGCCGCATCACTCTGCTCGGTACCAACCAATTCCCCAACTTCGGCGAGACTCTCGGTGCTGACGTGAAGGCTTGGCAGTTCGACAACACCTGCTGCGAGGCTAAATTCCCCGCACTGAAACCCTACCGTGGTGGCGAGGCATTTGAGGCTATGCGCCAGGCAGTTGATTTGAGCGGCAAGGCTCCCAAGGCATTTATGCTCACTTGCGGCAACTTGGCTATGGCAAGGGCAAGGGCACAGTTCAGTTGCAACTTCTTCGCTTGCGCCGGTATCAAGGTGCAGGACAACACCTTCTTTGCTTCGGTTGAGGAGGGCGTGAAGGCAGCCAAAGAGGCCGGTGCCGACATCGTTGTGGTTTGCTCTTCGGATGACGACTACGCAACACTTGCTCCCGAGGTGGCAAAACTCGTTGGTGAGGATGCAATCGTGGTTGTGGCAGGTGCTCCTGCTTGCGCCGAGGAGTTGAAGGCACAGGGCATTACCCACTTCATCAGCATCAGGGACAACGTTCTCGAAACCCTGAAAGGTTACCTCAAAGAGTTGGGAATTTAATTGAAGGAGGAGAAAGAATTATGAGAGCACAATTTACAGATATTAAGTTTGCCGGCGCAACCGAGGGTTGCTGCCAGAGCAACAAGTGCTGCGGCGAGAAGAAAGAGTGGATGACCGCCGAGCAAATTCCCGTTAAGGGCCTCTACTCCGCCGAGGACTTGGAGGGTATGGAGCACCTGAACTATGCAGCAGGTGTGGCTCCCTTCTTGCGTGGCCCCTACAGCACAATGTATGTGATGCGTCCTTGGACCATCCGCCAGTATGCCGGTTTCTCGACAGCCGAGGAGAGCAACGCCTTCTATCGCCGCAACTTGGCTTCCGGCCAAAAGGGCCTTTCGGTTGCATTTGACCTCGCTACCCACCGTGGCTACGATGCCGACCACCCAAGGGTTGTTGGCGATGTTGGTAAGGCAGGTGTGAGCATCTGCTCGGTGGAGGATATGAAGGTGCTGTTTGACGGTATTCCTTTGAACCAAATGTCGGTGTCAATGACTATGAACGGTGCCGTGCTGCCCGTATTGGCATTCTACATCGTGGCAGGTCTGGAGCAGGGTTGCACCCTCGACCAGTTGGCCGGTACCATTCAGAACGACATTCTGAAGGAGTTTATGGTGCGCAACACCTACATCTACCCGCCCGAATTCTCGATGCGAATTATCGCCGACATCTTTGAGTACACCTCCAAGAATATGCCCAAGTTCAACTCGATTTCCATCTCGGGTTACCATATGCAGGAGGCCGGTGCAACTGCCGACATTGAGTTGGCCTACACCTTGGCCGATGGTCTGGAGTACCTTCGCGCAGGCGTAAATGCCGGTATGAGCGTAGACCAGTTCGCACCCCGCTTGTCGTTCTTCTGGGCTATCGGTATGAACCACTTTATGGAGATTGCCAAGATGAGGGCTGCAAGGCTCTTGTGGGCAAAGATTGTTAAGCAGTTCAACCCCAAGAACCCCAAATCGCTCGCTCTGCGTACCCACTCGCAGACTTCGGGTTGGTCGCTCACCGAGCAGGACCCCTTCAACAACGTAGCACGTACCGCCATCGAGGCTATGGGCGCTGCCTTGGGCCACACCCAGTCGTTGCACACCAACGCACTTGACGAGGCTATCGCACTGCCCACCGACTTCTCGGCACGTATTGCTCGTAACACCCAGATTTACATCCAAGAGGAGACCAACGTATGCCGCTCGGTAGACCCGTGGGCAGGTAGTTACTACGTGGAGAGCCTCACCAACGAGATTGCCCACAAGGCTTGGGAGCACATCCAAGAGATTGAGAAACTCGGCGGTATGGCCAAGGCTATCGAGACCGGTATTCCCAAGATGCGTATCGAGGAGGCTTCGGCTCGCAAGCAGGCCCACATCGACTCCGGCGAGGAGATTATCGTAGGTCTGAACCGCTACCGTCTGGAGAAAGAGGCCCCCATCGACATCCTCGCAGTGGACAACACCGCAGTGCGTGAGAGCCAAGTTAAGAGGTTGCAGGAGTTGCGTGCCAACCGCGATGAGGCTGCCGTACAGAAGGCTCTGGCTGCACTCACCGAGTGTGTGAAGACCAAAGAGGGCAACCTCCTTGAGCTTGCCGTTGAGGCTGCCAAGGTTAGGGCCACTTTGGGTGAGATTTCCGATGCTTGTGAGGTTGTTGTAGGCCGCTACAAAGCCGTTATCCGTTCCATTTCAGGTGTATATTCGAGTGCTATGAAGAACGATGCAGATTTCGCAAAAGCAAAAGAGATGGTTGCCGACTTCGCCAAGAAGGAGGGCCGTCAGCCCCGTATTATGATTGCCAAACTTGGTCAGGACGGCCACGACCGTGGTGCAAAAGTTGTTGCCACAGGTTACGCCGACCTCGGCTTCGATGTGGATATGGGCCCCTTGTTCCAGACTCCCGAGGAGGCTGCCAAGCAGGCTGTTGAGAACGATGTACACGTTGTTGGTGTATCTTCGTTGGCAGCAGGCCACTTGACCCTCGTTCCTCAGATTATTGCCGAGTTGAAGAAACTCGGTCGTGAGGACATCGTGGTAATCGTGGGCGGTGTAATTCCCGCTCAGGACTACGAGGAGCTCTATCAGGACGGTGCCGCCGCCATCTTTGGCCCCGGTACCCCCGTTGCCGCTGCGGCAATCAAGATTATGGAGATTCTCTCGGAGTAGTCCAAGAGGTATCCGCAAACCAAGTGAGGGTAGGCCCAAGTGGTCTACCCTCATTGTTTTGGCAAAGGATACCATCATTATAGGTTTTGCTTATGCGTTAATCAAAAAATATCATAGCGCAAAAGAGTACCAATTGACAAAAAGTGCATTATCTTTGTGATAAGAAAAAAGGGGTAAATGAAGGCCCCACAAACAAGCATAAACCAATAAAAACATAACACACTATGAAAAAGAACATCAGCAGCCGCCTTGAGGCAGCTATCAACGACCAAATTAACGCCGAACTGTGGTCGGCATATCTCTACCTCTCAATGTCGATGGACCAAGAGGCCAAAGGCAACAAAGGCTTCGCCAACTGGTTCTTCATCCAGTTCCAAGAGGAGCAGGACCACGCACGCATCTTTATGAATATGATTAACTCACGCGGTGGCGAGGTTAAGTTGCAGCCCATCGCCGCAGTGGACACCGAGTGGGCAAGCCCCTTGGCAGCGTGGGAGAAAACCCTTGAGCACGAGCAGGTGGTAACCGCACGCATCAACAACCTGATGAAGATTGCCAAAGAGGAGAACGACTACGCCTCCGAGAGCACCCTCAAATGGTTTGTAGACGAGCAGGTGGAGGAAGAGGAGAACGCACGCGACATCATCGACATCCTTGAGAAAATTGGCGACAACAAATACGGCCTCTATGAGTATGACAAAGAGTTGGCCGCAAGGGTCTACACCACCCCCTCGCCCCTCGCAACTGCCGAGTAACATCACTCACTCATACAAACTCTATCCACCGAGCCCTCGCACAACACCGCAGAGGGCTCGGTGTTTTTTTGTTGCCTTTTGGAAGGGCAGAAAGGGCAGAAAGAGCAGGAAGAGCAGCGAAGGGACTTTAAGGGCCCTAAGGTCTTTAAGGGCCCTAAAAAAGATGTTAGACCACAACGGGCCCCTGCAAAAAAAAGAGAGGAGGATTTCCGCGGTGGGAAAATCCTCCTCTCTTTCTTATTAGGGATTGTGTGGTACCTTACTCGATAGCCTCGGGAGCGATGCGCTCGTAGTCGGCTTTGGCACCAACGGTTACCTTCTGCCAATCGCGCACACCCGTACCTGCGGGAATCAGGTGGCCACAAATTACGTTCTCCTTCAGGTTCTCCAGCGGGTCTACCTTACCGAAGATTGCAGCCTCGTTGAGCACCTTGGTGGTCTCTTGGAACGATGCAGCCGACATAAACGAGCTGGTCTGCAATGCTGCGCGGGTGATACCTTGGAGTATCTGGCGGCTGGTGGCGGGAACAATCTCCCTCACGGTTACGGTCTTCAAATCCTTACGCTTGAGCGAGGAGTTCTCATCCCTCAACTGGCGTACCGAGATAATCTGACCGGCCTGAACATTCTGCGAGTCGCCGGCATCGGTAACAACAACCTTGTCATACAGGGCGTCATTAACCTCCATAAACTCCCACTTGTCCACAACCTGCTCCTGCAAGAAGCGAGTGTCGCCCGGGTCATCAATCTGCACCTTGTTCATCATCTGGCGCACGATAACCTCGAAGTGCTTATCATTAATCTTCACACCCTGACCACGGTACACCTCCTGAACTTCGTTCACGATGTACTCCTGTACCTTGGTGGGGCCGAGAATCGACAAGATGTCGCTGGGGGTGATAGCGCCATCCGACAGAGGCATACCTGCCTTCACGTAGTCGTTCTCCTGCACCAAAATCTGGCGGCTCAGAGGCACGAGGTACTTCTTCTCCTGACCATCACGCGAGGTGATAACAATCTCCCTGTTACCCCTCTTGATTTTGCCGAAGGTTACCTCACCGTCAATCTCTGCCACGATGGCGGGGTTAGACGGGTTGCGGGCCTCAAACAGCTCGGTAACTCGGGGCAGACCACCGGTAATATCGCCGGCCTTACCAAACGAGCGAGGAATCTTGATGAGGATGTCGCCGGCCTTAATCTTGGCGTTCTCCTTAACAACGATGTGAGCACCCACAGGCAAGTTGTACTGCTTCTGCTCAACGCCGTCTTTGTCCACAATCTTAATGATGGGGTTCTTGGTCTTATCGCGCGACTCGATGATAACCTTCTCCCTCAAACCGGTCTGCTCGTCATACTCATCACGGTAAGTTACGCCCTCAACAACGTTGTCAAAGGCAATCCTACCATCGTACTCCGAGATGATTACTGCGTTGAAGGGGTCCCATTCGCAGATGATGTCGCCCTTCTGAACGCTCTCACCCTCAAGTTTGTAGAGAGTCGAGCCGTATGCCAAGTTGTAGGTAAACAGCACGCTACCGGTCTCCTTGCTCACAATGCGCAACTCGGCCAAACGGCTCACTACCAAGTTCTTGACATTATCATCGCGGTCTTTGGTCTTGATGGTCCTCAGGTCCTCAATCTCAATCACACCATCGTATTTGGCTATCAAGCGGTTGTCAATCGAAGAGCCACTTGCAACACCACCCACGTGGAAGGTACGCAGAGTCAGCTGTGTACCGGGCTCACCGATGGACTGGGCTGCGATAACGCCCACAACCTCACCCTTCTGTACGGGCCTACCGGTTGCGAGGTTCCTACCGTAGCACTTGGCGCACACACCGTGGCGTGCCTCGCAAGTGAGTACCGAGCGAATCTCCACCTTCTCGATGGGCGACTTCTCGATGGCTGCGGCTGCCTCCTCGTTAATCTCCTCGCCTGCCTTAACGATAACCTCGCCGGTGAGGGGGTGAACAACGTCTTCAACTGCCGTGCGGCCCAAAATCCTATCGTAGAGGCTCTGGATAACTGCGTCATTACGCTTCACTGCCGTAGCAGTCAGACCACGCAAGGTGCCGCAATCCTCCTCGTTGATAATCACATCGTTAGCAACGTCTACCAGACGGCGGGTCAGATAACCTGCGTCTGCGGTCTTAAGTGCGGTATCTGCCAAACCCTTACGAGCACCGTGGGTGGAGATGAAGTACTCCAACACCGAAAGGCCCTCCTTGAAGTTCGACAAGATGGGGTTCTCAATAGTCTGGCCGCCCTCTGCACCCGATTTTTGGGGTTTAGCCATCAGACCACGCATACCGCCCAACTGACGAATCTGCTCCCTACTACCACGAGCACCCGAATCAAGCATCATAAACACGGGGTTGAAACCGTCTTGGTCTGCTTTCAGGTGGTTATAAACGGCTGCGGTAACCTTGTTGTTCACGTTGGTCCACACGTCAATAACCTTGTTGTAACGCTCGTTGTTAGTGATAAGACCCATATTGTACTGCTCCAAGAACTGGGCAACCTGCTGGTTACCATACTCTACCAGAGTCTTCTTCTCCTCGGGGATAATCACAGCGCCAAGGTTGAACGACAAACCACCTTGGAATGCCATCTTGTAACCCATAGCCTTGATGTCATCCAAGAATGCAGCGGCCTTGTCGGCACCCGACTTCTTCATCACAACACCGATAATATCCCTCAGGGTGTTCTTCTTCAGCAGCAGGTTGATGTAGCCAACCTCCTTGGGAACAACCTGATTGAACAGCACGCGACCAACCGAGGTGGGGATAATCTTGGTAACATCGTTACCATCCTCATCCACGGTGTCAATCTTCACATTCACAAGAGTGTGCAGGTCTACCCTACCCTCGTTGTAGGCGATGATTGCCTCCTCGGGACCATAGAATGTGAAGGCAGCCTTCACACCATCCTTCGGACGAATGTCACCATTCTGAAGGTCATCCCAGCGGTTAACCTTCTCGCCCTTCTCGATGAGCTCCTTGCGGTAGATTGCTTTCTCCCTCTCGGGACGCTCCTCGGTGCCATAAATCTTGGTGATGTAGTACAGACCAAGCACCATATCCTGCGAAGGTACGGTGATAGGCGCACCATTGGCGGGGTTCAAAATGTTGTGCGAACCCAGCATCAGCAGCTGTGCCTCCAAGATTGCAGCGTTGCCGAGAGGCAAGTGAACTGCCATCTGGTCGCCATCAAAGTCCGCATTGAATGCGGTACAAGCCAGCGGGTGCAACTGCATTGCCTTACCCTCAATCAGTTTGGGCTGGAATGCCTGAATACCAAGACGGTGCAGGGTAGGAGCACGGTTCATCAGCACAGGGTGGCCTTTGATTACGTTCTCCAAAATATCCCAAATCACAGGGTCCTTCCTGTCAATAATCTTCTTTGCCGACTTAACGGTCTTAACGATACCCCTCTCGATGAGTTTGCGGATGATGAACGGCTTGTACAACTCTGCCGCCATATCCTTTGGAATACCCATCTCGTGCATCTTCAACTCGGGACCCACAACGATAACGGAACGGGCCGAGTAGTCCACACGCTTACCGAGCAAGTTCTGACGGAACCTACCCTGTTTACCTTTAAGACTGTCGCTGAGCGACTTCAGAGGCCTGTTGCTCTCGGTCTTAACTGCGCTGGTCTTACGCGAGTTGTCGAAGAGGCTGTCTACTGCCTCCTGCAACATACGCTTCTCGTTGCGCAGAATTACCTCGGGAGCCTTAATCTCAATAAGCCTCTTCAGACGGTTGTTGCGGATAATCACCCTACGATAGAGGTCGTTCAAATCCGAGGTTGCGAACCTACCACCATCCAGCGGTACCAAAGGACGCAACTCGGGAGGTGTTACGGGAATAACCTTCAACACCATCCACTCGGGCTTATTAACCTCCCTCGACTCCCTGAATGCCTCAATCACGTTGAGCCTCTTCAGAGCCTCGGTCTTCCTCTGCTGCGAAGTCTCGGTCGAAGCCTTGTGGCGCAACGAGTACGACAGGCTGTCCAAGTCAAGGCCCTGCAACAGGGTCAGCACAGCCTCGGCACCCATCTGAGCGATGAACTTATCGGGGTCGCTGTCGTCCAACTGCTGGTTGCCCTTGGGCAGTGCAGCCAGAATGTCCAGATACTCCTTCTCGGCCAGCAGGTCGAGGTTGTTCACACCGGCAGCCGCAGCGGCACCTGCCTGAATTACGATGTAGCGCTCATAGTAGATTACTGCATCGAGTTTCTTGGTGGGGATACCCAGCAGGTAGCTAATCTTCGAGGGCAGCGAGCGAAGGTACCAGATGTGAACCACAGGCACAACCAGTTGGATGTGGCCCATACGCTCACGGCGAACCTTCTTCTCCGTTACCTCAACACCGCATCGGTCGCAGACGATACCCTTGTAGCGTATCCTCTTATACTTACCGCAGTGGCACTCATAGTCCTTCACGGGACCAAAGATGCGCTCGCAGAACAAACCGTCCCTCTCGGGTTTGTAGGTACGATAGTTGATTGTCTCCGGTTTCAGCACCTCGCCACTCGACTGCTCGAGAATCTCCTCAGGCGAGGCAAGGCCAATGGAGATTTTGCTGAAATTGGTACTATTTGCTTTATTATCTTTACCGTATGCCATATTCTCTCTAAAAACCGATTAAGAAAGTTTAACACTGAGAGCCAAACCACGCAACTCGTGCAGCAGCACATTCAACGACTCCGGAATACCGGGAGTTGGCAGGTTGTCGCCCTTAACGATTGCCTCATAGGCCTTGGCACGACCCATAACATCATCGGACTTGATAGTCAAAATCTCCTGAAGGATGTTTGCTGCACCGAAGCCTTCGAGTGCCCAAACCTCCATCTCACCAAACCTCTGACCACCAAACTGGGCCTTACCACCCAGAGGCTGCTGTGTGATGAGCGAGTAGGGACCGATGGAACGTGCGTGCATCTTGTCGTCAATCATATGACCAAGTTTCAGCATATAGATTACACCAACAGTTGCAGGCTGGTCGAACCTCTCGCCGGTACCACCATCCCTCAGGTGGCAGCAACCATTCACAGGTACGCCTGCTTTGGCGGTGTACTCGTTAATCTGGTCCAGAGTTGCACCATCAAAAATGGGGGTTGCGAACTTCAAGCCCAACTCCTTACCGGCCCAACCGAGCACGGTCTCGTAAATCTGACCCAAGTTCATACGCGAAGGCACACCCAGAGGGTTCAGAACGATGTCCACAATCGAGCCATCCTCCAAGAAAGGCATATCCTCATCACGAACAACCTTGGCTACAATACCCTTGTTACCGTGGCGACCTGCCATCTTATCACCCACTTTCAGCTTACGCTTCTTGGCCAAGTAAACCTTTGCCAACTGGATTACACCGTTGGGAAGCTCATCGCCATTGGTGATGTTGTACTTCTCACGCTTAACCCTTGCGTCTGCCTCTTTATATTTAATGGTATAGTTGTTAATTGCAACTGCTGTCAGGCGAGCCACCCTCTCGTCATCAACCCACTTCTCCGAACCGAGGTTCAGGTAGTCGATTTCCTCGAGCATCTTCTTGGTGAACTTAGTACCTGCGGCATACAACTCTGCACCGAAGTAGTCCTTCACGCCCAGACAAGTCTGGTCTTTCAGCAGAGTGTAGAGTTTGCCCACCAGCACGCTCTTCAAGGCAGCAACCTCGGCTGCAAACTTAGCATCCACCTCGGCGAGTTTGTTCTTCTCCTCGGCTTTGCTGCGCTTGCCGTCCTTCACGTTACGCGAGAAGAGTTTGCGGTCAATTACGGTACCAAACAGCGAAGGCTGTGCCTTCAACGAAGCGTCCTTAACATCGCCGGCCTTGTCGCCGAAGATAGCCCTAAGAAGTTTCTCTTCGGGGCTGGGGTCGCTCTCGCCCTTAGGCGTAATCTTACCAATCATAATATCGCCCGGCTTCACGTTGGCACCGATGCGAATGATACCCCTCTCGTCAAGGTCTTTGGTTGCCTCCTCGCTCACGTTGGGAATATCGGCGGTCAGCTCCTCAACACCACGTTTGGTTTCGCGAACCTCCATAATGTACTCATCAACGTGTACCGAAGTGAACAAGTCCTCCCTGAGCAGACGCTCCGAGATAACGATAGCATCCTCGAAGTTGTAACCCTTCCAAGGCATAAATGCCACTTTCAGGTTCCTACCCAGTGCCAACTCACCATTCTGAGTGGAGTAACCCTCGGTCAAAATTTGGCCTTTGGTTACCTTGTCGCCAATCTTCACGATAGGCCTCAGGGTGATGGACATATTTTGGTTGGTCTTGCGGTAGCGGGGCAGTTTGTAGGTTGTAACCTCGGGGTCGAAACTTACAAGCACCTCATCCTCGGTGCGGTCATACCTCACCTGAATTTGGCTTGCATCGGCAAACACAATCTCACCATCGCCCTCGGCAACAATCTGGATGCGGCTGTCGCTAATCATCTCGCCCTCCAAACCGGTACCTACGATAGGAGCCTCGGGGTTAATCAGAGGCACTGCCTGACGCATCATATTCGAGCCCATCAGCGCACGGTTTGCGTCATCGTGCTCCAAGAAGGGAATCAAACTTGCTGCAATCGAAGCCACCTGATTGGGTGCCACGTCTACCAAGTCTACCTGCTGTGCGGTAATCACGGGGAAGTCTGCCTCATTACGAGCCTTAATCCTATTGGGGTTAAGGAAGTTACCCTCCTCATCCACGGGAGCCGAAGCCTGAGCAATATTGAGGTTACCCTCCTCCTCGGCGCTATAGTATTGGATGTGGCTGTCGTCCAAATCAACCTTACCATTGGTAACCTTGCGGTAGGGAGTCTCAATGAAGCCCATCGAGCTAATCTTCGCATACACACACAGCGAAGAAATCAGACCGATGTTCGGGCCCTCAGGAGTCTCAATGGGGCACAAACGGCCATAGTGGGTGTAGTGTACGTCACGCACCTCAAAGCCTGCCCTATCCCTACTCAAACCACCGGGACCGAGTGCCGACAAACGGCGTTTGTGAGTCATCTCGGCCAGAGGGTTGGTCTGGTCCATAAACTGCGACAACTGGTTGGTGCCGAAGAAACTGTTAATCACGCTCGACAGTGTCTTGGCGTTAATCAGGTCAATGGGGGTGAACACCTCGTTGTCCCTCACATTCATCCTCTCGCGGATGGTGCGGGCCATACGGATGAAGCCCACCGAGAACTGGTTGCTCAACTGCTCGCCCACTGTCCTTACACGCCTATTCGACAAGTGGTCGATGTCATCCACATCGGTCTTCGAGTTAATCAACTCAATGAGGTAGCGGATGATGGCAATCATATCCTCCTTGGTCAGAACCCTCACCTCGGGGCTAATCTCCAGACCAAGTTTCTTGTTGATGCAGAAACGACCTACATCGCCCAAGTCGTAGCGTTTGTCGCTGAAGAAGAGCTTGTCGATGACATCCCTTGCGGTTGCTTCATCTGGTGGCTCCGAATTGCGCAGCTGTCGGTAGATGTACACAACAGCCTCCTTCTCGGAGTTGCAGGGGTCTTTCTGCAA
Organism: Tidjanibacter sp.; assembly: GCA_017396085.1. Lineage (GTDB taxonomy): Bacteria > Bacteroidota > Bacteroidia > Bacteroidales > Rikenellaceae > Tidjanibacter. The sequence goes on along the minus strand of JAFQNC010000024.1, from coordinate 48,567 downwards.
AGTGTTATAGATAATCGAGTAGTCTACACCCGATGGGTTATCCTTGTGCAAAAGGATGGTCTTGGCGCCACTCTCAAGAATGGCCTCAATGTGCTCCTCGGCGAGTTCGGTCTCGCGGTCGATAATCACATCGTTACGCTCGATGGAAACAACCTCACCGGTATCCTCATCCACAAAGTCCTCCACCCAAGTCGAAAGAATACGGGCTGCCAACTTGCGGCCAATGTTCTTCTTCAGGTTGGTGCGATTAACCTTCACCTCATCGGCAAGGTCAAAAATCTCCAAAATCTCCTTGTCGGCCTCAAAACCGATAGCACGAAGCAGAGTCGTTACGGGCAACTTCTTCTTCCTGTCGATGTAGGCATACATCACATTGTTGATGTCCGTTGCGAACTCAATCCACGAACCCTTGAAGGGGATAATTCGTGCCGAGTAGAGTTTGGTACCATTGGTGTGAACGCTCTGGCCAAAGAATACACCGGGCGAGCGGTGCAACTGCGATACCACAACACGCTCTGCACCGTTGATAACGAAGGTGCCACGAGGTGTCATATAGGGAATCGTGCCGAAGTATACGTCTTGAATTACTGTGTCGAAATCCTCGTGCTCGGGGTCAGTGCACGAAAGCCTCAATTTGGCTTTCAGGGGTACACTGTAGGTCAGGCCCATCTCCAAGCACTCGTCAATCGAGTAGCGTGGGGGGTCTACATAGTAGTCGATAAATTCGAGAACGAAGTTATTGCGTGTGTCCGTTATTGGGAAATTTTCCATGAACACCTTGTAGAGACCTTCGTTTTTGCGGTTCTCTGCAGTGGAGTCCAACTGAAAAAAGTCGTGAAATGATTTGAGCTGCACCTCCAAGAAGTCCGGATAGTCCATCTTGTGCGTGATGGAGGAGAAGCTAATTCTTGTGTTTGCTTTTGAGGACATTTTCTGCAAAATTAATTTGATGGTTTTTGTTAATGTCGCTTGTCGCTGATAAGATTAGGGGAAAATACTACTCGGCCCATCGACCGCCTCGTATCTGCTTGATTTGGGCACACTTAGCCCTCCCCAACAAAACCTAACCCTACTTTCTCTCTCGCCCCTCTATTTTAGACGCGAAAAAGGCATAGAGCTTATTTAAGCATAAGCTCTATACCCGATATGTGAGAAGTTAATAGTATGACTATTTAACCTCAACCTCTGCACCAGCCTCCTCAAGAGCTGCTTTGAGTGCCTCGGCCTCCTCTTTCGATACGCCCTCTTTGATAGCCTTAGGAGCAGCATCTACCAAGTCTTTAGCCTCTTTCAAACCAAGACCGGTCGACTCTTTAACTGCTTTCACTACAGGAATCTTGCTCTGACCTGCGCTTACGAGAATAACGTCAAAAGAAGTCTTCTCTGCGGGTGCAGCTGCCTCTGCAGCGGCGGGAGCAGCAACTGCTACTGCTGCAGCAGCGGGCTCAATACCGTACTCCTCTTTGAGGATAGTAGCCAACTCGTTTACCTCTTTAACAGTCAAGTTTACCAACTCTTCTGCCAATGCTTTAATATCTGCCATAGTTTTGTTATTTGTTAAATTGTTTTACTTCGTTGTTTGTGTTTGTTTTTTGGAAAAATTAATTTCTTTCTTCAAGTGCCTTTACGATGCCCGCAACTTTCTGACCAGCGCTACCCTGCAATGCCGATACGACATTCTTGATGGGCGACTGCAACAGTGCAACAATATCGCCGATGAGTTCCTCGCGCGACTTGATGTTTACGAGCATATCGAGGTTATTATCTCCTACGTATACACACTCCTGTACATAAGCGGCTTTCAAAATGGGCTTATCGCAACCTTTGCGGAACTCTTTGATTACCTGTGCAGGACTCTTGCTACCCTCGGAGAACATAATCGACGAAGTGCCTTTCAGAACCTCGACAAGACCAGCGTCTGCCTTCTCAACGGCCTCCAAAGCCTTGATGAAGAGGGTGTTCTTTACGACCACCAACTTCACGCCCTTCTCGAAGCATTTCCTACGCAATGCAGCGGTCTGCTCGGCGTTCAGAGCCTCGATGTCGGTGATGTAGAAGTTAGGATACTGGTTGAGTTGTTCGGTCAGGCCTTCAATTACTTGTTTCTTTTCTTCCCTTGTCATAGCTCAATGTTTTTTACTATTTAAGATCGAGTGATTTGGGGTCAATTTGCAGACCGATACTCATTGTCGTCGAGAGATAGATACTAAGCATATAAGTACCCTTTGCAGCAGCAGGTTTCAACTTGTGAATCATACCAACAAATGCGTTAGCATTGTCTACAATCTGCTCTGCGGTAAACGATACTTTACCTACCGAAGAGTGAACGATACCGTACTTATCAACCTTGAAGTCAATCTTACCGGCTTTCACCTCCGATACAGCCTTTGCCACGTCCATGGTTACAGTACCGGTCTTGGGGTTAGGCATAAGGCCACGGGGACCCAGAATCCTACCCAAAGCACCAACTTTGGCCATAACGTTAGGAGTACAGATGATTACATCAACATCGGTCCAACCGCCCTTGATTTTCTCAACATACTCGTCCAAACCTACGTAGTCTGCACCTGCCTCTTTAGCCTCGTTCTCCTTGTCGGGAGTACAGAGCACCAACACGCGAACAGTCTTACCGGTTCCGTGAGGAAGTGTAACCACGCCACGTACCATCTGGTTGGCCTTACGGGGGTCAACACCAAGACGCACGTCTACATCCACCGAAGCGTTGAATTTCGTGAAAGTAATCTCTTTCAGAAGAGCTGCGGCCTCGCTCAGTTTGTAGAGCTTTCCGGGCTCCACTTTAGCGAGCATTGCTTTTTGATTTTTTGTCAATTTACTCATCTCACTCAAATTACTTTACAGGAAACTCTCCGACAACGGCGATACCCATACTGCGTGCAGTACCGGCTACCATCTTCATAGCAGCCTCGATAGTGAAGCAGTTCATATCAGGCATCTTGTCCTTTGCAATAGCCTCAACCTGCTCCCAGGTGATGCTACCAACCTTGGTACGGTTGGGCTCAGCGGAACCTGACTGAACGCCTGCAGCCTCTTTCAAAGCAGCAGCTACGGGCGGTTGTTTCACAACAAAGTCAAACGACTTGTCGTTGTATACGGTGATAATCACCGGCAGCACCTTACCTGCCTTCTCCTGTGTCCTTGCGTTGAACTGCTTGCAGAAGTCCATAATATTGACTCCCTTCGAACCCAACGCAGGGCCTACTGGTGGCGAAGGATTGGCGGCACCACCTTTAATCTGCAGTTTAATAAATGCAGCAACCTCTTTTGCCATAGTTTTCCTTGGTTAATTATTCTTTTTCTACTTGCATAAAACTCAACTCCATCGGAGTCTTTCGCCCGAAAATCTTCACCGAGACTGTCAATTTCTTTCTCTCCTCATCTACCGCTTCGATAGTTCCGGAGAAACTCGAGAAGGGACCGTCCGTAACTTTTACGGTCTCTCCAACGAAGAAAGGAATCTCATTCTCCTCCTCACCCTGACTCATTTCGTCAACCCTGCCGAGAATGCGGGCAACCTCTTGCGGACGCACAGGCGTTGCAATCAGTCGCTTGCTCTCCTCAACCGAGTCGCCTAGGAAGCCGAGTACGTTGGGTGTGTTGCGAAGAACGTAAGGTACCTCATCAATCATAGCTGCTTCAACCAACACATAGCCGGGATACGACACCCTCTCTTTGCTCACCTTCTTACCGTTGCGAATCGAATAGACCTTCTCGGTAGGAATCAGAACCTGTGCAACAAGGTGCTCCAAGCCAAGGTTGTGTATCTCCATTTCGATATACTCCTTGACCTTCTTCTCCTTGCCACCGATGGCGCGTAACACATACCACTGTTTTTCAGCCACTCCGCTCATAATCTTTTTTCGCCTAAATCGTTAAAAAATCCGTGAGCAAATTAGTGGGCCAAAACACTGTAGATGGCTTTCATTATGGACTCAAAGGTAACATCCATTGCAAGAACCACTGCAGCAATGACCAGGGAAGCAACCATAACGGTCACGGCCAAGCTTTGCAGCTCTTTCATAGGAGTCCACGACACTTTGTGAACCAGCTCCTCATAAGAGGCTTTTACGTACTTAACGAGTTTCATAAGTTATGCTTTTTTCTTCTTTATTTCCTTTTCACTCAACAAGTCCGGTAATCTTTTTACAAAGCCACCGGACTCTTTGCACGAGAGGAGAGAATCGAACTCCCACCAACGGTTTTGGAGACCGCTATTCTACCATTAAACTACTCTCGTAAAGTGGGGCGAGAAGGCTGTTCCCATTCTCACGGCAAGCACCCACACTCGCCCCTATGTTTGAGTACTATCTCGTAACTCTTGCGAAACTACTCGATAACCTCTTTAATCTGACCCGAACCTACGGTGCGACCACCCTCACGGATAGCGAAACGCAGACCTGCATTCAAAGCAACGGGGTAGATGAGAGATACCTCAATCTCAACGTGGTCACCGGGCATTACCATCTCGATACCCTCGGGAAGTTTAACCTCACCGGTAATATCCATAGTACGGAGGTAGAACTGAGGACGGTAGTGGTTGCGGAAAGGAGTGTGACGACCACCCTCTTCTTTCTTCAAGATATAAACCTCACCACGGAATTTGGTGTGAGGAGTGATGCTCTTGGGTTTGGCTACAACCATACCACGCTTAACCTCTTTCTTGTCGATACCACGCATCAGCAGACCTACGTTATCACCAGCCTCACCCTCATCGAGGAGTTTGCGGAACATCTCAACACCGGTACATACCGAAGTGCGAATCTTCTCGTCCAAACCGATAATCTCTACGGGGTCACCAACGTGGATAACACCAGTCTCAATACGGCCGGTAACTACGGTACCACGACCGGTAATCGAGAATACGTCCTCAACAGGCATCAAGAAGGGCTTGTCGCTCTCACGAGGAGGCAGAGGAATGTACTCGTCTACTGCGTTCATAAGCTCGAGAACTTTCTCCTCCCACTGGGGCTCACCGTTCAAAGCACCAAGTGCAGAACCGCGGATAACGGGAGCGTTGTCACCGTCAAAGCCGTTTGCGCTCAATACGTCACGAATCTCCATCTCAACGAGGTCAAGCATCTCAGCATCGTCTACCATATCGCACTTGTTCATAAACACAACGATACGGGGAACGTTTACCTGACGAGCCAACAGCACGTGCTCACGAGTCTGGGGCATAGGACCATCGGTCGAAGCAACAACCAAGATAGCACCATCCATCTGAGCAGCACCAGTTACCATGTTCTTTACATAGTCAGCGTGGCCGGGGCAGTCTACGTGAGCGTAGTGACGGCTTGCAGTCTGATACTCAATGTGAGCGGTGTTGATGGTGATACCACGCTCTTTCTCCTCGGGAGCGTTGTCGATAGAGTCAAACGAGCGCAACTCCGAAAGACCATTCTTTGCCAATACGGTAGTAATAGCAGCGGTAAGAGTAGTTTTACCGTGGTCAACGTGGCCGATAGTACCTACGTTTACGTGAGGTTTTGACCTGTCAAATTTTTCTTTTGCCATAACTTTGTAGTTGTTATTAGTGAATTATAATTGTTTGTTTGTTCTGTTTTCGTCTTTTGAGCGGAAGACGAGGCTCAAACTCGCGACCCTCAGCTTGGAAGGCTGATGCTCTATCAACTGAGCTACTTCCGCAAACATCACAGCCACCTTAATCCTCTGCGAAACACCAATTTAGGCCCGCCGAAGAGTAATGACCGAGAACCACAAAAGAACAATCCACCTTTGTTGGTGAACTGAACTTTTGAAAAAGTGGGAGAGGATGGATTCGAACCACCGAAGGCGTTGCCAACAGATTTACAGTCTGCCCCATTTGGCCACTCTGGAACTCTCCCAATATGTCTTGTCAAGCGACTTTGCTTGCTCTTCGAGCCGATGGAGGGATTCGAACCCCCGACCAGCTGATTACAAATCAGCTGCTCTGGCCAACTGAGCTACATCGGCATACTTGTTATCCCTCTTTTGGGGTTGCAAATATATGCCATTTTTTTTATTCCGCAAAATCGGGCGACATTTTTTTCAAAAATTCTCCGTCAGACTTATTCAGAACGTTTGACTTCGGGGTGTACACTCCTGTAACAAGCCCAAAATCGGGGCAAAAATACAACTCTTTTCGTTATAAAAAAATTATTGGCACAGTTTTTTTATTCCTAACCCCCAATTTTGTTATCTTTGCCACTGAACAACAGACCCAAAGAGTTATGGCACAGCGCACACTATTATATATTATGGCCCTACTGCTCTCGGCCACTTCGCTCTACGGCCAGCAGCCGAGTGATTTTTTGGCTGCCGCACGCAGTGGCAACCCCGTGGCTCAATACAATGCGGCCATTTGCTATGAGCGGGGTATGGGCACCGCACCCAATGCCACCCGCAGTGCCCACTTTATGCGCCTTGCGGCCGAGAACGGACTCCCCGAGGCCCAACAATACCTTGCCCGCAAACTTGCCACCTCCCTACCCCAACTCGCCACCTATTGGGCCAACCAAGCCACCACGCCCAACACTCCCGCTTTCACCGTCTACGAGGGCTACGACAATGGTTGCTACTATGGCCAACTACGCGGGGGCACACGGGATGGCTACGGAGCCTACCTGTGGGACACGGGTGTCTGTTATGTTGGCGAGTGGGAGAATGACGAGCGGCACGGAATGGGGCGCACTGAGTGTGCCGACCAAACCCACTACGGGCGCTACATCAACCACGCCACGGGCTTTGGGGTAACCATCGTGTCGGACACCCTCCGCCTCCACTTGGCCCACTGCCCTGCCGGGGTGTGCTATGTTGGCAACTACTCGGGTGGGCTTCCCGATGGTCTGGGCACCATCTACAACTCTGCGGGCGAGGTGGTCTACTTTGGCCCCTTTGAGGCGGGCCGCCCCACCAACACATACCCCTCCACCGAGCACTACTCGGCCTACCGCTGGGTGCGTGAACAGCTCCCTTCGGGCGACACCTACGAGGGTGAAACGGTTGGTGGCCTGCGTGAGGGCTTTGGCATCTACCGCTGGTCCACGGGTGCTGTGTGGTTTGGTTTTTGGCAAGGTGGCACAAGGTCGGGCGAGGGGCTCTTCATTGATACCGATGGCCAAATGGTTGCGGGCCTCTGGTCCGATGACGAATACAGAGAGTAGAGGGGAAGTGAGAATTGAGAATTGAGAATTGAGAATTACAGGCAACGCCTGCGCCTTGCCACGACTGCCGTAGGTTGGCGGTTGGCATCTACCGCTTATTCTGCGCCAAAGGCGCTGTCTACCGTCTGCCTTAAGGGCCTTAAGGACTTTAAGGGCTTTAAGGTCCTTAGTGGCCCTACCCGAAACAGACGCCCCCGCTGCTCCGCAGCACCCCCTCTAACTTAGAGGGGGACCTACTTCCATTCTCCCCTAACTTAGGGGAGCGGTGGTTGGAATACACGGGTAACAAAAACGCCACAAACACCCCAAACTGTTCAAAACATACCACACACGGAGAAATATCCCCTCGGTGTATTGACTTTTCGGACCAAAGACACTATTTTTACACGAACAATGCGAAACGACAATACACACATACACAAATAAACAAATTCACACAAACACTATGAACACTAACCTTGTGGAGCAGAAGTTCCAAGAACTCTATGGCGAGGGGGCCATTCTCTTCACCTCCCCCGGCCGCATCAACCTCATTGGCGAGCACACCGACTACAATGGTGGTTTCGTATTCCCCGGTGCAGTAGACAAAGGCATTGTTGCCGCCATTCGTCTTAACGGTAGCGACCGTGTGAAGGTCCACGCACTCGACCTCGGTGAGAGCAGCGAGTTCGGCCTTTGTGAGGAGGACAAACCTGCCGAGCAGTGGGCTTGCTACGTCTTTGGTGTGTGCCGCGAAATCCAAAAGAGGGGCTACACCATTGGTGGTTTTGACGCTGTGTTCAGTGGCGATGTGCCTCTGGGTGCGGGTATGAGTTCTTCGGCTGCGCTGGAAAGCACCTTTGCTTTCGCTCTGAACGACCTCTACAACCTTGGTATCGAAAAATTTGAACTCGCACGCATAGGCCAGTCCACCGAGCACAACTACTGCGGTGTGAACTGTGGCATTATGGACCAATTTGCATCCGTACACGGCAAGGCCGGCCACCTTATGAGGCTCGACTGCCGCTCGATGGAGTTTGAGTACTTCCCCTTTGACCCCACCGCCCACGGCTATCGTTTGGTTTTGGTGAACTCGTGTGTGAAGCACGAACTTGTGGGTTCGCCCTACAACGACCGCCGTGCTTCGTGCGAGCGGGTTGCAGCCGTTCTCGGTCAGGAGTTCCTGCGTGGTGCCACGATGGAGCAACTTGAGGCCATCAAGGGCGAGATTTCGGAGGAGGACTACCTGCGTGCCCGCTATGTGATTGGCGAGGAGCGGAGGGTGCTTGACGTGTGTGCCGCACTGGAGCAGGGCGACCTTGAGACCGTTGGTGCGAGGATGTACGAAACCCACTGGGGTATGTCGCGCGACTATGAGGTCAGTTGCGAGGAGTTGGACTTTTTGGCCGAGGTGGCCAAGGAGTGTGGCGTGAGTGGTTCGAGGATTATGGGTGGCGGTTTTGGTGGCTGCACCATCAACCTCGTGAAGGAGGAACTCTACGAGGGTTTCATCGCCACTGCCACCGAGAAGTTCGCTGCCCGCTATGGCCACGAGCCGAAGATTATCCCCGTGGTCATCAGCGATGGCGCACGCCGCTTGTAGGAGGTGGCACCTGCCAAAGGTGAGCAACGAACATAAATAGCAAGGGTGTGTCCACAGCGGACACACCCTTTCATTTGCCAAAAGTTGTATAACAAGAGGTATTTCAAGGCTTGCGTAGCCCGAAAAACCGCAGTTTACTTGGCGTAAATGAGGATTTTGAGGGCAAGCGTAACGCAGAAATCACCTTGTTAGACGGCTTCTCTTACGCCCGTAGGCCTCCTAAAAGTACTTAACCTCCTTGCCCTCAATGGCAGAGATGAGCCCATTGGCGAGCGAACTTGCACCGATGCGCCACAATGCGGGGGTACACCACTCCTTGCCCAAAATCTCCTCCACGATGGTGTAGAACAGGGCTGCCTCCTCGGCACTACGGATGCCGCCTGCGGCCTTGAAGCCCACCTTGCGACCGGTTTTGAGGTAGTAGTCCTTGATGGCGGTACACATCACCACGGCTGCCTCGGGGGTTGCTGCCACAGGAATCTTGCCTGTGGAGGTCTTGACAAAGTCGGCACCGGCAAACATCGACAGCAACGAGGCCTTGCGGATAAGTTCGGGAGTTTGCAGCGCACCGCTCTCGATAATCACCTTGAAAACGGTGTCCTCGCCAGCCTCCTCACGCAGCATAGCAATCTCGTTGGTCATAGGCTCGTAGTCGCCCTCCAACATCTGGCCCACATTAATTACCACGTCAATCTCATCGGCTCCGTTCTCCACAGCCATCGACACCTCCAACATCTTGACCTCCACAAAGGTCTGCGATGCGGGGAAGCCTGCGGCCACGCTGGTTACACCAATGTCGGTGCCCTCAACTCCGAGGCCCACAACGTCTACAAAGAGTGGGAACACGCAGATTGAAGCCACGTTGGGGATGTTGGGATAGTGGGTGTTGAAATCGACAGCCTTCTTCACGAACTTACCCACCGACTCCACGGAGTCTTTCTCTGTGAGGGTGGTCAGGTCGATGGTGCTGTAGCAGAGTTTATAGACCTCTGCGTTTTGGTTGCGCACCGATTTTTTGCGACACTCGGCAACAAAGTCTGCAACCTCTTGTTCGCTCATTGCGGGGCCATACTCGGCCAACATCTTACTATATTCCATAGGATACCTATTTATTATATATATACGTTTTCTTACTCTTCCTCCTCCATTCGGGCTCCACCGCCACAAGTGCGGTGAGAGATAATTTGTTGCAAGATAGCAATTTTTTCTTACTCCACCACAAAATGCAGGCCTAAAATTTCTTCTCCGGCTCCAAAGTGGCTCTGATTTGGGAGGGGCATTTCCCATTCCGGCGAGCAACAGCCCCGCCCCTAAAACACAATGCCGATGGTGCAGAGCGAGGAGCGGTTGTTGGCTGCGGGGGTGTCGGTGGCGTATACCCCATTGAGTGCGTAGCGTTTGGTGGCCTCAATGTAGAAGGTGGTAAAGCGGTAGCCAATGCTCCACTGCCAGCCATATTCCCACGCTCTGATGTTGTGCGCACCCTCGGCCACACGCTTACCATCCACTCGCACTCCAAAGTTGTAGGTCCCATAGGCTCCCGCCCCCACATAGGCACACATTGTCTTGCCTGCCGTTTTCAGCAGCACCTCCACCGGCAGGGTGGCCGATTGGAGGGAGAGTGTTTGGGCTTTGGAGAATATGTCGGTCGGGTCGCTCGGAGCCTGAGCCTTGCGCTTGTCGTAGATGAGCGAGGTGCGCACGGCAAGGTGCCTACCGCTGGCCTGCGCCCACAGGCCCACATTCCAAGCACGCGCCGACTTACCCTCCACGGCACTCTTCGGATAGGAGTGGTAACTGCTACCGATGGCTCCCGTCAGGCCCCAGTCAAAGACCCCACGTGCGTTGCGGTGCTTGTAGGAGAGTTTTCCGGTGGACACAGCACCCTCCTCGGTGTCGAGCGAGAGGACAAAGTCGGCCATCATTTCCACCACCCTCACAAGGCCCTCGTAGTCAATCTTCTCGGGTGTGTCTTGCGGGGTGTGATAATCTTCGTGAATACCTGTACTAACGGCCAGTGTGGGTATACCGAGTTTGGCAAAGGGCTCGGTGTCGGTGGCAATCAGAGGTGTGTTTTCAAACTTTTTGGTGCTGATGCGGACATTGTTCTTCTCGGCTGCTCGGTTGAGCCTCTGCGCACAATCTTTGAGCGTGCCGGTGCCCTGAAATTCCAAGGCCCCATCGTGGAGGCGGCCCACCATATCCATACTGACCATCAGCCTCACGCTCTCGGGCCTCTCGGCAAAGAGGGTGGAGAAAGCCGTGGAGCCATAGAGGCCAACCTCCTCGGCATCGAAGGCCACAAAGACAAGGGTGTAGAGTGGCTTGTAGTTGCGGATGGCAAAGTTGCGTGCCAACTCCAACAAGGCGGCCACACCCGAGGCGTTGTCATCGGCCCCCGTGTAGATTTTGCCACGTTTGGTGCCGAGGTGGTCGTAGTGGGCACCGATGATAACATAGTCGTTGGGGTTGCGCCCCTCTATCTTAGCCACCACATTGCGATACTTACGCCCCGTGCTGGGAGCCGAAAATGGTTTGAGGTAGCCCTCCTCATCCCACGGCTCAATGCCCATTGTGCCAAATTGTGCCGCCACATAGTCGGCAGCCTTGTGGCCCTGCTCACTACCCGCCTTGCGCCCCGCAAGAGTCTCGGCACAGAGGTAGTCGATGTGGCCACGAAGGGCACTCCCCAAGTCGCCACTCTGTCCCCAAACAAAAGATAGCGATGCACACAACATCGCTATCGTAAAGACCAAACGTCTCATAGGTTTCATACGGGAAAATTTTCTGCCCCCTACTCGGCAATGATGATGTAGTAGTTCTTCTTGCCCTTCTGCACCAACAGGTACTTACCGGCAATCAGCTGCTCGCTACCCACAACCATATAGGGGTCAGCAACCTTCTCCTTGTTGAGCGACACGCCGCCACCCTGAATGAGTTTGCGCAACTCGCCCTTCGAGGGGAAGATGTTGCTCTTCTCGGCACACAGAGCGAGGAAGTCCACGCCCGCAGCCAACTCCTCGGCCGACACTTTGAACTGGGGCACACCCTCAAACACCTGCAAGAAGGTTTGCTCGTCAATGGTGTGGAGAGCCTCGGCAGCATTGGCACCAAAGAGGATACCACTGGCAGCCACAGCCTTCTCATACTCCTCCTCGGAGTGAATCATACAGGTTACCTCCTTGGCCAAACGCTTTTGGAGTTTGCGCTCGTGGGGAGCCTCCTCGTGCTCGGCAATGAGAGCCTCCACGGTTTGGCGGTCGAGCAGAGTAAAGATGCGGATGTAGCTCTTGGCATCCTCATCGCTCACATTGAGCCAAAACTGATAGAATTTGTAGGGCGAGGTGTATTTGGGCGAGAGCCACACGTTGCCGCTCTCGGTTTTGCCAAACTTGGTACCATCGGCCTTCTTGATGAGGGGGCAGGTCAGCGCATAGGCATCGTCTTTGCCGAGTTTGCGGCGGATGAGTTCGGTACCTGTGGTGATGTTACCCCACTGGTCGCTACCTCCGAGTTGGAGTTTGCAACCGTGAGCCTCGTAGAGGTGGAAGAAGTCGTAGCCCTGCACGAGCTGGTAGGTAAACTCGGTGAACGACATACCATCGCCCTCGCCATTAAAACGCTTCTTCACAGAGTCCTTGGCCATCATATAGTTTACCGTGATGTGCTTGCCCACATCGCGAATGAACGCCAAGAAGGAAAAATCCTTCATCCAGTCGTAGTTGTTCACCATCACTGCGGCATTGGGGGCATCGCTGTCAAAGTCAATGAGTTTGGCAAGTTGCTGCTTGATGCACTCTTGGTTGTGGCGCAGAGTAGCCTCGTCAAGCAGGTTGCGCTCCTGCGACTTACCCGAGGGGTCGCCAATCATACCCGTTGCACCACCCACCAAAGCGATGGGCTTGTGGCCACACCTTTGGAGGTGTTTGAGAATCATCACACCCACCAAGTGGCCAATGTGGAGCGAGTCGGCCGTGGGGTCAATACCCAAGTAGGCCGTGGTCATCTCTTTGTTCAACTGCTCCTCGGTGCCGGGCATCATATCGTGCACCATACCTCTCCATTTGAGTTCTTCTACAAAATTCATCTTTTTTCTCTCTTCTTATGTTTTTCTTCTTTCGTTTGTAATCTTATCTTGTGTCGATTGTCGGCCCTCTCTCGGCCCACGCACAAATCTCTCTCTATTCTTATGTGCTACCCCTGCTCGCACACACCCCTACTCAATGTCCAAGTCCAATTCCTTGATTAGGTTGAGCAGTTCGGGGTTCTCCTTTGTGAGGAATTTCACCTTGTCCTCACTCTTGACCGGCAGAGCCACACCCTTCTCTTTTGTTACCGCAATGTCGAGCACAATGCCACCATCCACACCACACGTGCGCTGCAAGATGGTGGTAATCTCGGGGCTGTGGCGCAAGATGTCCTCCCTCAAAAGGTCGGTCATCACCACCGCCGAGATGGTGTGTCCACTCACCCTCATACTCTTGAGTGCATAGGACAACCTCGGAAATTCGGTCGCCAACTCGCTGATGAACTCCTCTCTGTGGGCTGCAATCTTACTCTCCGTGTCGGGGTCGTAGTGAACGATGGTGTTCTCCTCCTCATCGGCATTCTCCACCATTCCATTCATTATGGCCGCAATGGAGCCCCCTCCGAAGATGGATTTGCGGGGCGTTGCGGTGGTGGGCTGAACGGCAGGGCGCGGAGCAGGTTGCTGTGCCTGTGGCGCAACGGTGGGTTGTGGAGCAACGCTTGGCTGCGACTGGACTTGCGGTTGTACCTGCTGTGCCACGCTCGGTTGCGCTTGGGGTGCCACACTCGGCTGTGGTGCCGGTTGTGCGGGTGTTGCCACCGCAGGAGCAGGAGCCGAAGCGGTGGTAGTAGCGACCGTGTGTGTGGGCGCAGTAGTTGTGGCAACGGTGGTGGCAGGCGCAGGGCTCATAGTCGTAGGCGCTGCACCCCCCTTAACCAGTGGAGGGAGCGCAGGTGCCCCTACATCAGAGTTTTTTTTTTGCTCCAAGCCGCACAGTTTCATCAGCCCCAACTCCACGTGCAGACGTTGATTGGTGGCGGTGCGGAAGCCTCCGTCAAGCGCACCAAGCAACGAAATGGCACCAAAGAGGAACGCAATATCACACGCAGCACTCTGTTGTTTGTATCGCTCCAACACCGAGCCCGTGGTTTCCAGCAGCGGCAGCGTAGCGGGGTCCTTACACATCAGCAGGTCCCTGAAATGGCTCGCCAGTCCGCCCATAAAAATCTGGCCCGAAAAACCCTTCTTGAGCACATCGTCAAAGAGCAACAGAGCACTCTTGTAGTCGCCGGCAAGGATGTGTTGGGTAATACCGAAGTAGGTATCATAATCAAGCACATTGAGCGTTGCGGCCACCTCCTTGAAGGCGAGGTTGCCACCGCAGAACGACACCGCCTTGTCGAACATCGACAGTGCGTCCCTCATACCGCCATCGGCCTTGCGGGCAATCAGGTGCAACGACTCATCGTCAAACTGCACACCCTCACGACCAGCAATGTATTTGAGGTAACTAACCGTGTCCTCAATGCGTATGCGGTTGAAGTCGTAGATTTGGCAACGCGAGAGGATTGTGGGGATGATTTTGTGCTTCTCGGTGGTTGCGAGGATGAAGATGGCGTGGTGTGGGGGCTCCTCAAGCGTTTTGAGGAAGGCGTTGAAGGCCGCCTGCGAGAGCATATGCACCTCATCAATGATGTAGACGCTGTATTGCCCCACCTGAGGCGGAACCCTCACTTGGTCCGTGAGGTCCCTGATGTTCTCCACGGAGTTGTTGGAAGCCGCATCGAGTTCGTGGATGGAAAAACTCCTACCCTCATTGAAGCTCCTGCACGACTCACACTCACCGCAGGCATCTCCCTCGGCGGTGGGATTGAGGCAATTGATGGTCTTGGCAAAGATTCGGGCACAGGTGGTCTTACCCACGCCCCTCGGGCCGCAGAACAGGTAGGCGTGTGCCAACTGCCCACGTGCAATGGCGTTTTTGAGTGTGTCGGTAATGTGGCTTTGTCCCACCACCGACTCAAAGGTCATCGGGCGATACTTGCGTGCCGAAACAATAAAGTTGTTGTCCATCTCTCTTCTCTCTCCTTGTGTGTGTGAGGTATAACCTCACAAAGGTAGCGATTAAAATTGAGAATTGAGAATTGAGAATTGAGAATTATTCAAAAAACTCTTTTTTATCCAAAATAAACACTCACACCCAATAGCCAATGGCCAACAATAGCGAAGGCGACACCCAAAGCAGGGTATCGCCTTCACTATTTGATGTTGTGTCTTCAGGGAAACTACAACGAGATAGCCTCATTGGGGCAAACCTCGGCGCAAGCACCGCACTCAATGCACAAATCGGCATCAATAACGTAAACATCACCGGCCGAAATAGCCTCTACGGGGCACTCGCCAATGCAGCTACCGCAAGCTACACATTTCTCAGGATCAATTTTGTAAGCCATAATCTCTACTTGTTAAAAAAGTTTAATGTTATTTGGTAGGGCAAATATAGTCATTTTTTATTACCCAACACCACTATTTTCCATTTATTATACCAAATTTTGTGTATTGGCGCAAAACTTCAGGCACAACAATGCCCTCCTCGGTCTGGTTGTTCTCCAACAGAGCAGCCACGATGCGGGGCAGAGCAAGCGAACTGCCATTGAGGGTGTGGGCCAAAGCGGTCTTCTTACCCTCGGTGCGATAGCGCAATTTGAGTCGGTTGGCTTGGAAGCTCTCGAAGTTCGACACGCTCGAAACCTCCAACCACCTACCCTGTGCTGCCGAGTAGACCTCAAAGTCGTAGGTGAGGGCCGAAGTGAAGCTCATATCACCACCACACAAGCGCACAATGCGGTAGGGCAGACCGAGCGCAGCCACGAGTTTCTCCACGTGGGCAACCATCTGGTCAAGAGCCTCATAGGAGGTGTCGGGGTGGTTGATGCGCACAATCTCCACCTTGTCGAACTGGTGCAGACGGTTCAGACCCCTCACGTCTTTACCATAGGAGCCGGCCTCCCTACGGAAGCAGGGGGTGTAGGCAGTCAGGCGGATGGGGAGTTCCTTCTCATCCACGATGCAGTCGCGGTAGATGTTGGTTACGGGCACCTCGGCGGTGGGGACCATATAGAAGTTATCAACCGTAGCGTGGTACATCTGGCCCTCCTTGTCGGGCAACTGACCGGTACCGAAGCCCGAAGCCTCATTGACCATAATTGGGGGCAGCACCTCAAGGTAGCCGGCCTCGGTGTTTTGGTCGAGGAAGTAGGTAATCAGAGCCCTCTGCAAGGCGGCACCCTTACCTTTGTAGACGGGGAAACCTGCACCGGTGAGTTTCACGCCCAGTTCAAAGTCGATGATGTCATACTTTGCGGCCAACTCCCAGTGGGGCAGTGCGCCCTCACCGAGGGTGGGAATCTCGCCACCCTGCTTCACCACCACGTTGTCCTCGGCTGTGCGGCCCTCGGGAACGATGGCTGCGGGGAAGTTGGGCAGCGACACAATCAGTGCGTTGAGTTTTTCGGTGGTCTCTTTGAGTTGTGCATCCAGAGCCTTACTCTCCTCTTTGAGTTGCGAGGTGCGTGCCTTGATACTCTCGGCCTCCTCACGTTTGCCCTGAGCAAAGAGTGCGCCTATCTGTTTTGCAGCGGCGTTCTGCTCTGCAAGGTTTTTGTCCAATGTTTGTTGTTGCTCTTTGCGAGCGTCATCGAGTGCGCAAATCTGGTCGATGGTTGCTGCTGCATCCACACCTTTCACTGCCAATCGGGCAATGGCGAACTCCCTGTCATCACGAATTTGCTTGAGTGTAAGCATAGGAAATTTTGGTTTTTACGAATAATCTGCCACAAATATACCAATTTTTCCATATCTTTGTATTGATTAGAGCGACCTTTTTTATGAAACGCACCCCATTTGTACTCACACTACTTGTCTGCACACTCGCTTTTGGGTGTGGTGCCGAGGCCAAGAGGCCCAAGAAACGCATCTCCACAGCCCACACGCAGAGTGCCGCAAGCGAGGGTAAGGTCATCCCCCTGCGCTATGGTTATAGGGTGGTGGCCGAACTCCCCCACTCCACCTCTGCCTACACCCAAGGGTTGCAGTGGGAAGACGGCGTATTCTATGAGGGCACGGGACTCAATGGTCGCTCGGAGTTGAGGGTGGTCAATCCCGCCACAGGCGAAGCCCTCAAAAGAGTATCTTTGGACCGCAACTATTTCGGCGAGGGCATAACCCTCCTTGGCGACCGCATCTACCAGCTCACTTGGACCAGCGGCAAGGCTTTTGTCTACGACAAGGCAACCCTGCGCAAAGTGGGCGAGCACTCCTACGAGGGCGAGGGTTGGGGCATCACCACCGATGGCACCCTGCTCTACACCTCCGATGGCACCGACTGCATCACCGTGCGCAACCCACGCACCTTCAAGGCCGAGCGCACGATTGAGGTGCGCAATGCGGGGCGCAAACTCGGTATGCTCAACGAGTTGGAATGGATAGAGGGCGAGATTTGGGCCAACGTCTATATGACCGACCAGATTGTGCGCATCAACCCCGAGAGTGGCGCAGTGGTGGGTATTGTGGACCTCACAGGGCTCCAAGCACCCTCCGACCGCAAGTGGCAAGACGATGTGCTCAACGGCATTGCTTGGGATGCCTCCGCCCGAAGGCTCTTTGTTACGGGCAAAAATTGGAACAAGATTTATCAGATAGAACTCACACAAGAATAGGATGGAAATCAAGAGGCTCACGGACGAGGTGCTGGGCGACTATGTCGGCTTGGTCAATACATATTACAGACTGCACTCGCAGCCCGAACTCTCCTTTGCCGAGCACCGCACGGCAGAGCAGATTGTGGCCACCCTGCGCTCACAAACGATTGAGTGTAGGACCATTGCGGGCACGGGTGTGCTGGCCAAAATTGAGGGCACAAAGGCCTCCGAGGAGCGTGTTGGCGCAAAGAGGAGAGCCATTGTGTTGCGTGCCGACATTGACGCACTCCCCATCTCCGAGCAGAGCGCATCTCCCCACCCCTCGGAGCGCGAGGGTGTGATGCACGCCTGCGGCCACGACCTCCACACCACCGTTCTGCTGGGCACTCTTGCGGTGCTCAATCGCCACCGAGAGGAGTTCAACTGCACCATCTTCGGACTCTTCCAACCGGGCGAGGAACTCAACCCGGGTGGAGCCAAGGGGGTGCTGTCCGAGGAGCCATTTGAGGACTACGAGGTGGTTGCCTTTCTTGGGGAGCACGTTGAGCCCACCCTGCCCACGGGCACCGTTGGCATTTGTGCCGGCAAATATATGGCCGCTTGCGATGAAATCCACATCACGGTGGAGGGCCACGGTGGCCACGCAGCCCTGCGCAAGGGCATCGTGGACCCCATTCTGCCCACAGCCAAACTGATAGAGAGGCTCTACGAAATTCCCGCCAAGAGCCCCGATACCAGCGTGCCGACCATACTCTCCATTGGGCGCATTGTGGCCGATGGAGCCACCAACATTGTGCCCGACAAGGTGCACCTTGAGGGTACGATGCGCACCTTTGACGAGGGATGGAGAGCCGAGGTTAAGGCACTCATTGGCGAGGCTTGTGAAGCCATTGCACAGCACTACGGCGTATCCGTAACGGAAAACTTTGGTGAGGGATACCCCGCAGTCTACAACGCCCCTGCGTTGGCCGAAGAGGCCATTTCCTGCTTGTCGAGCACGCTTGGCAAAGGGGAGGTCGTAAGGCTCGGTCTGCGCCCCACGGGTGAGGACTTTGGCTACTACACCGAGCGTTACCCTGCCCTCTTCTACCGCTTGGGCGTGGGCTACACGGGCGAGGATTTTGCCGCCGCACGTGCGGGTGCGCTCCACACCGCCGCCTTCTGCCCCGACACCAAAGCCATAGGCCACGGTGTTATCACAATGACCCTGCTTGCACTCCATTTTGCCACCTTATAGGCACACCCTATACCGATGATATGATTACGAAAGCCGACATACAATTTGTGCGCTCCCTGCAAGACAAGCAGGCACGCACCGCCAGCGGACTCTTTGTGGCCGAGGGCGACAAGGTTGTGGAAGAACTTCTGCGCGAGCCTGCGTGGAGGGTGGAACGACTCTTTGTGCTGGAGGGTAGCCGCATAGACCACCCGAGGGCCGAGGTGGTCAGCACCAAGGATATGGAGCGAATGAGTGCCTTCAAGAGCGTGCCCAAGTCGCTCGCCGTGGTGGCCATTCCCAAGCGCAAACTCACCCCTGCCACCCCAGCCGAGTTGGTCATTGCCCTTGATGAGGTGCAGGACCCCGGCAACCTCGGCACCATCATCCGCACGGCCGATTGGTATGGCATAAGCCGCATTGTCTGCACCCCCACCACAGCCGACTGTTGGGGCCCGAAGGTGGTGCAGGCCACAATGGGAGCCTTGCTGCGTGTGACGGTACACTACTGCGACCTTGCCGAGTGGTTGCGCGAGGCACGAAGCCGTGGGGTTGCCACCTACGCTACCACTCTTGATGGTAAGGACATCCACACCGCCCCACTGACAAGTGGCGGAGTGATTGTTATGGGCAACGAGGGGCGTGGGGTATCAAAGGAGGTGCAGTGCGAGGTGGAGCGCAACCTCTTCATTCCGCCTTGGCCTGCCGACCGCAGGGGAAGCGAGTCGCTCAACGTGGCCATCGCCACCGCCATTGTGTGTGAGAACTTCCGCCGCCCGAAGTAGAGATTTGTTCACAAATAGTGTGTGAAAAACAAAGGGTGTGTCTAAAAGTTAGACACACCCTACTTTTTTTGTTTTGGGAGTTGTTACCCCTCTTGCTCCGAATGTCCCAAATTCTTCTTGAACGATGCGGGCGTTTCGCCAAAGAGTTCCTTGAAGAGTTTGATGAAGTAGCTCGGCGAACTAAAACCGACCATATACGACACCTCGCCAACCGAGAGTGCGGGGTCGCTACGCATAATGTCAAGCGACTTTTTGAGCCTCACGTTGGTCATAAACTTGTTGGGCGTCTGGCCGGTGATACCCTTGAGTTTCATAAAGAACGAGGTGCGGCCCATAGCCATCTCACGGGCAAACTCGCCAATGTCAAAACTTGCATCGGAGATGTGCTCGTTCATAATCTTCATTGCCGAATCGAGGAAGGTCTTGTCTATGGTGTTGTTGCCGGCCAACTCCTCCGAGTCCATAGAGTACATAAACGACCTTTGCTGTTGCAGACGGCTATTGACAAGAGCGTTACACTTGGTAACGAGAATCTTGGAGTTGAACGGCTTGGCGATGTAGTCATCGGCACCACTGCGGAAGCCCTCCAACTCCGCCTCCACGGTAACCTTTGCCGTGAGCATCACAAAGCGTATGTGGCTCGTTTCCACGTTGTTTTTCACCCTGCGACAGAGTTCCACGCCGTCCACATTGGGCATCATCAGGTCGCTGACAATGATGTCGGGCGTGTAGTACTCCAACTTTTGCAGCGCATCCTCGCCATCACACGCCGAAGTAACCTTGTAGAAGGGGTCAAAGAGTTCGGTCAGATACTGCCTTAGTTCGTTGTTGTCCTCCACAATGAGCATCTTGGCTCCACGCGAGCCGGCCTCCTCCTGCGAGCGCACGATGTCCTCAACAAACTGTTTGTCCATCAGTCGGTTGGCCTCAATGGTTTGGTTGTCCTCATCGGCCACCTCACACTTCTGCTCCTCGGCAATGTGGCTGTCGCCCTTGGGCAGGGTGATGACAAATTTGGCCCCCTTGCCCTTTTCGCTCTCCAACGCTATGGTACCACCGTGGGCCTGCACAATGCCCTGCGTTATGGCCAAACCCAAGCCCGTGCCGAGTGCTGCGGCCGAGTCGCCGGGCACCTGCGAGAAGGGCTCAAAGATGGCCTTCTGATATTCGGGGTCGATACCATCGCCGGTGTCCTTCACGCTAATCAGCACACTCTGCTCCGTTTGGCTCAGTATGAGTTTGATTTTACCGCCCTCGGGGGTGTGTTTGAAGGCATTGGAAAGGAGGTTGTTGAGCACCTTGTCCATCTGCACCGCATCGTACCACACTTTGAGCGAGAGCACATCGGTCTGATTGAGGAATTCAAACTTCACCTTCCTCTGCACGGCATACTCCCTGAACGAAGTGGCTGTCTTTTCGAGCATCGTAATGATGTCGCCATTGCAGAAGCGCATACTCTCAATCATCCTCTCCCTCTTCTTGAAGTCGAGGAGTTCGTTGATGAGGTTGTAGACCTTTTGCAGGTTGTCGTGCATACTGCTCACCTTGCGGTAGACCGAGGGAGGCACGCCCTGCTGTGCAAGAATCGACTCCAACTGGCTGTTGATGAGCGTTACAGGGGTGCGAATTTCGTGCGACACATAGGTGAAGAACTGCAACTTGTTTTCGTTGAGTTCCTGAATCTTCTTCTTTTCGAGTTTCTCCCACTCGAGCGAGGCGTGAAGTTTAACCCTGCTGGAGTAGAATTTGAAGTAGACCACCGCCAGCGTCAGCACCACAGCCAACAGCAGCAGTACGAACCACCACGTGGCGTAAAATGGAGGCACCACCTCCACTTTCAGGCTCTTCTCGGCCAACACTTCCGAAGATTGGTTGTGTATGCGCCTTACTTTGAGCACATAGTCCCTGCCGGGGAGGTTGGTGTAGGAGATAGGTTTGCCCCAGTCGCCAATAATCCAATCCTCATCGTAGCCCTCGAGTTTGTACTCCAATCGGGAGATTGCATCGGGCACACTACCCAGCGTGGTACACTCCACCGACCACATTGAGTGCCCCCTGTCGAGGCGTATTTTGTTCTGATAGAAGAGCGACTGCGAGAGTATACCGCTTTGGTCGCCGGGAGCCACAGGCATATTGTCCACCCTCAGGTTTACAAACCAGATGTTGTGTGGTGCCTTCCTGCGCACAAGGTCCTGCTCGTGGAACGACACCATATGTCGGTGGCCGGAGAGGTAGACCACATTGTCGGAGGCGATGAAGATACCATAGGTAGCCGCCTCGGGCAACGGATAGCCACTGTTGCGATTGTAGGTGTAGAAGATGTTGTTGTCGTGGTCATACTTCACAAGTCCACCCATCGTGGCGATGAGCAAGTAGCCACTCTCGGTTTGGGCAATGTCTATGATGTAGTCGCTGGGCAGTGCGCTGTTCTTGCCATTGATGCAGACAAACGAATCCGTTTGGGGCTCAAAGAGGAAGAGTCCTGCGCCCGAAGAGCCAAGCCAAATGTTACCATCCCCATCCTCAAAAAGTTTCTGCACGTGGGCACTTCCCATCTCGGGGATTGACGTCTCCACCAGATACTGTCGGCTTTCGCCCGTGGCGAGGTTGTATCTGACCACACCGGCCGACACCGAGGCCCAGCAGTCGCCATTGCTGTCGAGCAACACATCCGAAACGTGGCCTCCGCCCACACGACTCAACACCTCCACCTCGCGACACTCGCCGGTGCGCTTATTGAACACCATCAAGCCCGTGTGGTGGGCCACAATGAGGGAGTCTGTCCCGAAGGGGATAATCTCTCGGGCGTGGTTGTTGGGCAGCGAGCGAGGGTTGGTGTCGCTGTGGCGGAATTGTTGGAGTATCCTACCATCGCTACTCAACCTTACCAAGCCACCACGCAGTGTACCCACCCAGAGTTCGTTCTCCTGCAAGTCGAAGTAGAGCGAGGTGATACCCTCGTCCATAAATTTGCGCTCGTGTACCCTCTGTACCCTATCGGTGCGGGGGTTGTACTTCACCAGTGGCGAGTCCTCCGAGCCGAGCCAGAGGTTGCCAGCGTTGTCCTCAACGATGCTACCGAAGATGTCGTGGTGTTTGTAGCGGTCGAGTTCTCGGTTGTAGATAAACACACCACCGTGGTAGGTTCCAATCCACACCAGACCGTTGGCATCGCAGTAGGTATACCACACGGAGGTGCTTCGTAGTGAGCCCTCCTCGTCATCAACGCGCCTCACCGAGCGAGTTTCGGGATTTATTTCACAAAGTCCCTTGAAAGTTCCCACCCAAATGTGTCCGAGGTCGTCCTCACACACACTGCGCACAAAGTTGTCGGGCAGGCTGTTTTCGTCTTGTGTGGCCACATAGTTCACCACACTTGCGTCTTGACCATAGCAATAGATACCATTGTAGCGTGTGGAGAACCACATTCTGTGCTTGGAGTCCTCAAAGATGTATGAGATGTTTTGCCCACCGAGTGTGGAGGTTATCTTGCGGTTGGAGTCAATAAAAATCACTCCGTGCGCCTCTGTGCCAAGAGCCAAACGCCCATCGGAGAGTACCTTCATTGCATTCACCTTCACTCCTTGTGGCAACTCGTAGAAAGTTTGCAGGGTACCCTGCTCGTCAAGCCTCCATATTTGTCGGAAACCCGCCACCCAAAGGGTGTTGTTTTCGCAACAGATGGTACGCACGCCCTTCTTACGTATGGTGTGGAATTTCTCGGTAGCCATATCGAACTCCGAGAGGGCATACTTATTAATCACCCAAACCTTGCCGTTACGGTTGCCACACACTGCTCGTATATTGTTGTTATACAGCGAAGTGGAGTCGCCAAGTATGGGCCTGTACACAGATATGGACCTACCATTGTAGCGGTTTAGTCCATCGTTGGTAGCCACCCACACCATCCCGAACTCGTCTTGATAGATTGGCCCAACACAGAGGCTCGACAGTCCATCGTTGGTGGTGAGGCGCTCAAAGCGTGCAAACCCACTTGCCTCCACCGAAAGAAGGCCCACAAAAAGGGCAATGGCCACTGTCAAGAGTCGTTTTTTCATATTCTGATATTCGTTTTGAGTGTGCAATTCTCTTACTACAAAACACACGCCTCACTATTCGAGTGTGTCGAAGAAGTTAATCAGGTCGTAGGCGTGAATATTGATATTTTTCATATAGCGGCCCAAGTAGGGGAACATCTGGTAGGAGTTGTCGTAGAGTCCCTTGTTGGCGGGCTTGCTGGAGTTGTCGGTGCCATCGTCATCCTGATACTTGAACCAGTGCCAGCCCACGCAGTTGGTTGCTTGGAGCAGACCGAGGGTGAAGTTTTGGTAGGCATAGGCCCTTGCGGCCTGATTGCGCACAGCGAAGCCTGCACCGCTCTCGTTGTTGAGGTCGGAGTCGTCAATACCCTTGGTGTAGAACTCGGTTACAAGGAAGGGCTTGCCCGACCACTGCTCCCACTCCGACACTCGGCCACCCACCTCAATCTGCGGAGTCCAGTTGCCGTAGTAGTTAATCGACACCACATCGCAATACTTACCCGCAGCGGTAACCACCTCTTGGGTTTTGTACTCGCCGTGCAGACGAGTGCCGAGGTAGAGCATCTGCGGGTCAAAGGCCTTGATGGCCTCGCTCACACCCTTGTAGTATTTCTCGGCCAGATATTGGGTAAATCTGAGGTTTACCGACCACCACATATTGCTGTAATCGGACTTCATTTCGGGATAGTTGGCATCCACCCACGCCTGTGCGGCCTTGTGGCCAAAGTGGTCTGCGGGGAGGTTGAGAAGTTTGTAGAGGATGTAGTTCTCCCTGCCGCTGGACGAGCCACCAAAGGGAATCTCGTTGTCGGAGAAAATGCCGACCACGTTGGGGTCGCCCTTGTAGGGAGCCAAAGTGGTCTTTACATACTCATTCACCCAACTCTCCCAATTGGGGTGCAATACAGCACCAATCTTGGCATTGGTACTATTGAGGTTTGTATTGTCCAGAGCCTTGGCTGCGGCACCAATGAAGCCAAACGAGGGGCAGAGCATCAGCGGAGCATCGGGGTGGGCGGCATTGTGTGTCTGAATTTTCTGATAGGTGTCGGTGCAGAATGCGCCTGTGCCGTGTATGCCCACGTTGGCCAACTCCATTTGGGTAACATAGAGCCACCTTGCGTCATCGCCACCAAATCGTTGTTGGAAAGCCGCAGCGTTACGGTCCGAGGAGCCATAGCGCACCGAGGTTATACCACGATGGTGGTGCAAGTAGCCATCGGGGTCCACAAACCACCAGCGGGGGCCAATCTTCGTAACATAGAAACGACCCGTGGCCGCCTGTCGGGGCAGTTCGAGCGAGGAGCCATATTTGTTGGTCTTCTCTTTGTAGGTAGTGATGGTTTCATCGGGAGTGAAGCCCACCACGTTGGCCAACACTCGGGTCTTAATCTTCTTCCACGTGCGCTGTGCTTTGGGTTTGTCGCTCGTACTAATCTCTACGGTAATGGGGCGATAGTAGGACTTTTTGGGCGGAGCCACATAGGTGAATGCCGACTCGGCCTTGGTTGCGTTGTTGGCAAAAGTGAAAAGTTCCTGCGGGCCTGCCTGTGGCAAGAGCGGGTCGTTCACATCGGAGGTGGTGCCACCAATCGGACGGTGTGGTTTCACAACGGGTTCGTCTGGTGTACAAGCCAAGGTCAAAACCAAAGCCAACGCACCAAGAGTGCTAAAAAGTTTTGAGGTTTTCATTTTTTCTGTCTGTCTATTTATTTGTTATGTATTGTGCTTTACAAAAAAACGCTGTTCCGCCCTCTGCTACAACACCAACTACTTGCCCCCTCCGTCGAAGAACTTGATAAGGTCGTAGACGTGGATGTTGATGTCCTTGGCATACTTGCCCATATCGGGGATGATGTTGTAGTAGTTGTCGTAGATACCCTTGTTGGCGGGCTTGTTGGAGTTGTCGGAGCCATCATCGTCCTGATACTTAAACCAGTGCCAGCCCACACAGTTGGGAGCCTCCAAGAGGCCGAGTGCAAAGTGCTGGTAGGCATAGGCCCTATCCCTCTGTGTCTTCACAAGGAAGCCCGCACCCGAGGTGTTGGTAATACCTCCGGCAGCCTCTTCGGAATCCATTCCTTTGGTGTAGAACTCCGTAACGAGGAAGGGTTTGTTGGCCAATGTTGCCCACTTGGAGACATAGCTGTCAAGTTCGGGGCTCCAACGGCTGTAATAGTTAATCGAGATGATGTCGCACCACTTGCCTGCGGCTGCGATGATGTAGTCGTTATACTTGGGCGAGCCGTGCAGACGGGTACCGAGGTAGAGCATATAGGGGTCAGCCTTCTGAATACCCTCCTTTACGCCCTTGTAGTAGAGCTCGGCAACGTGGCCTGCGAAGCGCTGACAGCCGGTTTTGTCGGGACTTGTGGTCGAAACGTTGTTCTTTGAACACCAATCCACGGCGGCCTTATATGCAAAGTGGCTCTTGTCCGACACGGCCAGAATACGCTGCAAAAGATATTTGGTACCACCGCTCGACTCGAAGTTAATCTCATTGTCGGAGAAGATACCAAGCACATTCTTATCCCTCAAATAGGGGCCAAAACCGTAGGATGCCTTTGCGTAGGTTTCGCAGTAGGTGGGCCAATCGGGGTGGAACACGGCACACACACGGAGCGTCTCGCTGTTGATGACCTTATCGCCAATGGAGCCAACAAAAGCACCAATCAATCCAAACGAAGGTGCCAACGTAAGGGGAGCATTGGAATTTACGGCATTGTGTGTCTGCACTGCCTGATAGCCCATCACATCGCTCGGATTTTTGTTGGTGGAGAAAGCACCTGTGCCGTGGAAGCCGATGTCGGCAAGTTCCCTTTGGGTTGTTGCCACCCAATCGGCATCGCTGGCAAAGCGTTGTGCGAAGGCGGCAGCGTTGCGCTCGGAGCCTCCCTTGCGGAACGAGCAGACACTACGCTCGTAGTGGAGATAGCCCTCGGGGTCCACAATCCACCACCTCTCGCCAATCTTGGTAACATAGAAACGCCCCGTGGCGGCCTGCTTGGCAAGTTCCGTGGAGGAGCCATATTTGTTGGTTTTCTCCTTGTAGGTGTCGATATTTTCGTTGCGCACGAAGCCCACCAGATAGGGCAGGATGCGGGTTTTCTCGGAGGTCCAACTGTTCACGGGCCTGCTGTTGGAGGAGGTCCTGTCTACCTTGATGGGTTTGTACATATTGAGCAGTTTGGAGGGTTTGTACAACTCCTCTGCACCCGGCGTGGGCAGCCCCACGTATTCATCCAGCGTGGGGATTACCTCGGGGTAGTAGGAGCCCTCGGGGAAGACCGCATCGGGGTCCTGCTCATCGGGTTTTTCCTCAGGGGTGGGTTGAGGGTGCTTGTTCACAATGGGGCCTTCCTCCTCACAAGCAGTGAGCACAAAGGTAGCCGCTACCACACATAGAGCCGAAAAAATGGATTTCATTTTCATATTGATAGTTGATTTTTGGTTAGCATTTGCGGATATGACAAAAATAGGCACTCCCCGATTGGGAAAATAAAAGAGGAGTTCGAACTTATCACAACATCGTTCAATAGTTCAAACGGGCACCACACCCGACCGAGATTGTGGATATATTTGCAATAGCAGCGAGAAAAACGTCTAACCAATACCTAATATTAAATTATGGAGAAAACTTGGAGGTGGTTCGGCCCCAATGATGTAATCACCCTGCCTATGTTGCGCCAGATTGGCGTGGAGGGCATTGTGTCGGCACTGCACAGCGTGCCCAATGGCGAGGTCTGGACCCCCGAGGCCATTTCGGCCTACAAAGCAAACATCGAACAACACGGCCTGCGTTGGTCGGTAGTGGAAAGCCTACCCGTGTGTGAGGCCATCAAGTATGGCGGCCCCGAGAGGGAGAGGCTCTTGGCCAACTACCGCACCTCGCTACGCAACCTCGGCGAGGCAGGTGTGCGCACCGTGTGCTACAACTTTATGCCCGTGATTGACTGGATTCGCACCGACTTGGAGCACCTCAACCCCGATGGCACCAAGACTCTCTACTTCGACAAACTGCGCTTCGCCTACTTCGACCTGAAAATTCTCGCACGCAAGGGTGCCGAAGCCGACTACACCGAGGAGGAACTCCGCAAGGTGGCCGAGATGGACAAGACTATGACCCAAGCCGAGAAGGATGCGCTGGTCTACACCATCATCATCAAGACCCAAGGCTTTGTCAATGGCAACATTCGTGGCGATGAGTTCAACCCCGTGGAGATTTTCCGCAACCTGCTCGCACAATACGATGGCATTGACCGCAACGCCCTGCGCGAGAATATGAAATACTTTTTGGAGCAGGTGTGCCCCGTAGCCGAAGAGTATGGCGTGAACCTGTGTGTACACCCCGATGACCCACCCTGTCAGGTGCTCGGCCTGCCCCGCATCGTAACGTGCAAGGAGGACATTGAGTGGTTCCTTGATGCCGTGCCCACCCACTCCAATGGTCTGACCTTCTGTGCAGGCTCGCTCTCCTCGGGTGCCCACAACGATGTGGCAGCAATGGCCGAGCAGTTTGCTCCCCGCACCCACTTTGTACACCTGCGTAGCACCAACACCCTCGAGGGTGGCAACTTCATCGAAGCAAGCCACTTGGCCGGCAGGGCCAACCTCATTGAGACCACACGCATATTCCTGCGTGAGGAGCAGAGGCGCAAGGAGGCAGGTATGGTCGATTGGCAACTGCCGATGCGAGTGGACCACGGCCCGCTGATGCTCTCCGATGATGGCAAGGAGGGCTACAACCCGGGCTACTCGCTGCTGGGCCGCGCAAAGGCTTTGGCCGAGATGTCGGGCGTGATTGCCACCATTGAGAAGTACTACGACAAGTTGTAGGAGAGGGCACAGAGCAACAAGCAGACAAACCAAAAAAAAGAAAATCATACCAATAATTCAAAAGAGAGACTATGAACGAACAATTCAGCATTGAAGGAAAAGTTGCCGTGATTACCGGAGCAGGCGGTGTTCTGGGTGGCAGCATTGCAAAGAGTTTCATCCAGCAGGGCGCAAAGGTTGCCATTCTCGACATCCGCCCCGAGCAACTCAACGCCCGTGTGGAGGAGTTGCGTGCTATGGGTGGCGAGGCTATGGGCTTTGTGGCCAACGTGCTCGATGTGGAGGGCCTCAAGAAGATTGCCGATGAGATTGTGGAGAAGATGGGCACCGTGGATATTCTCATCAACGTGGCCGGTGGCAATATGGCAGGCGCCAGCATTGCCGATGACAGCAGCATCTTTGAGATGAGTATTCCCGACTACGAGAAGGTGTGTGCTCTAAACCTCAACGGCTCGGTCTACCCCTCGCTGACCATCGGTAAGATTATGGCCGAGAAGGGCAAGGGTGCCATTGTGAACATCGCTTCGATGGCCTCCTATCAGGCCATAACCCGCCAGTTTGGCTACTCGGTGGCCAAGACCGGCATTGTGTGCTTCACCCAGTGGATGGCAATGGAGATGGCTATGAAGTTTGGCGATGGTGTGAGGGTAAACGCAATCGCCCCCGGCTTCTTCATCGGCGACCAGAACCGCGCACTGCTCATCAACCCCGATGGCTCGCTCACCGAGCGCAGCAAAAAGGTGTTGGCCAAGACCCCGATGAACCGCTTTGGCGACATCAACGAGCTCAACGGTGCTGTTCAGTTCCTCTGCTCGGATGCAGCAAGTTTCATCACCGGCACGGTGCTCCCCATTGACGGTGGTTTCAACTGCTTCAGCGGCGTATAGCGCAAGGTAATAAAATAATCCGCTTTTATGCACAGGATGTCCACAACGGGCATCCTGTGCTCGTTTTAGGAGGTTTTTGCGGGGTGTACTATTTTGCGACACTCTCGAACAAAGTTGATATTTTATTTGGTGCCTATGTGGTTACTTTGCAATTGATAAGATGTGCGCGCACAACCGCCATACACACAAACCGAAAACCTCAAATGAAGATGAAACTTTTCAAGTCGCTTTTGCTGATTGTTGCCCTCGCAATGGGCACCTGTTCGTGTGAGGACAACGAGCCCGTGGTGGGCAAGCATCCCAGCAAGACTCCAACCATCGAGATTGACCCCTATGCCGCTCCAAGCACGCTCTGGATGCCTGTCTTGTTGAGCGATGGTATGGTTGTGCAGCAAAATTCCAATGCCACATTGTGGGGCAAAACCAACCCCGGAGCAACCGTCTTGGGCTATGGCTCGTGGGACAACAAGGGCGTAACCACCACCGCCGACACTGACGGCCGTTGGAGGTTGGATATTCCCACTCCCGCAGCCTCATTGGAGCCCTTTGTGGTAACCATCAAAGACTCCCACGGCGGCTCCAAGAGCGTCAAAGATGTGCTTGTGGGCGAGGTGTGGCACTTTGCAGGCCAAAGTAATATGGAGATGCCGATGAGGGGCTTCGGCTCGGTGGCCAATGGCAACTACCAGCCTGTGACCAATGCCGACAAGGAGATTGCCGCAGCCGCCTCGCTGCCCCACCTGCGCTACTTCAAAGTGGGCTACTGCGCCTCCGATGTCCCCTTAGACGATGTGAGGGACAACAAGTGGTGGAGGGCAAGTATCGCCACCGAGGCCAAAGAGTTCAGCGCCATAGCCTTCTTCTGCGGTCGCAAGATGGCCACCGAACTCAACATCCCCATCGGTATCATCTGCACCCCCTATGGTGGTACCCGCATTGAGGCGTGGATGCCCGCCGAGAGGCTCAAAACATTTGATGCAAACGACTACAAAACCGCTTCCGAGTTGAGCGAGGCTGCCGCCAAGAAGAGTGCCCCCGGACTGCTCTACAACGGAATGGTCCACCCCATCGAGAAGTACACCATTCGTGGCTGGGCTTGGTATCAGGGCGAGAGCAACCGCGACAACTCCCACGCCTATGCCCGTTTGCAGCAGGCTATGGTGGAGGAGTGGCGCAAGGCCAAAGGCGACACCAAGGCAGAAATCCCCTTCTACTATGTGCAAATCAGCGGCACAGGCAAAAACACCGACACCTATGGTGCCGACCTCATTCAGGCACAGTGGGATGCTCTCTCGCTCATCCCCAACAGCGGCATCGTAACCTCGTCTGACTGTGGCGACCAAGTACAGGGTATTCACTACCCCAACAAAAAGACCCCGGGCGAGCGACTCGGCAATCTCATCCTGCACGATGTCTATGGCCGCACCGACCTCCAAGTGGCACCGCCGATGGTTGAGAGCGTGAAGTATGAAGGCGGCAAGGCTATCGTTTCGTTCAGCAACGGCGAGGGGCTCCACGCAACGGGTAGCACCATCCCCTACGTTCAGTTGGTAGACGCCGCAGGCAACCTCCACACCGCCACCGCCACCATCGTCAATGGCAAGATGGAGGCAAGCAGTGCTGCCGTGGCAGAGGCCAAAGGTGTGAGGTACTGCTATATGAGTTGGCACCTCTCCACGGTGTTCAACGGTGCGGGTATTCCGCTGGCCCCATTCAAGCACTCCAAATAGAGGAATTTCAAATTACCAAAAATCAAATAACTACAAAACCAATCAATCAGGATGAAAAAACATCTTCTTACACTCGCATTGGCAGCCCTCACAGCACTCCCCGGTGCTCTGGCCGCCACTCCTGACAAGAGTATGGCAAAGGTGATTGAGAAAGGGCTCTCACAGAGCGCAGCCCACGCCCTTGCTATGTATGACGCTGTGAAAGACAAGGGCGAAAAATGTTTCCCTTGCAGTATGGACAAAGAGGGCAACCTCAAACTCATCGCCAGCCACGGCTGGGAGAGTGGTTTCTTCCCCGGTAGCCTTTGGTACCTCTGGGAGCACACCGGCGATGATGCTCTGCGCCTTGCAGCCGAGGATATGACCGAGCGCATCGCCCCCGAGCAGTTCAACACCAACAGCCACGATGTGGGCTTCGTTGTCAATTGCAGTTTCGGCAACGGCTACCGCCTCACCGGCAAAGAGTCCTACCGCACCGCTCTCATCAATGGTGCAAACTCGCTGGCTACCCGCTTCAACCCCACAGTTGGCTGCACCCGCTCGTGGAATCGCAAGATGGAGGGTGGCGACTTCGTGGTCATCATCGACAATATGATGAACCTCGAACTCCTCTGTGTTGGTGCAGGTCTGAGCGGCAAGAAGGAGTGCTACGATGTGGCCGTTACACACGCCACCACCACAATGAAAAACCACTTCCGTGAGGATGGCAGTTCATACCACGTTGTTACCTACGACTCGGCAAGTGGCGACATCGTGAAGAAGTTTACCTATCAAGGATTGGCCGATGATTCGGCTTGGTCGCGCGGACAGGCTTGGGGCCTGTATGGTTTCACCTATATGTACCGCACCACCGGCAACCGCGACTTCCTTGACCACGCCACCAAGATTGGCAAATACATCCTCAACCACCCGGGTATGCCCAAAGATGGCGTTCCCTACTGGGACTTTATGGCTCCCGCAAAGAAGGAGACCCCGAGGGATGCTTCGGCTGCCGCTCTGATGGCTTCGGCCTATGTGGAGTTGAGCACCTACGTGGAAGATGAGGCAACCTCGCAGGCCTTCCTTGATTTGGCAGAGAAGATGATTCGCTCGCTCAGTTCGGCGAAATACTTTGCAAAGCCCGGCACCAACGCCAACTTTGCTCTCAAACACAGCACCGCATTCTTGGCCAAGAATCGTGATGTGGATGCGCCTCTTGCCTATGCAGACTACTACTACATTGAGGCCCTCGGCCGCTACAAAAACCTCCTTGAAGGTAAGCCCGCAGTGGAGGTACGCACCCTCTTCTCGGAGAATGAGGACAGGGCTGTGTGGCTCTCCGCAATGGACCACATTGCTCGCCCATTCCTCTCCAACTTGGCAGCAGGCACCCTGAAAAAGAATATGCCCGTGGAGTCCAACAACGTGAACATCGCCACCCGCCACGCAGTAACCCACCTTGAAGGCCTTGGCCGTCTGATTGAGGGTATTGCACCTTGGCTTGAACTGGGCCCCGATGCCACTCCCGAAGGACAACTCCGCGCACAATACATCGACTGGGCCGTGAAGGGTATCGCCAATGCCGTAAATCCCGAGTCGCCCGACTATCTGAACTTCAACAATGGCCGTCAGCCTCTGGTGGATGCCGCCTTCTTGGCACACGGCCTGCTCCGTGCCCCCACCCAACTTTGGGGCAACCTTGACGAGGTTACCAAAGAGCGTCTTGTCAAGGAG
The DNA here is from genome assembly GCA_017396085.1 of Tidjanibacter sp. Taxonomy (GTDB): domain Bacteria; phylum Bacteroidota; class Bacteroidia; order Bacteroidales; family Rikenellaceae; genus Tidjanibacter. The sequence continues at coordinate 15,885 of JAFQNC010000024.1, read as the reverse complement.
CTCAAATCTTCGAGGGTAATCAAACCCTCCGAGACCAACTGGCTCTTCTTCTCGGCAATGGTGGAGGCTGCTCTCTATGAGTTCACCGGCGAGTGGGAGTTTGAGCGTGTGAAATATGCCTTTGACCGCCACAAAGAGTGGTACAAGGGCGATGGTTGGTATGGCGATGGTAAGGACTTCCACCTCGACTACTACAACAGCTTTGTTATTCAGCCTATGATGGTACAGGTGCTTGACGTGATGGCCAAACACAACATCGAGGGTGCCGACTTCCTTGAGGTGGAGAAACTCCGCTATGCCCGCTATGCAGAGCAGCAGGAGAGGCTCATCTCGCCCGAGGGCACCTTCCCCGCAGTTGGCCGCTCGTTGGCCTACAGGTTTGGTGCTTTCCAAGCACTCTCGGATGTATCGTTGCGCCACTGGCTGCCTGCGGCCGTAAACCCCGCACAGGTGCGTTGTGGTCTGACCGCTGTGATTGACCGAGTAATCAACGCCCCCGGCACCTTCACCGAAGATGGTTGGTTGCGTGTGGGCTTCTGTGGCTACCAGCCCTCCATCGGCGAGAGGTACATCTCCACCGGTAGTGTCTACCTCTGCTCGGCAGTCTTTGTTGCTCTCGGTCTGCCCGAGAGCGACCCCTTCTGGTCGGCCCCCGATGCCGATTGGACCGCCAAGAAGGTGTGGAGCGGTGTGGATATCCCCGTGGACAAGGCAATCAAGAAATAGGTTGTACAGCACAATACTTATTTAAAATAAATATATATCAACTAACACAAACACTATCATTAAAACTTTCAGACAATGAAAAACACTACTATTGGAAAAATCCTGCTTGTGGCCATCGTGAGCCTTATGGCAGGTGTAACCAGTGTCAGTGCCCAGAGTCACAAGGTTACGGGTACCGTAACTGCTGACGATGGTTCGGCTATCATCGGCGCAAACGTGCTGGTGGTTGGTCAAACTCAGGGTACTACAACAGACGTAAAGGGTAACTACTCTATTACTGTGTCCGACAAAGCCTCGTTGGAGTTCTCCTACCTCGGTTATGAGACTCAGATTGTGGCTGTGGGCAAACGCAGCCGCATCGACATCACCCTCACCAGCGACTCGCAGGTGCTTGAGGACTTGGTGGTTGTAGGTTATGGCGTGCAGCGCCGTAGCGATGTGGCAGGCTCGGTTGCTTCGATTAAGGCCGAGGATATGAACATCTATCCCTCCTCGAACATCTCGGAGATGTTGCGTGGTTTGTCGGCAGGTGTTCAGGTAACTACGGGCGGTGGTGCTCCCGGTAGTTCTTCGAGCATCCAGATTCGTGGCTCGCGTTCACTGACTGCAAGCAACTCGCCCCTCTATGTGATTGATGGCGTTCCCTCCAACTCCACCGAGTTCAATATGATTAACAACAACGATGTTGCTTCGATTGAGATTTTGAAAGACGCAGCAGCACAGGCCATCTATGGTGCTCGTGCAGCAAACGGTGTTGTGATGGTAACCACCAAACGTGGTCAGAGTGGCAAGACCGAGGTGAACTTCGAGTCCACCATCAGTGTGCAGAGCCTGTGGAGGAACTTCGAGTACTACGACCCCGAGTCGTGGGCAGAGTTGCGCCGCCAAGCTATCGCCAACCAGATGGACATCGACGACCCCGAAGCTATTGCTGCACTCGACCCCTCCTATGTGTTCGCAGATGAAATTATGCAGAAGAACTGGGAAGAGGGCATCTGGACCGACTGGGAGAGCCTGATGATTAAGCCCGCAGTGATGCAGAAATACTCGCTCGGTATCCGTGGTGGCAACAAGAAACTCCGCTTCGCCTCCAACTTTGGCTACACCAACCAAGACGGTATGATTGACGGCTCGGGCTACGAGCGTGGCAACCTCCGTGTGAATGCCGACTATGAGGCCTACAAGTGGTTGAGCATTGGTGTGAACACCTCGGTGAACAAGACTCTCCGCGATGCAGCCTATGGCTCGTTCAACCAGTTTATGACTCGCCAGCCCTATGCAAACGCATTTGATGCCGAGGGTAACATCACCCAGTACATCAACACCTCGGGCGACCAGAACCCCTTGTACAATATGCAGCACACCAAAGAGCAGACCGCACAGGATATGTTCCGTGTGAATGCTTTCTTGGAGTTGCGTCCCTTCAAAGGCTTCAGTTACAAGTTCAACGCCACCCAATATGCTCGTTTTGCAGAGGTTGGCTCCTACAAGACTTCGCAATACACAGGTGGTGGTGCCGGTGGTAGCATCTCCAACAGTCGCGACTACAACTTTGTGATTGAGAACATTGTGAACTACAAGGTGCCCATTGCCAACAAAGACCACTCGCTCAACCTCACCGCAGTGCAGAGCTGGGACCGCGACTATATGACCAAACTCGATGCACAGGCCAGCGATATTCCCGTTGATTCGTTCTGGTGGAATATGATTGGCGATGGTGTTCCCACCAAGATTAACCGCACGGTTAGTGAGAGCATCCTCGTTTCCTACCTTGCTCGTGCACAGTACAGCTTCAAAGACCGCTACATCGTGAACGCAGCTGTTCGTTACGATGGTTCGAGCCGCTTCGGTGCTCAGAACAAGTGGGCATTGTTCCCCTCGATTGCCGGTGCTTGGCGCATCTCGGAGGAGCCCTTCTTGAAAGGCTCGGAGGCTGTTTCGAACTTGAAACTCCGTTTGAGCTGGGGTTCGGTTGGTAACCAGAACGGTATTGGCAACTACACCACCCTTGGCGATGCTTCAAGTTATGATATGGAGTTTGGCGACAACTACATCATCGGTTACCTGCCCGGCAACTCCATCCCCAACACCCGTCTGCGTTGGGAGACAACCACTTCGACCAACTTCGGTTTGGACTTCGGTTTCTTCAACAACCGCATCCACGGTACCGTTGAGTACTACCTCACCCGCACCACCGACCTTCTCGTGAGCCGTCAGATTGAGAGCGTGCTTGGTTATACCTCTATGCTCGACAACCTCGGCGAGACCAAGACCAATGGTTTTGAGTTGTCGTTGGGTGCCGACCTTGTTCGTAGCAAAGACTTCAATTGGAGCGTGGGTATGAACTTCTCGACCTTCCACAACGAGATTGTCCGCATCGACAACCGCAAGGATGAGAATGGCAACTACATTGACGATGTTGATAACAAGTGGTTCATTGGCCACCCCATCAATGTCTACTACAACTACCTCGCAGAGGGCATTTGGCAGACCGAAGACTTTGAGGGTCAGGATGCAATCGGCAACTGGATTATCAAACCCACCATCGACTCCGATGGCGATGGCGTAGCCGACAAAGCAATATTGCCCGATGTTGTTGTGGAGCCCGGCTCGGTTAAGGTTATCGACTACAACAAAGATGGTAAAATCGACAAAGACGACCGTCAGATTATCGAGCGCGACCCCGACTTCATCGCATCGCTCAACACCTCGCTTAGGTGGAAAGGCTTCGACTTCTATATGGATTGGTATGCAGTGTATGGCACCGTGAGGAGCAACGACTACCTCCACAGTTACAATCAGGGTGGTTCGTTGCAGGGCAAACTCAACGGTATTATGGTGAACTACTGGACTCCCACCAACCCCAGCAATGAGTTCCCCCGTCCTATCTACGACAAGGCCCAGTCGCACCACGCAGCATTGTGCTATCAGGATGCATCCTACCTGCGTCTGCGCACCCTGTCGTTGGGCTACACTCTTCCCAACTCGTTGTTGAAGAAAATCAACGTGAAGAACCTCCGTTTTGCAGTTACTGCAACCAACCTCTTCACTCTGACCGAATACTTGTCATACAGCCCCGAGACCAGTGCAGGTGCCTATCCCGAGCCTCGTCAATGGGCAGTTAGTGTAAACCTCAACTTCTAATCCCTTTGATGAATACAGAAAAGACTATGAAAAAGATTTTAACATATAGCATTGCGATGTTGGCGTTGGCACTGGGCGCAAGTTCGTGTACAACAGACGACCTGATGGTTGAGTCGCAGACCAGCATCACCACCCAGTTTGTATATTCTACCCCCGAGGGTTTGAGCCGCGCAGTTGTGGGCCTCTACCCCAAGGACCGCTCTATTGCCACAGGAGAGGCCGAAACATATAGTGCTCTGATGATGGACTACTGTACCGACCTTATGGTATTCCGTGGTGGTACCGCTGCCGGCTTTGCACGTTTGGACAGCCCCACCGCCGCTACCGGAATTATTGAATCCTTCTGGAATCAGTTGTATCAGATTATCGGTAAGGCCAACGAGATTATCTACCACGCCGAGCAACTCGACCCCACAATGGAGAACGACCTCGTGCGTCAGGCATACGGAGAGGCAAAGTGCTTCCGTGCAAGGGCCTATTTTATGCTCTACCAGCGTTTTGAGAGGCTCTATCTGAACCTCATACCCACCACCGTGGACAATATGGAGGGCCGCGTCTATCGTCCTTCGAGCAAGGCCGAGATTTTTGCCCAAATCAAACTCGACCTCGAGGATGCCATCAAGTATCTCGATTGGACCGCACCCAACAAAGATTTCGGTCGTTTGACCAAGGCCGTTGCTCACCACATCCGTGCACAGGTTGCAATGTGGGAGGAGGATTGGCAGGCTGCTATCGACAACTGCGAGGCCATCTTCGAGTGCCCCGACTATGGTATGATGCCCACTATGGCAGACGTGTTCAATGGTCCCGACCTCCGCAACAAAGAGGTTCTCTATGCGTTCCAATTCTCCAACCAATTGGGTGGTGGTTGCACCATCACCAATGGTATCGCTGCCGGACACCGTTTGAGCCTTATTACCACTGCTCGTTATGCAAAAGTTGAAGGTTTCAAAGAGTGTGTCGAGTATGGTGGCTACGGCTGGGGACGTGTTTACCCCAACACCTACCTCTTCAGCCTCTACAACAAGGAGAAAGACAATCGTTACAGCACTATGTTCCGCCACAAATTCTACTATATTGACGAGAGCTTGTTGCCCGCAGGAAAGAATATTGGCGATGAGGCTGTTTTCAAACCCGCTCAGTATATGGAGTGTATGCACCCACACTCAATGAAGTTCTATGACCAGTGGACTAACGCTGACGACCCCACTCGTACAACCTCTTTCAAGGATGCTATCGTCTATCGTTTGGCCGAGACTTATCTGATGGCTGCCGAGGCATACTTCCACAAGGATGGTGGCGCAAGTGCAAAGGCACTGGACTACTACAACGAAACCTATGAGCGTGCAATGGGCGAGAAGTTCACCGGTGTGCTCACTATGCAGGACATCTTGGACGAGTATGCTCGTGAGTGCCACTTCGAGGGCGTAAGGTGGCCTTTGCTGAAGCGTCTTGGTCTGTTGGCTGACGCTGCGAAGACTCACAGTGGCGACAGCAAAGCGGATGACCCCAATATGTCCTCAGACCTCATTGATGCTCGTAAGAACTGGAATGATAAGTGGTGGAGGTGGCCCATCCCGCAGTCGTTCCTCGATGTGGTTGGTGATGACTATGGTCAGAACCCCGGCTGGTAGTGGTTTGCTACCAAGCATTTACAACCTGTTGAAACACACACAATTGTTTCGCATAATACACATACTTGAAAAAAGGTAACGGTTATTTTGGTTAATTCGTGGTTGCCTACTTTCGGTGCGGTCCCTCGGGGCCGCATCGGAAGGGGCAAAAACAGACAACAAAGACACAACGGAGAGATTAAAGACACACGACCGATGATGATGAATTGGACTAAACACATAGGATTGGCTCTCGCCGGCTTGGTGTGCTCACTGGCAGCCGGAGCGCAGGTTACTATCACCAATTTGGTACCTTTTATGACCGACACGCAGGTGCGTATGGAGTTGCACGTTGTGGCCCCCGAAGGCTTCTCGGGCACCGCCCACGCAACCATCCGTGCGTGTGAGGGCGGAGAGGAAATTCACAATGCACCCCTCGGAGAGGTCAGCCTCGTGGCAAGCCCCGAGGAGCAGGTCGTGGAGTTCACAATCGACAACATCAAAGCAAACCTCTGGACCCCCGCAACCCCGCACCTCTACAACCTTGAGGTGGCCTGCGGAACAGAGAATATCACAAAACGCATCGGCTTCCGCTCGTTTGAAATGCGCGATGGCCGCTTCTACCTCAACGGAAAACCCATCTTCCTGCGTGGTAATGCAATCAACCCTCCAAACAGGGGCATCCCCGCAGATTTGGAGGTCAGCAAGGAGTTCGCACGCGACTACGTGCGTTTCCTCAAAGGTATGAACATCAACATCATACGCATCCCCACCAACCAAAACTGGTTGGATGTGTGCGATGAGGAGGGTATGATGATTTTTGGAGGTAGGTATGGTCGCCCCCGAGTTACCGAGAGCGAGTCCACCCCTCCCACCAACTTGGAAAACATCGACAACTATGTCAAATATTATATTGAAGACGAGTTCACTCCCCTCACTTGGCACCCCTCGGTGGTCATCTATGTGATGAGCAACGAGATGCCCTACAAAGGAACACTCGGCAAGCACTGGGACAACTTCCTGCAAGCCTGCTACGAGAGGCTCATTGAGTGGGACCACACCCGACCCTACATTGGTAATGCCGGCTATGGTATGGGCCGCAACGCCGACATCTTTGACGTACACCGCTACTGGGGCTGGTACTACAACTCGTTCCTCACCTATATGAACTTGCGCAACACCTCCCTGTGGCAAAACGAGGGCAAGGTGCAGGCCATAACTTTCACCGAGTGTGTGGGTAACTACACCGGCATTGACGGCGCCTACAACCTCTGCTCGCGCACCAAACAGCCCGGCTCGCAGAAGTGTTGGACCGGCCATATCGCTGCCGAGGACCAAGGCGCAGCCGCCCTTGAATATCAGGCTATGGTGCTGAAGAATGCCACCGAGATGTTCCGCCGCTTCCGTCCCCAAAACCCCTATTTGGCGGGCGTGATGCCCTTCACAATCATTTTCCACAACTGGGATTCGGTGAAGAGTTTTGCCGAGATGAAACCCAAGCCTGTGGCCTACCAATATGGCGTAAGTTACCAGCCCCTGCTCATCAGTTGGGAGAACTGGAACCACAATGTCTATGCAGGTAGCAAGGTGGGCGTGGTTGCCCACGTGGTCAATGACGATGACCAGATGCGCAACTTGGAGGGCGCACAGGTTGTGTGGAAGCTGGAGAATATGCGCAAGATTGCTGTGGCAGAGGGGGTTATCAACCTACCCACTGTGGAATACTACGGCACTTGGTCGGCCCCATTGGAGATTGCTCTGCCCGAGTGGGTGCCCACAGGCAACTACCGCTTGGTTGGCGAGATTGTCTGGAATGGCAAGATTGTCTCGACCAACACCTCCAACCTCTATGTGGCCGGCAAGGAGTGGAAAACCAAAAACATACCCGCAGGCAAGGTGGCTCTCTATGACACCAAGGGTGCTACCGCTGCCGCATTTGACAAAAACTCCATCGCCTACACCCTCACCACCTCGGTGCCCAAGGCACGCAAGGGTGCAACCCTCGTGATTGGCGAGGAGTCGTGGGGCGAGGCATTGGCAGCACAGAAGCAGGCACTGAGCGACTTCGTGAACAAGGGTGGGCGTGTGTTGGTGATGCGCCAAAGAGCCGACTTCGACACCTCTTGGCTCCCCTCCACCGTGGAGATGCTTGACGAGAGCAACAACTCCCACGAGTACCTCTCGCCCGAATATACCTACTGCGATGGTATGAACATCAACATCGAGCGCAAGGAACACCCCGTGTTTGAGGGCGTGGATATGGAGCGATTGAAGTTGTGGAGCGACTACACGGGCTACAACGAAACTATGGAGGGCTTCCCTGCCATTTACCCCGTAACCAACGGCTTCTCGGTGCGCAAGGCCGATATGGGCCGCACCGCCGTGCTGGCCAACTACAGCCGCAACCTCTCGGGCACTGCCCTGTGTGAGATGTTCGGCGGCAAGGGCTCGGTGGTGATGTGTGGCTTCGACCTCGCAGGCAGGAGTGGTGTGGACCCCGTGGCCGACCTGCTGCTGCGCAACGTGGTGGGCTATGTGGCCTGTGGCAAGAGTGAGGATGCCTGCCTACTGGTGGAGGAGCCCATTTGGTGGGGCGACTTCTCCTCGGAGAGGGGCATTGTTACGGGTGCCAACAACGGCCTTGTGCTCAACACTTTCCCCATCGTACCCACCGACCAAAAGGAGAAGTGGCCTCTGATAGTGGACCGCAGAGGCTACAACTACGTGGGCTCCTATGGTGGTTGGAACACCCGCCCGGGTATTCAGTATGTGGGCAATGGCCGCAGGCCCTTTGCGCCCTACAACTACACCCTCGGTGGTAGCGACCAAGTGAAACCCGCCGATGAGGCACAGGGTAGTGGCTACTTCGCCGCACGAGTGCCCGAGGGCAAGACCACAATGGCAACCCTGCTGGCCAACCCCTCCGAGGAGTGCATTGAGGTGAGCATCTGCATCAATGGTGGCGAGAAGGCAACCTACACCCTCTCCGCCGGCGAAGAGAGGCTTGTGGAGATGCCCCTGCCAATGGAGCGCAAAGTGAGGGTTGATTTTGAGGGTAGCCGCAAGTGCGTGATTTTGATGACCGAATTCAAATAGGTATCAACCAAAGGAGAATAGAAACGAAAACAAGAATATATAACCCAGACGGACACCGCTGTCCGCAACGAGCGAACAATCTATGAGAAACCTGCGATACATACTGCTGGGCATAGCGTGCAGTGTGGCCACACTGGCTGCCGAGGCACAAACCAACCTCTTCTATGGAGCCACCGTGGAGGCCTCCTCAACCAACCCCCGCACCGAGGTGCAGATGGCTGTGGATGGTAAGTTCACCCGCCGCACCACTTGGGAGTCGGCACCCACCTCGCGCCCACCCCACATCTTGGAGGTAACCCTGCCCCGCTACTGCGACATCGACTCGATTGTGATTTACACGGGTATTCCCGAGAAGGAGAAAAAGCAGGCCGAGAGGGGACAACACGATGGTTTTTGGTGTGTAAAGAACTTCATTCTTCAATATTGGGACGATGCCAACTGGACCGACATTGAGGGTACGCTCACCACAGAAAACCGCCTCGACAGGGTGTCGTTCACCTTCAAGACCCCCATCACATCCTTCAAATTCCGCATCCACAGCACCGATGGCGAGCCCATCCGCATTATGGAGTTTGAGGGTTGGGGCCGAGTGAACAAACAGATGGCCAAGCCTGCACCGGTGAACACCCCCTCGTTGCAACAAGAGGGTGGCGGTTTGGGCAAGAACGCCACCATCAAGGCCACTGTCTACCCCGAGCAGGTGGGCCACACGATGAAGTATGTGGGCTACAATCAGGGCTACTTTATGCCCGGTGGAAACGCCCCCGCTTGGTTGGAGTATGCCGATGTGAACGCTGTGCGCTTGTGGGCCGATGGCGACACCTATGTCAATGAGAAGTGGATTGATACCTCCAGCAAAGTGGCCTCGGCCGAGGATTTTGAGCGACTGAAAGCCGACCTGCTGGCCAACCCCGAGAGCGAAAAATATCTCAAATGGAGCAAGATTGAGGAGAAGGCCAACAGGCCTGTGCACTCCACCAACACAATGGTCTTTGGCTATGCCCTCGACCAACTCAAAAGCATTGGGGCCGAAGTGCTCATCCAGAGCGGCTTTGGCAAGAAGCGCTACAATTCCTCGTGGCAAAACAAGTGGACCATCTGGCAGCAGTTCTATGGGCTGGCCTTCTATGCCGCACGCAGGGGCGATGTGTCGATGTTTGCGATGAAAAACGAGCCCAACCACCGCCACGCAGGTCCTATGCCCCTCGACCTCTATGTGGAACTGATGAAGGTGGCTTCCGATGCGGTACACTGCGCTGTGGCCGATGTGAACAGGCTCTATGGTAAGAGTCTCGATTGCCGCTTTGTGGGCCCCGTGACGGCTGGCACCAACACCAACTGGTGGGCCGCAGTGGCAGCCTCCGAGGGCACCGACTATCTGGGCCGCCCGATGACCACAAGGGAGAACGTGCAACTCTTCTCCACCCACTCCTACAACATCCCCGCAGTGGGCTACAAGGGTAAGGTGGAGAGCATCGACAAGATTCTCAAAGCCAACCACCCGCAAGGTAAGACCAAGCCCATCATCTTCACCGAGATTGGTCGTTGGATGAACGCCTATCTGATTGACAAGTATGAAACGATGGACTCGCCCTCGCTCTTTGTGGAGTGGGCGGGCACCTACACCCAGAATATGCTCGGAGGGGGCTATGGTATGTGGGCCTTCAAGTTTGCCAACACCACCAGCAGCACCTATCCGCAGGGTATCAAATCGGGCCACCACTACACTTGGAAGGGTCTCCGCTATGCCGAGGATGCGATGGAGAACATCGCTTTGGGATGTCCCGTGGAGGTGTGTGGCACCGACCAACTCTTCTCGGCCGAGGCTCTGACCGATGGCGACAAGAGCGACTCTTCGGTGTGGGCATTCACTGCCGATGGGCCCAAGAGCATAACCATTGACCTCGGAGGCGAGAGGGAGATTGGTGCCCTTACCATCTACTCGGGCTCCTCATATGGTGTCTTTACCGCCCCCGACCGTGTGCGTAAGTTCAAGACCGAGGTGCTGTGCAATGGGGTGTGGACCACCGTGAAGGAGGCCACGCAGGAGAACAATCGCTATGGTCGCTGCGGAATATTGCTGAACAAGGCAGTCAAGGGCGAAAAGGTACGTCTAACCTTTGCCGACCAAGGTCGTGCCCTTGTGAGGGAGGTGAAAATCTTTGCTCCCAACGAAGGGGCCATCGAGAAGGGGTGCTTCGATGTTGCCGGCACCCAGCGCACCGCACAAACCGTAAGGCTCTTTGCCAAGGGCTTCAAGCAGCAGAGGCCTCTGTTGCGTACCGACCTCTCGGTGAGGAGTGATGACCTTGACGTGTGTACCTCGCAGGATGAGCAGGGCAACACCTATGTGTGGATAGTTCAGCGTGGGGTTCACACCTCCCGCTTGGAACTCGATATGAGAAGATTGGGCGTTGGGCCCAACACCCCTCTGCTGTGTGAGGAGGTCAGCCACAACCACTATGGCGATGGTCGCATCCTTGCCACCGACCGCTATGGAGTGCTTAATATGACCATTCCCGCCCAGAGCGTAACTCTGTTGAGCCTGCACGCTCCGAAGGCCGAGATGCAGACCATCCGAGCCACCCGCTCCACCACCCTCTTGTTGGGCGAGGCCACCAAGGGGCCCAAAGGCTACACCGCTGTGGAGATGAATGCCGCAGGGGCAGACCACAACGCCGTTACGGCCATTGACTTTGACCTCTCGGGCGTGGACATCGCTTCGGCAGGTCGCATTGTGGTTGGTGTGAGTGGCAAGAGTAATGATGGAGCCCCCTACCGCCTGCACGCCTACGTGGTGGAGAGCAAGGCCGGCAGCGGGCGCAAGTGGAGCGATGTGGAGCAACTCCACCCCACCCAGAGCCGCATTGTGGGTGGCGATTATAAGGTTGCGGGTGAGATTTCGTTCCGTGGCGAGGAGGGTTACTATTGGCTCGATGTTACCAAAGCCCTCAAACGCCTCGGTGCCGACCACTGCACCCTGCTACTCGTTAGGGAGTTGCGTGAGCCGGGCGATGACCTCGACAAGGGCCGCAGTGCCTTTGTTGCGGGCCACAAGTCGCCCACAGCACCCGTGCTCAAAGTGTGGTAGGCCTACACGAAAGACGAGATAGAGAGAAAAATCACATACGATATATATAAATATAGGTACAAACAACAAAGATGAAACGATTTGGTTTTGCACTTTTGGCAGCGTTGCTGCTGTGCGGTTGCGGTGGCGACCTCGTGAACAACCACCCCACAACCTACTGCAACCCCATTGACTTGGACTATGGTTGGGGCACCTTCAAGCCCAAAGACCCCGATGCACGCACATCGGCCGACCCCGTGATGGTCTACTTCAAGGACAAATACTACCTCTTTGCCACCCACGACATTGGTGGGTATAGGGTGTCTGACGACCTGATGAATTGGGAAAACGTCTTTTTCAACAAGGAGGTCGAGGAGGCTGCTCTTAACAATGGAAGTTATACAGCCCCCGCAGTGGCTGCCGATGAGAACTATATGTACTTCATCAAACTCAACCGCGACCGCAAGCAAAAAACCGTGAAGATTGTGCGCTCGGCCGAGCCCGACAAGGGCTTGTGGGAGGTGTGTGGCGAAATTCCCCGCTGCTCCGACCCCTCACTGTTCATTGATGGTGGGCGCTACTTTGTGTTCCACGGTCTGGGCACCGACCAGTCTATCAAGTGCTTTGAGTTGGACCCCACAACGATGAGTATGATTGAGGGCTCGGAGCGACTGCTGATGGACTACATCACCGATGTGAACGACTGCGAGGCGGGCTATCACTTTGGCCGCCGCGAGGTGTGGGACGAGATTGAGGCTCCCGAGTGGAGGGGTAAGTTCAAATGGCTCCCCTGCCCCGAGGGCTCGTGGATTGTCAAGAGGGGCGACACCTACTACTTGCAATTTGCCACCCCCGGCACCCTGTCGGTGTGGTACTGCGATGTGGTGATGACCAGCAAGCAGCCCAACGAGGGTTTCCGTGTGGAGCCCTACAACCCCGTATCGCTCAAAGTGGGCGGCTTCATCGGTAGTGCGGGCCACAGCTGTACCTTCAAGGATAGGAACGACAACTGGTGGGAGATTTCCACAATGTGGGTGGGCAACCACAACCCCTTTGAGCGCAGGCTCGGACTCTTCCCCGTACACTTTGACGAGCAGGGGCGTATGAGCGTTAAGACCACCCTCGGCGACCTGCCTATGGTTATGCACCAAGAGAACTTCGATGCCTCGAAGGGCAACAGCGCAGGCTGGTGGTTGCTCTCGAAGGATAAGGTTTGCACCGCATCGTCTACATTGGAGGACTTCCCCGTGGAGAACGCTTCTGACGAGAACGTGCGCACTTGGTGGTCGGCAGCCAGTGGCGACAAGGGCGAGTGGCTGACTATGGACCTCGGAGCCGCAAAGACCATCCGTGCCATCCAGCTCAACTTTGCCGAGCAGGATTGGGATATGGCTTTGGTCGAAGGTGGCGAGGACTACACCGCCTACAAACTCTACTGGTCGCTCGATGGCGAGAAGTGGAGCCTTGTGGCCGACCGCAGCAAAAACAAGACCTCCAACGCCCACGACTACCTCGAACTTAAAGAGCCCCTCACGGCTCGTTACCTGAAGGTGGTGAACTACCACGCAACCTCGGGTGGTAAGTTCGGTATGAGGGATTTGAGGGTGTTTGGCCACGGAGGTGGCGAGGCTCCCGCACAGGTGCAGGGCATTGAGGCCACGAGGTGCCGCAATGACGAGAGGTTTGGCGATGTGAAGTGGGAGCCCGTGGAGGGTGCCGAGGGCTACCTCGTGCGCTTTGGCATTGCGCCCGACTACCTCAACCAGACCATTCAGGTGAACGATGGCAAGAAGTGCTCGCTTGCGCTGCACATCCTCACCAAGGGCGTGGACTACTACTACACCGTTGATGCCTACAACGAGAATGGCCTCACGGAGGGTGCTGTTGTGAAGGAGAAATAGAGCGAAGAATACAAAACACAATAAACACAATTCAATAATTAACCTAACAAAACAAAAAGACCTATGAAAAAGTTTTTCTATTTGGCAAGCATCGCCGTTGCAGCATTGGTAATGGGATGTACAGCAGGAGAAGAGGGTGGCGAAATCCAGCAGGAGGAGTACACCCCCGCAACTCTAACCATTGAACCCGCAGCACTCAATGTGGCCAAGACCGCAGGTGCAAAGGCTACGGCAACCATCACTTCCGACAGCGATGTGCTGAGCGTAGAGGTAGACTACTCGGCTGCTTCGTGGTTGAGCGCAAAGTTGGAGGGTACCACTTTGACCGTTACCACCACCGCCGCCAACCCCAATCCTGTTACCCGTGATGGTATTGTTCACGTGAGCGCAGGCGAGGGTATCAACACCACCACCATTGACGTAACGGTTACCCAAGCGTTGGAGGATGAGATTGCTCCCACCCTTACCCTTGGTGCAAAAGAGGCCAAGTTGACCAGCGCCGAGGCTGCTTTGGCAATCATCTCCTACGAGAGCAATATGACCGATGTTACCGTTGCTGTTGCCGAGGATGGCAAGGCTTGGTTGAAGGCTGAGAAGGACGACAAGAATATCACTCTGACTGCTTTGTCGGCCAACGAGAGTAGCGCCGAGCGTAGCACCACCGTTACCGTAACTGCCAAGAACACCAAGGGCACTACCGTGAGCGAGACCATCGCTGTAACCCAAGATAAGAAGGCAGCCGAAGGCACCATTGCTATTGGTGCAACCATTGAGGGTGGCGTACTGTTCTGGATTTCGGAGGACGGCAAGAAGGGTAAAGTGCTCTATCCCTATGGTGAGAAACTCGCTTGGAGTCCGAAAGTTATCAATGGTGCTTCTGCCGATGTTCCCGAGGCCATAGACGCTGAAGATGGTACCGTAAACGTAGCTGCAATGAAGGCCTTTGCAACTGCCAACAGCGTTGACTTTGCGGCCACCTTCCCCGCTGCTGCTTACTGCGACAACATTGCAGGTGGCGGTTGGTATCTGCCCGCAAGAAACGAGTTGGTTACTCTGTTTGAGGCCTACAATGGTACCGAGGCAGGCAATGCAACCGTGGAAAACCACGAGAACATTACCGCTGCCGAGTTGGCTGCACGTCTGGCATTTGAGGGTTACATCTTGGCTTGCGCTGCCGATGGTGTTATCCTTGACATCAAGAAGACCTCCGGTGATAGTGCATTCTCAAGTACACAGCAGAGTGCTACTAATGCCTACTACATCCGTTGGGGAAAATACGACAACAACCACGGTGGCAAGCACAGCACCGCACGCTATGCACGTTGTATCAAGGTTGTGAACTTGTAGTTTGACCGACAAGAGAACAAAGAGAGCGACAATGAAACGATTACTATCGCTTATTGTGGCCGTTATGATGGTTTTGGGAGGCTGTGCCAATCCGCAGATGGAGCCTCCCAAGCCCCATAAACCCACGCCCAACCCCTCCGAGCAGTTGCCCGAGCAGGGGGAGGATGAGTATGACGTGTTCCTGCTCATCGGCCAGAGCAATATGGCAGGTCGTGGCACAATGCTGCCCGAGGACCTCACTGGCCCCATTGAGGGAGTCTACCTGCTCGACACCGAGGGCAAGGTGGTGCCCGCAACCAACCCGCTGAACCAATACTCCACCATCCGCAAGGATATGAAGCACCAGCAAATCAACCCGGGTGTGGGCTTCTCCAAGAGGGTCCACGCTGCCACGGGGCGCAAGATACTCCTCGTGGTGAACGCGCGTGGTGGCTCCAACATCAACGAGTGGGCCAAGGGTAAGACAACCACCTTCGACTACACCGATGCTTCGGGCAACAAGTCGAGTGTGAGTTTGTCGTTCTACGATGAGGCCATAAGGCGCACCAAGCAGGCCACAGCCCACGGCACCCTGCGTGGCATCCTGTGGCACCAAGGCGAGTCGAACAGCAGCAACCCCACGGGCTATATGGACAAACTGAAAGCCCTTGTGTCGGGCTTGCGTGCGGAGTTGGGCAACGTGCCCTTTGTGGCGGGCGAGATTGCGCCGTGGCACACCAATAGGGACAAGTTCAACCCCATCATCAGGACCATAGCCACGGAGATACCCAACTCCGATTGGGTGTCGAGCGAGGGGTGCGATATGCTCAAAGACGAGAGCGACCCCCACTTTGGTCGCAATGGCCAACTGCTACTGGGCGAGCGCTATGCCGAGAAGATTCTGCGAATGGTCTACGGCAAGTAAGAGGAATGCAAAATTCAAAATTCAAAATTCAAAATTGTCCCCCTCTAAGTTAGAGGGGGTGCCCGAAGGGCGGGGGCGTCTGTT